>CAITNO010000031.1 GCA_903893795.1 Candidatus Hydrogenedentota bacterium | reverse complement strand
GGCGACCGCGCCTTCCGGTCTTGGCGGAACGATTGCAACGGACCTGCTGCGCAGCGGCCAGTTGGAGTGCACGTCGTGCCACGATGTGCATGTGGCCCGCAACACGGCGGGCTGCGTGGGTTGCCATACCAGCAGTTCCACAGTCAAGACACTGTCGCTGTGGAAGTCGAATGACGCCAGCGCCCTGTGTTTGACCTGCCACAATATGTAATTTGAGGCCGTTGCGCGGCAAAACGCCGCGCAACGAACCTTTTTCAGCGCAAGAAGTTCGACGGGACCAGGGCTTTACTGGTTAGTTGGGGCGAGCAATTCTCGCACGTGGTTTGCGTGCAGGAGTTTTTTATAGTCGGGCATAGTGTGTTGCGGTGGATGTCGCATTCAAAAGAAGCGGGCGGCATGGAAGGCATGGCCGGGAAGCCACATTCCAGCGTCAGTCCGCGCTAGGAGTCCATGCGTGAGCAGGATCAAGTCCTCTTCAATCATCAGTGTTGGCGTGACGTCGGCGAATACCATTCGTTGGGCTTCCGTCTTGGGCGTACTGACGGGCATGGCGGGCTCCATGACCCACTGCCGGGCGAAGTCGGCACCGGCCTGGCGGGGACGCTCGCTCGGCATGATGCTTTGCGTTGTGGCCGTCTGTTTGGCGGCGGCGCAGGGCGCACATGCTTTCGATCCGCCCCACTATGATGCAGCCAACGGCTCGGACGATTGTCTGCGCTGCCACATGCTGCACGGCGCGCCGGGCGGTTCATTGACGGCCGTGGCCGGCAATGCCAACCTGTGCGAATCGTGCCACATGGCGGGCGGATCTGCGGCGGGCAAACCTTTTGCGGACGCCGACCAGGCCTGCCCGCGCGTGGGGCTTGCCAGCGGCCAGACCGCCAGCGGCACCTCGCACCGCTGGGATTCCGGTCCCGGAGGCCACGCTGAGGCTGTTGGCGCCGTCACCTCGACGGGCACCCTCACCCCCGGCGGCGCGCTGACCGGGCACTATGCCAAGACCTATACCATCACGATCACGACCGGCGGTAATGTCGGCGTGGCCGCCTTCTCCTGGACGGACACGCTGGGCGGCAGCGGCACGGGCCTTGTCACGGGCACCGACGTTGCCCTGAACGAGGGCATCACCCTGACCTTTACGGACGGCACCCCTGCCCCCTCCTTTGCACTGAATGACAAGTGGCAGATTGCGGTGCGCCCCGACATCGCCGCGCCGTTGGACGCGACACTGGCCAACCACCTGGAAAAAGGCCTGATGATGTGCTCCACCTGCCACGACCAGCACGAGCAGGGGCTGGCGCCCTTTGACCCGACGGCACCGGCCTACACCGGCGCGGGTTCGGGCGAGGGTCGGCACTATCAGCGGACGGCCAACAACATCAACCAGATGTGCGTGGACTGCCACCGCGCGAGAAACGTCACCCATGCGAGTGACGGCTCGCACCCGGTCGGCGTTGCGGTTCCCGGCGGCGAATTCAAAGCCCCGACCAATCTTCCCCTCGATGCGACGGGCAAGGTTGTCTGCCTGACCTGCCATGAACCGCACTACGCGACCTCCACGGACGGGTCGCTGCTCCGCGTTGGCGATGCCAACTCCCTCTGCACCGACTGCCACACCAACTGCAACACCACCACGGCGGCGCACTTCAGCCCCACTTCCGGCGTCCTTTGGCCGGGCGGCCAGTACGGCTCCACCTTCCCGCAGATTACGGACACCTCGAAGAAGGGCACCTGCGTGAACTGCCACCAGCCCCACGGCTGGCCGGACAACCTTGCCCCCGCCACGGACTTTGCCAAGCTCCTGGTTGAGCGGACGAATAACGATCCGCAGGGCGACGAGACGCTTTGCTACACCTGCCATGATGCGGACGGACCGTCCACCAAGAACGTCAAGGATGAATACGCCGAGACGATTCACCACCCGGTGAAGACCTCCGAGCAGGTGCCGGGACGCGAAGTGGGCTGCCCGAGCTGCCACAATGTGCACAAGGCCCAGTCCGGCGCGCATGATTACAACGCCACGGCCGACGCGAACCGCCACAATGTTCCCAATCCGCTCCAGGGTGCCCCGGGCCTTGCGGTGGACTTCACGGGCGTGGGCAATTTCCTTCCGGTGCCCGCGAACCACTTCACCCCCATCACCAAGGCGACCGGCGCCACCTATGAATACCAGGTGTGCCTCCAGTGCCACACGGCGAACAGCTTCCCGACAACCAGCGCCGGCACGGTGACTTTGACCAACGGCGACACAAATGTCGTGGGTTCGGGCACTGCCTGGACCAGTGCGCTCGTGGGTTCGACGCTCTTCCACACGGGCGACACGGCATTCTACATTGTGACCGCCGTGACGGACGCGACACACCTGCGCCTGAACAACGCCTACTCCGGCACAACGGCCTCGGGTGCCAGCTACTCGATTCAGACGCCCGGTCCGCGCCTTACGGCCCTTTACGAAGCCGCCACGTCCGGCAAGGGTGCCAACTTCACGGCCAACAGCCGGATCGTAACCGGCACGGGCACCGCTTGGACCTCAAACCTTGTGGGTTCGCTGATGTGGCGCCAGGGCGACCTGCAGGAATACGTGATTGATTCAGTGCAGAGCGCCACGACCCTGACGCTTGAAGTGCCGTACGCCGGAGCGACCGGTTCCGCTGCCCGTTACAGCATTTGGGCACCCAGTGATTCGACCACCTACACCGAATTGGCCAACACGGCGACCTTCACCAATGCCAGCACCCAGGTGACGTCCGGCGGCACGCCGGTGACGTTCAACGTCGGCGCCGTGGCGCTGGCGAACGGCAGCGAAAATGTGGCCGGCACGGGCACCGCGTGGAACGAGAGCGTGGTGGGCGGGCTCTTCCAGCGGTTGGGCGACTCGGCCGTCTACCGCGTGACCGCGTTCAACAGCCCGACGAGTATTTCGATATCGCCGGTCTATGCGGGCGCCTCGATTTCCAACCAGGGCTTCACGATCACCACCACCACGCCCTACGCCACCGGCACGGTGGACGTCACCAACGGCAGCACGAGCATCACCGGAACGGGCACTGCCTGGACCGCCGGGCTGGTGGGCGGACTGGTGCAAATCGGCGACGGATCCACGACGGTCTACACGGTGACTGCGGTCAGCGGCGGGACGAGCCTTAGCATCACCCCGGCCTACGCGGGGGCCACCGCCTCCGGCCTTTCCTATAGCATTCCGGTGGGCGTGTACAGCATGGGAACGGCGGACTTTACGAACGGCAGCACGGCCCTCACGGGCAACGGCACCCTCTGGGTTCCCGGGCATGTCGGCGCGCTGATTCAGCGCACAGGTGAAACGGCGGTGTACAGAATTTCCGCGTTCACCGACTCCTCGCACGTCACGATTGCCCCGGCCTATGCGGGCACGACCGGCGCGGCGGCGCAGTTCACCCTTGCGCCCATGTCATACAGCACCGGAACAGTTGCCGTGACAAGCGGCGGCGCAACAGTGACGGGCACGGGCACCACCTTTGCTGCAACGCATGTGGGCGGCCTCTTCGTGGTGGCGGGCGACACCACCGCGTACACGGTCACCGCGTTTACCAACGCGACAACCATCACCATTTCACCTGTCTACGGAGGCGCCACCGCCTCCGGGCTCGGTTTCACCATTTCGAACAAGACATACAACACGGGAACCGCGGCCGTCACGAACGGAAGTGCAACCGTCACCGGCACGGGTACGACTTGGACGACTTCCTACGTGGGAAGCTTGTTCCAGCGCACCGGCGACTCCCAGGTCTACACGGTTGTGGCCCGTCCGAGCGCCACCAGCATCACCATTTCTCCGGCCTATGCGGGAACCACCGCTTCCGGAGCCTACACGCTCACCGCCTGGCAGTTCACTCCAGGCACGGTGGCCGTCACAAACGGCTCCGCAACCGTCACGGGGACCGGCACCACCTTCGCCCTGGGCATGGTGGGCGGCCTGTTCCAGCGCGCGGGCGACACGACAGCCTACACTATCACCGCTTTCACGAGCGCCACGAGCATAACGATCTCCCCCGCCTATGGCGGAACGACTGGCTCGACGCTGGCCTACGCCATCGTGCCCGGATTCATCAACGGCGGCACGGCGGTGTGCACCAACGGAAGCACGACGGTGACGGGCACCGGCACCGTGTGGAACGCGATGGTTGTCGGCGGAGCGTTCCAGATGGTGGGTGACCCGAACGTCTACACGATAGTGAACTGGACAGACGCCACGCACCTGGTCATCTATCCGGCCTATGTGGGCGCCGCATCGGGTTCCTGCACACTGACCATGGGCGTGTACAGCCTCGGCACGGCGGCCTTCACCAACGGCAGCACAACCGTAACGGGGACCGGCGCAACGTGGACCGCACCGCTTCTGGGCGGCGCCATCCAGCTCAACGGCGACCCGGTTGCTTACACCATTGCGGGCGTTGCGGATGCGACGCACCTCACGCTTGACCGGCCCTACGCGGGAACCACCGCGGCGGGCGCCTACACCATCAACAGCGGGCGCTCGGACATCCTGAGCGCCGGTTCGCAGGCCACCTACGGCGCAGAACCCTTCTGCAAGATCTACAACACGGGCACGGCCACCTTCACCAACGGCAGCGCAACCGTCACGGGTGCCGGGACAACGGCATCGACCTACGCCACCGGCACGGTTGCGGTGACCAACGGCAGCGCAACCGTTACCGGCACCGGCACCGTCTGGGTTGCCGCGCACGTGGGCGGACGCTTCCTGGTGACCGGCGACTCCACCCTGTACACGGTAACGGCCCTTGGCAGCGGCACAAGCATCACCATCTCCCCGGCTTACGCGGGGGCGACGGCATCGGGCAAGGCCTACACCATCAACTATGGCGCGACCATCTGGTCGATGATGCTGGCTGGCGGAACGATTCAGCGCGTGGGCGACACGACAAGCTACACGGTGGTGGACGTGCCCAGTGCGACGAGCATGACCATTGCGCCGAAGTTTACCGGAACATCCGGTCCCGGCCTCTACACCGTCAAGTTCGGCACCAAGGCGGGCATGTGGATTCGCGCCAACAGTGAAACCGAAACGTACAAGGTGGCTTCGGTCGAGAACCCGACCACGCTTACGATCACGCCGGCCTATGCCGGTTCGGCCACGCCAAACCAGGCCTACGCGCTGACGGCCGCGACGGACCTTTCGCAGGAGTTCAACCCGAACAACCTGTCGGGCCACCCGATTGTGACCAGCCTGAACAATTTCCCGAACTCGCTGGCGCCCAAGGCACTCCTCGCCACGCAGATGAAGGCCCCCTGGGACGTCAACGTGGGCAACCAGACGATGATGTGCTCGGACTGCCACAACACCGACGCGGTCGGCGCAGGCGCGGCGCAGGGTCCCCACGGTTCGGCGGCCCAGTTCATGCTCCGCGGCGCGAATTCCGCCAACTGGCCCAACATTCCGCTGCAGGACTTCGATGAGAGCTGGTGCGCCAACTGCCACGAAGAGGGCGTGAACGGCGGACACGAGGACTCGCCGCACAAGGGCTGGCCCTGCTACTACTGCCACATCGTCATCCCGCACGGCGGCAAGGTGTCGCGCCTGATCGCCACGCAGACCCCGGGCATGCCCGCGCGCTATGCGTACAACAACGACCTGAGCAATGTGCACGTGGTGCTGTTCACCAAGGCCGCCGAAGGCGGCTATGCCGGCGGCAGTTGCAAGGTGACAGGCAACCAGGGCGCCCACTCGGGAACCGCCACGGGCGAGAAGTGGTAAGAGCTTTGAACTTTCGGGCAGTGCTATAATTGAGCGCACATGAAATGGAATGTGACTCAGTTACTGCGCCGCCCGAAGGTGATCGTAGGTGAAATTGCAGCGGTAGGGTTCGTCTCCGGTGCGGGGGTGACCCTGCCGCTGCTTGTTGATTTTGTGAGTCTCCGGCAGAACCACCCGATGGTGGTTGCGGTGTGCCGGGCGTTGGGCTTTGACAATCTTATCGGCAGTCTTTGGTTTCTGATTCCGCTGGGCCTTGCCGGGGCTTCTTTGACCCAGGTGGTCTACGGTCAGCTTCGCAGACTTCCGAAAGCATGGTCCCGGGTGCCCACGGCGGAACACTTTCGTTCCGCCCCTTTTCGCGCCGAGTTTGAGCGGCCCGCACGGGCCTCGTCCCCGGCCGGAACCGCGCCGACGGTGGAGATTCGGACCAGCGGACGCATTGCGGTGACCGGTTCACCCGTGTTTCATGTTGGACTTCTCCTGGTGGTGGCCGCCGGGCTGGCGCGCGCCCTGTTCGGGTCGTCCGCCGCAGTGGACCTGGTGGTGGGCGAGGCGCTCCCCCCCGGCCCCGCTGCCTGGAACGCGCAATGGCCCGGTTATTGGGCGGGGCCGATAGCCCTGCGTGACCCGCTGACGCTGGAAAGCGTAAGTCCGGCGCTGTATCCGGACGGCAGTCTTATGGGGCTGGCCGGCAAGTTTTCCTCGCAGGGTCCGAACAGGATGAATGAGATGGAGATCGCCGTGAACAGCGGCGTTGTATGCGACGGGACGCGGCTTTATGTGGCGTCCAACTTCGGCCCCGCCGGCATGATCGAATGGCCGGACGGGCACGGAGGAACAGTTTGTGAGGCCGTGCTGATGAGTGGTCCGGACAAAGGTGTCTTCAAGGGCAGTTCCGCCCCGCATGGCGGGATGCGGGTGAAGATGCACGCCCAGATCGACAGTGCCGGCAAGCGGCCGACGGCGGTGGATGTCCGGGTCATGCGCGGCGATGAACTTGTCTATTCGGGCGCCATGAACATCAAACAGTCGGTGGTGCTGCCCGACGGCACCCGCCTGAAGCTCCGCAGCATTCCCTACTGGATGCGCCTCTTCGGCAGCCGCGACTCTTCCCTGCCGCTTGTCTACGCGGGCTTTTGTCTCGTGCTGTTGGGTTCCGTTATCATATTTGGCGTGGTCAGAGTGGAGACATTGGTATTGACAACACCCGCCGGAGACACCGAACGGATCGTCGTTGCGCTGACGGCGCAGCGTCTCGCCCCGCTGTACGAGGAGCGTTTCGCTAATCTTGTTCGGACACAGGGGGGTGAGGCATGAATATGCGCCGTCTTATTATTGTTCTTTTTGTGCTGGGCGCGGTTGCTGCGGCAGCCGCCACGATCTTTTTTGTTGTGGCGCCCAAGTTTCGCAAGGTGGAACCCGACGAGGCGCGAAGCCTTGTTGAGCAGTTTAACCGGATCGTGTGCGAGGCTTACCGGCGCTGCGACATCAAGCTGATCGACTCGGTGGTCGGCATGAACACAACGGAAGGCAACCGCCTGACCGGATTAATCGGGGCGCGGCTGGACATGGGCATCTCGCTGGACGCCCAGTTGACCTCGCTTGAATTGACCAAGGTTGAGCGGGTGGGCGATGAATTGCTGATTCACACGAAGGAAAAATGGCATTACCGCGACCTGAAGGTTGGGTCGGGCGCGCAGGTTGGCGAGGAGTCTACAGATTCTTACGAGATGCTCTATATTTTTAGAAAATTTGACGGGCAGTGGATGGTGGCCGAGACCAAGTTCAACGCGCCACCGGAAATTGGACGCAAGACGGTGCCGTGGGAAATGGACAGGGACAAGGCGCACAAGATGATGACTCTTCCAGCCGGCGAAGGAGAAGCACATCCGTGAGTTCCTTTGTCTACGAGGCATCGCTGCATTGGGCGGCCGTGGGGCTGTACATCATCGGCACGGCGCTGCTGACCTACGCACTTATCTTTGACCATCCCAAGCTTGTTCCCTGGGCACTGTGGGCTGCGGCGGCCGGTTTGGTCCCCCATTCCATCGCGCTGGGCATCCGCTGGGTGACGGTCGGTCATGGGCCGTACCTGCTGAAGTACGAGGTGCTTTCTTCCGATGCGTGGATCGCGGTTGCGATGCTGCTGCTCCTCGTCGCTTTCCGCCGGAACCTTGCGCCGCTGGCGCTGGTGGGCCTGCCTGCCGCAATCTTGACCATGGGTGTCGGGCTCTTTTCCAGTCCCGACGCGGGCAACCTTCCACCGACGCTGCGGTCCATGTGGCTGGTCTATCACCTGTTCTTCGCGAAAATCGCCGCGGCCTCCTTCCTCCTTTCTGCGGCCTCGGCTATCATGCTGCTGCTGCGGCTCAACGGATCGACCATCAAGCTGCTGGAGCGGCTGCCGAACACACCGGCCATCGAGGCCTACACGATTCGTTTCATCGGTTTTGGGTTCGTCTTTTGGACCACCACCATCGGTGCCGGAGCCATTTGGGCCAACCAGTCGTGGGGGCGGTACTGGGGATGGGACCCGATCGAAACGTGGTCGCTGATTACGTGGCTTTGCTACGGAACGCTCATCCACGTAAAACTGTTTTTCAGGCTCAATCCCCGGGCCACGGCCCTGGGCACGCTGGCCTGTTTTGTTGTGTCCGTCCTGACCATTCTCATTTTCCCCTTTGTTTTTCCATCGCTACATTCAGCATATTTCCAGTAAGAGGCACCCATGAACGCACTTCATCCTGAGATTCTTCTTGTCACCCCCCCCTACCACTCCGGTGTGGTGGAATCGGCCGGCTCCTGGATGCCTTTGGGGCTGGTGTATGTCGCGGGCGCGCTGCGCAAGGCGGGCTTCGGCGTCGTGCTCTACGATGCGATGACCCGTTTTGACACGCTGGAACAGGTACGGGAAACGGTGCGGCGGGAACAGCCCGACGCCGTGTTTGTCTCGTGCATCACGGCAACGGTGCTGGACGGCATCGAGGTGTGCCGCGTTGCGAAAGAGGAATTCCCCGAAGTGCTGACCGTCCTAGGGAATTCCCACCCGACCTTCATGTATGACGAAATACTCGGGAAATTCCCCGAAGTGGACATTATCGTCCGGGGCGAGGGTGAAATCGCCGCGGTGGAGCTGATGAATGCCTGGCGGGCCAAAGCGGACCTGAACCTGGTTTCGGGCATCGCCTTCCGCCAGGATGGCCGCGTGGTGGCCACGCCGGGCCAGGGCTTCATCACCGATTTGGACGCGCTTGAACCGGCCTGGGACCTCGTTGCCTGGAACGAATACAGCTACCGGCCCAAACCGGGCTCCACGCTGGCGGTCGTTTCCTCTTCGCGTGGCTGCAAACAGCACTGCCGTTTCTGCTCGCAGCGCCTTTTCTGGAAAGAATCGTGGCGCGGCGTGTCCGCCGAGAAGTTCGTCGGAGAACTTGAACTGCTGCGCGACCGCCACGGGGTGGACGTGGCCATGATCGCCGATGAAATTCCCTCCTACGACGCCGAGCGGTGGGAAAAGATTCTGGATTTGCTGATCGAGCGCGAGGTGGGCACCTCGCTGTTGCTGGAAACCCGGGTCGATGACATTCTGCGCGACGAGGCCCTGCTGCCCAAGTACCGGCGCGCCGGGATCGAACACATCTATGTGGGCGTCGAGTCGGTGAACCAGGCCACCCTGGACCTTTTCAAGAAAGACGCCAAGGTGGAGGAGGGCAAGCGCTCCATCGAACTGATCAATGCCCACGACATCGTGTCTGAGACCTCTTTTGTGATGGGAATGCCGAACGAAACGGAAGAGGACATGAGCCGCACGATAGAGCTGGCCAAATTTTACGACCCCGACATGGCCTTCTTCCTGGCGATCACGCCCTGGCCCTACGCGGACCTCTTTGAAGAGGTCAAGGACCACATCGCCGTGTGGGACTACCGCAAGTACAACCTGGTGGAGCCGGTGATTAAGCCGGACGCCATGACCCTTGACGATGTGAAAAGAAATCTCCTGCGCGGTTTCCGCGAATTCTACGGAAACAAGATGAAAAGCATCAAGACCATGCCCCCCTGGAAACAGGAGTTCATGAAGTCGCTGATGAAACTCCTCATGGAACATTCCTACCTCAAAGATCAAATGGCCGAATTGCGCGGCCAAATGCCGGATATGGAATCCCGTTAAGCCACTACGGGAAACCTTGTGCAGTCTATACGGGCCTCACTCGTCTGCAAGACAGGTGAACGAGCGTGTATCCGGGTGTTTTTGCGAGTTAAATGCGCGACAACAGCACGTTTTTATTGATTCCTGTGGGATCTGCGTAATTTCCCGCGTCGCATCGGCGATAAAATACGGGTTTTTCACGGACGTGCAGTTTCACTTCAGTATGTAGAATGACGCGTAACTTTTTGGGTTACTTTTTGATCATAGTCCCGAGACGGTAGGGAACTAACGTGTATTCATGACATCTACTAGGAGTGGATCTGTGAACAGGACTTGGGCAATACTGAGCGTGTTGGGGATTTTGGCGGCCACCTGTGTACTGACCCAGACTGGTGCTTCGGCCCAGTCCACCCCTGGGGGTGGGGCTTCAGCACCCACTGCGGCGGTGGTGGGGAGCCTTCGGGTGCCGCATGGCGCCCCGGCGCGCATCGCTTTGGGCAAATCGGGGGAAACCCTGCTAACCGACCCCCGGGCCGGAACCATCACCATCAGTGATGCGGCGGGTAAAGTTACCGGGCTCAAGCACGGTTTCAGCATTCCCTTCGCCATCGAAGTCGGACCGACTGGAAACATCTATGTCGGCGAGCAGGGCACGGGCAGTGTCAATATTTACAACTCGGCCTGGCAGCTTATTGGCAGCCTCGGCATCGGCAAAGGCGAATTCCAGCAGCCTACCGATATCGCCATTGACCCGGACCCCACTTATGGGAATGTCTATGTGGTCGATGGAAAAGCCAATGTGGTCAAGATTTATCTGCCTTCCGGCACTTACGCCAGCAGCTTTGGAAGCAAGGGCACCGGCGACGGCCAGTTCGACCTTCCCTCTGCGGCATACGTGAGCGCCGACGGCAATGTTTTCGTCTGCGACCAGCGAAACAACCGCATTGAAGTCTTTGACCGTGTCGGTACTTACATTCGGCAGATCACCCGTTCGGTTAAGGGAACGCTGCAGGGGCTTACGGGCGATGCGCTCGGACGGCTCTTTGTGGCCGATGCTTTCCAGGGCAATGTGCAGGTGTATGACCTCCTCGGCACCCTGCTGACCACCATCGGCGGCTTCGGCAGCGGTCCTGCGGGCCAGTTGCGCACGCCGGTCGGTCTGCGTGTGGACGCCTTTAACCGCCTGCTGGTCAGTTCCTTCAACAGTAGCCGCATCGAAGTCTTCGGGCTCGACAATGTTGCCGGCGGCACCCTTGTCACCCAGGACGGCGTTGCCCCGACCGTAAGCATCACGTCCGACACCACCGACCCGAACCTTGTTCATGTCACCGTAACCTTCAGCGAGGCCGTGTTCGGCTTTGACGCGGGCGGACTGGTGGTGAGCAACGGGTTGATTCAGAACTTTAGCGGTTCGGGCACCACCTATACCTTTGATGTTGCGCCGCTGACCGAGGGCGCCGTTTCGGTGCAGATCGCCTCCGGCCTTGGTGTGGACCAGTCCGGAAACGGCAACACGTCGGGCAGTGTGGCCTGGACCTACACGCCGGAGCAGTTGAGCAGCACCATAGCGCTCGCCAACGCCTCCCCCACCAGCGCGAACAGCGTGGGCTTCGATGTCTACTTCAGCAGAAGCCTTTCCGCCCCGCTTACGGCGGCGAAGGTCGTGCTCGTGCCCGGTTCCCTCGCGGGCGCCATCAGCGTGACCGGTTCTGGCGCGCAGTACCATGTGACCGTCGCCCTTGCCGACCCGAACGCCAACGGCACGGTGGCCATCGCCGTTGCCGCCGGTGCCGTGGCCGACGCCTCGGGCAATCTCAATGTCAGCGGTATTTCCCCGGTGTGCGCAGTGCACAACTGGAGCGGGCTGAACAAGCAGCCGGCCGGCGCCCGCCTCTACTTCGGCGACTCCTACACGCTCGCCGTGGGCGGCAATTTTGGCCCCTTCGCCGCGCGGGCACAGTGGACCCGTTCCGAAGGCCAGGGCAAGACGCTTCATGACGGCCCCGCGAACCTCAACTGGACCCTTTCAAACGTTACCGCGGCCGACCAGGGCCAGTACTGGTGCACGGTCAATGTTGACGGCACCCAGCAGGCCTCCAGCGTGGCCGACATCGTCGTTGCCGCGAGCCACCTGAAAATCACCCAGCTTCCTGTGGACGGCGTGGCGAAGGTCGGAACGGCCCACATCTTCACCGTGGCCACCGAAGGCGGCTACGGCCCCGTCAGCTACACCTGGCTGAAGGACGGCCAGGCCATTGCTGATGCCACGGGCAGCAGCTACCAGAAGAACATCCTTTCTCCGGCCGATGCCGGGGTGTACACCGTGATGGTGGCCGACACCAACGGTGATGTGCAGACGGCCACCGCCAAGATCGCCGTGGCGCCGGTCAAGGTGCCCGTGGCCGGTGGGGCTGGCATGCTGGCCGCCGTGGGCCTCATTTCCCTCCTCGGCACCCTGAAGTCCCGCAAGAGGAAATAATCTCCAAACCTCCCTTCCCCCCGCACCTGCCGGTGCGGGGGGATTTTTCATTTACGGGCCTTTGACAGGGCCATTTCCGCTTGTCCGTCGTGTAATCCGCCACAGGGCCTCGCGTGACGAGGCTCTTTCGCCTTCGCCTATTTCGTAAGCGTCCGGTGAACGGCATCTTCCCAAATTCCCGAACCTGTGCGAAGATATCGCCATTGCAGGAGGTACATGGCAATGACGGATACAGATGGGATGAACCGGGCTGAACGTGAGTCCTATTGGCGGGAGCAGATCGCGGCTTGTGCCGCATCGGGGATGTCGGCGGTACGATACTGCCGTGAGGCGGGCATGCCGATTGCCAAGTATCGCTGGTGGAAAGGGGAACTGAAGCGTCGGAACGCGCTGACGGTGTTGCCAGCGCTGTTCGCGGAGGTCCGGCCTGTGCCGTGGTGCAGCGCAGCGGCCCCGCCGTCCATTGAGATTGCGCTGGGGGGCGAGCGAATGGTGCGCGTGCCTGCGGGGTTTGACGAGACCACCCTGGCGCGGGTGGTACGCGTGCTGGAAGGGCTGTGATGCTGAGGCTTCCACCGTCGGTGAGAATATTCTTGTGCCGTGTTCCGGTGGACATGCGCCGCTCGTTCGACGGCCTTGCGGCGATGGCGGAGCAGGTGGTGCGCGAGGATCCGTTGTCGGGGCATCTGTTTGTGTTTCGCGGCCGTCGGGGTGACCGTGTCAAGATCCTGTACTGGGACCGGGACGTTTATGCGCTGTGGTACAAGCGGCTGGAAACGGGGGTGTTCCGGTTTCCATCGGACCCTGTGCAGGCTGCCGAGATATCTCCGGCGGACCTTGGGCTCATTCTGGAGGGCATCGACCTGCGCTCAGTGAAACGGCAGAAAAGGTTCACGTTTCCAGCGAAATGAGTGAAACCATTCTGTATGCTCCGAAGTCTATATAGTATCACACGAAGTGAGCCAACCGATGCGGACCGCAATGAGCAAAGACGCCCACAGCACGAAGCTCCCCGACGATCTTGCGCAGTGCCACGCGCTCATTGGCGAGCTTCTCTCCTCGCTTCGCCAGCAGGAACTGGAGAAGGCGCGGCTGCTTGCGCGGGTGGAGCATCTGCTGCGCCAGATGTACGGCCGCAGCGCGGAGAAGATAGACCCGGCGCAACTACTGCTGTTTGCGGCCGGGGCGATGGCGGCGGTTGAAGCGGAAGCGCAGCAGGTGGAAACCGTTGAGTTCGAGCCCGAAGCCGCGCCAAAGAAAAAGGGCCACGGGCGCAAAAAGCCTCCGGTCGAACTACCCCATCTTCCCATCGAATATCCTGTGCCTGAATCCGAGAAGGTGTGCGCAGAGTGCGGCACGCAAAAGAAGCGCATCGGCCAGAAGGTTACGGAGCAGCTCGAATACGCCCCCGCCTCGCTGTTTGTCATCGACCACATCCAACCTGTGTGTTCGCGTGCCCGTGCTGCCAGGAGGGCGTGACGGTCGCGCCCAAACCGGCGCAGCCCATCGCGAAGGGACTGCCGGGACCGGGGCTGCTGGCGCAGGTCGTGGTCAGCAAGTACGCCGACCACCTTCCGCTGTACCGCCAAGAAGACATATTCGGGCGGCACGGCATCGAACTGAGCCGCAAGACGATGTGCGACTGGGTGCTGGCCTCGGCCAAAATCCTGGAACCCGTCGTGGAACTGATGAAGGCCCGAACGCTCGACTCCAAAGTCATCCACACCGATGACACGCCCGTCAACGTGCGCGGCCCCGGCGGCAACTACCAGGGCCGGTTCTGGGTGTATGTCGGAGACACCCCGCATCCCTACACGGTCTACGACTTCACACCCAGCCGAAGACGGGACGGACCGGCCGCATTCCTGAAGGAGTTCGCCGGTACAAAGGAAAACCCGCGTTATCTGCAGGCCGACGCATTTGGCGGTTACGACGGCATCTATGCCGCAGACACCGGCGTGCTCGAGGTCGCGTGCTGGGCGCACGCACGCCGCAAGTTTTATGACGCACGAAAGAGTGACGTGAACCGTGCCCATCAGGTGCTCGCGTGGGTGCGCATACTACTGTACGACGTCGAGCGCGACGCCAAGGGGTTCGACGCCCAACAGCGGCAGGCACTCCGTCAGGAGCGCTCAAAGCCAGTCCTCGACAAGATGCAGCAATGGCTCGACTCCCAGCAGGGGCGGGTCCTGCCCAAGAGTCCCATTGGCGAGGCGGTCACCTACGCCCAAAACCAGTGGAACGCACTGTTGCGCTATCTTGACGACGGAGACCTCGCCATCGACAACAATGCGGCGGAGAACGCTCTGCGCGGCATTGCCATTGGACGCAAGAATTACCTGTTTATAGGCAGTGACCGGGGCGGACGCGCCGCTGCCATCCTCTACAGCCTCGTCAGGAGTGCCAAGCGCCACGACTTGGACCCCTTCATATACCTGCGCGACCTCTTCCTGCGCATCCCCACCCACCCCAACAAGGACATCCACCTGCTGCTGCCCGACCACTGGAAGCAGGACATCCTACCGACCCTCGACTCACCACCCCGTCCGTAGAGCACAACGCAGCCGCCGCAGCGAAAAAGCGCTACACGTCATTCACCGGACGCTTACCCTATTTCTCTCTTCGCCTCCCAGCAATCCTCACTTTTGGCAGATTATCTTGACAAAGACGATTATGATATGATACATTACTTCTGGGGTACTCAATTACTCCGGTCCATTTACTTTTTTCTGTAGCTTCGGAAGTTAAACGGGTATATCGAACAAGAATCAAACTGTTGCAACCCTCGACAAATGAAAGGAAACAATGGCATGGGATTCTACGCGGATAACAGTCTCAGCATCGGCAACACACCTCTGATCCGACTTCACACGCTGGACAAGGGTCTGAAGGGAAAAGTGGTGGCGAAAGTGGAGGGGCGCAACCCCTCCTATTCGGTGAAATGCCGCATCGGCGCGGCCATGATTTGGGATGCCGAGGAACGGGGCATCCTCAAGCCCGGCGCCACCATCATTGAGCCGACCTCGGGCAACACGGGCATCGCGCTGGCCTTTGTTGCCGCCGCACGGGGCTACAAACTTATCCTGGCCATGCCGGAGACGATGAGTCTGGAACGGCGGAACATGCTCAAGGCCTTTGGCGCTGAACTCATTCTGACCCCCGGACAGACGGGCATGCCGGGCGCGATCCGCGAAGCGGAACGCATCGCCGCGGAGAACCCCGACTATTTCCTGCCGCAGCAGTTCAAGAATCCGGCCAATCCCCAGATTCACTTCCGGACCACTGGCCCGGAGATTTGGAAAGACACGGATGGCGAGATCGACGTGCTGGTTTCGGGCGTGGGCACGGGCGGCACGATTACGGGCGTGAGCAAGTACATCAAACAGTTCAAGGCCATTGAGAGCGTGGCCGTGGAGCCGGCCGGTTCCCCCGTCCTCTCGGGAGGCAGCCCCGGCCCGCACAAGATTCAGGGTATCGGCGCCGGGTTCAAGCCGGACGTGCTTGACCTGAGCGTGGTGGACAAGATTGAACAGGTCACCAATGAGGAGGCCTTCGAGACTTCCCTGCGGCTGGCCCGCGAAGAGGGCATCGTCAGCGGGATCAGTTGCGGTGCGGCAGCGGCCGTGGCCCTGCGCCTGGCGGCCCTGGACGAATACGAAGGCAGACTGATCGTGGTTGTGCTGCCGGATTCGGGCGAGCGCTACCTGTCCACGCCGCTTTTTGGAACCGCTAGCTGACCCCACCGGCCCAGTTGGCAGTCATTTTTTTTCCGCAACCTCGTCGAACAGTTGCACCGTTTCCCCGTCCCTTTCGGGTCCGCGGGGTGAGGTGCAAAAGGAAGGTTCATGGACAAAGTATCCGGCGGTGAGGTTATCGCCCGCATGCTCAAGAACGAGGGTGTGGACACGGTTTTCGGCATAATCGACGGCTCCTATCTGGCATTGAATTTCGCGCTGCGCAGGCAGGGCATACGCCTGATTACGCCGCGCCACGAGGCCTGTGCCGTGCATATGGCGGGTGCCTATGCACGGCTTACAGGCCGCCTGGGCGTGTGCCTGGCCAGCAGCGGCCCGGGCGTGGCCAATGCGCTGCCGGGCGTGGTGGTAGAGCAGGCCGAGGGAAACCGCGTGCTGCTCATCACCAGTTCGCGCCGTGTGGGCGTCAGCAACCCGGACCGGGGCGGCACCTACCAGTATTTCGACCAGGTCGGCGTGATCGCCCCCACGGCCAAATGGAGCGGCAGTGTGCCCGCTTTCGGCCGCATTGCCGAATTCATGAAACGGGCCTTTCGCCATTCCTTCAAAGGCAGGCCGGGCGTGGTGCATGTGGACGTTCCGGAGAGCATCGTCAACGGCAAAGACGCTCCTCCCCCGCTGCCCCGGCCCGATAGCTACCGCCTTGCCCAGCCCATCCAGCCCAATACGGCGCTGGTGGAGCGGGCGGCGGAACTGCTTGTGTCCGCGCAGGCGCCGTTGATTCACGCGGGCAGTGGCGTGATCCATGCGCAGGCTTTTGACGAACTGCGGAAAGTGGCCGAGCTGCTGCATGCGCCTGTGTCCACCAGTTGGGGGGCACGGGCGGTTCTGTCGGAGGACTCCCCCAGCGCCCTGCCCATGCCCTATGTGGACCTGCTGGACCGGGCGCGCAATGACGCCGACGTGCTCCTGGTGCTGGGTTCCCGGCTGGGAGAGACGGACTGGTGGGGCAAGGCGCCCAATTGGGCGCAGGCACCAAAACAGACCACCATCCAGGTGGACAATGACGAGGACATTCTCGGGCTGAACAAGCCGGTGGATGTGGCCATTCTGGCGGATGCCAAGGCCTTTCTCGCGGCGCTGCACGACGCGCTTGTGCGGCGCAAGGACGGCATTGCCGCCGAGGGCAGAATAGAACGCCTGGAAGGCTATGCAAAGCAACGGTCGGCGCAGCGGGCGAAACTGGACAACCACCTGGACGACCATGCCGAACCGGTCAACACGGCCCACGTGGCCGACCTGTGCGGGGAGGCCTTTGGCCGCGATGCCATCTGCGTCCTCGACGGGGGCAACACGACCATTTGGGGCCAGTTCTTCCACCATGTGAAGGAGCCGAACACGCTGCTGATGACGGCCAAATTCGGCATGCTCGGCGCGGGGGTGGCGCAGGCGCTGGGCGCGGCGGCCGCCTATCCGGAACGGCAGGTGTACTGCATCATTGGCGACGGGGCCATGGGCTTCAACATTCAGGAGCTTGAGACGGCGGTGCGCAACGGCCTGCGCGTGGTCTTCCTGGTCTGCTGCGACAAGCAGTGGGGCATGGTGAAGATGACGCAGCAGTTCGCCACGCATCCGTGGAAAACGGTGCTGTTCAAGACACTCAAGCCGGAGGAGACGGTGAACACGGGACTCGGAGAAATCCGTTTCGACCGGGTGGCCGAGGCCATGGGCGCCTATGGCGCGCGGGTACAGTCGCCCGCCGCGCTCAAAGAGGCCATAGGAAAGGCCATCCAGTCCAACACGGCGGCGGTGATTCACATCGACGTGGACCCCGTGAAACATCTCTGGGCCCCCAACCTGATGACCTTCAAGAAAATGCACCAGGAACCCGCCGGGAGATAGCCCCATGAGCGACAAACCGTCGATCCTTATCACCGGTGCCGCAGGCTATGTGGGCTCGCTGCTGCTGCGGCGGATTGCCCAGCAGCGAGAACTCTTTTCGAGGGTGACTGCCCTCGACGTACGTCCGCCCACCGAGGCCATCATACTGCCCGGCATAGACTATGTGGTGGGTGACATCCGCGATGACAGCCTGGAACGTGAACTGCACACTAACCCGGTGGACACGGTCGTTCACCTTGCCTCGATAGTCACCCCGACAAAGCAGATGACCCGCGCCTTTGCCTACTCGGTCGATGTGGAAGGCACGCAGAACGTGCTGCGCGCGTGCGTCGGCGCGAAAGTGGGACAGGTCATCGTCACCAGCAGCGGGGCGGCCTACGGCTACCATGCCGACAACCCGCCGCTTCTTTCCGAGGACGACGCCCTGCGCGGCAATCCCGAATTCGCCTACTCGGACCACAAGCGGCGCGTTGAGGAAATGCTGGCCGAATATCGGGGCGAACACCCCGAGCTGCGTCAGTTGGTGTTCCGTGTGTGCACCATACTGGGCGAGAAAACGGACAACCAGATCACCGACATTTTCCGAAAGCCCGTCATCGTCGGCGTCGCCGGCACAGAAACCCCCTTCGTGTTCATCTGGGATCAGGACCTGGTCGAGTGCATTCTGAAGGGCGTGCTGGAAAAGGCCGAAGGGGTGTACAACGTTGCAGGCGACGGTCAGGTGTCGCTGCGTCAGGCCGCCCGGCAGTTGGGCAAGCCCTACCTGTCCATTCCGCCGTCGCTCCTGCGCGGCGCCCTGTGGCTCTTTCACAAGGCGGGCATTTCCCAATACGGCCCCGAGCAGATCAACTTTCTGCGCTACCGGCCCGTGCTGGCAAACGGCCGGCTCAAGAGCCGCTTCGGCTACGCGCCCCGTTTTTCCAGCCACGAGTCTTTTGAGCTTTTCAAAGCGCTCAACCTGCGCCCCTGAGACGGGGAACCATCGGGGCGCGGCTCATGCGTCACGCCAGGGGCAGGCCGAGCAACTTGGCGGCATTGTCGTGGAGGATGGCCTGGCGGAGGTCCTGGCGGTCTTCGGTGGCCACGAGCAGGCGCGACAGCGCCACGGCCAGCGGATAGTAGGGCCAGTCTGAACCATAGAGAATCTTTGAATTGTCGTAATGGTCGAGCAGTGTGCGGATATGGGGAACGGGCTGTCCGGAGAATTCGAGCCACACCTGGTCCTCGTGTTTTTTGGCCACGGCGAGGGTTTCATGGAAGCGTTTGCGCGACCCCGTGTGTCCGAAGATCATCTTGAGTTTGGGGAAGGCCTTGAGCGGGGTGGAAAAGCGGTCCGGCTCGGCGAAGGCCCGCATGAAGGACGGCTCGCTGCCGGTATAGCCGGTGTGGGCCAGCACCACCACGTCGTGGGCGGCGCACCATTCAAACATCTTCATCGCATCGGGATGGTCGGGTCCCATGAACTGAAACACGGGATGAAACTTGAGGCCGCGCACGCCGCCGGTGAAGGTGGCGGCCAGTGTCTTTTCCTTTTCCTCGGACCAGCGCCAGGGATGGATGCCTGAGAAGGCGATGAGGCGGTTGTCCACAGCGGCGCCGCGCCGGGTCTGCTCGGCGTGGCGGGAGCGCACGGGTATCTCCACGGGCAGCAGGACGGACCGGGTATGGTTGAAACGCTCCATCTCGGCCACCAGGTTGGCGGCGGTGTGGGTCTTGTTGCGCGCGGGCGTCTTGAAGACGAGGTACTTGGTTTCTTCCGCCATGGCGGAGGCTTCGGACTGGGTGGGATGGAGCTGGACGTTGAGGAAGTCCTGCACGATTTCATAGTCCCAGAAATAGCGGACCTGACTGCGGACCGTCATGTCGATATCGGCGCCGAGCCCCTGGCTCCAGCCGACGTGGGAGTGCACATCGATGACGGGAGGCAGGCCCGTGCCGGTGGCCAGGCGAAGCTGGTTCTTGTCGTCCTTTTCAAACCAGGGAAGCCGGTTCAACTCGGACATGCGCAAAATGAGCCGGGCCTGCGGGTCTTCCGGAATGGTGCCCAGCAGCTGCTCCGGTTGCGGAGCGCCTGAAGCGGCGAAGGCGCCGGGCAGCGGAACGATGCCGCTCCGGGCGCCCACTTCAAAAGCGGCCACGGCCGCAATGCCCGCACCGGCGGTCTTCAGAAACTGTCTGCGGTTTATGTTCATGGCAATCTCCAGCGCCCGCGGGCGCGTGTCACAGCGTGACTTTGTTTACCGCCGGGGCAAGTTCACCCTGGGATTCATTTGAACGCCTCCGGAACAGGGGCCGGGTTCGCACCGCCAGCCCCGGCTCGCGCAGGGGATACTTCAGGAAGACAATGAATGCGGCGGCGCTGAAAACACCGCAAAGCAGGGCCATGAGTTTCAGCCCGCCCGGTGTCGGAGTGCGCTGAATGCCCGGCGCCGTCCATCCGGGCAGGTCACCCCAGGCCACCGAATAGGCGCCGGGGGCCAGACTGGAAAGCACCGTGTCGCCCGTTCCGGACTGCGTGAAACCCTCCGGTCCGGACAGGTGCCAGGGGGCGGGCAGTCCGGCCGGTGATGTCGTGAGATGAATGCTGCGCGCGGCGGGTCTTGCCGTGCCGTTTGCGGCGGAGGCGCGGGTGTTGTCCACGGGCACCGGGCTGTCCGCCTGGGCGGTGTAACTTCCCGAGAAGGTGACCCAGCCATCTTCCCGCAAGAGACGGCTGCCGTCACTTCCGACATAGGGGACGATGGTGAAGGTAAGCACCGAGAAGCCGATGAGCATTTTTTGCAGGACTCCCCGGACGCCAAAGAAGGTCGCCTCACGGCGCCGTCCCGTGAGGGATCTGTCATGGTCAATCACGTCGGCCAGAATGGCAAAGGGCAGGATGAGAAAGCCGGCCACCGGTATGCCGCACAGCGCGAGCACGACCAGGCTCTGGGTGAACTCGTCGCCAAAAGGCAAATGCCCCACCAGCGCCAGCGAGGGAAAAATCACCGCACCGGCCAGATAGACCCCTAGAAGCACGGCATGTTTTCCGTGGCGCCTGGCGAGGCGGTTGATGGCCAGCGAGGCGGCAAAGCTGACGAGCAGATAGAGTCCCATCAGTTTGGCGACGTCGTCCTCGCTGCGCCCCAGGGTAATGACCGTCCAGTAGGGCACCAGCGCGGTAAGGGTGTTCAGCGCAAACCAAAACAGCCCAATGGACACAAGCGCGCGCCGGAAGGGTTTGTTCTTGAAGACTTCAATGAGGGAGGCCAGTATGGGCAACGGTTCGCTAAGGCTTTCCCCGGCGGTCGCGGTCTCGCGCAGCAGCAGGCAGGCGGGCAGGAAGAACAGAATGCCCAGCAACGCAATGCCGCCCGCCACGAAGGGCCAACCGAACTGTTTGAGCGCAAGTCCGCTGAGGCCGAAGACAATTGTTGAGAGGAGAATAAACAGGGACTGGCAGGTGCTGAGGTTGATGCGCTCTTTGCTGTCGGCGCTGAGTTCGGGCAGCAGCGCCAGATAGGGCACGACCACCGCGCCGTAGAGGCCGAAGTAGAGGGGGATGGTCACTGCGGCATAGACCATGTTGAGCCAGTGCGCGTGATTCACCGGGGGCATGAACAGCAGAAAAAAGGTCGCCGCGAAGGGCAGGATGGAAAAGCGCATGAACGGCAGACGCCTGCCGGAGCGGGCCTCGCAGTTGTCGCTCAGGTGGGCAAAGACCGCAAAGCCTGCGCCTTCGATCATGCGCCCCAGAAGGACGAGAGTGCCAAGAAAGGCGGCGGGAACCAAGTGGGGTTTGTCGGGCGGAAGATACCTTACCAAGAGCCACTGCATGACGATGAGGTCTGACAGACTGATGGTCAGCCCCCCCATTCCGTAGACGATCTGCTTGCGGTAGCGTCCAATATCCATGGCCTGTTTCCCTGTCTGGCAACAAAACAATTCTGGTCATATTACTAATGTATAGCACATCAGCGCAGGGATTTCAATAAACTTCTTAATTCCGCTTGACATTGTCATGTTTGCCATGGTAAGATAGATTCAAGTTGAGCGGAATTCATTTGAATCACTCCCGAGCAGTTACCCAGCGATCATCGGTTCTGCGCCCCGGCCAGACCGAACTTTACACTGCCCTCCCATTCCGATCCTGACCAGATCGGCCCAATACCTCGACCGAATTACGACAGACCACCGTACATTCGGCCGAGGTCTTCTTTTGTCACCTCACGGGGATTGTTGTTCATGAGCGGATGAAAACTGGCCAGAACAAGCTCCGGCAGGTCCTCAGGCGCGATTCCCGCATCGGCCAGGGTGCAGGGCAGGCCGCCGAGCCGTTTGAATGTGTGGATGCGCTCGGCCATGGCCTCCGCCGAAGAAAAGTGGCAGGCGCGGGCGAGATCACCAAAGCGCTCGCCAAGCGCGGGGGCGTTGAACTGCACGGCAAATTCCAGGGTAAAGGCGCAGGCCGCGCCATGGGCGAGGTGGTGGCGCGTAGACAGGGGGAAAGAACAGGCGTGGACCATGGCATTCTTGGGCAACTGGAAGGCCATGCCCGCGAGGAGCGCGGCGCAGGAAAGCTCGGTCCGGGCCTGCAGGTCCCCCGGGTCGGTGCAGGCGCGCTCAAAGTTCGCGAAGATGCGGCGGGCCGCCTCGATGGCGGCGAGGTCGCAAATGGGCTGATGGTTCTTTGACCAATACCCCTCGAGCGCGTGGCTCAGGGCATCGAGCGCCGTGGCGGCGGTGGTGTAACGGGAAAGGCTCAGGGTCAGTTCAGGGTCCACCAGGGCATGGACGGGATAGAGGGCAGGTCCGCTGAGCGGCGCCTTGCGGCTGTTGGCCGGGTCATCGAGCACGGCGATGGGCGTCACCTCCGAACCGGTGCCCGAGGTGGTGGGAATGGCTATCAGGGGAAGGTGCTCCGCTCCCAACGGCTTGCCTCCGCCGAAGAATGCCGCGATGCTGCTTTCTTCGGAGAGGACCAGCGCCGAGGCCGCCTTGGCGCAGTCGATGGGGCTGCCGCCGCCGATGGCGATAACCACGTCGCAGCCCTGTTCCCGTATGAGGCGGGCCAGTGCATCCACCTGGTTCACGGTGGGATTGGGTGTCACTTCAGAGAAGACCGGCACCTCTCCCAGGTCCGAAATGATACTGCGGACCCGGTCCGTCTTTACCAACGTCTTTCCGGTAACCACCGCGGGCCGTCGACCATAGTCGCGCGCCACCTGGGCGCAGCTTTTCGAAACGCCCGCGCCAAACTGAATCTTGGTGGGAAGGGTGAATGTCCACATGGCCCCGCTCCTAATTCTCGACGTAGGCGTCGGTCACGGCGAGCGCCTCGTCCATGATCGCAATGCCCTCGTCGATTTCATCCTTGGTGACAATGAGCGGCGGCGCGAGCGCCACCACGTTGCTCGGGTTGGCCGTGACGGCCATCATGCCCAGTTCGGCCAGTCGCTGCGCCAGGGCCGTCTTGGGGTTCGACCCGCGGCGGATTTTGAAATCCACCCCCAGCATGGGTTCGCGCGTCTCCCGGTTCTTGACCAATTCGAGGCCGACAAAGAGGCCCAGCCCGCGCACATCGCCGATGCTCGGGTGCCTGTCCTGAAGTTCCCTGGCCCGGTCCAGCAGGTAGGCGCCGAGCACCCGTGAATTCTCGATCAGTCCGTCCGATTCATAGATGGGAATCACGGCCAGCGCGGCGGCGCATCCGAGCGCGTGCCCTGCATAGGTGGCGCCGTGGGAGAAGAAATGGTCTTTGAAGTGGTCGCCGATGTGCTTGCGCACGATGGTCGCGCCGAGGGGCACATAGCCGCTTGTGATGCCCTTGGACATGCTGAGTATGTCGGGCACCACGTCCCAATGCTCCATGGCGAACCACTTGCCGGTACGGCCAAAGCCCGACATCACCTCGTCGGCGATCAGCAGGATGCCCCGGCGGTCGCAGAGTTCGCGCAGCAGCGGAAAATATTCTTTGGGCGGGACGATGATGCCATTGGCGCCGGTCACCGGTTCGGCGATGATGGCGGCAAACTTTTCCCCGCCGCCCTCCAACTCGATGACCTCGTCGATGTACTTCACGCAGCGCATGCCGCATTCGGGATACTTCTGCCCAAACATGCAGCGGTAGCAGTAGGGCTGGGGCACGCGGGTCACCTCGCCGGCACCCGTCTCCTGGGGCCAACTGCGAAAGTCCCCCACCGACACGCCCATCGCCGCGGCGGTGTCGCCGTGGTAGGTGCGGTAGCGCGAGATGATCCTGCGGCGGCCGGTGTACTGCAGGGCTATCTTGATGGCCGCCTCGTTGGCTTCGGTGCCGCCGAGGGAAATGAACGAGCGCGTGAGGTCGCCGGGCGTGATGAGTTCCAGCAGTTTCGCCAGCAGGGCGCGGGGCTCGGTGGAGAAGGTTGGCGCGAAGGAGGCCAGTTGGTTCAACTGGCGGGTGACCGCCTCAATGACCCGCGGGTCCTGGTGGCCGATGTTGTGGCTGACAAAACAGGAACTGAAGTCGAGCCGTTCCCGTCCGTCCTCGGTGGTGAAGCGCACCCCCTTGGCGGAAACCACGCGCAGGGGGGCCTTTTCAGGCAGATAGGACCAGGTCGGGAAGAGATTCTCCACTTCATAGGCATCCAATGCCACGCGGTCATTGGGCAGGGCTCCATTCTTGTTCATGTGCTCTCCTGGATTTCGCGGTACGGTGCAGACCTTGCAGAACCAATAATAATTCCGCTCTTAATTATCATGTATACCATAACGCCGTCGGCCATGCAAGAATCATCCAAATCATGCTTGATATTGTCATGTTTTGTTTGCTATGATGGGGCAAGCTCATTTTCCTCTGAAACGAATGACCAAACTGCACACGCAGGAGAGGAAGGCATCCATGAACGGACAGGAACCCACCCCGGCAAGTCTTCTGGTAGTGATAGCCGTCATTGGACTTTTGTCCGCCATTCTTACACCGGCCCTCTGGGAGAGCCTGGGAAACAGCCAAGCCCATGGACACGCTGACAAACATCGATAACGTTGCGCACCTAAACGTGTGCGGGCGGAACAACGCGACCTGCCCGTCAGAAGGAGAAACGCCCGTGATGACAGGAATCAGGAGATTTCTTGATTTCCTTCTGCTTGCCCTGCGGCAGTATCACGAGCGCCCCTTTGAAGTGGCCGCTTCGCAATACCAACAACCACAAGCACCGGCCGGGCCGCAGGCCACTGCCGCTTCGGCCCAAGAGCCCGACCGTCCAGTGAAAGGGATATGAACCATGACGCTAGCCCTGAAACAGGTTTTTCGCTCCCAGCAGCTGAGTCTCGATGAGGTGTGCGCCAAGTACCCGAAGTTCCCGCGCCTGATCGCCACCAAGATCGACGTGCAGCGGCGGGGTGTGCACTACACCGAGGCGGCCCTGGCCACGGTGGATCCGAAGCGGCACCAGGTGCGCGGCTCCTACATCTTCGGGGCCCGCGACGGACAGCTTACACCCGTGCCCGAGTCGCTTATTCTGCGCGACGGCACCACCATCCTGACGGACACGGCGCCGCTCGACCAAAACCCCTACATCGTGGACCTGGTGGACGGGGCGCTGTGGGTGACGGACGGCGGGAAGCCGGTGGAACCGGTGGAGCCCTGGGCCGAACCGGCCTATTACGACAAGGTCACCAGTTCGGGAGTGCCGATGAAATATGTCATCACGGCCCGCCCCCAACGGCTGAACATTTTCCAGTCGGGCTTCTGCCACTTCTGGTCCAACGGCAAGGGCTGCCGATACTGCGACATCGTGAACCATGTGAAAGAGCAGCGCAAGGAATGGGGCATCCCCACGCGCCTGCGCCCGCTGGATGTGCAGGAGACGCTCATTGAGGCGCTGAAGGAACCGGGCCGCTTCACCAACATTTGCCTGACCGCGGGCAGCGACACGCGCGGTGACAACGCCTTCGACAGCGAGGTGAATTTCTACATCGAACTGCTGCAGGCCGTCGGCGAGGTCTTCAAGACCAAGCGCTTCCCCAGCCAGCTCATCGCGACCGCGTTCAATGAGGACCAGTTGGCCAAGATTTACAACGAAACGGGGCTTACGAGTTACACGGCCGACATTGAAGTGCTCAACGAGGACATCTTCAACTGGGTGTGCCCGGGCAAGGCGGAGTGGGTCGGCTACAAGGAATGGAAGCGCCGCCTGGCCGCCTCGGTCGACATATTCGGGCGCGGGAACGTCGGCAATGGACTGGTCGGCGGTGTGGAACTGGCCAAGCCCCACGGATTCGCGACGGAAGAAGAGGCGCTCCGCCGCACGCTGGAGGAGGCGGAGGAACTGTCGAGCCAGGGCGTGACCACCGTTTACATCGTGTGGGTTCCCCGTCCCGGGTCGGACTTCAAGGACCAGAAGAACGCCTCGCTGGAGTATTACGTGCAGCTTGCGCAGGGGTTGCAGGACCTGCGCGCGAAATACAGTCTCGGTGTGGATTTTGACGACTACCGCCGCTGCGGGAACCATCCGGACAGTGACCTGGCCCGGCAGCTCTAAGCGCCACCAACCAAGGAGAATGCGCCATGTCTGTGGAATTGCCCCGCGAAGTTGTGGAGCTGTTTTATGCCCCCGGCACCGTCAAGGTGCTGGCGACGGTGGATGAGAAGGGCGTGCCCAGCGCCCAAGTGGAGCCGCTGCTGACCCTCGACCAGGACGGCAATGTGCTCTACCTGGAAAGGTTCGAATCCTCCAAGACGAACCGGAACCTCGTGCGCAGCATCTGGTACAACACCCCCGTCGCCGTCACGCTTTCCGGCTACGACGGGAACGCCTATGAAATCCGGGGCGTGGCCGTGCGCTCCCACGTGAGCGGCCTTATCTTTCAGACGCACTACACCGCGCTGAGACGCCAACTGGGGGATGTGGATTTGGCGGCGGTGTGGATTATTGAACCGACCTCATTCAGCAATGAATCCCGCGCCGCGCGGCAGCAGATTGAGGAGGAGGAGCACCCTGTCTTTGTCCACCTTGACCGGCTTGTACGAACGCAATAGGGACAGAACAGGAGGGTGCTGTGATGAAAGCGCGGACAAGAGCCATACACGGCGGATATTCGGACGACCCCGTCACGGGCGCCACGGCCGTGCCGATTTACCAGACCTCGGCCTATGCCTACGGGACGGCAGAGGAACTGGCCGATGTGTTTGCCGGCCGCGCGCCGGGCGATGTCTATACGCGCATCTCCAACCCCACGACCCAGGCGCTTGAAAAGCGCCTGGCCGGGCTGGAGGAGGGCCTGAAAGGCCCGGTGACGGGCTGCATCGCCTTTTCCAGCGGCATGGCGGCCATCACGGCCATCATGATGGGGCTGCTGCGTTCGGGCGACGAGATCCTTTCGGCCAACGGCATCTTCGGCGGAACCATTTCCCTGTTCAGCAACACGCTGGGCCGTTTTGGCGTGACCACCACCTATGGCAACGCGGACAAGGCGGACTCTTTTGAGAAGGGCATCAACGAACGCACCAAGGTCATCTTTCTCGAATCAATCGGCAACCCGCGCATGAACGTGCCGGACATCGAGGGCATCGCCGAGGCGGCGCGGGCGCACAAGATTCCCCTGGTGGTGGACAACACGCTCACGCCCCCGCCCATCCTGCAGGCGGGCCTGCTGGGCGCGGACCTGGTGGTCTTCTCCACCTCCAAGTACGTCAACGGCCACGGTACCGCCATCGGCGGCGCGCTGGTCGACACGGGCAACTATGACTGGGGCAGCGGCCTGTTTCCCGACCTGCGGCAGGCGGCGTTGCGGCTCGGCGCCTTTGCCTTTCTCGGCCTGCAGCGCAAGGTCATCCACCGCGATCTGGGCGGATGCCCCGCGCCGATGAACTCGTTCCTGATGCTGCAGGGACTGGAAACGCTGGGGCCGCGCATGGAACTGCACAGCGACAACGCGCTGCGCCTCGCCTCGGCATTGAGCGCGCACCCCGGGGTTTCCTGGGTCAACTATCCGGGCCTGGCCTCCTCCCCCTACCACGACCGGGTACAGCGCTGGTTCGGCGGGAGCGCGGGGGGCGTGTTCACCTTCAGCCTGGGCACGCGGCAACGGGCCATGGCCTTTGTCAACGCGCTGCTGCTTGCGAAGAACATGACCAACATCGGCGACGCGAAGACACTCGTGCTGCATCCCGCCACGACAATCTACCAGGAATACACCGAAGAGGAGCGCAATGCCGTGGGTGTGCACGACGACATGCTGCGCGTTTCGGTGGGCATAGAGGACGCTGACGACATCCTCGACGATTTCATCCAGGCCATTGCAGCGGCCACCGCAGCCGGGGCCGCATTGAAGGAGGCAAAATGAACGTGACGGTGAACGGAAAGGCAACGGAAACGGAAGCGATCGCGCTGGGGGCATTCCTGACGGAGCAGCGAGTGAAATCACCCGACCAGGTGTCGATTGAACTGAACGGGCGCATCCTGCGCCGGGAAGAGTTCGACAGCACCACGATCAGCGAAGGTGACCAGATTGAATTCTTCTATTTCATGGGAGGCGGACGTGGAGCTTACTGACACACAGATTGAGCGTTACAGCCGCCACATCATATTGGAGGAGGTAGGCCTGGCCGGACAGGAGCGGCTGCTTTCCGCGCGGGTGCTGATTGTGGGCGCGGGCGGACTGGGTTCGCCTGCGGCGCTGTATCTCGCCGCGGCCGGCATTGGCACCATCGGCATTGTGGATGCGGACACGGTGGACATCACCAACCTCCAACGCCAGATCGCGCACCGGACGGCGGACCTGGGCCGCGAGAAGGTGATTTCGGCGGCGGAGAAGATGAGCGCCATCAACCCGGACATCACTGTGAACACGCACCGGCTCTTCCTTCAGGCGGACAACATTGCGGAGGTGATCGACGGCTATGACTTTGTCATCGACGGCACGGACAACTTCGCGGCGAAGTTTCTGATCAACGACGCATGCCACTTCTCGCGCAAAGCCTACGTGCATGCGGGCATCCTGCGCTTTGACGGCCAGATGATGACCGTGCTGCCGGGCGAAACGGCCTGTCTGCGCTGCATCTTCGGCGGCCCCCCTCCCCCGGGTGCCGTGCCCTCCTGCTCCCAGGCGGGCGTGCTGGGCGTGCTGGGCGGCGTGCTGGGCACACTGCAGGCCACGGAGGCCGTCAAGCATGCGCTGGGCCAGGGCACGCTGCTGACGAACGCCCTGCTCAAATACAACGCGCTGGACCTCAGTTTCCGGAAGGTCCCGGTTCGGCGCAATCCAATCTGCCCGCTGTGCGGCGATGCGCCGACCATCACGGACCTGCACGACGAGGCGCTGCCTGTGTGCGATTTGAAGGAAGCACGACCATGACCGGACTTTTCCTGCCCCAACGCATTCTGGACGCCATGATCATTCAGGCCGAAACGGAAGACCCGATTGAGGCGTGCGGCTTGCTGTCCGGACAGGGAAGAATCGCCCAGGAGATCCACGAACTGACCAACGCGGACGACAGCGAGGATCATTTCACCATGCTGCCCGCGGAGCAGTTTGCGGTGGCGAAGAAGGTGCGCGCGGCGGGGACGGAAATCCTGGCCGTGTATCACAGCCATCCGAGTTCGCCGGCCTACCCCTCCGCGGAGGACATACGTTTGGCCTTTACCCCGAATGTGGTTTACCTTATCCTGTCCCTGGCAACACCATGGCGGCCGGAACTTCGGGGCTTTCGCATTCATGAGGGCAATGTTGTCGAGATTCCCATACAGCTATTTGACGATCAGGACTACGACCCCGCACAGGACTACGTAATATGAGCCACAGCACCGAACCCATTCTGCACATACCGCAAAGCGTCCGGGAGGACGTGCTGGCCTACCGCGAGAAAGTGGCCGCCTACCGCCGGGGCGAGAGCAATCCGACGGCGTTCAAGGCGTACCGCGTGCCGATGGGCATTTATGAGCAGCGGACGGACGGCAGGTTCATGGTGCGGGTTCGCCTGGGCGCGGGGCTTGCGCTGCCGCAGCAGTTGACGCGGATTGCGGCGCTGAGCCAGGCCCACGGCAACGGTGTGCTGCACGTGACGACGCGGCAGGACATCCAGATTCACGATGTGCCCATCGAAAGCACGCCCGACGTGCTGGAGGGGCTTCTGGACGGGGGCATCAGCTCGCGCGGCGGCGGCGGAAACACGGTGCGCAACGTGTCGGCCTGCCCGCGCGCGGGGCGCTGCCCCCAGGAGCGTTTTGACGTGGCGCCCCATGCCATTTCGGTGGCCGAGTACCTGCTGCAGCACCGAAGCTCCTTCAACCTTCCGCGCAAGTACAAGATCGCCTTCTCGGGCTGCGGCACCGACTGCGCGCTGGCGTCCGTGGCGGACCTGGGCTTCTTCGCGAAGACGCGCGACGGGGAGCAGGGCTTTCTCGTGTATGCGGCCGGAGGTCTGGGCGGAAGTCCGCGCGGCGGCATTGTCATTGAAGAGTTTATCCCCGTGGCGGAGGCCGTGGAGGTGGCCGAGGCCATCCGGCGCGTGTTCGACAAGAACGGCGACCGCACGAACAAGAACCGCGCGCGGTTGCGCTTTGTATTGAACCGCCTGGGCGACAATGCCTTCAAGAAGCTGTACCAGGAGGAACTGGTGGCGGTCCGGGCGGAAGGCCTCGCGGGCGACCCTCCGAGCGTCCGGGACCTGGAGGCACGTTTCGCCCCGCAGACGGTCCTTTCCGAAGCCCACATCGAAGACGTGCAGCCTGACCTGCAACACCTCATCTGGCCGGAGAAGGCGGCGGAGAGCGTTACGCTTCGTTTGCCGCTGCCCCTGGGCGACATTTCCGCCGAGGACTTGGAACTTGTTGCCCATCTGGCGAAAAAGCACGGGCTGGGGCTGGTGGGCACCACGCAGGAACAGGAGCTTTTGGTATACGGCGTGCGCCGCGCCGAACTGGCCGCCGCGCTGGCGGTGCTGCGTGAAACCATTGTCTTTTCCTCCTTCCGAAACGCGCGTCCCCGGGTGGTGGCCTGCGCGGGCGCATCGACCTGCAAGCTTGGCCTGTGCCTGTCCCGCGGACTGGCCTCGGCCATCAGCGCGGCCTTTGACGCGCAGGATGTGGCGGGCGGCGAAGGGGCACCGGTGATTCGGATCAGCGGATGCCCCAACAGTTGCGGCGGGCATCACATTGGCGCCATCGGCCTGGAGGGCCGCGCGCAGCGCCACAATGGACGACTGCTCCCGGCCTATGTCGTGCTCGCAGGGGGCGTGGTCTCAGAAGACGGTGCGCAGCTTGCGCAGCCGCTGGGCGTGGTTCCGGCTAGGCGCCTGCCCGAGCTGCTGGCGGCCGCCGTGAAGCAGGGCATGACCGGTGCGGAGGACCTGCGCCGGCTGGTGGCGGAGCATGCGGTGATTCCGCCGAACCCGCCGGAAGATTACTTTTATGACTTTGGCGCCGAGGTGCCTTTTTCGCTGGCGGGGCGCGGTCCGGGCGAATGCGGCGCCGGGGTGTTTGACGTAATCCAACTGGACATTCGCGAGGCGGCCAGCGCGCTCCGATCGTCCAAGACCGTGCTGGATGACCGGGTGCGCAGCGAGGAACTGTACATGTCGCTGCTGGCGGCGGCGCGATCACTGCTGGTCATCTTCGGCGTGGAGGTGACGAAAGAGCACCTCATCTTTGCGGCCTTTGACCGGGAACTCATCACGCCCGGCTGGGTCTCGGCGGCATCGCGGAACGTGGTCGCCGACGCGCTGGACTGGCGGCTGGGCGGCGAGACAAAAAGTCTCGTCCAGCATGCGGAAAGCATCGGCGAGTTGGTGGCGCGGATCACGGACCTCTTCGGGTCGCTGGACGCCAATCTCAAGTTCCGCCTGACGCCCCTGGCAGAGGAAACAGCCGCAGCGCCCTCAGTGGGTGCCGAGAAGGCCGCCGCGCGTGCCGACTTGAGCGGCGTGCTGTGCCCCATGAATTTCGTCAAGGCCAAGGTGGCGCTGGAAAAGATATCGATCGGTTCGGTGCTCGAAGTTATACTGGATGACGGTGAACCCATACAGAATGTTCCCGGAAGCCTGGCCGAGCAGGGCCATGAGATTATCTCCGTGACTCCTTTTGAAGGCAGGCATCTGGTGCGCATTCGACGGCTCAAATAGAGCGGACGGAATATCATGGCATCAAAGCTTCCCGAGCAGGGCCTTCCTAAAGAGGAAGTGCTGGAACAGTTGCGCGCTTTGTCGGGACAGGATGTGCACTGGCGCGAACACCGCGCTTTCGGGCTGGTCTACCACCACTCCGACGCGCACACGGAATTGGTCCAGGAGGCGCACAATCTCTTTCTTTCCACCAATGGCCTGAACCCCATGGCGTTCAAGAGCCTGCACCGCATGGAGCACGACGTGGTGCGCATCGCGGCGGCGCTGCTTCACGGAACGGATGCCACGGTGGGGACCATGTCGTCGGGCGGCTCGGAGAGCATTCTGCTGGCCATGCTGGCTTACCGCCAGCACGCGCGAAGCCACCGGAAGCGGATTCGCCATCCGGAGGTGGTGCTTCCTGAATCGGCCCATGCCGCTTTCTACAAGGCGGGCGAGTATTTCGACATCAAGATGGTCAGCGTTCCCCTGCAGCAGGACTACCGGGCGGACGTGGACGCCATGGCGGCCCGAATCAACCGGAACACCATCGCCCTGGTGGGGAGTGCCCCGTGCTATCCCTACGGTGTGATGGACCCCATCACTGAGATCGCCGCGCTGGGGCTCAAGCACGGACTGCCGGTGCATGTGGATGCCTGTCTGGGCGGTTTCCTGCTGCCCTTCGTGGAACGGCTGACACCCGAAGAGCGCATCGCGGAAATCCCCCCCTTCGATTTCCGTGTGCCGGGGGTCACGTCGATTTCGGCCGACCTGCACAAGTACGGCTACGCGGCCAAGGGCGCGTCGGTGATTCTTTACTCGGACATGGCCTACCTGCGCCACCAGTTCAGCCTGTCGACCGACTGGTGCGGCGGGATCTACGCATCACCCACGCTTGCGGGCACCCGGCCGGGGGGCGCGATTGCGGCCGCCTGGGCGGCGCTGCACAGCATGGGCGAAGCGGGCTATGTTGCCAACGCCCGGGCGGCAATGGAAACCGCGAAAGCCTACATCAACGGCATCAACGCCATTACGGAATTGGAAGTGCTGGGCCGTCCGCCCGTAACCGTCGTGGCCTATGGGGGGCGCGAGCCTGAGCTGGGCGCCTATGCGGTAGGGGATCAACTGGAGGCGCGGGGGTGGCATGTGGACCGGCTTCAGCGGCCTGAAAGCCTGCACATGATCCTGAACCCGGGCCATCTTCAGGTCGCCGATATCTATCTGGCGGAACTCCGCGAAGCGGTCGATTACGTGAAGGCGCACCCGGATTCGGCCTTTGAGGGCAGCGCGCCAATGTACGGGCTGATCGCCAAGGCGCCGCTGCGGCGGCTGGTCAAGAAACAGGTGCTGGGGATCATCGAGCAGATGCACTGCGCGTCTGACGAGACGGGAAACATTTCCCTGTCGGCCGAAAGCGGCGAAGGCGGGGAGAGCGCGGAAGCATCGGCCATAGCGCCTTTGCCGCCGCTGGTCCTGAAGGCCATGCGTGCCAAGGCGCGCCTGAACAGATTGTTCCGGCGCGCCTGAAACACGGAACTCCGTACTACAATGTTCCAAAATGTTCGCAAGACACGATGATTAGGGTGCGTGCGGAGCATACACCCCCCGCCCTTCGGGCTGCCCCACTCAAGGGGGGGGCCTAATGCCTTGCGACTCGCAGTTCCATTGGTTGCGACTCTGTTGCTCCATGATGATCCGGATGTTACTGCGAGCAGGCCTTCGGGGGTTCTGTTCCGCCTTGATTCCAGGGCATCCGCGCGAGGAGCATTCCCATGCCGCAGGTGTCGGTGATGCCGGCGAACACAAGTCCGCAACCGACAAAGGCGGACACGCCCACAAAACCCGGACTCACCGCATAGGAAAGCGCAAGACCGAGTATGACGAGACTGCCCGCCGCGATGCGCACTTGGCGCTCCAGGGATATCACCTTGCGCCCGCCCACAACCGGAAGTCCGGCGGCCGCCCAAGCATCGATGCCGCCCTCGACCACGCAGACGTTGCTGAATCCCTCTTTCACAAACTTGTCGGCGGCCAAGCGCGAACGAGTCCCGCCTTTGCAGGAGAGATAGATGGTCTCGGCGTTGCCGATGCCGGCCTGCGCCACCACCTCTTTGGGTTTGAGCGCTTCCAGAGGGGCGGGCTTTGCAAAGGGAAAGTGCAGTGACTGGAACTCCGCCGGGGTGCGAACGTCAAAGACGTGGATGCCCTGTTCCCGATCATACAGGGCCTTCAATGAAAGGGGGGTAATCGTTGCTACGGCAGCCATGGCTTCAATCCTCCTGCGCGGCACCGTGCCGCGCCTTTTCAAATGATCACCGGCGGGGCCTGCACCGGCCCGTCGCCTTCGAAATTTCAATCCAATTTCACCGCGCGCATGGAGACCGCGTCTCCGCGCGCATTCAGGTAATCTTGAGCGGATGCTTTTCCTCGTTCCACAACAGCATTCCGCCGCGGGAACTCTTCACCTTTTCATAACCCTGCGCCTTGAGCAGGAGCAGGGCGCTGAGCGAACGCTTTCCAATGCCGCAGATGGTCACGATGGTCTGCGAACGGTCTGCGGGCAGACCCTGCGCGGAGCCCTCGGTAATCGAGGCGAGGGGAACATTCAGCGCCTCTTCAATGTGGCCGTCTTCATACTCTTTGACGGTGCGCACATCGAGCAGCACCGCGCCCTGGCGCACCAGTTCGACTGTGTCGGCGGGACTAATGACATCGGGCGAATTCTCGGCGTGGCGCTGCACGGCATTGAGAATATCCGACGCGGGCGATGCTACGGGGGCCGCCGCTTGGGCCGGAAACAATTCGGGCCAGTGCTTCCTGAATGATGAGGTGTACTTGAAGGCATTGTCGGGAAAAATCACCACGGCCACCACGCCGGGTTCGTCCGGGATGAGTTTGAACGCGCCGGCCAGCGCCATGCCCGAGCTGGGACCAGCGATGACGCTTTCCTCCTGGTTCAGCCGCCTGCAAAGGGCATAGGCTTCTTTGTTGTCTATTTCGACCAATCCGTCGTATTCCTCGGGTTTGAAGAAATCGGCAAGCTTGAGCTGGCGGAGACTGCGCACGCCGGGAATGTCGTGCCCCTCGGCCGGATGAACGCCGAGCACTTTGATGCCGGGGTTCTGCGACTTGAGGAAACGGCCGCTGCCGGTGATGGTGCCGCAAGTGCCGAGACCGGCCACAAAATGGGTAATCGTGCCCTGGGTCTGCTTCCAGATTTCCGGGCCGGTAGTGCGGAAGTGGGCGTCGGGATTGGCGGGGTTCTTGTACTGGTTCAACTGGTGCCATCCGGACTGGGAACCCATCTGCGTGGCCCGGGCCATGGCGCCTTCGGGGGCGCCGGGCATGGGGCAGAGTTCGTCGGAAAGTTCCACCAGGTTCGCCCCAAAGGCGCGGAGCGCTGCCCGCTTTTCCGCCGGAATCGCCAGCGAGAGCGTTGCCGTGAATTTGTATCCCTTGGCGTTGGACAGCATGGCGAGGCCCATGCCGGTGTTTCCCGAAGTCGGCTCGACGAGGTTCTCGAACTCCTGGCCGCGCTCTTCCGCATCGCGCAGGAGATTGGCGGCCACGCGGTCTTTTACGGCACCGAAGGGGTTGTACCACTCCAGCTTTGCATAGACTTTGGCGTGCTTGAACGGCGACACCCGGTTTAGCCGCAGCAGCGGCGTGGGGTTTTCCGGACCGGACAGCATGTCCAGAATGGAATCATATACGCGTTGGGTCGGGTCGCTCATGCTCGCGCTCCTTTCGAGACGCCTACTATCTTTTCACTGCACAAAACTGTGTTGTCCAAACAAATCATCGGCGGACTTATATGCCACGGCTTTCCATGCCAGCATCCCTGCGGCTTTCCCGCCTAGAACTTGTAACTGTATCCCACGGTGAAGCAGTTCTCGTCGAGGTGAATCTTGGTTCCCTTGCCCACGAAGGAGAAGAGGTCGCCCTTGCCGCTGTCGGTCATGTTGTTGCCGAAGGCGTGCTCGTAGGCGAAGTGGATGTCGGAATTCTCCGTGACGGCGTAGGTGACGCCGGTCGTCAGGGACAGTTCGGTGATGGCGGGGAACAGCGCGTTGGCAAAGACAACCTTGTCGGTTATCGGGGAGTTGCCGTAGGAGGCGCCCGCGCGCAGTGTCCACTTGGGGTTGACCGTCCAGGTCACACCGGCCTTCACGACATGCTGATCTTTCCAGCCAAAGCCGCCCTTGATGGGATCCCGGGCGATTTGGTACACCCCGGTCCAATTGATGAATTTATAGTCGAGGACCAGTTCCACGTCGGGCGTCACCTTGAACGCCACGCCGGCCTGAACCGTCTGCGGCAGGTCGAGGGGGTTCGGAAGCAGGTCTTTGTACTTGCTGAAGGTCTGCACCCACTGGGGCGTGGTGTAGGCGGCACCGACACTCCAGCGGTCCCAATTCTTGTACACGCCGAGGCTGAGGCCTCCGCCCAATCCGTCGTCCCACTGGTTCTTGCCTGCGGTCTCCCAGAATCCGAGCGTGAGCATGTCAGTCTTGAAACGCTCGTAGTCGAGATTGGCGCCGACACCCACGGACCACCCGTTGTCAAAACGGTAGGCGTAGGCGAGACTGAGCTTCATCACGCCGTACTGGGTGCGGCGGTCAAAATTCTGGCCGAACAGGCCGGGAATGGTGGTGCGCGATTTGCGGTAATCGACGCCCATGCCGTTTACCGCGAAGAGGCCAACGCCAAACGCGCCCTGGCCGCAGGGGAACACTGCGCCCATTGCCGGGATCGGAAAGGCGCCGTCATCGCCCATGCGCCCGGCACCGGTGTTGGGCATGACGATACCGTGCGGCTCAACATAACGGTAGGGCCTGAAATACTCAAAGCTGAAGTCCACCCGACGGTCCAGGCCAACAATGCCGGCCGGGTTCAGCAGCACCCAGGTGCTGTCCTTTGGACTGGCCACACCCGCACCGCCCGTGCCCTCCTGCAACACACCGATGCCGATGAGTTGGTGTCCATCGGTGGCCGAAGCCTTTTGGCTGAACCCAATTACCAGCGACAAGGCCATGATGGAAAACAGGCCAAGCCCTCTGATGACTCCTCTTAAACCAAGGTTTGACGGCGACATAATTCATTGCTCCTTTGTAGTCGACCTGGAACGCATATTCTTCCGAACATAGAGATTGGTTATAATCATGCTGATTATACTAATGTTTTCAGGTAAAATGCAAGCAACTTTATCCGTAAACTTAGAATGACTCCCTGGACCGGTGAAAACAGACTCCGGTTGCTATAAGAATCTGATTAGCGTGTTGGACTGGGCAAATCCATAAAAGGTTGCCCTGCCTTCGGTCACTTTGGCCCGAATGACCTTGAAAGGGCTTGCCTGACGGAACACCGATTCGGGTCGCACAGCCCGGTCACCGCAGAAATGCGCGCCTGCCACGGGCCAACCGGGCAGGACCAGGGCAGATAAAATGAGAAGGCCGGTTCCCCAACGCAGTACGATAGGGTCGTCTGCAAAACAGTGCGCGAAGCACACAACATAAGGAGAACCGGCATGAAAGAGTATAGCATGATCGTGGGTTTGGATTTGAGCGACAAG
>CAITNO010000030.1 GCA_903893795.1 Candidatus Hydrogenedentota bacterium | reverse complement strand
TGTCGGGTATCCCATGGCCTGCTCCTTTGGGTTGGTATACTCTAGCATATATGCTAGAGTATAGTTTAACACGAACCAACGCAAAAAGCAAGGGGTTTTACAAAGACCGTCTAAAATCTAGATAAAGGCCAAACACCAGGGACGCGGCTGGAAGCCGCGTCTACTTTTCAGCGCGGCGCAGACATTGGCCTACTCCGAGGTGCAACGGAAGAAGACCCAGCGCATGCCTTTTTCGGCGGGGCACACCTTCACCACCACGGACCAGCGCGGCGGTTGCGCAGTGCGTTCCCAGGAACGGAAGTACTCGCCCGCGTGTTTGTCCGCTTGCCACCAGTCTATCTGGCAAGTCTCCAGGATGTGTTTCTTGTTTTCGAAAAGTCCCATGGCCTTGGTGTCGAACCAGATGCGGAACTGTTCGGGCGGGGTGTCGGTGCGGAAATCGAATTCCTTCCTTTTGGCGCGGGCCTCCTTGTCGGCGAGAATCTTGGCGAACAAATCATCGCTGATCTGGAACTGGCAGGAGCCCCATGAGCCGCCGGGACCGGCGAAGAAGCCCTGGCGGTAGTCGCGAATATTCTTCAAAGCCGCCTGCCGCTCTGTCTGGTTCCATTCCCTTGGCAGAAGGGCATCCTTCAGAAAGATCTGCGTGTCCGTCTGAACTCTTGTCGCCTCGTCGGGACAGTCGCAGATCTTTTCCGTCGGCTTTTCTTTTGCTTGGCCGGTGTTCTGGACGCTCTTGCAGGAAGAAAGGAGGAGCAGGGAAAGCAATACAGTTACTGCGCTCATCCATCGCCATTTTCGCAGATTCGGCATGGCATAGCCTCCTTGTTTATCTGGAGTATTATGCCAAAGCAGGAGAAGCAATGTCGTGCTGTGGGATGCCGCTTCGCGGTCAACCTTGTTCGACCCCTTCAGGGTCGGGTCGAACAATTGACGTTACCACGGGTTTCGCTTCGCTCTACCCGTGGCTATTATTGGGTGACCCCTTCGGGGCCAAGAATGGAGCGCGCCGCAGTTGCTTCGACTGCCTGCCGAACCGTAGCGCACAAGACTCCCTGAACCGGAACGCATTTCTCTGCGCCTGCCGGAGGCTCACGTTGTTTCGCAATCTTTTTCGCGGTCAATTCCGGAAACGTGATTGTGCTATTCTCGTTGGGACCAAAATAGAGGGAGCGTGTTATGAAACGTATATTCTTGGTGTTTGCAGCGTCCTGCGCTGCGTTCACTGCCTTTGTGGCCGGTGCGCAGGAGGTGCCTGTTCCGAACCCCTCCTTTGAGGAACTGACCGCTGGTGGTCTGGCCGCGGGCTGGACGCTGTCCGGCGGCACGGGCAGCGTGTCGGAGGTGCGGGTGCGCCAAGGCAACCGGTGCCTGTTGGTGGAGGGCTCAGGCGAGAAGGAATCGACCAACTATTGGCGCTCGCCCGCGCTGGCGCTGATTCCGGGCGGTGTCTATTCGCTGCATTACATGATGCGGCGGGAGGAGGGGCAGGGCGTCGGCGGATGCGCGATTACAGGCATGAACGTGTGCAATGTCGACTGGCCCGACGTGGGCGACAAATGGCAGGAGATGCGCCAGATCATCGCCGTGCCCACGGCGCCGGGCGACTCCTGGCTGCGTTTTGGCCAGTGGGAGGCGAAAGGAAAATACAGCTTTGACGCGGTGCGCCTGTGCCAAACCATTCCCGTCTACCGGGCCTTCGACGGCGTGGAACTGGGCGCAGGGGAACGGGTGCTGGGCAATGCCTACAACTTCGCGCCGCCCATGGCGGAAAAGAACACCAATGAGTTCCGCGGCCTGCGCGCGCTGAACGCCTGTTTCAACACGAACCGGTTCAATTTCAACAGCGGCCAGTTTCTCACCTTTGAACACCGCGTCGCCGAGCACCCCGTCAAGAGCGCGCGCCTGTTTTTCTGGACCCAGCACTACGGCGAGGTGAACTTTACGGCAGAGGCGAGCAGGGACGGCAAGAACTGGACAGCGCTGGGCACCGTGGCCGAAGGCGACAAGGTGCAGTCGAAACTGCCGGACACGTTGTTTCCGACAGACAGCCTGTGGGTACGGATGACGGCGGGGCCGGGGGCCGGATTTATCGCTCTGCACGGTTATAGGGTGGAGGCCACGCTGGACGGTGCGGAGATGAACGCCGTCGGCGAGACGCAGTATATCGACGTGGAAAAGCTGGCACCGGGATTGTCCGTGGTAGTGGAGGCACCGGCCCTTTTCGACCCGGGCATCGCCAAGAGCGATATGACGTTGTGGGTGCAGAATGACACGGGCAAAGAGATGAAGACGGACCTTAAGTTGACCGACGGGGAGAAGACCATCAAGACCGTCCCTATCCCGATCGCGACCGGCAGAAACAGCTATCCGGGCCTTCCCTGTCTGCTCGGCGAGCCGGGCAAACATGCGTTGAAGATTGACGGTGGCGATTCGTTCCTCCTTTCCATGGAATGCCTCGTGCCCGAGTTCTACAATTCCTCCTATGGGGAACGTTTGGACGATACCGGTGTGTGGTGGGCGTCGTCGGGTTGGAAGATTCCCAAGACGCGCGCTCTGCCGAAGAAGCAGGGCGCCGCGCTGCGGATCGAGACGGCGCAAAACGAGGCCGAGGCGGCGCAGTTGGTGCTGCGTCCGCAAAAGGATGTGAAGGGCGCGCGCCTGACCTGCACCGGTCTGGAAGGCCCCGGCGGGGCGCAGTTGGCGTCCGACAAGATAGAGATATTGCGGGTGCGCTACGTGCCCGTGAGCATGCCGACGGACAACACCGGCGTGGCGGCGCCCTGGCCCGACCCACTCCCCCCCATCACCGGGCCGATGGACCTGGCGGGCGGTGAGAACCATCCCTTCTGGGTGCGGGTAAAACCGGCCAAGGACACGCCGGCTGGCGAATACAAGGGCGTGATCCACGTGGAGGCGGAGGGCTACAAAGTCGATGTGCCGGTTCAGGTGCGGGTGTTCGGCTTTGCCCTACCGGAACGGATGACCTGCGTGTCGGCGTTTGGGTTTGGTCTTGACCGGGCCTTCAGTTACCAGAACGTCAAAGAGGAATCGGACAAGCGCAAGGTGGCGGACCAATACCTGCGCGCGCTGTCGAACCACCACATCACGCCGTACAATCCGGCGCCGCTGGATAGTTTCGAGGTGACCTGGACCGGTATCGAGCCGAAGGACAGCGCCGACCCGGCGAAGGTGCATTGCGCGATCAACTGGGAAAAATGGGATGCGGCGATGCAGCGGGCCTTCGACGAATACCATTTCAACAGCTTTTCGATACCCATTCAGGGCATGGGCGGCGGCACCTTCTTCTTCCGCACGGAGCCGAGCCTGCTGGGCTTCCCTGAGAGTTCCCCCGTGTACCAGGCGCTATTCAAGGATTATTGCTCGCAGGTGGAGCAGCATCTGCGCGGCAAAGGCTGGCTCAACGACAGCTATGTGTACTGGTTTGACGAACCGGAACCGCGCGACTACGATTTCGTGACCAGCGGGTTCAAGCGCATCAAGGATGCCGCCCCCGGCATCGGGCGCATGCTCACCGAGCAGATAGAGCCGGAACTGGTCGGCGGGCCAAACATCTGGTGTCCCCTGACGCCTGCCTATCAGAAGAACGCCTGCCAGGCGAGACAGGCCGAAGGCGACCGCATCTGGTGGTATGTTTGCACCGGGCCGAAGGCGCCCTACGCGACCCTGTTTATCGACCATCCGGCAACGGACCTGCGCGTGTGGCTGTGGCAGACCTGGCAGCGGGGCGTGCAGGGAATCCTCATCTGGGAGACGCTGTTGTGGACCAGCCCCACGGCCTATCCGGACCCCAAAGCCCCGCAGAATCCCTATGAGGATCCCATGGGATGGGAGTACGGCTACGGCGGCGATGCGGGCATGCGCCGTCCCTGGGGAAACGGTGACGGTCGCTTCCTCTATCCGCCCGAAGCCGCAGCCAACGGCAACCCGGCCGCGCCGGTGTTTGACCCGCCGGTGGACACCATCCGCATCGAAATGCTGCGCGACGGCATTGAGGACTACGAGTACATGGTCACCCTGAAACGCCTGCTGGCGGAAAAGGGTGCGGCGCTGGATGCGGCGAAGAAGGCGGAATACGAGGGGCTGCTGACCGTACCGGCCGACATCAGCGAGAGCATTACCGAGTTCACCAAGGACCCCGCGCCGATCGAGGTACACCGGCACAAAGTCGCGGCGGCGATTGAGGTTCTCAATATGATGCGATAAAGGTGGGTCTCATGCTTTCGCAGGGGCCGGTGCGGAACATTTGTGCGTCACCCCTTGCATCAGCCGTTCCAGTAGGAATTCCGGAGCCAGATCGGCACCGTTTTTCCAGACCACGGTTTGCAGTAAAGAGTCCGCACGCAACGATGCGAACAGGTTATCGTCCAAGAGCGGTTCAAACACCGGCCCGAACAATATGTCGGTCAAGTCAACCTCACCTGACTGGCCGTCATTGAATGCCAGCCAGAGGCGGTGATTTCCAAGACCGTGCGCTTCAGTCACTTGCAGCATCGTGAGTTTCTCGCTTTTCATGCGTTGAAAACTATACCCAACCTTGTGCCATGATACTGCATTCGCCCTAATGGCAAGGAGCCCCCCATGAAGATCGTCGTCACCCGCATCATCCCTGAACGCGGCCTTAACATACTGCGCGAGGCCTTTGGCGAGGAAGTTATTACCGTCACGCAACAGGAGGGGCCGATTCAGCGCGCTGAACTGCTGAATATCGTTGCGGGGATAGACGCGCTGCTGCCGATGCTGACCGAGCGCATTGACGATGAACTGCTGGACGCGGCGGGGCCGCAGCTCAAGATTGTGGCGAACCACGCCGTGGGCTATGACAATATCGATGTGGCCGCCGCAAAGCGGCACAGCGTCATCGTCACCAACACGCCGGGCGTGCTGACGGAAACGACGGCGGATTTCGCCTGGACGCTGATGATGGCCGCGGCGCGGCGCGTGGGCGAGGGGGAGCGCTTCCTGCGCGCGGGCCAGTGGACCTGCTGGTCGCCCATGCAGCTTCTGGGCATGGACATTCACGGCGCGACGCTGGGCATTTTCGGCCTGGGCCGCATAGGGCAGGCCATGGCGCGACGCGCTTCCGGTTTCGGCATGAAGGTGCTCTATACTGACAGTTACCGGCTGGCCGAAGACACGGAAAAAGCGCTGAACGTGACCCACGTGGACAAGGAAACGCTGGTGCGCAAATCGGACTTCATTTCCTGCCACTGTCCGCTGACTCCCGAAACGCGGCATGCGTTCAGCACGGCCGAATTCGCCGCGATGAAGCCGAGTGTCGTGTTTGTGAACACGTCCCGCGGCCCCGTGGTGGATGAGGCGGCGCTGGCCGAGGCGCTCAAGACCGGCAAGATCTTCTCGGCCGGCATTGACGTGTTCGAGCACGAGCCCAAGGTGCATCCGGCGCTGCTAGAATGCGAAAACGCGGTGCTTATCCCCCACCTCGCCAGCGCGTCGGTAGAGACGCGCTCGCGCATGGCGGCCATCGCGGCGCAGAACATCGTGGCCTGCCTGCGAGGCGAAACGCCGCCGAACGTGGTGCAGGGAATAGCTTTCGGGATAACTGGTCTATTGGGAACGCCGACGTCCCTGCCGGCTTTTTCTGAACGAAAACAAGACAGCCGGCAGGGATGCCGGCGCTCCCAGTATGGGACGTCCTGAGCGCTTCACCGACGGTCAATTCGCCTGCTTTATCTTGTGCCAGAAAGACAGAGTGGCCGGTTCATGCGCGGATTGTTCGGACAGGGGGCCCAGGCTCACCTTGCCCAAGTCCGAGAAGCCGCCGTGCATGTAGGACATTATGATGTGCGGTCCGCAGAGCAGCGGGGTGCCGGTGTTGCCGAAAGCGACCTGACGGGACAGCGCTTTATCCTCGGGGAGCAGGAGCGTGTTGTCCATAGGTTCGCCGTGGAACATGGGGCTGGCCGACGCGTCTATGCCCATGAGCCAGGGACCGTAGAAAATGGCGGCCTCTTTGGACTTGTCCGTGACGAAATCAGCGGGGAAATAAAACTTGCCGTCGCGGTCCATGAGACGCAGCGCGTAGACCGGCTGGATGTCAATACTGTCGCCCTCTTTCCACTCAGTACTGCCCATGCCAACTTGACCGACGGTGGTCCAGTCGCCGGGAAATAACTTTTCACCGGGCTTGCAGGGCGCTGCTTTGCAGGTGCCGCCGCCCACATCCTTGCCGTCACGGCGCTCCTGGGTCTTGATGCCCGCCATCCATTCGGTTTGGCGCGTGAAGAGGAAATAGTGGGCTGCGCCGTCACTGGAGGCCGGCGGTGCCTTCTCGAAGACCACATGAAGCGCCGGGCTGGTGGAGGAATCGGACGCGTTGACCCGTTCCAAGCGCAATGTCATGTCCTTGCCCTTCCAGCGCCCTTCGAGGAAAAGGTTCAGCCGGACGTTGCTGTCGTTCTTCGTGATGACATCCGTCTGGTCCTGGGTGACCACATTATCCAGCACATCGCGCAAGGCGCGGAGACCGTGCATGGTGCAGCACCACCAGGCGCGGCCGGGACCGACCACGGGAACATAACCGTGGTCGTCATAATCGTGATGGCCGAAATCGCCGGTGGCGAACTGGCCCGCAAAGAGGGAATTGTACAGGCAGTGTTCGGCGCGGTTGAGGTATTCGGGGTTGCCGGTGGCCCGCCATAGTTGCAACGACAGCCGCACGAAATCGGCCTCAGAACAGCCCTCATCGCGGTGGTAGTCCTTCTTGAAGAATTCGAGCACGCCGCCGTTGGTCTTGACGGCACCCATGTCGATGATTTCACGGTAACGGGCTACCACGGCGTCGAGCATGGCTTTGTCCTGCGTGGATTCGTAGATCATCATGTGGCCGCGGAGCGTCGTGAGATAGCCATGGGTGTGCTGGTCGCCGGGAGGCTCGAGCAGGTCGAGCATCTTCTTCGCGACGTCGCGGTACTTGGTGTCGCCCGTGGCGCGGGTGAGCAGTTCCAAGCCCTCATTAAACTGAGTGAAACAGATGAACCCGTTGGCGGCCTTGCCGCGCAAGCGTTCGATAACCTCCGGCTTGGCGCAGTCGTCGAAGACGCGCAACAGGAAATTGCCGAGTTTGCGCGACGCTTCAAGGACCCTGTCAGAAGGCTTGACGGAGTTGTATTCGAGCAGGCCGACGAGCAGGCGGCCGTTGCCCCAGAAGAGGGCCATCTGGTCGGGACCGACTTCGGCGGCGGTGAAGTTGAGCTTGTTGTTGCCAAAGCGGCCGTCGGGCCGTTGAAACTCCAGCACTTTGTTTACGATGCGGTCCAGATTCTCCGCTGCCTTGGGGTCGTCGGGCGGCAGCATCGCCATGGCGCCGATGTAGCGTCCCGAGATGTCGCCGCTGAATTCCGAGAAGCGGCGCGGATAGGCAGGGTCCAGTTCCACATCGGCCAGGATGAATTTGTCCGTGAAGGTCGGCTCGGCGACCTCCGCAAAACGGTGGTGCACCAGGGCAATGCGCGCGGCCAGCTCGCCAGAGGGAACAAACGCGCAGGGCGGTTGCGGCGCGGTTGCGGCCTGTGTGGAAAGCAGCGCGGTGAGACAAATCAGATGCAGCATGGCATTTCTCCTCCAAAGCATTGGAAAGCGACCCGTGAGGAGATGATTCTAGCACGGTCGGCGGAAAAAGAGGATATCGTTGCGGCGGGAGTGGGTATCTGTTGATAATGGTGTGCAAGGAGATTTTGATGATTTTCAAACGACCTCTGATGGGGCTCTGCACTTTACTCTTGCTCTGCACCGGTGTTTGCGGCGGTGTCCATGCCGCCCCCGGCGACTGGCCCGAGCCCCGACAGAATGCGCACCTGACGGGTATGCAGCCGTTGCCCGGCAAAATGACCGAAGCGCCGCTCCCGCTGGCCGAGTTCGACCTGGGCCGGTCACAGGCGCCTTTGTCCAAGTTTGCCAATGCTTCCGACAAGGCGGATTTGGCTGTTTCCATCGTCGGCGGCGAACTGTTCTGCCATTACAAAAGCGGCGCGCTGCGCTGGCGGACTCATCCGGCGGGATTGAATTTCACTGCCGTCACGGCCATCGAGGACTTGGATGGGGACGGAAAAACCGAACTGTTGCTCCAGGCGAACCGACCGGGCAAAGACTACGGCGCGGCGGTACTCGTGTCAGCAGAAGACGGCCAACTGCTCTGGCGCTATGATGTGGAGCCCATGTCCTATGCGTGGTATCTCTTTGCAGGGCAATACGTGGAAGGCGCGAAGGGAAAACAGATTGTCGTGCTTATGCAGGCCTACCCGCCGGACCCGAAGAACGGCTATATCGCGCTTTTTTCCTTTGGCGCGCCCGGCGAGGCGCCGTCTCAACGTTGGCGCTATGATTTCAACGATTACACCTGTTTCCCATCGCTGTTGCAGACCGACATGGAAGGCCACGGCATCCGCGAACTGGTGGTCGAGTGCCACAGCAAGATGTGGGTACTCGACGCCGACAACGGCGCACTCAAACAGTTCTGCAAATGGGATGTCTCGCCCGCCAATGTCCGCAGTTATGGTCTGGTGAAATTCGTGGACCTAAACGGGGACGGGCTGGATGACTTCCTGTGCATCGCCAATTTTGCTCAGCATCACGAGGTGCTGCTGAACCACGGCGGCAAGTATGAGAAGGCCTGGGGCTACGGCTGGGCCGAGAATGTGACCACCGGCAAGGTGGCCACCACCTGGGCCGACCCGCCCTATATGGACGTGGACGGCGACGGCGCACTCGAAATCATTCTATCCATGTACAATTCGGAAAAGGACAACGCCTGGCTGATCCGCATCTATGACGCGGTCACCGGAACGCTGAAATACCGCCTCCCCGGCGTCATTGCCATAAGCAGTCACGATGAGCGGGATACCGGCGGGACCAAGGCCCTGCTCTGCAACGCGTCCACCGACCCCACACGCAACAAGCTCGATGGCGCCTGCCTGTACTCCTTCAAAGACGGCAAGCCGGTCGAACTTTGGCGCGACCCCGCCGCAAAGGCGGTCGAACCGAAGAAGAAAGATCCAAAGTTCGGCATACCGCCACTGGTGGAAAAGGACGGTGCATTTCTCGAAGTGACTGTGAACCCAGACGGCCAGATTGCCACCAAGCCCTACTCGAACCCCTTCGGAACCCCCGTTGGTGTTGACTTCTCCGCCGTGCCCGCGCTGGCCGGACCGACCCCTCCCCCGCTTTTTGCCGCTGATTTGGACGGCGACGGCGTCAATGAACTCGCGCTGTACCAGGACCCGAAGTTGCGCAGCTTCAAACTCAAGAACAACACCCTTGAACCCTACCGGGATTATATGTCGTCCTGCGAGCCTGTTCTGGCCGATCTGAACGGGGACGGCAAGACCGAAGTGGTAACTCTTGCGGTGGCGACGGACACAACGCCACTGGTGCGGGCCGTCACCCCGGCGGACAATGACGCGGTGCTCTGGGAAATGCGTTTCCCCGAAGCGACCCGCACAGGCCTGCCCGCACCGCGCAAGGCCTACATGCGGACGGCCCATTTCCTAGGGCGTGAAACGCCGGACCTGTATGTGTGGGCTGGGACACCACTGGTGCGCAGCGCGGCGGTGGACGGCCGCACAGGCGCGCTGTTATGGGAAAAAGGCGAACATACAGGACTGGAACGTTACTACGGCGCCAGTATGAACCTGGCCTCGACCGCTGACTTCAACGGTGACGGCAAGGAAGACCTGGTCTTCACCTGTCCCGATTACTACTGCGTGGCCGATGGACCCACAGGCAACCTGCTGCTGGGTCCGTTGTTTCCGCCGGACATTTTCAAGCAACCGAGCCAGGGCCTCTACACCTTTCCAGCCTTGCTGGACCGCAAAGAAAAGAGTCCGCTGGTGAGCCTGGTGGACGGCCACTATTTCCAGGCCGCCATGACCCTTCAGGCCGAGCCGCTGTGGTACAAGCTGCCGCCGCCCGGGGAGAACCGCAGCGCCTGCGAGGGTTTTCTGCAGCTTGCAGACGGAACCTGGCTGATGGGCTTTGGCCGACAGAATGGCAACTTCGCCTGCATCAACCTCGCCGACGGTTCCCTGCGCTGGGAACTGCCGCTTGACGCGGCGGCGACGGACAGCATCGCCTGCGACATCAACGGCGACGGCGTGCAAGAGTTTCTATTTGGCACGAGTCACGGCGATTTCTACGCCGTGGCCGACGACGGCGGGACGCCCAAGGTTGTGTGGAAAACGGCCTTGGGCGCGGCCGCGGGCGCGCCCATCGCGGCAGACCTGAACGGCGACGGGGCCAGTGAGATCGTCGTGCCGACGGTGGACGGGCACCTCAGGGTGCTGGGGGTGGTGCCAAAGCCCAAGGGACCAGTGGTGGAAGTGGCACAGGTGAACGGCGCGCCCGCCTTTGTCTTTGACGGCAAGCCGCACGGCGGGCTGTCCTACATGAGCTACACCGGAAGCGGGGCCATGGGGCCTGACGGCAAGCCCCTGCTGGCCCAGTATGCAAAATCGCTCGCCGGTGCTGGCTGTGATCTTTTCACCTTTGTCACCGATTTGGGATGCCTCTACGGTTACAGTTCCACCGTCTGGCCCGAGGAGGACAGGTGGGATTTCTCCCAGGCCGATACCAACGCCCACATGATTCTCGAAAACACCAACGCCGACGCCAAACTGGTGCTCCAACTTTACATCGATGCGCCGAAATGGTGGGCCGAATCGCATCCTGACGATATGCTGGAGCTGTCCAACGGCACCAAGGATTTTGGGGAGAAGCTCTTTGCACTGCCGCGCCAGGACCTGCTGCCGTCCATGGCCTCCCCGGCATGGCGCAATGACATGAAGACCGTTGTGGAGCGGTTCATCGACCATGTGGAGCAGTCCGACTACGCCGACCGCGTGGTCGGCTACCAAGTCTGCGGCCAGAAGACCGAAGAGTGGTACCACTGGAGCATGAACTGCGAAGAGTTGGGCGATTACAGTCCGGCCATGACAGCCGCCTATCGCGCATGGCTGCGGGACAAATACAATACCGACGCAGCCCTGCGCGCCGCCTGGGACGCCCCGGCGGCATCTACCGACACCGCGGTACTCCCGGACAAGGCCCGGCGCTACGGCGACCACAACGCGACCTTCCGTGACCCGCTCCGCGAAATGTCTGTTATCGATTTTCACCGCTTCTGGTCAGACGTGATGGCGGACACCATCGCCTACTTTGCGAAAGTGGTCAAGGACAAGACCCAGCGAACCAAGGCGGTCGGCGCGTTTTACGCCTACACTTTCGAATTCGCCGAACTGGCCGAGGATGCGGGGCACCTCTCCCTTGAACGGTTGCTGCACTGTCCCGACCTCGATTTCATCATGTCGCCCAGCAGCTATCATGAGCGCAAACTGGACGGCGGCCAAAGTCTGTTCCGCATGCCGGTGCTCTCGGTGAACCGGCATGGAAAGATGCTCTGGAACGATTTCGACGCCGCCAGTTTCAAGTTCTACGAGAAGGACCAGAAACAGTTCGCGCCGTGGCTCTGGCAGATGGCCGTAACGGACACGCCGGAGAAGTTTGTGTACATGATGCGCCGGGAACTGGGCAACGCGCTGGAAAACGGCGTGAACATGGCCTATTTCGACTTGCACGGCGGCTATTACGAGGACCCGACCATACTGGAAGGCGTGCGCAAGAGCCGCGAAGTGCGCAACGCCGCGCTTAGCCGCGACCGATCCTCCAGCGCCGAGATACTCGTGGTGGCCGATGAGGATTCGATGCACTTCATGGGTTTCCGCAATCCCGTGCTGCGCAAGTTCCTTGTCGAGCAGTTGGCCGAACTGCCCTTCGTCGCCCCTTTCGACAGCGTGTTGTTGTCCGACCTTGCCGACCTGCCGATGGACCGCTACAAGCTGGTGGTCTTCCTGAACACGTTCCGGCTGGACGAGCAACAGCGCAGGACCATTGCCGACCGGGTGGAGAACCAGGGACGCACGGTGCTGTGGCTCTATGCGCCGGGCTACTTCCGGGGCGATCACATTGCCGCGGACGTGGCGGCCATCTCGGAGGTGGCAGGCATGCAGGTCGCGAACGCAGCGCCCCCTGCCGTTCCGGCAGCCGCGAAGTTCAGTATCGAAGCTCTCGGTGGAAAGCCTACGGAAGTAGCCGACTTGCCGCTGCTCAACGGAGACCAGTTTGTGGTCGATGACGCCAGCGCCACGGTGCTGGCCTCGCGGTCAGACACGGGCAAGACCGTTGCAGCCATGAAACACCAAGGCGCCTGGACCTCGGTTTACACCGCGGTGGCGCCGTTGTCGCGTTTCTTCCTCCGGGCGGCCGCGACACGGACGGGGGTGCACCTTTACCATGACAGCCCGCTCGACGCGGTTTATGCCAACCGGTCCTGGCTGACCCTGGTCCCCAGTCCACAAGCGGGTCCACGCACAGTGCGGCTGCCTTTCGAGGCGAAGATATGCGACGCCTTTGGCGGCGAAGTGCTGTGCGAGCAGGGAACCGCTTTTACGACAGAATTTAAGGCATCGGAGTCGCGTATTTTCAGTTTGCAGGAAACAACGTCGGGAGTGACGAAATGAAGAACTGCTTGATGGTTGCCCTACTGTTGACCAGTCTTGCGGGGTGCGCTTCGGTGCAGCCCAAATTCCCCGAACCGGACAAGCTGCCCGTATTGAAGGAACTTCCCGACCCGTTCAGGATGAGCAACGGACAACGGGTTTCTTCATCGGAGGAGTGGAGGCAGCGACGGACGGAGATGACGGAGATGCTGCTTCATTATGAGTATGGCCACCTCCCGCCCGTGCCCACTTCGATGGCCGTCGAGGATGAAACTGTGCGCGACGCCTTTGAGGGCAAGGCGAAGGTGCATGAGTTCGTGCTGCGGATGAACGGCAAAGACGGTTTCTCGATGCACGCCGGTGTGATCATTCCCACATCAGGCGGGCCGAAGTTCCCGGTCATCGTTGCCGTGAATCCCGTATATGGACAACACAACGAGCCGACGGCACGACAAGTCATCGAACGCGGCTATGCGTTCGCCGGCTTCGCCTATCATGACGTGGACAATGACAAGGACGACCGGAGCGTGGGCGTCTATCCTTTCTATCCCGACTGCGACGGTGGCAGTCTCGCCGTGTGGGCGTGGGGGGCCATGCGTGTGGCGGACTACCTGGCCATGCGAAACGACATTGACATGACGAAAATGGCCGTGACCGGCCATTCCCGCTGCGGCAAGGCGGCCCTGCTGGCGGGCGCGCTTGACGAGCGTTTTGGACTGGTCGCGCCGCACGCTTCCGGCGCGGGGGGCGCGGGCTCCTTCCGCATTCAGCCCAAGGGCGTCGAGACCCTGGACATGATCACGCAGCCCATGCGTTTTCACTATTGGTTTTCACCGCGCCTTCGCGAGTTCAAGGGCCGGGAAAATCGGCTCCCCTTCGACCAGCACTTTCTCAAGGCGCTGGTGGCGCCGCGCGGACTGCTGAACGTGATCGGTTTGGGCGACGTCTGGGCCAACCCGGAAGGCACCCAGCATACGCATCTGGCGGCACTGCCGGTGTATGAGTTCCTTAACGCAAAAGACAAGGCGGCGCTGTGGTTCCGTGACGGTGGCCACGACGAGGAAGCGCGGGACTGGGCGGCACTGTGCGATTTCGCGGACTTTGTGTTTTTCGGCAAAGCGCGCGGCGAAGAGTTCAACCGCCTGCCTTTTCCCGACGCGCCAAAGTCCTTTTCCTGGAGCCTGCCGTCAGGGAGCGGTCAGGCGCGTTGAGCAGCCGAACAATCCGCCCACAAAGCCGCTGACTTTGCGGAAGCTGACGGTGACCTTGTCACGGCCCTGCGTAAGTTCTGTCGGAATGGGATAGTCCACGCGGAGGAACAGGGACGGCTTGGCCATGTCCAAATCCTGCGTGGCGATGACTTTGCCATCCACTTCAATGTTGAAACTGCGCCCCACATCGGAGCCCCAGTAGATGCAGCTCAGCGTGGTGGGTTTCTGCGGGTCCACGGCGAGGTCATAACTCATCCAGTCCTCCGCATGGCGCCAGCCGCGCCCGAGGTGCATTCCCACAACGCTGACGCCAAACTTGAGGTTGTGCGCCTTTTCGGATACGTCATTTCCCGGCTCAACCGCATCGATTGGGGGAACACCTGTCTCCTCAAAAGCGGCCATGAGATTCTTGACGGTTGTTGCGTCCGCCGTCAGGCGCACATCGACAACACATATGTCCCCCGAGCCACCGCCGCTGAGGCGGAAGTCGGCCCCGGCATTCTGGCGTCCCGTGAACAGTGCAGCGGGCAGGTTCACTTCTGCCCGTTGCCAACCCTTCTGGGCAGCACACTCCACCGGACCGGGGGTGGCATAGGCGCCGCCGGAGACGGAGTCATATTCGACCAGCAGTTTTTGGCCGGGCGTTCCATCGGTCCAGTAGTCGATGGTCATGCGCACATCCTGCCCGAGTCCGTGGAGCACGGAACCGGCCGGAACGGCGAAGTAGATGTGCGGCTTGCCGTGGACCGTATCCGAACAGACGCCGGTGCGTCCGTCCTTGTCCGTGCGAATGGCCGTGCCGTCGCCATTGTCAAAATTGATCACCCAGGGCTTCACGTCGGTCACGGCGCTGTTGTTCTGGCCCAGGAGGGCTGTCAAGGGGGCCGCATTGTCGCGGTCGATGAAGGGCTCGGCCAGCGGTGCCACCAGTGTGCGCGCATCGGCATCGCGCCCGGCCCGCTGAAGCGCACCAGCCATGGCCATGGTCATGCGGCCCTGCTGGGCCGTGAGCGCAGCGTCGGCGATGAGTTCGTCATAGGTTTTGTGCAGCGCGTCTATGGGCCCGTCCTTGGTCATGCTGTCGGCATCGCGGAGGAAATCGAGCGCGATATTCTGCCGGGCCAGTTGCCTGTGCCGGTCACTGTCTTTCGGAACGACGGGCCAGTAGAGCCCGTAGCGTTCACCGACGATGGCATTGAGCGGCTTGAAGGTGATGGTGAAGGGCTGGTCCGTGCTGGTGAAAGTCAGCGGCTGTCCTTCGACCGGTTTCAGCCAGGACAGGTCATTCACTGTCTCGGCGAGGAAGTACCATGCCTTCTTCGCGTTTTCCGCATCGGGCATGTGCGTAATGGGCTGGTCGGCGATGACGGGCGGACGGTTGGGCTGGTCATCCACGATGCCCGCGAGGACCACTGGGCCATACATGAACGCCACCAGATTGGGGTCGTCCGGCATGGGCCACGCGTGCAGTTTCATCGGCAGTTCGAGGCGCACCTGGTCACCGTCTTTCCAGGTCCGTTTTATGTTAAGCCATGCGCCCGGGTCCGCCGGGGTCTCCCACACCTTGCCATTGACGCTGGCCTGCACCCCTGCACCTGCCCAGGCGGGCACGCGCAGGGTGATGCCGAATTCAGCGGGATTGCCCGTGTGAACCGTGAGCGTTGTTCCCTGTTCCTGCGGGAAACCTGTGCGCTGTTCCAGCGTGATGCCTTTTTCTTTCCACTCCACCCGTGAGGGGATGAAGAGGTCCACATACACGCTGTCGGCGTCGTGGAAATAGATGCTGTCGGCCATTTTGGCATAGGATTCGACACCCGTGCCCGTGCAGCACCAGAATGCGTCGCAGGCGGTGCCGAAGACCCGCTGGAAGCCGCTCTCCTGGGGCACGTAATACTCCAGCATGCCTGATTCAGGCTCCTGCGTGCCGAGGATGCCGTTGAAAAACGCGCGCTCGTAATAGTCGCCGTAGTGCGGGTCGGCGGTGGCGCAGATCAGGTGGCGCGTGAGGCGGAGCATGTTGTAGGTTTTGCAGGTTTCATGGTTGCTGCGGGAGAGCGACCCGGCCAGTATGAAGGGCTCGCCCCAGACTTCCGCGTTGGTGCTTCCACCGGAGGCAAAGGAGCGCGCGGTGATGACGCGGTCCCAAAAGAATTCGGAGAGGTATTCGTAGTGCGGGTCGCCCAGCAGTTCGTACCGGCGTATGGCGCCAACGACGAGCGGAATGTGGGTGTTGCCGTGACGGTGCGTCAGATTGTCCTCGCCCCGCGCCAGCGGATCGAGGAAGGATGACTTCTCAAACTTTTCGGCCAGTGCGCGGTGCGCCGGGTCGCCGGTGATGCCGTAAAGATTCCAAAGGGCCTCGCAGAAGCCGCCCTCTTCCGTGTGGTCAAGGACCTTGTTCCATTCCTCGTGCGTGTATTTCTCGGTGCGCTTGGCGAAGTAGGCCGCCATGCCCTTCATCATCTCCAGCGCCTGGGCATTGCCGCACAGCATGTGCTGTTCACAGAGGCCGGCCATGATTTTGTGCATGGTATAGAAGGGCGCCCAGGGATTGTTCTTGCCCGATTCGAGACGGTCCCAAAGGGATTCGGGAAAAGCGGACAGGTAACTCCCGCCCATTGCCTGCTGGCACTTGGCCATTTCGGCGACCATGAGATTGCCGCGCTCCAGCAGGCGCGGGTCGCCGGTGCTGGCGTACATGAGGGCACAGGCCGACAGGTAATGGCCGATAAAATGGCCGCGCACCTCGCACGCGGGCCCTTCCCAACCGCCGAGGGGCACTCCGGGCGCGTCCAGTCCGGCATTCTTGCGGAAGGTGTAGAGCAGCCGGTCGGGCTCCAGCGAGAGCAGGTAGCGCAGGTCGGCTTCCTGGGCGGCCTTGAGTCTGCCATCAAGCAGATGCACCTGGGTCAGAGCAAAAGGCTGGAGTTTTTCCACGCTTCCCTCCCCCACGGCGGCATGGGCCCCGCAGGGCAGAACGCCGTAAAGTGTCAACATGCAAACAACGAGCAAATGATTCGGTGTCATGACCTGCACTCCGCATACTGGGTTGAAGAAGCACTGTCCCACAGTGCATGGCGATTCTATCAGGAACGGGTGGGACCGGGAAACCAAGAAAGGCCCAATCGGGTCTAGGAGCCGGTCCATTCGTTTTGATTCAACCAATCTTCCCCCGAGTACACCGAAAGGGAAAAGCAGGGATAGACACGTTTTTCAAACTACCGAAAAACGTGTCAGCCCACGTTTTTCCGGACACACCGAGAGGAGCGTCCCATGCTAATTTGGATGGTTTCTGCCGTGATTATTGCCGGCGCCGGACAGGCCGCGACGGAATCCAAAGAGTCGTGGTTGCCCGAGGGGCATCATGTGCTGAACATAGGCGTCCCTTCGTCGCCGGAAAATAAGAATCCGGAGTTTCCGGCCGTTGTGGAACCGTTCTTCGAGCATGTTCGCGGCAGCTTGGACGGCGTTTACTCGGACGGGGCGACGGGACTTGCGGTCGGTTCGGACGGCAAGCTTGTCGTATCCCGTGAACCCAGGCCCACCATGAAAACAGGCGAGGTGATTACGGCTCAGACGGAGGCGGCCGGGGTGACTTGGTGCGGCACGGACCTGGGCCTATACCGCAAAGACGGCAACGCCTGGAAACGCCACGAGTCCTACGGGGTCGGCGGCCCGCTGGCCAGCAAGATCACGGCGCTGGCGCATGATTCCCAGGGCGGGCTCTGGGTTGGCACGCCGATAGGGTTGAGCCTGATGAAGCCCGACGGCACCTGGACCTCGGTGCAGGGCAAACAGGGCATGCCCTATGAGGACGTGACGGCGCTTGCCTGCGACGCCAACGACGACCTCTGGATTGGCAGTTCCTGCGGCGCCATGCTGTACAAACCCAATGAGACCGGCCGCAAATGGTTCTATCGACAGGGGAAACGCTATCTGCCGGGTGACCATGTGTTTGCGGTGGCGGTGGCACCGACGGGCACAACGGCCTATTTCCTGACGGACGGCGGTATTGGCAAGATCGACACCGTGCCCCGCACGTTGCTGGAAAAGGCGGAGATCATCGAAAAGCGGCTGAACGAGCGTCATCGGCGGTTGGGCATGGTGGCGGCCTGTTCGCTCGATGATGCGGAGAATCCCAACTCCCACAAGATTTACGACAACGACAATGACGGACTGTGGACGGCCTATCATGTGGCGGCCATGTCGCTGTGCTACGGCGCGACCAGGGACGAGGCGGCCAAGGCATCCGCCACGGAAAGCATGCACGCGCTGTACGTACTGCAAAACGCCTCAGGCGTTCCCGGCCTGGTGGCGCGCAGCGTGCTTCCGCCCGAAATCGGCAGCACGAGGGGCAAACAGTGGCAACCCACGCCGGACGGGTCCATGTACTGGAAGAGCGACACCTCCAGCGACGAGATTGACGGCCACTATCTGGCCTTCTATACCTTCTATGAGCACATCGCCCAGCATGATGAGGCCGAGAAGAAACTGCTGGTCAAACAAATCCGGGCGCTGACGGACCACCTGGTGGACCACGGTTACCAGTTGATTGACTGGCACGGCAAGCGGACCCGCTTTGGATTCTGGGATCCCCGCACATTGAATGAAAATGCCGTTGGGACGGTGGATGCCGGGCTGAACAGCCTGCAAATGCTCTCGTTCCTGAAGGTGACGCACCACATTACGGGCGACAAGAAGTACGAGGAGCATTACCGCAAGCTCATCGTGGAGCATGGCTACCTGAACAACATTTTGGTGGCCAAGAAAAGCTTTCCCGACATCAACAACCATTCGGATGACCAGTTGGGTTATGTGGCCTGGTATCCGATTCTGCAACTGGAAACAGACCCCAAGATTCGCCGGGTACTCATCACCGGTGTGCGTCGGCACTATGAAGTGGTGCGCCCCGAGCAGCCCAGTTTTTACACCTTCGTGACGGCCACGGCGGCGCCGTATCAGGCCGACATTCCGGGTGCCATCGAGAATCTGCGCCAAATCCCCACGGACCGACGGGTCTGGACACAGTCCAACAGCCAGCGCGCCGATGTCACGTTTTCAGATTTGACCAACCGTGCCGGCAAGCGGGTGTTGACCCGGGTGCTCCCCGCAGACGAGCGGTCCTTCGAGAAATGGAACGCGGACCCCTATGTGCCGGACGAAGGATATGGCGGACGCGTTGAGGACGACGGTGCGGCCTACCTCCTGCCCTACTGGATGGGGAGGTTTCATGGGTTCATCGCGGAGAAATAGTAGAAAAAGTGTGCGTGAAGTGGCACGAAGTGCCATTAAACGCACCATTATTGCATCAAACCCAGTGACGTTTCTGGAACCACTCCGAACCAGGCGGTATACATCTCTTGCGAGCGCCTGAGACGGTGCCGTGCTGGCAGTCACGCGCCAATCAGGCCCCGTTTCGCGGGAGCGCGCGGAAGAGGAGTCCGTTATGAAACCTATGCCCAACGCCACACGTGGTTTCATGGGATATGGCTTGACCGCATTGCTCCTGCTAGGCGCGTTTCCAGTTGTCCGAACGATCATGGCGGTACTACACACCTCCTCTGGCACGCCCATCATCCTTCTCGGTTGGATCTTTCTGGCCGGCTTCCTCGGTGCCGCCGTCCTGTTCAAAGGCACTGAACACTGGAAACGCGCGGCTTTCGGCTTTGGCATTTCCCTGGTCATGCTCTCGCTGGCACTTCTCGCCGCCATGGAATCGATGTCAGATGAGTGCATCGACTGTTATATCGACCGTGCGCATACGTTTCCCCATGGACTCTATTTCTTCACGTTCTGGGCTGGCGGGTTCACACTGTATGGGGCAATTGGCGGCGCCTGTAAGCGCCTCTTCCTGACACCGGCCGGAGCCGTCGCCTTTGGCTTGCCCGCAACGCTCTCCGGATATCTGGCTATTCCGCCAAATGACATCATGCGGGTGGTTCTGTTTCTCGCCACCCTTCCCCTGGGCGGTCTCCTGTTCGGCCTTGTTGTGGGATGGATTGAAGAACGCGACGACACCGTTCCACAGAATCCTGTGTCGGGAGACATGGATAATGTCCGTTCGGATACAACGACGGCGTCATTAAGCGAAGCCTGGGGCGGAGCGAAGCGGAGTCGGACGCCTACCCCAGGTAGCCCGGACGTCTCTCCTCCATCACTACGCTGAAAGCGTTGTACCGCCGCCCCGGAACACCCCTGCAGGGTGGCAAGACAAACCCCTACAGGGTTGAAAAAAGGGGGTGGTCCCACGCGCACCCGGGGTAGGCCTTTGTCACGCTGCCGCGTGACTTCGGCCAACCCCGGGCTTTGCTCCATAATCTTCGGGATAGAGACACCCAGTTATGAGCCAGGCCAGACTAATTTGACGTCTTGAGCCGCAGGATGGTCAGCGAATAGGGCGGGAATTCGTAGTCGAATTTGTTGCCCGACACTTTGACCGCCTGTTCGCGCGGCACGTTCTTGAGCGGCTCGTCCAGGGTGTTTTCCACGGCATCGTCGGCATCGGCCAGCACGGTTGCGGTGGCGTCCTTCTCAATCTTGGCCTTGCCGTCCAGATTGACCTTGGTCTTCTGCGCCTCGCCTCCGGCGTTCACCACCTTGAGCAGCACATCACCGTCTTTGTGCCCGGCCACGGCTGCCATCAGGGAAACGCCCGCGATGTCCTCGTCATGGACGACTTTCCCGTCGAGCAGGCAACGGAGGTGGGTAGGACTGACCTCCACGCGAATGCTATACCAGCGGTCGTTTTCAATGGAGCCGTTCACGCGCGCGCCGATGGCGCTGTTGGCGCCCTTGCGGCACACTTCTATGCCGTGCTGGCGGTTTTGCCAGCCGCCGATGTTCCACCAACCCCAGTTGTCCTTGTCGCGGACACCGAACATGACCATGAAACCCTCGCTGCCGCCGGTCTTGCGCGCCTTGAGGGTGATGGTGTAGTCATCCCACGCAATGCTCCCCACGGTGGACCTCACATTGGTGTCCAGAGACTTCTGGCTGTAAACACCGTCCGCCACCGACCAGTGGCCGCTTTCGGGTTTCCACTTGCCGGCGTTCTTGGAAAAGGCGTCCGTGAAGAGCGTCTTGCGGCCCTGGGTCACTTTGAAGTCTTTGTATTCGACCTGGGTGTTCCAGGTGGCCAGGCCGACCTTGCCCCCCTTGCCGGCGGACAGCTTCGGCTGGCCCTCCAGACTCACCGGAACGGTGTCGTCGCAACGGTAATCGCTGAAGAGCTTCTGCACGTAGTAGGACGGTGTGCCGCAGGCACGGTGGTTGTCGAACTGGATGGCGTCGGGATTCCAGAAGCGGTCGTTCACATGCACGAAGAGCGGCGCGTAGGAGCACATGACGACCTGATCACCGTTGCGCTCCATGCCCGTCATGAACGCTGCCTCGGCCAGCGTTGCTCGCAGATTGCCCTTGCCGCAGTTCTTGGTGACGGCATACTCGCCGACGTATATTTTGGCCTTGTTCCGGTCATGCTTGTCGTAATGGCCGGTCTGGCCAAGGAAGAATTCGGGATCGGAATAGTAGTGGTCATCAAAGATGTCCACGGCCGCACCCTCCACGGGCACATTGGAGATGAGCTGAATCTCGGGATACTTCGCTTTCAGGGCTTCTGCGAAAACCTTGTAGTGGGCGTTGTATTCGCCGCCGGAATTCTCGTTGCCGATTTCCATGTATTTCAGGCCGAAGGGCGCCGGATGGCCGTTGGCGGCGCGCACCGCACCCCACTTCGAGTCGGCCGGACCGTTGGCGTATTCGACGGCGTCAAGCGCATCCTGAATCCAGGGGCCCAACTGGTCCACCGGTACAATCTCAGGGTTGCGCCCCTGGCAGGTCATGCCGCAGTTGATCACGAACATGGGTGCCGCGCCCACATCCTCGCAAAGCTGGAGCAGTTCGTGGTAGCCGAGCCCGTTGGTGGCCGGATAGCCCCAGAGGTTCCAGTGGACGGGCCGCGTCTCAATGGGACCGATGGTCTTTTTCCAGCGCATCGCCGTGTCCATGCAGAAACCCTCGACGAAACAGCCGCCGGGAAAACGGATGAATGCCGGTTTCAGATCGGCGACCATGCCCGCAAGGTCGGGGCGCAGGCCGTTGGGCCGGTCCTTGTAGGTTGCCTTGGGAAAGAGCGACACCACGTCAAGACAGAAGGTGCCCTCGGACTTGGTGGTGATGAGGAAGCGGGCATCGTCATCGGTGGCATTGCTGACAAACTCGCCTTCGTACTTTTTCCATTCCGCAGTGAGATGGGGAATGTCCTGGGAGGCATAGACCTTGGTGCCGCCCACCGATTCGAGCGAGACGGTCAACTCCCCGGCAAAGCGGTCCTGCGCCCGGGCAAAGAAGGAAAACTTGTAGGCCGCACCCTGCTTGAGCGCGATGCCCCAGAAGCCGCTGTTGGACACGCCGACGCGCCCCCCGGCCAGCAGGGTCGACTTTACTTCCAGACATTCGCGCTGGGCGTCGTTCAGCGGTTGTGCCTCACTGAGACGAATATCGCCATCGCCTTCCGCGGTGCGCACCAACGACCAGCCCGGAATGGGACCGTCCATCTTGTAGTCCATGGACCAGCCCGCCTTGGTAAATATCTTGCCGTCTCTGATGCTGCAATCCTTGGGCGGCAGTGAATCCTCAAAGGACCGGTTGCGGACGAGTTCGGCGTACAACCCACCGTCCGCGGCGTGGTTGATGTCCTCGTAGAAGATGCCGTACAGCGACGGACTGACCGGGCGCGGGGCCTGGTCCAAATTCACCGTCAGTTCGGCGGCCTGCACCACGCCCATGCACACCAGGATTGCCAACACAATCAGGGTCCAACGCATCATGGTCCTATTCTCCTCAAAGAATTATGAACAGTATGTTACAGGCAGCGTACGGGGCCTGTCATTTTTTCCTCACGGCAGGCTCGACAGCCTTGATGGAAACGTTGTCGAACTGCGCGCAGTTCCAGCCGGTCCCCAGACCGGCCCATCCGGCGGAATACTTGCCGTCCTCCCCCGCAGTGATTTCCTTGCCGTCGACGCTGAGCGTAACGGTGGTTCCGGCAAAGCTCATGGCGATGTTGTGCCAGAGCCCCGCGCTGAGCGCGGTCTTTCCGGCGTCCAGTTCCGCATCGGCGGTGCAAAGCTGCCACGCGCCGTCCTCGTGCAGTTTGAAACAGTACCCTTCGGGGGGCGCGGCGCTCTGGGGACATTTGCCGATGCGACCGTAGACCGCGGCATGGCCCTCCTTTTCAATGAGCACATCCACGGAGATGGTGTAGTCGGTCCACAGGGCCGAGCCGATCACGGTGAAGGGCTCGGGCGTGGGATGGGCGAACCACTCGATGCCCTTGCGGTCGATGCACTGCCGCAGCACATGCCCCGGTCCGTCACCCCGCGCGGCGACTTCGAAAATGCCGCCCTGGTCGGAGAAGTAGTGCGGCATCCTCCCCACCACGCCGTCGTCGAAGTTGTCCTCATAGGGCATGGGAAAGGCTGCCGGGTCCGGCGCTTTTATGAAGGTCTTGGAATGTCCCCCCGTCGTGCTGATCGAGTAGAGGCTTTCCGGCTCGACCTTGATGGAGGTCTCGCCGCTGTGAATGGGCAGGTCTTCCAGATGGTCGAATTGGCTGTCCCGGTTGCTGCGCCACACATGCAGGCTGTCGGCCTTCAGGCCGCCCTCGAAGCGGAAGCGCAGGGACTGGGTGCTGCGCGCTTCCATGGTCTCGATGATGATGCTGAAGTCGCGGCCTTCCCCGGGGCTGCGCAGGGCGACAACACTGCCGCCGTCGGCCAGCAGGCCGCAGGCATTGTCCAAGTAGCGCCATCCGGGCTGGGCAAACTGGGTGGTGTGGGCCACGGCCCACAGCGCGGGCTGGACTTCATAATTGCCCGACCAGGGCGTGTTGGCCAGCATGGGTCCCGAGCCGGGCAGCGGCAGGCAGTCGTAGTAGGAGGTGATGAGACTCCAGATGATGGTCTTCGTCATGCCGCCGACGATGTGGTTGCGGTTGAAAATCATGGCCAGCACCCGACCGCCGTGCTCCCAGTCTCCTTTCCAGGGGCCGTCCTCGCTGGACCACAGGGGCTTGCCCGTTTCTTTTGCCTCGGGAATGGTGTTGTACTGCCGGGTGGGGTCCTCGTCGGACTTCAGCATGCCGGGATAGTGCCCGCCGATGGCGTGGACCGCCTCCATCAGTGCCTTGTCCTGGAGCATGGGCTTGGCGATTTCCCAGGGCTTCTGTCCGCACTGGTCCGCGGCGATGATGCGCACCCGGTCAAGCCCCTGCCGGTCCAGCGTCGTGCGCAACAGCTTTATCCATTCCGTGTCGAAGGCCGTCTCATTCCAGATGCCGCAGTAATCAATGTCGAGTCCGTGATAAAGCCGTGCGCCCTTGATGAACCCGGCCACAAAGTCGGCATTGTCCTGGGTGTAGAATTTGCGTGCGTTGCGTTTCTTCACGTCCTCCCAGGACAACCCGGCCGCCCCGCCGTCCCCCGCCACCGCTTCCGCGCCAATCCATTCCGGTGCGCCCCATTGCAGGACGTCGAGCAGGATGAAAGGATTCCGTTTCTTCGCCTCCTCCATGAGCCACCATTCGTAGCCGCGGTTGAAGTGCTCCTCCTTTGGGTTCTCCCATTCCTTTCGGGTCCGCGCATAGGACGGTTCGGTGCCGTCGGTCGAGTTCACGTCGCCGCCGATTTCCACTTTGAGATGCTGAAAGGCCGCGCCAAAGCCGGGTTTGAACAGGTAGTCGAGGATTTCGCCGCGCTGCGGCTCGGGATAGTCCATCAGCAACCGCGAAGAGGCGCCCGCGCTGAGCGCGCCGATGCCTTCAAACACGGGCCCCTTGGAATTGCCGTCCACAAGGATGTCGATTGCCCCGGCGGAAAGGCAAGAACAGAAAACCGCACCCGCCAAAAAGAGCCGCCTGAACCCATGCACCATGCCCATACTCCGGTTGAAATGCAGCTTAACAATAATGGGATCTCTTCCTTGAAACAAGCGGCGGAAAAAGCGGTTGTCGGCGTCCCGACCATAGTCGTGGTCGGCATACTCCGGGCTGTGGGAGGCTTACACCGAGCCTTAAGAGGCTTACTCCGAGCTTCAGGAAGCTTACTCCGAGCTTCAGGAGGCTTACTCCGAGCCTTAGGAGGCTTACTCCGAGCCTCAGGAGGCTTACTCCGAGCCTTTTGAAGCTTGAAATAGCGCGTTTGAAGCTTCGAATTGGCCATATGAGGCATTGAATGAGGCATTTGAAGCCTCGAATTGGCTATTTGAAGCTTTGAATGAGGCATTTGAAGCTTCGAACGAGCCTTCTTAGGCCCCATGGCACATGGTTTAAATCATTTATGTGCAGGGAGATAGGGAGAAAGTGCCGTTTGCGGCGGCAAAAACGAGGCGGGAGGTGCTTGCCCGGGCCTTTTCCGGGTAGAATGGAACCCGCAGTGTTGCTGGCGAAGCCGAGGGCCACACCCAAGAAGACGGGAAAGATTTGAACCACGGAATTCCTGGAGCAGCATGGCCGCAACCCAAGAGCCTGGAATCGCGCAGTGTTAAGTCCCCCCTCCGAGGGGGGAAGCCACGCAGTGGCGGGGGGTGTATGGCCTCATCGCAGCCCCAAACCTCGGAGCAGGGACGTTCCAACTCTGTGCGTGG
>CAITNO010000029.1 GCA_903893795.1 Candidatus Hydrogenedentota bacterium | reverse complement strand
TCCAGTGGGTTTTCTCCGCGTTGCAGGGACCTTTCCCAGCCACGGAGGAGAGTTACTTTGGCCCGGAGGAAGCTTACTCTTGCTCGGAGGAAGCTTGCTCTTGCTCGGAGGAGGCTTACTCTTGCTCGGAGGAAGCTTACTCTTGCTCGGAGGAAGCTTGCTCTTGCTCGGAGGAAGCTTGCTCTTGCTCGGAGGAGGCTTGCTCTTGCTCGGAGGAGGCTTACTTTGCCTCGGAGGAAGCTTGCCCTTGCTTGGAGGAGGCTTGCTTTGAACGATGGTGAGAGAGGTTATGGCCAAACTGCATTGCCCCCGCTGCACCGCCTGTTGAAACGCAGCCTGTCCCCCGGCGCGTTCAATTCCATCCCTTCAACTTTCCTTGTACTTCCCTTGCGAACTGCTAATACTAAGCATAACTTGCCGCTTTTTGAAAAATCAAGTCGGGGAACAGGAGGGGGACGGGGCAGGCAGTCCGCCTATTTTGACTGCGGTGGCAGAGCGCAACGGCGACACCGCTTTGGCTGGTCTTTCGCGCGACATCAGCCAAAGCGGCGTCGTTGCCGCCGCAGTCCATAAAGGTCCGTCTTACTGTCCCCGGGAAAAACTCAGTGCCCCGCAGGGGCCGTGGTGGCGGGGGCTTCGGCCGGGGTGGCGCGCAGGGGGAGGATAAGGGCGCTGGGGTGGTCTTTGTCCATGTAGAGCGTGTTGTGGGCGACGCGGAGGTTGTCCTCTTTGGGGAAATCGTCTCCGGTGTTTGGATTCTTTTCGAAGCGGGGATAGTTGCTGCTGGAGACTTGGACGCCGATGCGGTGGCCCTTGTTGAGGATGAGGCTGATGGACCAGAGGTCGAGGTCGAGTTGGGTGACGGTGCCGGGCGCGGGCGGGTCGGCCTTGTCGTAGCCGTGGTGGAATTTCAGCCTGCGGATGTTGTCGAGCATCAGGATTTCCCGGCCGTCGGGATAGATGTCCACAAACTTTGCGGTGAAATCGGTGTCGGGCGCGTCGGTGGAGACGTAGAGGACCGCATGCACGCTGCCAGTGACCTCGGTGGGTGCGGTGAGCGGGTCGGTGGCGAAGCGCAGCACGTCGGGCCGGCCGCTGACTTCGCGCTGGTCGTAGGGTCCGGCGGGGATGGTCAGATTCTGTCCGCCCTTGCTTGGGCAGGGGTCTTTCGGGTCGTAGGCGTAGGTGGCGCTTCCGGCGCTGTCGGCCGGCGCGGTGGACAGCGTTCCGCCCTGCACGAGGTAATAGGGGGTGGCGATGGTGGCAAAGGGCGGCCAGTCGCTGGCGGTGCGCCATTCATTGCCGGGGGCCTTGTCGTCAAACACGTCGCCCAGCGTGTAGTAGTTGACGGCCGGCTCAGCCATGATGCCGTTTTGCTCGCCCTCGAGCCAGTGCTTCAGGAAGCGCGCCGAATAGAGGTTGAAATCGAGCGCCACGTAGTTGTCCCGCAGGATGAGGTCGCCCGGGTCCTTCTTGGGCCCGTGGGTCCAGGGGCCGATGATCAGTTTCTGGTTGCCCCGGGCCCCCTCGCCGCCCTGGTGCTGGCGGGTGATGAAGTTGTTGATGGTGCCCTGCTGGAAAATGTCGAACCAGCCGCCGACATGGACGGCGGGCGCGGTGACTTTGGGGGCCTGCTCTTCGGCGTTGAACCCGCGCCAATAGTCGTTGTCAGTTGGGTTGGCCCGCCAGATGTCGAGCATCCAAACGCTCTTCTGCGCGGCGATCCACTGCTCGGCCAGGGACTTCATGAACACGCCGCCCTGGTAGGCCGTCTGGCCGTAGAACTTCGAAGAGGCGACGATGATTGTCTGCGCGGTCACGTCCTGCGTGGCGGGCGCCAGTTGCACCTGCGTGATGCCCAGCGCCGAGCCTCCCCAGGTTCCGATTTTGCCGTTGCACCAGGCCTGCTTCTTTATCCATGCGACCGTGTCCGCGCCGTCCTGGCGCTCGCCCCAGCCGTCATCGCCGAAAACCATGTCCTTCCCCTCGCTGGCGAAGCGCCCTCGGGTGTCCTGCACCACCATGGCCATGCCCAGCGCCTTGAACACACCCGCCAGCATGGCGCCCTGGCTCTTGTTGTAGACCGTGCGCACCAGCACCACCGGATAGGCCGCGCCGTTCTTCGACGGCAGAAAGACGTCGGTGGCCAGTTTGACGCCGTTCCGCATGGGCAGCATCACCGTTTCCGCCGAAGGCGGCCGGACCATAAACCAGACCGTCGCGGCCGCGGCCGCCAGCAATAAGACCGCGACCGCCAGAACCGAAACGACCACTGCGCGCTTTTTCATTTCCATACTCCTTCATAGACGGGGCACTGATTATTCCTACTTGCGCAGCGTCGCCTCATGCTCGGCGGTGGCCCTGAGTTCCGCGTAAAGCTGCTTTGCGGCGGCGACACGTTCAAGCAGCGCCGGGCCCTGCTTGGCCATTTCTGTCACGGGAAGGTCCGGATTGGCTTCGCCGTTGGGGTCGCGCCCGGCCTGGGCCTCGGCCACGATGTGCTCCACTTCGGCAAGGCTGGCCTCCTGCCTGGTGATGAGTTCGGCGAGGCCGTCGTATTTCCAGAAGCGCAGCCCTTTCCGCACCACATACACCGGCGTGGTATGGGCGCGCGTGCCGTCGCGGCCTTCGGCCTTGGCCGCAATCCAGAAGCCGTTGCCCGAGGGGATGGTGAAGTCCGCCTCCAGGCTCGCCTGGTCCGCGCCTTCGGGCACGACGGTCTTGACCGGAGCGCCATGCACGATGATTTCCAGCTTTGCCGGCACGTCGCGGCGTGCGTCTCCCCAGGCGCGCGCCTTTACACGCAGGGGCCGGTTGTCCGTGACGTCCACCTCTTCGCCCGGCCCCGCGCCCTGCACGGTGAAGTCCAGCATGAGCCCGTTGGTCACGAAAGTGTTGCCGCGCCGGACCGCATCAAACCAGCGGTCGGCCGTAAACTTTTTCTTGCCCGTGTGGGCATAGACGCGCACCTCGCCCACGCTGCCGCCCCAGGGCACATCCGACCCGGCCGAGGCGGTCACCTTGCAGCCGAGGTTCAGGAAATCGTAGTAGAGGTCCGTGCCCAGCTTGGCGAACTGCAACACCTCGGCAAAATCCACCTTCCCCTTGGGGATGTTGATGCTCATGTCGCGGTGCACATAGAAGCTGTCCGAATTCGTGTGGGCATAGCCCGACAACCCGCCCTGGCGGTGAACCTCGTCGAACACCTTGTCGTAGAGGTAATACTGGTCCGTGTTGCGGACCATGCCGGTGATGTTCATCGCCAGCGTGTGTCCCAGTTCCTCATGCGTGCGCGGGCATTCCTGTCCCGGTGAGAGGATGTAGCCCCCGTCCTCGACACGAAACGACTTGCCAAAGCCGCGCTGTTCGAACCAGGTGCGGTAGATGTCGCCCATTTTCACGATGTTCGCCAAGTGCACGTCCTCGGCCTGTATCCAGTTCATCACCAGCCCCGCGTCGCGGTCACTCAGGATCTGCGTGTGGACGTGGTCGTCGCCCGAGTACCAGCCAGTCTTGGCCATGTTGACCCAGCGCTCCGGCCGGTAGCTTCGGGTGACGGTCTTGTTCGATTCCACGGTCACGGTGTCCTGCACGGGGGCGTGCTCGATGCCGCGCAGCACCGTCACGGAGTACTCGCCCGGCGGTAGCGCCATTTCAAAGGGCCCCGGAATGCACCAATAGCGCGCGCCCAGTTTGCCCGGGATGTTCGCGCGCCGCAGCCCTGTCGCAGACCCCTGGTTGTCGAACAGCACGGCGAAGTCCAGTGCGTTCGCCGGCTTCGCCTCGGAGCCGTCGGTCTTCCATTCCAGCCGTATCATGGCGGGCGCGGGCTTGCCGGTGTCGTCCGAAAGCACCCGCACGCCCAGCAGGCCGTGCGCCAGGGTGACCGTCTCAAAGGGCACCGTCAGTTCCCCGTCGCCGTCTGCGGTGAACTCGAACCTGTGTGAGATGCGCCCCTGGGGAATCCGGTCCAGGCCGGCCAGCACCCAGGTGGTGCCTTTCGGAATGTCTGAAATCCCGAGGTGCGTTCCAGCCGCCACCGATAGATCAAGCAGGGACACCTTGCATTGCACGGGACCCTCCCCGTTTTCCACACGGAAGAGGAAGGCGGCCGAGTCGCCCGGGAGATGGACGGGGGCCAGCGGGGCCGTCATGGCGGTCTGGCTGCTCATGCGGACGGTCTGCGCACACGAAGCGGCCTGCAGGAGTTCGAGCAGTCTTTTTGACGCATCCCCGCGCTTTTCAAGCGCCTCCTTCTTGTCGTCGGCGTCCGGGGCGGGCTTTCGCAGAACATGTTCGGCCTCGCGCAGGTCGCGGTGAACGGCATCCAGCTTTTCACGGTCAATGCTGTCGCGCAGATACTCATGGCGCTGCAGGAGCGCGTCGGCCATGCCGACGGCGCCGGGCAGCGGGTCCCTGTCCTGCGCGGCGCATGCCGCTCCCATACCCAGCATCAGTATGACCGTCCCAAGAATGAGTTTCTGCATCATCATTACCTTCCGTTCTTGTTGTTGCCGGATTCCCATTGGGTGCAACAGGCCTCTGTTATGCGCAGCATTGCGCCGTCCTCAGAGGGTGCGCGAAGTCCCTGTGTGTCCGCCGCGTGAAAACGAATCCCCCCGGCCGTCTCCATGGACACGGCCACCATCAGGGGTGCCTCCGCCCACAGCCCCGACTCCAGCACGATGGTGCCGCCGACGGCAAAGTTCTTCGGCATGCGCGCGAAACAGGCCAGGCGCAATTCATGCGGATGGGCCTCCACGCCGGGGGCATCCTCCAAGTCGAGCACCGTGTCTTCCAGCGGGATTAACGGCAAGGTCTTTCCGTTGACCGTCATCCGCATCAGCCGCTCGGCCCGCGCCTGGAAATCAGTCAGATAGGCATCCTTTTCCTGCTTCGAAATCTTCCCATCGCCATCGCGGTCCATGCGCTGGCGTTCCGCCAGCGACAGGTCGGAGGGAAAACTGAACTGAATCCTGATGTCGATGTTTTCAGTGCCCACCGAAACGCTGACGGTTTCGCGCACATAGCGCTCCAGCGAGGTGTGGGCCAAAGCGGGGAGGGACGAAAAGCATGCCATCGCGGCAATCCAGCCAAGGCATAAACGCCGGTGCATGCGGAAAGATGGGAAGTGCATACTTTTCATGATGTTCACGATTAAAGCACATCGGTCGCCGGGCGTCAATCGAAGGGACGGGGCATGCCCATGCGATTGCCCTGCATAAACGGCTATTTCCGTGGAATGCCGTTCAAATACTCGTGCCGTTGGGCGAGGTGGGACATGGCGCGGGCCACATGGTTCGGGCTGGAAAGGACGCAGAGGCCCAGCCGTTCCATTTCCACGATGGCGGCGTTGGGCGTGTCCACATGGGCCAGCAGCGCCGTGTCGGAGGCGACCAGCAGCGGTTTGCCGTACGTTTCCACCAGTCCCGCCATCTTGCGTATGCCCTCGATTTCGACCTCGCTTGCCGTGGCCGTCATCAGGTCGAGGCCGACCGCCTTTGCCCGCTCCGATTTGGCAAAACGCGACGCGCTGTCGGCGACGTAGCCGACGCCGAGCAGCAACACGCCGTCGATGTCGGGACTCTTGATTACCGCCTCGACGGCTTTCGCCAGCAACAGCAGATCGTTGCTCGCCACCAGGTCCACGGGATTGCCCCGGCTCCACCACTCCGGCATGACCGCGTCGAGTTCTTTCAGGGTTTCCTCCGACAGGGCGGGCACTTCGAGTCCCGCCTCGACGCAGGCGTCGGTGGCCATGACGCCCCAGCCGCCCCCCTGCGAGACGATGCCCACACGGCGCCCTTTCGGCAGGGGCTGTTCCACATACGCCGCGGCCACCTCCATTGCCTCGTAGGTGTCGTCCACGACGCTGGCGCCCGCCTGGCGGCAGGCCGCCCGGAATATGCGCGTCTCACTGGCCAGAGCGCCCGTGTGCGACTGGGCCGCCTTCAGCCCTTCGGCGCTGCGCCCGCCCTTGATGAGCACCACGGGTTTGTTCGTCGCCGCCCTGCAGAGGGTTTCGAAGAAGCGCCTGCCGTCTTTGACACCCTCGGCGTACAGCAGCACCGAAGTGGTGCGCGGGTCCTGCGCGAAGAAATCGAGATAGTCCACCGTGTCGGTGACGGCCTCATTGCCGCTGCTGATAAAGCGCGACATGCCCACCTGGTGAAGCTGGGCCCAGGTAAGCACGGTGCCGCCGACATTGCCGCTCTGGGAAACGAGCGCCAGCCCGCCCGGGCCGGGACAGCGCGAAAGCATGCCGCAAAAGAGGCTGTGCGGCGCGGGACTGGCCACGCCCGCGCAGTTGGGGCCCGCCAGCAGCAGTCCCGTTTCACGGGCGATACCCGCGATCTCGTCCTGCAGGGCTCTTGCCTCAGCGTCCTTCAACTCGCCGAAGCCTGCCGTGATCACCACCACGGCCTTCACGCCCTTCGCAACGCATTCGCGCAGCGCGTCGGGCACGGCAGGCGGCGGAATCACGATTAGCGCCAGTTCGGGCGTCTCGGGCAATTCGGCGATGCTTGGAAAACAGGGCACGCCCAGCAGTTCCGGGTGCCTGGGGTTGACGCCGTACAGCCTGCCCCGGTAACCGCCTTCCAGCGTGTTGAAAAGGATGCGGAAACCCCACTTTGCCGGATTCTCGGAGGCGCCCACAATGGCCACGCTGGACGGTTCGAACAGGGCCAGGAACTGGTCGTGGCGTGCCGCCGGTTTAGGCGCAGGCGTTGCCTGCGGCGTACTGGAAAGCGAAATGAGCGCATCCACGGCAACGGGAATGCCGTTTTCGATGATCAGGGGGTTGATGTCCACATGTGACACGCAGGGGTGTTCATCCAGGATTCGGCCCACCGCGCGCAGTGTCGTCGCGAGTGCCTGCATGGACACCGGAACCTCTCCGCGAAACGCTTCAAAGAGGCTGCGCCCGCGCAGTTCAAGAACCATCTCCCGCGCGTCCCGGTCGTCCAGCGGGGAAAGACGGAAAGACACGTCGGCCATTGCCTCCACGGCGATTCCGCCGATGCCCATCATGACATAGGCACCGAAAACCGTGTCGCGCGAAGCGCCGATGATGATCTCCCGCCTGCCCGAGGCCATGCGCTGGACAAGCACGTCCGTCATTCCCCCATCCAGGATCTCCCGGGCGGCCGTCTCGACGGCTGCGGCGTTCGCCAGGTTCAACCGCACCAGCCCGCGGTCGGACTTGTGCGCCAGGCCCGATGCGCATCCCTTCACCACCGCCGGGTAGCCCTGCGCGTCGGCCACGGCCGCCGCCGCGGTCGCATCGGACACCAGGTGTTCATCCACCACGCGCACGCCGTAGGCGGCAAGCAGTCGTTTTGAGTCATATTCGGAAAGGGACGTTTGGTTTTGGTCCAGCGCGCGCTTCAAAAACTCATCGGCGCGGAAATCATTCTGCATATCCTGTAAATCCTTGCTTGAGTGAGGCAACACTATACTTTCGTGGTGCGCCACAGTAAAGTAAACCGTGCCGACTATCCCGTGGAATACGGCCGAGTCCTTCCCCACAACGCGTTTTCTGCGTCCCTTGCAGCGATTTGGGTTGTCCGTTCAACGGAAAATATAATGGTGTTGATCCTGCCAAAACCAGCGTATAAATGACGGATGAAGTCTCGACGACTGTCCACGGGCTTCTCGGACCTGAAACACGGGGATGCGAGCATGAAATTTCCTTCCATTGGTGCCGTGAAGCGGATTTCTGGATTTGTGCTTTTGCTGGTGGTCGCATTGCCGCCGCCAGCCGCGATGGCCGACGGCCTCCCGTCAGGCCAGGGAGGGTTCAAGTACTTCGTCGGCATCGTGGGCAACCCTTCGGTCTGCGACATTAGCTGGAGCGATGATGAACTGGACCAGATCAAATCGCCGGGCGTGAACGTGGTCCAACTCAGCATTGCCTGGGGGAACAGGCCGGCCGACGAGGTGTTGAACCTGGAGGACCTTGACGCAGGACAGCGCGAGAAATTCGCCTTCCGGATTGCGCAGGCGAAGAAACACGGGCTGCGCACCATCGCCCAGTTTGGCATTCCGCGGTTCATTAGCGACAACCCGCTGCAGCCCGCCTGCATCATGGACCCCGCGGTGCGGACGAAGTGTGAAGCGCTGCTGACGGATTTCATCAAGTCCTTTCCCGAGGTGGATGATGTGCTCGTCTACACCTTCGACCAGCACGCGTGGCTTTGCAGCGAATTTGGGCCGTGCCCCCGCTGCAGCGGCGTGCCTTTGGACGAGCGGCTTCCGGATTTTCTGAATCTGCTCAATGACACTATGCGGCAATGCCGCCCCAACACCACGCTGTGGTGGAAACCCTGGGAGCTTTCCAAGGGCCAGATTGTCGCCATCCTCGCCAAGGTCAAGCCGGAAAACTTTGGGCTGGTGCTGAACCCCTCCACCAGCAACGAGGTCTATCCGTTCAACGACAGGTCCTTCCGGTCCGACCTGGGCGTCAGACGCTTTGTCCAACTGGCAAAGGAGCGGGGGATTCCGGTGCTCGGCGAGTTTGACCACACGCTGTACAAACCGCTCTATCAGATGGAGGATTTCTTTCCCCGGCTGATTTATGAACAAATGATGGGATGGCGCGAACTGGGCGTGCTCGGCGTCAAGGAATACTACGGCTTTGCGCCCGCCACCTTTTCCGTCAACACCGCCATGCTGCGGGCGTGGATGCAGTCGCCCGACGCGCCGCTGGAAGCGCTGCTTCAGCAGGTTGCGGCGCCCTATGGCGAGAAAGCGGCTCCGCTCATGCTTCAGGCCTGGGAGTGGGTGGCCCAGTCTGTCGAGTCCTTTCCCTGGGATGTCACCTACATGATCGGGCAGATGGGCCTGGACCGCGGCCGGGACGGTTCGCACGGTTGGGAACCGGCGTCCATCATCAATGCCACCTGGGACACGCCCATCTGGAAAGCCAACCGCCGCGCCAACTTCATGCTGACCCAGGACGACAAGGCGCACCCCTGGCTCTTTGAGGACGCCGCCCTGCGCCTGGAGGATTGCGCCGCGCTCGCCTTCAAGGCGGTCGCGTGCTATGACCAGGCCATCGCCGCAGGCGGCGACAAACTGGACGACATCCGCAACCAGCGGGAGGTGCTGTGGAAGACGGCCCGCTCGGTGCGGGGGAAATCACTGCACATCCTCGAAACGCTCGCGGCCCAGAACGCGCGCGTGACGGAGCAGGATCAGCAGCAGTTCGAACAGATGACCGCGCGCCTTCAGGCGCTGCTTCAGAGGGACGTTGAGAACCAGGGCGGACGGGAGGATGCCGCCGGGATGCTCGCCGAGTTTCAGCGCGACCCAAAGGCGTGGCTGAATGCCTTTCTCAATCCGCTTCCCGGAGAGCACACTCCGAAAGGGTATGAAGCCTTCTTCAACGCCACGGTGGACTGGACCAAGTGGGAGCGGAAGAAGGATTAGCCTTTCGCAAAGACGTGGTTTGCCGCCACACGAAGGCCTTGAACGGGCCGGTGGTTCGGGAATAGGATGATCCGGCCTGAACCGCCTGTCCGGGTACGTGGCAAAAGGAGCGGTTCCGCGACGGGTCCTGGGCCGGAGGTGTGCGGTATGAGACATCGGGATGGCTTCACACTGATTGAATTGCTGGTGGTGATCGCCATCATCGCCATTCTTGCGTCGATACTGCTGCCGGCACTTTCCCGCGCCCGAGAGGCCGCGCGGCGGGCAAGCTGCGCGAACAACCTCAAGCAATGGGGGCTCATCTGCAAGATGTACTCCGCCGAGTCGCCGGGCAACAAGTATCCGCCTCTTGAAGTGGAATGGAACGGTGACGTCTCCTGGTGTGTGGCCTTTGGCCCGAGGGTCGGCGCGATCTATCCCGACTATCTGACAGACCCGAGAATCATCTTCTGCCCCTCCGACCCCGTCGATTCGCCCGCCAACTTGTATGATGAACAGGGAAAGCTCATCTTGACGAAGCTAGTCGAGGGCAACAGCCACCGGGGCATCGAGTCCATAGACGACAGCTACACCTACACGCCGTATGTATATGACCGTTGCGGTGACGAATACCCGCGCGCCGACATCAGCGCGCTTCTGGACCTCATTGGACTCCTCGAACTCAACAACATTGACCCGACGATTCATTACGGCCCGGCCCAATTTGTCGAGGTGCTGGCAGACCTTTCGCGGAAACTCGTTCCCCTCGTCATGCAGAACAACCCCAACGGGCTGAAAGCCGAGGTCGACAATGACCGATCCGTCCCGGCGGGACTGGGCAATGCGGGGGGCGACCGGGTTTACCGACTGCGTGAGGGCGTTGAACGGTTCCTGATTACCGACATCAACAACCCGGGCGCAGGCGCCATTGCCCAGAGCGCCATATTCGTGATGTGGGACAATATCGCCGCGAAGCTTGCGTTCTTCAACCATGCCCCCGGCGGTTCCAACGTTCTGTACATGGATGGCCACGTTGATTTCAGAACCTATCCGGGTGAACCGCCCGTCAACCGCACCGCCGCTGTCTTTATCAGCATCTTTGACAGGGGATGAGCAAGATGTCCGCGCCGCGGTGGGACTGTCTGCCTGGCATCAGGTGAAAGGAACGCAACATGCACAAGACGGCTCTCCCTTTTCTTGGCGCACTCTGCCTGGCACTGTTGACGCTTCCCGGGTGTGCAGGCGGCACAAGCTCCGGCGGGCTCTCACGCTCGCTGTTTTCCGACATGGTGTATCTGCAAAAGTCGCACAGTGCCCGCGCGTCGAGTTATGACCGCACCGGGGACAATATCGACTTCCGCGCCCTCAAGGCGGGCGAGACTCTGGAACTGGCAAAGCTCGAGGGCGCAGGCTGCATACGGCACCTCTATTTCACCATCGTTCCCACGGACCACTACCTGCGCGACCTGGTGTTGCGCATGTACTGGGACGGGGAAAGCGCGCCCAGCGTCGAGGTTCCCTTTGGCGACTTCTTCGGCGAGGGCCAGGAACGGGTGCGCTTCTTCCGTTCGCTGATGGTCACGGTCAACCCCGGTGCCGGGGGCGTTGCCGGCACGGTCGGCTTCAATGCCTATTTCCCCATGCCTTTCGAGAAAGGCGCCCGGCTCACCCTCACCAACGAGGGGGAGGACTTTATCGGCGCCGTCTGGTATCACGTGGACTATGAAAAACTGCGCCATGTGGACCGCGATGCGGGCCGTTTCCACGCCCAGTGGCACCGGGAAAACCCGACCGTCGCCGTGGGCGACCATCCGAATGTGACCATTCATGACGGGAAGAACAAAGACGGCAAAGAGAACTACGTCATTCTGGAGGCGGAGGGGCAGGGCAATCTTGCGGGCTATTTCCTGAACATCGACAACGTCATTGGCGGCTGGTACGGCGAGGGGGACGACATGATCTTTATAGACGGCGAACCCTGGCCGCCGTCATTTCACGGGACCGGCACCGAGGAAATCTTCGGAGGCGGCGCCTGCCCAAACACCGAGTACGCCGGTCCCTACACCGGCTTCTATCTCGTCGGCAACCGGGATTTTGCCGGCAAAGTCGGCATGTACCGCTTCTTTGTCACCGACCCCATCCGTTTTCAGAAATCCATCCGGGTCACCATTGAGCACGGTCATGCGAACAACTTCGCCAACGATTACACCAGCACCGCCTTCTGGTATCAGCCCGAGCCGCACAAGCCCTTTGCCCCGCTGCCCTCGGCCGAGGCGCGCTGGCCGCGGGCGGGCACCGACCCGCACGATCAGGCCTTCCTCAAGTTTCAAAAGGCGCGCAACAAACTGAACCGCATGCGGCGCATCGCGCGCGAACAGCAACTGGATGATGCCGTGGACAAGGAACTGGAGACCGCCCAGGCCAGTGTGGACAAGGCGGAGGTCCTGTTTGAAAAGCAGGATTACACGGGCGCCATACCCGACTGTGACGAGGCGCTGCGCGTTGTGTATCAGCTTCTTGACCAATATGACAAATAGTGTGCGAAAGCGGATTCCAAACCTGAAGAGGGCTGCCTGTCAGTTAGGGTGCGGTTTACCCCTGGCACAGGCTGAAAACAGGACTTGGCGAAGAAAGGTGTGGCGAATGCGATTCACAATACTCTTGGCAATATGTGCGGCAGTGCTGTCGGCGGGTTGTCAAACGGTTCACCCGGTCGAACGGGCAACCCTCGACAAGGCCCCTTTGGACGCGTCGTTCTTTGAGCATTGCGCGTTTGTGTCCGTGGACATTCAGGAGGGGAGCCGGCCGGCGCCGCTTGCCGAAGATCAAGTGCCCAGCGATTGGAAAAAGATGGGGTTCACCGCGGAGGATGTCAATGCGGCGAACAAGTTCGCCTGGGACGTGGCGTGGCCCAATGCCGTGAAGGTGGCCGACGCGTGCCGAAAACGGGGCCTCCCGCTGATCCTTATCCATTGGGGTTACTCCTTTGAGGACGGCATGGACCTTGACCCCGACATCCGGAAATCCATGCTGGCGGAACACGGCACGGACTACGCGAAGTGGAGCGGATACATCGGGCAGCCCGGCTCAGAGGTGGCGAAAGTATTGGGCAAGGGCGACTATGTCCTCGCCAAGACCGCCCAGGATGCCTTCCGCTCGTGCAGCATCGACTTTGTACTGCGCAACCTGGGCATCAAGAACATCGTGTTCGTAGGCGGCCACACGGGCGCCTGCCTGGGCAAGACGGCGAAGTCCGCCGAGCGTTTGGGCTACAGGACGCTCTGCGTCAAGGACGCCACCAACAACGCGCGCGAATCGTCCCGCGAGAAGGACATCGAGGAAACCGGTTACGACTATGTCCTGACGACGGCGGCGTTTCTTGATTTGGCCAAGCAGTAGTCCAAGCCGCACGCGTTCTGACGAGGACACAGGCAAGACCCGGCAGCGCTCAGGGATAGCGGCCTGCAAAATCCGAGAGAAACGCCCGCATTGCATCGCTCGACAGCGCCGCAACCTGCCGGAAGTATTTCTTGGGGTCAATGTCGGCCTTTACGGCGGCGGGGTAAAGGTGCTGCAGGACCATGTGGGTGTCGCGGTAGTCTGTGCGGTTGTCCTCGATCGAGACCGCCGCAAGGGCTATCCGGAGCCAGTAGGCCCCATCGCCCCGGGGTATGGACAGGCAGGCCGTGCCGGTAAGATTGATGAGATGCACAAGCAGTGTCTTCTGCCCCGAGAAGGCGTTTCGGATGCGCGTGCGCTGGTCCTCCTGGGCCTCCAGGTATTGTTCGCATAGTCCCCGCAGGGCGCCGTTCAGCGCATCGACCAGCGGTTGGTGTGATGCGCGCAATTCTTCGGAGCGCCGGCTCATATCAACGATGATGCCGGCCAGGTCTTTTCCCGCGGGCACAGCGTCACCGGCCAGCGAGTTCAGCTCCCTGCGTATTTCCCCATATTCCACGTCGAGCTGGTGCAGCAGCACCAGCAGCGCCTCAACATTCTTTTGGCTGTCCTCGTTTGCGGTCATGGCTTCCAAATCACCTCATTGCAACCTGTCCCTATCATCCCCCGAATTCAAAACGCATTCAAGTTGGCCCTGTCTCCTGGTGCGCGGTTTCAGTGCTGTCGGTTACCTCCCATTGACAGCGCACCTATTCTTGGGTACACTTGATGCGGATTGGGCACTTCCATGGCGGGTCAGCATGTTTTCTGGAAGAGAGGAAATTCCCCGTCCACAACCAGGAAAGGGGGCACCGAGCATGGCAATAGCGTATCAGATGAGTGTCGATGACAGTACGCTGTATATCAAGACCTCCGGCAGGGACGAAAGCGAGGAGGAGGTCAAGCAGTACGGCATCGCCATTATCGAAATGGCGATTGCCCATGGCATTGAGCGGGTGCTGTGCGATGAAAGGGAGTTGGAATACGCGCTGGGGACCGTTTCCAATTACGAGGCGGCGAAGTTCATCGCCGAAGTGGCGCCCAAGATCTGCCGGGTGGCCATCGTGTGCCATCCAAGAGACGCGCAGAGTGGCGCCTTCTGGGAAACGGTTGCCGTCAATCGCGGGTTGAAAGTGCGTGTGACCTCCGACCTTGATCAGGCCCGTGCGTGGATCGAGGAGGCGTAAGCGGGGTACGCCTCGGGGCATCGGGGGCGCGGTCAGGCGGCACGAAACTACTTTCCCATCAGGCGAATGGGAACTCCCTGCGGGTCCACCGTAACACCCTGATTGCGGCTGCGCCGCTGCTTCTCGGTTTCGCGCCCGACGGGGCAGGTGACCACCGAGGAACCGATGCCGTCACCTTTTGCCTCCACAACCAGCGCTGACTTGCCCGGTCCGGGGCGAAAACGGACCTTGACCGACATGAGCTCCCCCGGTGCCAGTGAGTTCTTTGTCTGCCTGTTGACCAACAGTGCCCCTTCCTGCCTGCCCCCCTCAACAACCAGTCCGTCAAGTCCGTAGGCGGCCACACTCACGTTCGAACCGGGCGCATCCGTGGTTACCTCTATCTGCGCGCCATTGCCGGTCTCATCCAGATGCACTTCGGCATGAATCGGGAAGTTGACGGTGCCCGGTGTCGCTTGGGCGGAAGGAGGGGAGGGTTGCGCCTGCGCATCGTCCGGATTGAGAATCTTTACGGGAACGCCGTTCGGGTCCACGGTCGTGCCCCGTTGACGTTCCGCCCGTTGGGCGGCGCTCAATTCTCCGACGGCAAAGGCGCGTTGCACCGGCGGCACTCCCTTGGCGGAGACATGGGCGCTGAGATAACACAAACCCGCGCCGGGGGTGAAATCAGTTTCGATCTTCCAGGCTTCGCCGGGGGCAAGTGTTGGCCGCCGCAGCGTCTTCACCCTGAGATTTCCAGCCGTCTCCGCTCCCTGCACCTCCAACCCGTCGGTGCCTGAAAGTTGAAGCTCGACCTCCTGCACGGCAACGGATGCGCCGACCGTGATGGTGGCATGATGCGCAACCAATGCGGCGTTTACGGAAAAGGGCCCCTCAGCCTTCGTGGACCAGGCGAGTTTCGCGCCGGACAGGGCCAGCAGGCAAAGACAGGCGGTCCGGAAGCAGGGAGAAAGACGGTTCCCCGAACGCAACATACAGAAGGGACGTTTCGCACTGTTCATCTGAATTCTCGCATGGCCGTTCAAGCGCAACCCTTTCAATGGAATGGTGCATTATTCTAGCGCTTTCGGAAGGGTGCGGAATCCGCAAGAAACACGGACGCTTCAGACAGTGTCTCGAATGCAGCCGTCGGCAACAGTTGGGTTCACTTTTCTTTTCTGCCCCTGACTGGCATCGCCAATGGCATCGACTTTTGGGCCTTAAACAAAAATTGCCGGAGTGGCATTGGCCACCCCGGCTCGCACAAAGCATTCAAGAAGAGAACGGCACCCGTTCCAGTGCCGTCCGAAGCTATTCCATTTTCAGCAGACCGTTGTCTATGGCGAAGCGCACCAGGTCGGCCCGGCTCTTGAGGCCCAGTTTGCCCGTGATGTTGGTGCGGTGCGTCTCGACCGTGCGGTCGGAGATGTGCAGCTTCTCCGCGACTTCCGCGTTGGTGTGGCCGTAGACGAGCAGTTCCAGCACTTCCTGCTCGCGCTGGGTCAGCAGATCCATCCGGCTCTGTTTCTTTGCCGTAGTGCGTCCCACGTACGGAGAAATCACCAGACCGGCCAAAGCAGGATCAATATAGCTGTTGCCCCGGTAGACCGCACGGATGGCCTGGGTCACCTCGGTGCCGGTGGATTTCTTGAGCACGTACCCCTTGACTCCTATGCGGAGCAGTTCCTGGAGATAATACTCATCCTCGTGCATGGTCAGCACGACGATGGCCAGGGAGGGCTTGTCCTGCAAGGCCAGTTCGGCGACGCGGTTGCCGGAAAGGCCGGGCATGTTGATGTCGAGCAACAGCACGTCCACCTTCGTGGTTTCCAGCATTTTCAGCGTTTCCGGACCGGTGCCGGTCTCACCAACCACGGTCAGATCCATTTCGCGCTCAAGAAGCGCACGCAGACCGCTGCGGAACACCGCATGGTCATCTGCCAGCAGAATTCGTATTGCCATCGTTTTCCAATCCTGTTTGGAGCCCAGACTCATCTCCGGCTTTTAGTGGTATTCTCACACGAACGGTCGTGCCTTTTCCAGCTTCTGAGTCAATGGTGAGTTCGCCACTGACCAGCGCGGCCCGTTCGCGCATGCCCATGAGGCCCAGCGAACGCACCGATTCCCCCTTTTCCGCAACGAAGCCCTGCCCGTTGTCCTCCACGAGCAGGACGATTTCTTTTTCGCGGCACATCAGGATAACACTTGCCTGGGTGGCTTTGGCGTGCCGGATAATGTTCGTAATGGCCTCCTGTGTAATGCGATAGAGCGTCGCCTCCACCTCCGGGCTGGTAAAGCGTTCTGTTTCCGAGGGTATCACGCTTTCATAGTCGAGGGCGAAACTCACCCGTTTCCCTATTTGTGCGATGTACTGCTCCAGCGCGCGGTTCAGGCCGTAGTCATCCAGGATGGACGGGCGCACCTTCCAGGCCAGCATCCGCACTTCGTCAATCATATCCCGGATATCAGTGCGGATCTCGGGGCACTGTGTCTGCTTGTTTTCGCAGGCGGCGCAGGACGAATCCACGGTCAGCAGCGTCTTGGACAGCATCTGGCCGAGCTGGTCGTGCAGTTCGCGCGCGACATGTTTACGCTCCTCCTCCTGTGCCCGAACGATTTTGCCGATGAGCAGTTGCCGGGCAGCCTCTTTCTCCTCCACGGCACGGCGGTAGGTTTCCATTCCCTCAGCCATCTTGTTGAACACGCTAGCCAGATGTCCGATCTCATCCAGGGAGAAGATCTTGGCCCGCACCGCGAAATCCCCCTCGCCCAGCCTGCGGGTGGCCCCCACGAGATCCCGGATGGGCCGCAGGGTTACCGAAGTCAGAAAACCGGCCAGCGTCAGGCCCACTATCATGCAGAGCGTGACGCTGATGGCAAGGGACCGGGTGATGGAACCCATCTCCCGCGCGATAATCTTGTCGCCCACACCCAGCCGCACGGAACCCGGTTTTCCGCCGCCAATGGGCACGGTGACTTCCAGTATGAGCCCCTCGCGGCGGGTGTATGCGCGCAGGTGTCCTGTGGACAACTGCGCGCTCGGTTTGGTCTCCAGCATGTCCGCCGGCACTTCCGTGGGGGACAGCGCCGCATGGCAGGCGGCGCACAGATCGCCGTTTTTTCCCAATAGGTCCGCCGGGGCTTCCTTTGGAAAAGTGAACCCGTGCGAGATGATGCCACCCTTGGTGCTGAGCACCACGATATAGCGCACGTCCGGAAACTCGCCCATGGTCCGGTTCACTTCCATGTTCATTCCGGCGGTGTCGTTGGCCGCGACAAGCGGGTCCAGCCGTCCCGCCAGGGACATGGCCAGGGAAAGGGCCGCCTCGCCGTGTATCTGGTAGTGGGTGCGCAGCATGCTGGTGCGAATCTGGTAAAAGGCCATCCCCCCGAACAGTATCGTGGTCAAGAGAACAATCCCGATAATCTTCACGAAGATGGGCACGGACAGTGCCCACCAGCGAAAGTTCCCGGCCCACCGGCGGGTCAGTTCCATGAACTTGTTGTTTTCCACGATTCCTCACCTTTTATCCGCAAATGCGGCCGACTGCCCTGTGCCACACGATGTTAGTCCATTATACGTGATTTCCCCCATTTGCACATAATCCTGGGGCATTATTACGCTGCGTATTTTCCCCGCGCGGTTCGACGGGTTTTCCGCCAAAGAAAAAACACTGCAGCGGCGGCCAGAGCGGTCCCGGAGAGGGATATTGCCGCATAGGCGCGGGTGGGGCGGTAGAGAAAGAGCAGATGATGGGTGCCTGCCGGGATCTCGACGGCCTTGAATCCGTCATCGGCCTGAAGCAGCGGCATTTCGGCCTTGTCCACATAGGCATGCCAGCCGGGATACCAGGCGTCGAGGTACAGCAGAATGCGCGGGCTGTCCAGCGGCCCGATGTCCAGGTCGATTGCGTTTGCGCGGCGCGAAACTATCTTGATTAAACCGTCCTCGTCGCGGTTGTCGGAAATCACGTCGGCCCCGGTGATTTCAAAGGTGCCCGAACCGCCCGCCGTGGCGACGGTGAGTGTCACATCCATGGATGCGTAGTCCGGCAGCGGCAGTTCCACGGCCGACCCGGCACTGCTGTTGAGCAAAACGCGTTTGCCCAGTTCCGCCTGGTCCGAGGCGCGATCCCGAAACACGGTTTCGATGGTGCCCGTGCAGGAACTGCGGCAGCTCAACCGCAGCACACTGTGCACGGCCCCCGCCGGACCGGCGGGCCGGTCGTCGAGGTGCGTGGGCAGGTCGAGTCGCAGGTCTTTTCGCGTTTTGGTTCCCGCCTTCACAGGGGACCCCAGAGCGGGTGTCAGCACGGACTGTTGCCGGATATCTTCCGATGCACCACTGTTCTTCAAGGTGCTAAAGTCCACCGGCGGCGTGGCGAGCTTTGCCGCATGGGCAAGAAAGACAGTGGTGGCGGCGGGGAAAAGCCGGTCTTTGTCCGGAAGCGCGCCATTTGCCCACTGTCGCGCCAGCCAGAAGGAACGCTTGAAGAGCAGGTTTGTTCGCTGGTTTTCGGCCAGCGATTCCTGCCGGGCGAGACGGCTGTACTTGCGGGCCAGCACGGGGTCGCACAGCGCCTCCCAGGTTTGGTGCAGATTGAGCGGGTCATAGCCGTTGATAAGTTGCCGCATCTGGAAAAGCTGGCGGTTGGCCTTGGCGTCCGTCTGCCGGTGATTGTCCTGTGGAAAGGCCGCCGTGCGGGCGGGAATGGGCGGCATGCGCAGACGGGTCATCATGGGCACGTAGGCCGCGTTCCAGGAAAAGGTCTCCAAGAAGATGAGCAAGGGCAAAAGCATGGCGATGCCGTTGAAGCGGGGAAACACGCGCATCGCCACCATGACCAACAGCGCCAGCACTGGCAGGGCCGTCACCCAGGGCGACACCCCAAGGTAGTGGGTGGGATGGATCCATTTCCAGAGGAGGAGGATCAGCGTGCTGCCCATTATGGTAAGCACCATCGTTTCCAGCAGCGCTGCCCACCACGCGCCCGGCTTGCGGGCAAGACCGTCCACGCCCAGGCCCGCCAGCAGGCTCAGCGGCAGGAGCGCGAGGTCGTAGGCCCGCGAATAGGCCGAAGGTGCAAAGGGGGTGAATTTGTTCACGAGCCACGACAGCGGCAGCGGGGGACCGAAACTGCAATCAAGCAGCACCAGGTAGATGCCCGCGAACAGCAGCACCTCGCGGCGGCGCGAGGTGAACAGCGCCGCAAGGGCCAGCATCAGCGCCGCCACACCGGACCCGCGCAGCGCCTCGGCATCATAGCGCAGGCCGGGATAGACGATGGCGTCCTGCGCAATGCCCACCCAAAGCCGGTCGTACAGGTTGGAATACATCGGCACGGCCACACCAGGCTGACGGCCCGTGTACTTGGCCAGTTCCATGGCGGGAAAGAGCAGCGCCCCGGCCACCAGCAGCGTCACGAGGGCCACCACCGCAAGCGCCGTGCCGTTGCAGGTCCAGGTGCGGAGGAAGGTCCGGCGGTCACCCGGTTTCGCACCGCATCGCGGGCGCAGCAGGCCATACAGGAGCACGTAGGCCGCAAGCGTCACGCCCATGTAGTTGACGATCTGGAAGAAGCCGCCCAGTGTGGCCATGCCGAACACGATGCCGGCGCCGAGCCCCCAACGGAATTTGCCCGGCCATGCGGGCGCGTCCAGCAGTTGCTTGACCATATAAAGCAGCAGCGGGAGCCAGTTCAGCGTGAAGACAAAATGGTACTCGCACACGCGCCGCACCATGAGCGCGCTGAACGTGAAGGCAAGCGCTGCCGCCCAGGCGCCGCTCCGGCTGATCCGGTGCGACCGGGCCAGCAGCCAAGTGCCGCCGAATGCGAGCAGCAGGTGCAGGCCCATGAGCGCCACCATCCCGAATTGGGTGCGGTAGGGTGTCGGCGCAAAGGTCAGCACACTGCGCAGCAGGTTGGGCGGATAGAGCGCCGCCACCTGCGGATTGGCGGCGTAGGGCATGCCGCAATAAGTCAGCGGATTCCAAAAGGGAAACTGTCCCGAATGAATGCACGCATCCATGTAAAAGGCGAGCGGTCCGAAATAGCGGTGCACGTCATACAACCCGGACAGTTTTGCCGGGTCTGTCACGAGCACGTAATTAAAGGTCAGCGCCAGCGCCACCAGCACCAGCGCCAGCCCCGCCAGAAAGAGCCGCACACGCCGGGGGGCATTGGTGGCCGACGCGGGATCGGGCGTAGAGATGGGGGAGGGGGGCAGCGTATCGGTCAGTGACTCCATGGACAGGCTCCCGCCTTGCTGAAAGATGCCGAAGCGCCAGGTCTGCCCGGGCATACAGCCTGGGGCCACGCTTCGATAATGCGTGTTTCCTTATAGCGGTTACACGATGGCAGTCATTATAGCGGTGACTCAACCCGTTGCAAAACACAGAAAGATTGGCCGGAAGAATGTTTGTCCTGTACTTCCCGTTTCGACACCATGAAAGCGATGGGTGGCAGGAGGGGGGCGTTTGTGCGGCAAACGTTCGATTCATTAGACTTGGCCGAACATGACACTTTCGGAATCAGAGGAGAAGAATGCGGGAAGGCCTCTCGGGCACGTTGAGGCCGCCACACCGCATACGCAGAAAAGCGCGGTGGCGGGGGTGTGTCTGGCCCTCGTTCTGGCCTGCATCGCCATTTACGGACAGACCCTGACGCACCAGTTCATCAACTATGACGACAGTCTGTATGTCACCAGGAACCCGGAGGTGCAGGCGGGGCTCCATCTGAAATCGGTGGGCTGGGCCTTTGTCACGGGAAGGGCCATGTACTTCCATCCCCTGACCTGGCTGTCGCACATGCTCGACTGCACCCTGTACGGCCTCCATCCCTGGGGCCATCACCTCACCAACCTCCTTTTTCATGCCGCCGCTTCCGTGCTGCTTTTCCTGGTGTTGCGCATGCTGACGGGAACGCTTTGGCGCAGTGCGGCCGTGGCGGCGCTGTTCGCGGTGCATCCGCTCCATGTGGAGTCCGTGGCGTGGATTGCCGAACGCAAAGATGTCCTCAGCGCGTGCTTCTGGATGCTGGCGCTCGGCGCCTATGGCCTGTATGCCCGCCGCAGCGGAGCGCTGCGCTATGCCGCCGTCACGGCGGCCTTTGTCCTGGGACTGATGTCAAAGCCGATGGTGGTGACCCTGCCCTTCGTGCTGCTGCTGCTGGATTACTGGCCCCTGGAGCGTATGGACCGCGATGTCCCCTTCCGAAGCATGGCGCGAAGAACCCTTTGGCTGGCCGGAGAAAAGCTCCCCCTCTTTGTGGTCACGGTGCTTTCCTGCGCGAGCACGATGGTGATGCAGGCGGGCGCCAACAACCTGGCCTTTTCCGCCAAGGTGCCCTTTGGGGCACGCTGCGCCAATGCCGTGGTGGTTTATGTCATCTATCTGGTGAAAACGGTGTGGCCGTTTGGATTGGCGGTCTATTACCCCCATCCAATCACCCATCCGCTGTGGCAGGTGGCCGGCGCGGCCGTGATTCTGGCCGCGATTACACTCTTCTGCCTCCGCCACGCCCGCCGACGCCCCTATCTTGCTGTCGGATGGCTCTGGTATTTGGGCACGCTGGTGCCCGTGATTGAACTGGTGCAGGCAGGCGCCTTCTCCCATGCCGACCGCTACACCTACCTTCCCTCCATCGGCCTTTTCATCATGGTCGCATGGGGCATGGCCGACCTGGCGAGCCTGTGGCGCGTGCCCGCGCGCGCGGTCGCCGCCGTCTCCTGCGCGGCGCTCTCCGCGCTGACCGTCTGCGCGGGCGTCCAAACCAGCTATTGGCGGGACAGCGCCACGCTTTTCCGCCATGCCCTGGCCGTTGGCCAGAAGAGCAGCACCGCGTTGCACAGCCTGGCAAAGGTGGCGATGGACCAGCAACGCTACGAGGAGGCGAAGACCTGGCTGAAAGAGGCGCTGGAACTGGACCCCGAATACGTCATGGCGCTCAACAACCTTGCCGTGTGCCTCATCTACCAGGGTCAATACGAGCAGGCAGAGCCCCTCCTCCGCAAAGCCCTGGAAATAGACCCGCAATACCTGTCCGCCCTGACCAACATGAGCGGAGTGCTGAACCAACTGGGGCGCAGCCAGGAAGCCGGGACTTACGCGAAACGGGCTGCGGAATTAAGCCGGACCCGTCCCGTCACGGTGAACGAATAGCCTTTCCCATCGTTGCGGCCAGGCAGCAAGACGCCACCCTGTGGCGTGTCCGCCCGGAAGTATTTGATTGCCCCCCGGTTCGGGTGGTATACTTCATTTGTTGAAGTTACCCTATCGCGGGGTGGAGCAGCCTGGTAGCTCGTTGGGCTCATAACCCAAAGGTCGTAGGTTCAAATCCTACCCCCGCTACCAATTGTCGTGCAGGGACTTACGAGAAATCGTGAGTCCCTTTTTTTGTGCCTTTATAGGGTGGGGGGCAATGCTTTGCCGGTGACCAAGATTCAACTATTTTGTGCACATCCCCGTTCTAGGACGAGCCTATTCGATATTCACGGCACTCATTCGACGACCGGAGCATGTCTCTTGGGAGGGCACCACAAGAGAGAAGAAGTCACGGCTAGAGTCACGGCTAAAGGCGTCTCACAACCCAAGGGTCGTAGGTTCAAATCCTACCCCCGCCACCAATTTTGAGACAGGCACTTACGAGAAATCGTGGGTTCCCAAGAATTGGTTTGACCGGGAACATTGAGGAATGTATAATTCAATTAATGAGTTCAATTGTTCGTTAGATCTTATGGAGGAGGATTTCATGAGCGGCCCAAGACGCGGTCAGCGCACGAAAGAGAGAATCCTTGAAGAGGCCTGCAAGGTGTTTGCCGAGAAAGGCTATCGCGACGCCACGCATGTCGAGATATGCAACCGCGCGGGCGCAAACGCCGCAGCTGTCAATTATTACTTCTCCTCGAAGGAAGCCCTGTACCGCGCCGCTTTTGAGCATCTGACCGAGATGGCCGACTCCCTGCACCCCCTGGACGGCGGCCTGCCGCCGGGAGCGCCGCCTGAGGAGCGCCTTCACGTCCTTATCCAGGCGCATCTGAACCGGATGTCGGACCCGGAACGGCTTGGCAGCCTGCACCGGATACACATGTCGGAAATGTTCGACTCGACGGGACTTTTGACGGAACTGATGGCCCGGCGGCTTTCCCATGACCGCCAGCACACCTTGGGAATCATTGGCGAACTTCTTGGTCCGCAGGCGAACAAACGGGAGATGGAATGGTGTGAAATGAGCACAATATCCCAGTGTTTCATGGCCGCGCCGGGTCCGCGCGAGGAGGGTCCCCGGCACCTTTTCGGGCTGGATATTGCGGCCCCCGCCGACATTGCCCAACACATATTCACCTTCTCCATGGCCGGCATACAGGCCATCCGCCAACAGATTGAAGCAACGGCGAAAACCGCAGCCAAACCAGTGACCCGCGGCAGATTGGAACATCGCAATGCAACTCCCAAACACTGATCCGACCGCGGACATCGCCAAGACGCTCGGCATCGGCAAACGCCGCTCGGCATTTTCGCGCATCATCCGTCTTATCCTGTTGATTGCCCTGGTTGCAGGCCTCGCGGCGGTCGTGCTGCCGCGTCTGAAAAACGACAACACAGACACGACGCATTATACGACGCAGCCTGCCAGGCGCGGGGATCTGCTGGTCACGGTCAACGCCACCGGCACCCTGGAACCCATCAAGAAAGTCGACGTGGGCATCGAGGTTTCGGGAACGGTTAAGAAGGTTTACGCCGACTACAACGACGCGGTCAATGTGGGGCAGGTTCTCGCCGAATTGGACACCTCCAAGCTTGAGGCGCAGATGCTTCAGACCGACGCGGCGCTTAGCGCCACAAAGGCCAAACTGCTCCAAACGCAGGCGACAGTGCTGGAGGCACAGGCGCAAATGGCGCGCCTTGAGGAAATGCGCAGGCTGAGCAACGGCAAAATGCCTTCGCAGTACGAGTTCGACACGCAGAAGGCCACGCTGGCGCGTGCCCATGCCGACGAGGGCAGTGCCAAGGCTTCCGTGGCCCAGGCGCAGGCCACGCTTGACGCCAACAAGTCGGACCTGGCCAAGGCGGTGGTCCATTCCCCCATCAACGGCATCGTCCTGACGCGCTCCGTTGAGCCGGGCCAAACAGTGGCCGCCATGTTTCAGTCGCCTGTGCTGTTCAAGCTCGCGGAAGACCTGACGCAGATGGAACTCCAGGTGGACGTGGACGAGGCGGATGTCGGACAGGTGAAGGAGAACCAGGACGCCACGTTCACCGTGGACGCCTATCCCGACCAGATGTTTTCCGCGCGCACGACCCAGGTACGCTACGGCTCGCAGACGGTTGACGGTGTTGTGACCTACAAGGCTGTGCTGAAGGTGGACAATTCCGATCTGGCCCTGCGTCCTGGAATGACCGCGACAGCCTCCATCACCGTGAACAAGCGGGAAAACGCCCTTCTTGTCGCCAATGCGGCGCTGCGTTTCAAACCGCCGCAAACGTCGGCGGCGGGAAAGGGCGGCGGAAGCAGCCTGCTCTTCAAGATACTGCCGCACCCGCCCGCGGCGGAATCCACCCAGCGCGAGGACCCGAACGCAAAAAGCAAAGATCAGCAGGTGTGGATCCTGCGCGACGGCAAACTTCAGGCCGTTGCCATCACCAAAGGCTTGACCGACGGAAAAGTGACCGAGATAACCTCCGGGGAACTCGAACCCGGCATGGAACTCGTCACCTTCGCGGAAGCGCCCAAATGACCAGCGGCGAAGCGACAAACGGGTCGCCGGTCCGGCCCATCATTGAACTGTCCGGCGTGACCAAGGTGTATGGCATGGGCACGGCTCAAATGACGGCGCTGGGCGGTGTGGACCTTTCCATTTATCCGGGCGAGTTTGTCGCGGTCATGGGGCCCAGCGGTTCTGGCAAGAGCACCTGCATGAACATTCTGGGCTGCCTGGACACGCCCACCGACGGCAGCTACCGTTTCTGCGGCGTCGAGGTGGGCAAGCTCACGCGGAACCAGCGGGCGCTGCTGCGCCGCCACTATCTTGGCTTTGTTTTTCAGGGGTACAACCTGCTCAACCGCACCTCCGCGCTGGAGAATGTGGAACTGCCGCTGGTCTACCGCGGGGAACGGGCCCGCCGCAGACGGCAGCGGGCGCGCGACGCACTGAACACGGTGGGGCTCACCGGCTGGGAAGGCCACACGCCGGGCGAGCTTTCCGGTGGCCAGCAGCAGCGGGTCTCCATCGCGCGGGCCATCATCACCCGGCCCGTGGTGCTGCTGGCGGACGAGCCGACAGGAAATCTGGATTCGGCGCGCAGCGTGGAAATCATGAACCTTCTAACCTCATTCAACCGCGACCAGGGAATCACCATCGTCATGGTCACGCACGAGCCGGACATGGCGCAGTACGCCAAACGCGTGGTGCATTTCAAAGATGGCCTGATCGCTGTGGACCACACGCACGAGGAGCACGCCTGATGCTTGCCAATGCCTTACTTCTGGCGCTGCGCGAACTGCGCCGCAACGTGATGCGATCGTTCCTGACGATGCTCGGCATCATCATCGGCGTGGCGTCCGTCATCATCCTGGTAACCCTCGGCGGCGGGGCGACCAAACAGGTTACCGAGCAGATATCGAGTCTCGGGAGCAACCTGATCATGGTAGTCCCGGGAAAACGCATGGGCCCCGGGCAGACTTCCGGTGCCGCGCCGTTCAAGCTGGCCGATGCAGAGGCCATCGCCCGTGAAGTGCCCTCGCTCCAGGCGGTGGCGCCCGCGGCAAGCAGCGGCATGACCGCTATTTACGCCAATGAAAACTGGTCCACGTCGGTCACTGGCTCGACGGAAGAATATTTCACCGTGAGCAACCGGGTGATAGGCGAGGGTCGCGCCTTCACGGCAACCGAGGCGCGCACCGGCGTCTCCGTCTGCGTCATCGGCGAGACGGTGCGCAGCAAACTTTTCGGCAGCCAGAACCCGGTTGGCTGCAAGATCCGCCTCAAGAAGGTATCCTGCGAGGTCGTCGGCCTGCTGCAATCCAAAGGCCAGTCCACCATGGGCACGGACCAGGACGACATCATTGTCGTGCCGCTGCGCACCTTCCAGCGTCGCATTGCGGGCAACGAGGACGTCAGTATCATCCAGGTGTCCGTGAAGGACGGCGTGTCCACCGACATGATCAAGGCGGAACTGGGGCGGCTGATGCGCGCCCGGCGCCATCTTTCGGCGACCGACGACGACAACTTCAACGTGATGGACATGAAAGAAATCTCGACCATGCTCTCGGGCACCACGCGCGTGCTGACGGGACTGCTGGGCGCGGTGGCCGCGGTAAGCCTTCTGGTGGGCGGCATCGGCATCATGAACATCATGCTCGTGTCGGTCACAGAGCGAACGCGCGAAATCGGCACCCGCCTCGCCATAGGCGCACTGGAATGGGAGGTGCTGCTTCAGTTTCTCGTCGAGGCGGTTGTGCTGGCGTCCTTCGGCGGCCTGGTGGGCATCACCTTTGCCCTGGCCGTTTCGTTCGGCCTTGCAACCCTGCTCAAGGTTCCCTTCATCTTCAATGCACCGATTGTTCTGGTCGCCTTTCTCTTCTCCGGCGCAATCGGCGTGGTATTTGGCTACTTCCCTGCGCGAAAGGCCGCCAGGCTCGACCCCATCGAGGCGTTGCGTCATGAGTGACTTCCCCCGAAGAGCCGCGAAACATACCGGTCGTGCCATCCTGCCGAAACGTGTTGCGGTGGCCCTTTTGCTCCCCCTCTTTCTCGCCTCCTGCGTGGTGGGCCCGGACTACAAGCGCCCGTCCATGGGCACGCTGGCAAATTACAAAAGTGTGACGGAAAAGGAAAGGAAAGCGCCGGAACTTAGTCTCGACTGGTGGCGCCTCTTCAAGGATGCCGAGTTCGACAACCTGGCCGAGGAGGCGCTCGCCTCCAATCAGGATGTGAAAGCCGCCATGGCGCGGGTCGACCAGGCGCGGGCCTCCGCGCGGTCTGTCAAGAGCGCGTTCTACCCCACCATTACCATGACGCCCTCGGCATCCCGCTCCCGCACACCGGTCTCCACCGGCGCCTCACAGGCGCAAAACGACGACCTTTCCAAAGCAGCCTCGGTCATCAGCGGGGTTACAAACATAGTCAATCAGGTCAATTCTTTCGGCCAGGGCGGCACCGCCGGCACCGGTGCAGGCAGTGGCCAGAGCACATCGAGCACCACCACCGCCAGCATCCCGCAAACGAACAACCGGATTCAGGTTCCATTCGACCTCTCCTATGAAATCGATTTCTGGGGCCGTGTCCGCCGTTCCTATGAGGCGGCCAAGGCACAGACCAAGGCCTCTCTGTATGATCTTGAGGTGGTCCGCCAATCGGTGCTCGCCGACCTTGCGCAGGATTACTTTAATCTGCGCTCACTGGATGTCCGACACGAAATCCTCAAACGCAATCTCGGCCTGTACCGGGACCAAGTCGACCTCACCGACAAACAGTGCCAAGCCGGTCTTGCCAACGAGACCACCCTGTTACAGGCAAAAGTGCAACTCGAATCCACGGAGTCCCAGGCGGCGGACATCCAGCGGCAGCGCGCCGACTTGGAACACGCCATCGCCATCCTGCTGGGACGTTCCCCCGCCCAGTTCACGCTGGAAGCCAGACCGCTGGACGCCACCCCGCCCGACATCCCGGCTGGAATGCCCGGGGACCTGCTTCGGCGCCGCCCCGATATAGCCGAGGCCGAACAGAATCTCGCGGCCGCATCGGCAAACATCGGCGTGGCGCAGGCCGACTTCTTCCCGTCCGTCACCCTCACCGGTTCGGCGGGACTTCAATCCTCCGACCTGGCGAAACTGGTCAGTTCCCAAGGGCTTGCCTGGTCCATCGGACCAAGCGTCTCCCTGCCCATCTTCAAGGGCGGACAGCTTAAGGCCAACCTGCAAAAAGCCAAGGCCCGCTATGACGAGTTGGAGGCCACCTACCGCAAGACCGTGCTCAGCGCCTTCGGTGATGTGGAGAACTCCCTGACCGACCTACACATGCGCGCCGTCGCCTCCGAGTCGCAGGAAAAAGCCGTTGCCGACGCGCGCGAGTACTTGCGCCTGACGCAACTCCAATACGACACCGGCGTCACCGACTATCTGCATGTCATAGAAGCGGAAAAGACACTGCTTGCCAATGAACTGAGCGATGCCGAGCTTGCCGGCCAGCGCATGATCTCGACAGTCCTCTTAATCAAAGCCGTCGGCGGCGGCTGGGAACCGCCGGTAGAGAAGCCAACGCCCATCAATCCCGAAACGGGTTGAATATAGCCTTGTCCAAGTCTAGCGGGGTAGGATATGAACTTGCGATCCCATGACTTTTGTCTCCCGCCCAATAAGCGAAAAAAAGAACGGCACCCACCGCCGTCCTTTTCGCCATCCGTCTCGTCACTTGCCAGTCGTAACCGCCGGAACAACCGCCGCCGGTCCAGTCTCCCGGAACTCAACCGTCCAAGACCCTGCGGCCTCAAACCAGTGCCGACGTTTCCACCAGATGCATACGTCGCCTGCGCCATCCATTTATTACCAGATCTTTACCGGATGCTTGCCGCAAGTTTATCTTCGGGTGGCAACCTTGTGACAGGTGTGCGCAAAGAAATATTGCATGCTGCGGCCCGGGTTTGGAGGGTGAACGTTCCTGTGAACGGTGCACCACTGGATGCCGGCTTTGCCGCCCACATCAACCATCGCAGAAGCATCCATTCAGCGAGTACGGAGACAACACCATGAAACGGTTTATGCTGGCTTTTTCGGTCACGGGCGCCGTGGCCTTTGCCCTCCTGTCGGCAGGCTGCGCGACCAAAGCCGGAACGGGCGCTTTGGTGGGCGGAGCCGTTGGTGCAGGCACCGGCGCCATAGTGGGCCACCAACTGGGCAGCACGGGCGGCGGTGCCGCCATTGGCGGTTTGGTGGGTGCGGGGACCGGCGCCGTTATTGGAAATGGCATGGACAGACGGGACCAGGGGAGATAGGCGGAAAATGGGTGAGGCGGAGGCGCCTCCCCTGTCCTTATAGCGATACCCGGGGCGATACTAGACGCCCCGGGTCCGCTTAACAGTTTTCGATGGCACCATCGTTAAGGCTCACTTAACAACCCCCGAGACTGCTTCAATTGGTCGGTGATGGCTATTGCGAGGTCTTCTTTTGCCGGGTACCTGTCGCCCGTGCCCTGGTAGGCTTTGCCTCTGTCGCCTCCGTGCCCTGTTCGTTCTTCCGGGTCAGTTCCATGGCCAGGGCGGTCATGCCAGCCATATTGCCCAGTTGCATCGTGTCGACGACGCTGCTTGGCACAATGACGAGCGTGGAGTTCTGCTTGAGGCCCTCGTAGAGCATGTTCATTGCCCGGAGATGCAATGCGGTGGGGTTGTTGACATAGGTAAGGGAGGCTTCGGCGAACTTCTCCGCGACTTGGCGCTCCGAATCCCCGAGAATGACGCGGGCCTGCCGCTCGCGTTCGGCCTGGGCCTGCATCGACATGGCGTCTTCCAGGGCCGCGGGAATGAGCACGTCGCGAATCTCAACGGACTGGACGTGGATGCCCCAGGGTTCGGTGCGCTTGTCGATAATCTTCTGCAGGCTTGCGTCGATGGTTTCCCGGCCGGTGAGCATGTCGGCCAGCATGGTCTTGCCGATCACATCGCGCAGCGCGGTTTGGGCCGCCCAACCGATGGCGGTCTGGTACTCGGCCACTTCCAAGGCGGCCATCTTGGGGTCGATGACCTTCCAGAACAGGACGGCGTCCACGTCCACCGGGACGGTGTCCTTGGTCAGTGTCTTCTCCGCCTTGAAGGATGCCGTAATGACGCGGGTGTCAATCCAGAAGGGCACCGAATCGATGACGGGAATGATGAAGAAGAGGCCGGGGCCCCGGAGAGAGAGGTATTTGCCCAGCCGCAGCACAACAACCCGCTCCCACTGGTCTGCAACTTTGACGGCCGAAAGGGTCAGCACGGCCATGGCCAGTCCAACCACGCCCACGGCCACGCCCATGGGCGGATAGCCCAGAAACCTGCATGCCGCGGCTATCGCGGCGAAAGGGATCAAAACCGCAACGGCGAGCAAGACTGCGAACGGACTTTGTTTCTGCATGGTTGGCTCCTTGTGTTGTGAATGGTCTGCGCCCGGTGCGGGTGTGTTTTTTCACCCGGCGCGCAGTTCCGTTATCCTGGTCAGGGCATGAAGGTCATGTACTGGGTCACCCCGTTTGCGAACACGGGCCGGTAGTGAATCCCGTTGAATTGGTAGGCCATGCCTGCGCCAATGGACACCTGCAGGGCTCCGGGAGGCAGTTCGGTGACAGTGACTCCCATCGGCGGCGAGGTGATGATGAATCCGCCGTTCTGCTGCATGTAGAACGCGCCTGCGGCATAATAGTAGGGGATGTTCCCGGAGAAGACTTCGACGGCGCCGTCGGGCAACTGAACGATGTTCGCGCCGAGAGGCGGGTACACCTCTTGGTAATAATCGCCTGTCTGCTGATAGTAGATGCCGTCATCGTAGAAGTAGGGGGAATTGTTCACAAGTATCCGAACGTATCCCGAGCGGAGCGCATGATGCCGCGCGCCAAAAACAAAGCCGTGCCAGTATCGCGAGCGGTTGACGTCCACCTCCACGTCGTGATGGGTGATGACGCGCTGCTGGACATAGGCATCGCGGCCCACGGACAGGGGGCGCGCAAAGGCATGGGTGTCCACGTGACGGATGGTTCCGTGAATGGAACGGTTCACGAGGGCGGAACCGCGCTGCGCGGGCGCGCGCAGCGACGGTGCGCGCAGACTCTGCACCCTTGTCGCCTTGCCGCCCCTTGACGTGTGCTCACCCCGGCCGGCGTGCTGTCCCCGGTCCGCATAACTCACCGGCAGGGCCGCCAGCAGAACCAACAGGCTGAATCCGAAACTCTTGATGAAAGTGGTATTGGCATGTTTCATGATTATTTGACCCCATTCTTCCGCGCCTGATTTTCGCTTTTGATTTCGGCCACGTTGATCATCAATGTTCCGGCCGGCGGCTCGAAGGTGAACAGGTTGTCCGGCAGTGTGGTTTGAAAATCCCAGTTGGAGAGAATCGCCGCATACTCGGGGGTGCCCTCCTCGTCCTTATAGGTGATGACTATTTTGCGTGGCACGGGCCTGGCGCCCTGTTCGATCCAAAGCTGCCAGTCGACCGTTCCAAGAGAAAAGGCCAAGTGTTCGCAGGCCACGCCGAGCACGGTCACCGGCCCAAGAAGGATGCCGGAGGTGACTTTACCCATTCCGCTCTGGTAGGGATCGCTGACAATGATGTCCTCCAGGGGCAGCGTGATGCCGAAGCGTTCACTGGCGACATCGAGGGCGTCATCGAGGGTGGCCGGGGCGGGGACAGTGCCGTACAAATTGTGGACGCGGTCAAGAAGGGTGATCGAGGTGCCGTCGTAATACAGCCCGCGGCTGTGGCGGGTGGAATGCACCTCCGCGTGGAAGCGGTTGGGGCGGCGCACCTGCAGGTCCACCGTCCTGCCCGCCTGCACCTGCTGTCCCGAGTCCAACTGCACGTCCTGCCAGACTTCGGCGGTGACGGAAAAAGTCTGGGCCTGCGCCAGGTAATCACACATGCGCCGCATCAGTTCGTCCGCCTGCGGATCAATGACCGGCTTTGCCCGGTCCCCGTTTTCGGCCTGCGTGGCGGTGCCGCCCTCAGCCCCGGCTTCCCGCGGGGAGGTTGCGCACCCGCCCAGGCAGGAAAGCGCCGCCGCGCATCCCAGGGCAACCATTCCGAATCCCAGTTTCTTTGGTGTAAACATGTTGTTTGTTCTTCTCGTTTCATTCTGTTTCGGTCATTGTGTCATCCAAACAATTTGACCAGACAGGCGTAAACTTGACGTAAAGGAAGGGTAAAGCTTCGGCAAAGGAAAAGGACTTGCTACGCACGGTGTTGCCAGCGACCCGCTCCCCGTCAGGCCTTTGCCTCACGGCGCGCGAAGATCAGCCCGGGCACCATGGGCAGCCAGAAGGTGAAGAAGCGGAAGAGGAGGGTTGCCGACAGACCGGCGGCGACGGGAACGCCGATGAGTTTGAGCGTGCCCACCGAGACGGCCTCGAAAACGCCGAGTCCGCCGGGCACCACGCCCAGCGTCCGCGCCAGCGTCGAAAGCATGAAGCTGGCAAAGACCGGCGCCGGGTTGACCTCCAAGCCAAGGGCCCAAAGCAGGACCCACAGTGTCGCCGCGTCGAGCGCGAGAATCGCGAACTGGAGACCGGTGCAGCGCATGATAAGCCGCGCATCGTGGGCAATGGCGGGCGTCGCCCCGGCGAGGGCGCGCAGTGCCGGCCGGATGAGCGGCAACCGCTCGAGCCAGCCGGGCAGGGTCCGGCCCCGGCTCACCCACAGGAGGGCCGCGGGCACGGCCGCCGCCAGGGGTGCGAAGATGCACGCAGGCAGCACCATCAAAGGGGTAAGATCTCCGAGCGCCCAAACGATGACGAGGGCGATGGCCAGGGCCATCGTGTAGGCCGCGTAGTAGCTCACCAGATCGATGACAACTGCGGCCATGCTTGTGCCGCGGGGCACCTCGCGGCGGTCCAGCGCCCGGACCACGAGCAGGGTGCCGCTCAGGCCCACGCTGGGAATAGCCTGGTCCATGAACAGCTTCGCCAGGGCCAGACTGACATAGGAGCGCAGCGGTCTTGAGTGGTTGGCGCGGCAAAGAATCCGCTGCCAAATCCGAGCCTCCGCGGCGTAGGTTCCCATCTGGAGCAGCACGGCGGCGAGCAGCCACGCAGGCTGAACGCGGAGCAGGAGCTCTGCAAAAGCCGTCTCATCGCTCTGGTGCGTGGCAAACACCACCACGGCGGCCATGAGGGCAAGCCCAAAGAACCACGGAACCCAACGGGTGAGCGCTCTTGGTTTAAGCACGGTCATTGCCACAGCCGCACGGTCGCCAAGGAATCCACCCACGCCCAGGGAGGTGCGACGCCTGATCATTCGCACCTCCCCCTCCTGCCATGGCAGGCGCTGCGGAATCTAAAAGTTTGCCAGGAACGTGATTAAGCCGATCGCAAAGAAAAACCACATTAAGAATTGATTCATCCCATTCACCTCACTTTCCGGTTCGGTAGTTTTCGTAATTGTCTGGCCCGCGGGGCTTGGCGTTCACGCCGTCAAGGCGGGGAACCCAGAGGCCGCCCTTGCATGCAGGGAGTGCCCGTTTCATTTTTCCCGTCTTGTGCCTGCTCCGGCCAGCATGCAATCCTGCCAGAGTGCAATGAATTCCCGGCAAAGGATGGGTAAAGATTCGGTAAACAGTTTCGCGGGATGAATGGCCGATGAATGGGGAGGCGTCCCGAATGGCACCAGGAAGTGAATCTAACCGATGTTCCGGGTGCAAGGGCACTGGGAGCGCCGGCATCCCTGCCGGCTCGGTTGACCAATGAACACAGCCGG
>CAITNO010000028.1 GCA_903893795.1 Candidatus Hydrogenedentota bacterium | reverse complement strand
TCCTGCTGTTCTCTGTTTGCGCGTCCCATTGCCATGCGTGACGTCTCCCACGTTAACTACGCGCCCATTGTAACATAAGTACAGATTAATATCAATACCCATACCGTAAACTCGGCCGACTTTTGCCACGGGCTGCTAGACGATCTTGAGGTGGACGGCGTGGACGTAGTGGCCCCTGTGGATGTTTTGGACAGAGAATCCTCTGGAAACCAAAAGTAATCCCCGACATTTCCGCTGCGTCCGTATTCTCCATGCTTGCTTGATGGGCAGGACTATGCTTTGTCTGCGCAGACGGCTTGAGAGGCACGGGAAAGACCGAACACCCGTTGGCACAGCCAGATTATATCTTCCTGTCCGACTGAAAAAATAGCTTGACAAAACGGGGGGGGGGGGGGGTAAAATAACTTTAGTAGTGATGCAAGTCTGTTTTCAATATGAGGTCTAAAGAGGAGGCTAGTCATGATGTCAAAACACAATGTGTGGCAGTTGATGCGTGTGGTTCTATGCTTGACAATCACAGTGATTGCATGGGCACCGTCGGGGAAGGTCGAAGCGGGTGACTGTCATTGTGTAGAAGGAAGATGCCCGCAGGAAGATTCATATAGCATTGGCAAACCCCCGCTTGGAACGTGCTCCTATATAAATGGGGCAAGCTCAGGCGTAGGCAAGTGCACATGCAATGACGCGTACCACAAATATTTTTGGCCTGGTCAGGAGCCGGAGTCATGTCTTCCAAAGCAACAAGGCGGCAACTGCTGCTCGGGGGATTGCGATACTGACCACTATGGGAACGGCTGTAAGGCGTGTCTTGGGACTTTGCGCACCCTAGCGACTGACTGTACGGTGGCGACCCCTTGGGAAAGGGGTCCTGATGGCAGTGTCCTTCACCCAGGAACTTGTGTCAGCGGGTGTAACATTTCCCTTTCTGAGTAAGTGTGAGGGCGATGGGCGGAAACCGTTTGTCAATAGCAGATGAGGTACTGTCATGTCAACGGTCCCGTACAATTACGTCTTGGAAGGATAACAGATGAAAGGACAGAAACGTCTGCATCCCCTTCTCGTGGGAGGTCTGATCATGCTCATTTCGGCCAGCGCATATTCACAGGATGAAAAGGAGCTAACAGCGATCATTCTTAGAAGGTTGCATTTTGATTCTATCTCGCTGGCATATACATCAAGAGACACGACTTTTGACTTGGTCAACAAGAACGCGTCGGAAACTGTAGCGCATGTAGAATACCGAGCGAAAGGGACCGAGTTCTCTGTCCGTTGTGAGACTACGAGAATCGCGAGATACACTCCCAACCTTTCGACACAGGACCTTGTTCTTCAAAAACTTGGCGGAGCCTTACCAGAAAACAAGAGGCCGTTTGACGCTCCGCTGCCCCTCATAGTCTCCCTGTCCTTCACCGGCGGCAAGTGGAAGCAGTTGATCGAGGCCGGTGATCACCCGGGTGGAGCGGCGGGCATCAGAAGCAGACGAGGCATATATGGAGATAACACATTGGCATTGAATCCTGCCCTTGAAACGCCTAGTCCGTGGCAGTTTTGGGAGAGGGTTGGCAGCAGTGCCTGGGAAGCATGGTACGAGGGCGCTTCGGGGATGCCGCTGGAAGAGTTTCTCAAGGCTCCGGGAAAATCAAGGATATGGAGTCGAGATAACTGTGTTGTCTTGACTCATGAGATTTCCGTTCCCAAAGAGATAGATGTGAGCGAACGAGTTTGTTTGGACATATATGTCGATGAACAAGGTCTCATCCGGCGGATTGAGCAAGTGAACCGCATATGGGATCGCACCCAAGAGGAATGGGCCGCCGTTCCGGGACTCGGCGCTTGGGAAGACGCTCGGCTGGTGAGGTACAGCGTTGCCTTTGACAAGATAGAGGCGGACAAGAGCACGGGCGTGCAGATTCCCCTATCCATCAAGGCGTCCGCGAATGCGCCGGATGCAGAGACTGCCTCCAAAGCGGCCGATAAATGGGTGACAGAGGGCAGAAAAGATCAGGAAATATATGCTCTGACGTTTACTATTCCGACAATACCACGCCATACTCATGACATTAGCGTGGAACGCGAAGCCTTCAAAATAAATCCCCCATTAGAAACTTCAGATATCGAATTGTCCTTTCCGTCGGGAACCAGAATTGAGGGTATCAAAGAGGCTGAAGCGGCGGGCGCTGACGCCACTATTGGCAGGCCTTGGTATGTCCGGAATGCTTCATGGTTCATTGTAATTTCATCCATCGCACTCATATCCATCGCATCTATTGCGCTGGCAAAGTACTTGGGATGGCGATAGTTCCATACTTGTGGAGGCAGGGGTATGTTTCCTGATGTTAACTTTTTAGGGTTGCGTGTGCCGTTGTATACATTGGCCATGGTTTTTTCGGGCCTTGTGGTCGTCGTTCCGGGTCTATGGTACAACCACACAAAAGGGCGTCATTACCCAATCAGCCTATATTTGGCTCTCTGGATAATGGCTCCTGCCATGTTGTTCGGACGTGTCATGTACTACGCCCTCAACACGTGTGGGTTCACGGAGCATTCCTTTTGGGACTTGGAGTACGGGGGAAGCATGGCTGTTGGTGCAACCCTTGGCGGGATAGCAGGATTGTTTACGTATTTGTGGCTGAAGAGGATTCCGCCGTTTGAGGGGCTGGAGGTTTTCATCCCGTACATGCCCTTGGGGGACGCAGTGGGCCGGCTTGGCTGTTTTGCTGCGGGATGTTGCTTCGGTGCGCCCACGGGACTGCCTTGGGGGGTACGTTTTCCGTTCAACTCCTTGGCGTTCAGGCGGGAGTTCCGGTTGGGGCTTATCGGTCTGGACTCCAACAGCAGTCTCCCCGTGCATCCGGTGCAGCTTTATGCTGCGGCCCTTGCGATCGTAACGTTCTTTGTCTTGAAAGCGCTGCTCGCCAGAAAGCTCCGGCCGGGAATGATGACTTTTATATACCTCTTTCTCTACTCCTTCGGGCGACTTGGTATAGACTTTTTCCGGGCTGATCAGCCATATGTCTTCTTGAACCTGACTGTCAGCCAGGTCGTTTTCTCTATCATGGCTCCCATAGCTGTCATGTCTATACTCCTTCTGCGCCGCCGAACGGACAGGGGCAATGTCGGGGGATCACTCCCTGAGGTATCCGACAACGGATAGGAAACACTTATAGGTACGACGGCTAGGAGAGCTGCATGGAAGACAGAAAGTGGATATACGACGCCTTCGCCGCCATGGAATCCCGCGACGGCATGAAGGTCATCGTCCATCCGCACGGCAAGTAGGCGGGGGACGCGCACATGAAACGGGCGTTGACGGCTCTGCTGGCACTGATAGCGCTGTCAGGCTGCGCCACGGCCCCCGCGGCGCTGCCGCTGCAGCCTCTGGTGGACACCCCCCTGCGCGACACCTCCGTCTGCCTCGGGCCCGAAGGCACCTACTACCTCACCGGCACCGTCGAGCCCTTCTTCGGCTACAACAATGAAATCCGCCTCTGGAAATCCGCCGACCTCAAACACTGGGACGCGCTGGGCAGGGTCTGGAGCTACGGCGACAGTCCCTGGCACAAGCCCTACCTCGAAAAGAAAATGTCCTTGTGGGCCCCCGAGATCCATTACCTGAAAGGCACCTTCTGGCTCACCTACAGCATGCCCGGCTGGGACGGCACCGCCAAGACTTCCGGCAGCGGACTGCTCAAGAGCACCACCGGCAGGCCCGAAGGCCCCTACGTCGACATGCAGCCGGCCGAACGGCTGGGCGACGAGATAGACGCCTCGCTCTTCGAGGATGACGACGGCACGGTGTACTTCCTCTGGCACAGCGGCAAGATCGCCCCCATGAAACCCGACCTGTCCGGATTCGCCGAGCCCTACCACTGGCTCAAGATCGCCACGGCCGACCCCGACCCCAAACACCATTCAGGTCTCTGTGAAAAGATCTTCGGCACCGCTTCATTCGACCACGTCGGCTACGAGGGCATGTACCTCTTCAAGGCCAACGGCCGCTACTACTGGACCGGTGCCGAAAACATCAACGGCCACTACGACTGCCTGGCCGCCACCTCCGAAAACATCTACGGCCCCTACACCGCCCGCCACATCGCCGTCCCCGACGGCGGTCACGTCACCTTCTTCAAGGACAAAACGGGGGAGTGGTGGTCCACCTTCTTCGGCACTGACAAGTCCGCGCCCATAGTGCAGAAACCCGCCATCGTGCCCATGACTTTCGACAAAGACGGGTTGCTGAAAGTGGACGGCGGCCGCTTGGGCAAGGCGCGCTAACAGCGAGTCATTGCGAGCCTCAGACCGCCTACGGCGGCGATTCGCGGAAGAGATCCGGATTCGGTATGTAGGACAGCCGCCTTCGGCTGTCGGCTTGTAACGACCACCCCGGGACGACAGGCGAGGGCGCCTGTCCTACACTTTCTTAGCAGCGAAGCAAAGCAATCTCGTACCACATGAGGCCCGAGTACAATGCCGTCATTGCGAGCGAAGCGAAGCAATCTCGTGCTCGCGTTGACCCAGACCGTGGACTATGGTTTCAAGAGATTGCTTCGCTGCGCTCGCAATGACGGTCACAGGTGTGACCGTGACCGCGCGGTAAGCTGCCCGCCTTAACGCACAGTGGTCGACTTCCCGATATCGCCTTCCTGTGTCGCACTGTCCGACTTCACGCAAAACCGTTTTCCCTCCACCTCAATGTCCATCGTCTTTCCCCGCAGCTTCAGCCCGCGCAATGCCAGGTGCTTCACAAATGCGGGCAGGTGCGGCGTCACAGACACGCTGCCGTCGAATTGCGGCGCGACGCCAAACAGGCCGAAGATGATCCCCTGTGCGCCCGCCATTCCGTCTATCGTGCATTGCAGCGGCGTGTCCCGGCGGTAGTCCTCCTTGTCCGCGACGATCGAGTCGCCCCAATAGGGCAGCCGGTAGCCCCACCACAGCACGCGCTGCAGCAGGTCGTCCGCCGCGTCCGCGTGGCCGCAGTTGTACAGCCGCTCCATGATCTGCGGCACAAACCCCGTGCAGATGCCCGGCCCGCCGTTGTCGATGTCCGCTGTGTCATAGGCCGGGTCCTGTTTGGCCAGGCTGTGCAGGCCGTATTTGGACAGGAACTCCTTTTCGTTGAAATGCGACAGCAGGCCCGCCTCCTCCTCCTTGTCCAGCACGGGACTGTTGAACAGCTTGAACAACTGCACCGTGTAGCGAGTGTCCGGCTCTCCCTTCTCATTGCGGAAACGGAACCAGCGGAGGTCGCTGTCCCACAGTTCCTTCTTCAATACCTTCGCCAGTTCGGCCGCGCGTTCGCGCAGCACCGGCATCGGCTTGCCCACCGCGTCGCACAGTTCGGCCGCGCGCAGATAGTTCATCACGCGCCGCCCGTTCAGGTCCGGCATCACATGGTTGTAGGGCAGGCCCCGGCGCAGTTCGAGGTGGCTGTTTGACGGGCCGTAGTCAATCAACGCCACAGGCCTCTTCACATCGTCGCCGTGCAGCGCGTTGGACACGGCCCAGTCCAGCACGGTCTTGTCGCCCACCGTCTCGGCAAGGAAAGCCGCGTCGCCCGTCACCTTCACGTAGTAATAGATGAGCCCGATAATCTTCTCCTGGTTCACCGGGTACCACGGGCCGAACGCCTCGCCCGTGACCGCGTTGAAAGCGAAGTGCTGCGTGATGTCGCCGCGCAGGAACTGCGCGATGTGCGCGCGCATGGCCGCCGGGTCGTACAGCGGCAGGATTTCCCACACCTCGCCGAAGTTCCACAGATAGTCGCACACGCAGCCGCCCTTCACGCTGCCCGTGCTGTAATAGGGGTTCAGCACCAGTCCCGGCAGCTCCCAGCGGTTCATTAGCAGGTGCATCAGCGACCGGTTGTACCAGGCCGTAAGGAGGATGTCGTCGCACTCCAGCCGGGGCACGCGGGCAAACAGATCCTCCGTGCGTTTTTCCCACGCCCCGCGTGCGGCCGGTGTCACGCCGCGCGGAGCACGAAGCAGTTCGGCGCATGCCGCCGCCGCGCCCGCTTCGCTTCCCACGGCAAACGCAGCATGCACGGAGCCCCTTGCCCCCGGTGCGAGTTCCAACAATGGCGCCGCTTCGTTGCTGCACCGCACAACCAGCGCACAGCCATCTTTCGTCAGAGCATCACCGCCGCTTTCCGGCCGGCCAAACTCCCATGTGTTGGTTTGCGCCAGTCCTCCGGATACGGCAAAGGAGAACGGAACCGCCATCGGCTTGTCGCCGCGGTTCTGAACAGAGACCGATATGATTCCGCCGCGCACCCCCTCTGCAAGGGTGATATCGCAGGTGAACAAAAGTCCCTCCGCAGCGCCCTGTTCAACAACCATGAACGGCAGCCACGCATACCCTGTCACCGGAATGGCTTTGCCGTCGATGCGCGGCTCGATGAGCAGGTTGGAAGCGACATAGGGCGGGGACCAGAGCCCGCTGATAGAGCCCAGGCGCTGATGGTTCACGCCCACTGTCGCCAGCCCGTTGACAATGCCGAACTGCTCCTCGTCCATGATGTTCACATTGTCGGCGAGGGCGAACTTGTCCATCACCGAACCGGACGCCTGCGCCCCGGCGCAAAGGGCGGCGGAAAGAGCCATGATCACCCATGCGAGTTTCATTTCATCTCCTTCCGCCGCCGCGTTGCGTCATGCGCCGGCGGTCAGTTTCCACAGACACGACAGCGGCACCGCGTGGATGTTCTCCCGGATGGGCACCACCGTGTCGCCGCCGTACAAGATGACACCGCGCACAAAATCGTCCCCGGCCAGTTCGGACAGCGCCACCATGCCGTGCGTGTCCGTCGGGGTCACGGTTGCCGCCGCCTTCACTTCGATGCCCACGAGGCGCCGTCCGCCCGATGCCTCCAGGACAAAGTCCACCTCCTGCCCGTCGTGGTTGCGGAAATGGCAGAGTCTCGGGCGCGTGTCGCTCCATCCGCGCTGCTTCATCAGTTCCAGGAACACAAAGTTCTCCAGCAGCGCGCTGCGGAGCCGCGGGTGCTTCTGAAGCCGGTCCGGCCGCATGTCTGCCAGATAGGCCAGCAACCCCGTGTCGCCCAGGTACAGCTTCTCCGTCTTTACGAGTCGCTTGGCGCGGGTGGTGAACCATGGCGGCACCGTGCGGACCAGGTACGTCGCCTGTAGCAGCGCGAAGTAGCGCCGCAGCGTCGGCAGGGGCACGCCCGCATCGCGCGCCAGGTCGGCATAGTTCAGCAGGCCCGCGGCCCGCTCCGCCACGACCGACATCAGGTGCGGCATCTCGGCCAAACCGGCGATGTTGACCAGGTCGCGCACATCGCGCGACAGGACCGTCTGCACATAGGCGTCGAACCACGCCGTGCGCCGGGGACCGTCCCTGCGCGTCACCGCCTCGGGAAACCCGCCCGCCAGTGCCAGCGGCACCCAGTCCGCCGCGCCGGCCGCCTCGCGGGCGCGGTCAGCAAAGTCGTCGGCGAAGACCGCATCGACAAAGCCGTCGCGTACACCGTTCAACTCGCCCTGCGACAACGGCCACAGGTCCAGAATTTCGACCCGGCCCGCCAGCGCGTCGGAGAACTGGGGGAGACTGCGCACATTGGCCGACCCCGTCAGCAGGAAACGGCCGGGACGCCGGTCCCGGTCCACGCTGGCCTTGATGGCGGTCAGCAGTTCCGGCACCCGCTGCGCTTCGTCGATCACGACCCGGTCGCCCAGGCCGTTCAGGAACCCGGCCGGGTCCTGGGTCGCCGAGCCCAATGCGGTCAGGTCGTCCAGCGTCACGTAGTCCGTGTGAAAGATGTCCCGCGCCGCCTGGCGCGCCAGGAAACTCTTGCCGCTTTGACGTGCGCCATGCAGCAGGACCACAGGTGTGCCCTGCACGGCGAGGGCGATTTGTTTGCTTACGTTCCGGGGAAACATGCTTTACTTCTTCCGAAATTTGTTCACCTGCTGATCGAATTTCTATTATAGAGTAGCCGAATATCGGCCACTTGTCAAGGGGGGAAATGCTGGAAGAGAGGCGAAAAAGAAGCAATGCGTTTTCTTGAATGGATGGGCCTGCGTGGCTAGGCAAGAATAGTATAAAGCCTAATTAAAAAAGGATTTATATCTTCACTCACCCACAGCAATAGTGCCAAAATGACAGAAATTTAGTCATTTATTGACCAAATATCGATCGAATACTGACCGAATGTCGAAATATTCCGCCGTGAAAACGGGGGATCGAACACCTAATTCTAATTCGCGTTCAAGTTGAGACTAATAATCCAAGGCCAAGCCGTAAGGCTGCGTAGTCCCGCCGTGTTCGCGCTCATTTTGGGCAGACCCTGTTCAAGTTGGCGCACCACAGCGGCAATCTCGTTGAACACCCGGTTGGGGAACTCCTTTTCCCGCAGTTCGTCCCAGATATGTTCCTGCGGGTTAAGTTCAGGCGCATAGGGTGGCAGAGGCACGAGTCGGATATTTTCGGGTCGCTGCAGGTTCTTGGCCTTGTGGGAACTGGCTCCGTCCACCACCATGAGTATGAAGTCGTCCGGGTGTGCCGCGCTGACCTGTTCCAAGAAACAGCCCATCCGCTCGGTGTTCATCTCCCGGCAGATCATCCAATCCATCTCGCCTTCAAGCGGACTAACCGCGCCGTACACGTACACGAACTCACGCTCGTAGCCATTGGGAACGGTGGGCCGGGCCGGCGCGGGCGACCAGCACCTGCGAATGCGCACCATGCGGCCAAAACGCGCCTCGTCCTGGAACATCAACCGGATCCTTCGCCCCTTAACATCGTCCGGTGTCAGCAAGGCGTCCAGTGTTTCGGGGAGTTTTTTTTCCAGTCCTCCTGGATTGCCGGGTCGCTTTTCGGGTGGCGGGTGTCCGGCGCAACCTTGCGCCAACCATGCCGCGCCAGAAGCCGGTACGCCACCGAAGCGGCCACCGGACGTCCCAGTCGCTGCGCCAAGGCCGCCCGCAAAACAGATATGACCAACACACCGCCACTCTTGGCCTGCTCCGCCCAAGGCGCCAGGAACGCTTGCTCCTCCTCGACACTCATCAGCACATTGCGTCGCCCGCCATGCCGGCTTTGCACAGGGCAACCCGCGCGACAGCGTTCGCGAAAGCGCGCCTGAAGGCGCGGGACTGTTGCTCGCCCAACACCGAGCATGGTGGCCGTCTGTTCCAGCGTGGTTCCAAGCAGTGCCGGAAAAAGAATTGCCTGGGCCGACCTCAACTCTTGCAGATCCGTAGCTTGCGCGACAACGGTCTGAGCTTTCTGCACCAGCTCCTGGTCGATTTGCCTTGGTCTTGCCATGACCACAGTGTAGCATGGTTAGTCTCATTTTGAAAGCTCATTAGAATAAGTCGTTTGCCGCAACCGCAGTGCCGCCTATTTCACCACCAGGTTGACCATTTTGCCCGGAACGTAGATTTCTTTCACGATGGTCTTGCCGTCAAGGTGGGGGAGGACTTTGGGGTCAGCCTTGGCCGCGGCCAGCACCGTGGCCTGGTCGGCATCGGCCGCCACCAGCACCTTGCCGCGCAGCTTGCCCGTGATCTGCACCGGGATCTCGATGGTGTTTTCCACCAGCAACGCCTCGTCCCACACCGGCCAGGGTTCATAGGCCAGCGTGTTCCCGTGGCCCAGCCGTGCCCAGAGTTCCTCCGCAATGTGCGGCGCGAAGGGGGAGAGGACCAGCACAAAGGGCTCCAGCACCGCCCGGTCGATGGCAGGCGCCTTGAGCCCGGCATTGACAAATTCCATCATGCGCGAGATGGCCGTGTTGAAGGACAGGTTGTTGATGTCGTGGGTGACCGCCTTCACGGTCTTGTGCAGTTCCTTGACCAGCGCCTCGTCGCCGCCCGACACCACCACGCGCGGGTGCAGTTCGCCGTCCTCGCCGACAAAGAGGGACCACACGCGCCGCAGGAAGCGGAACACGCCCTGCACACCCTCCTCGCTCCAGGGTTTTTCGCGGTCCAGCGGGCCCATGAACATCTCATACAGGCGCACCGAGTCGGCGCCGCACTGGTCGGCCACCTCGTCGGGGTTCACCACGTTGTAGCGCGATTTGCTCATTTTCTCGATCTGCGTGGCCACGGGCTCGCCCGTCGTCTTGAGCACCGTCTGCTCGCCGCGCCGCTCCACCTCCGTGGGATAGTGGTACTTGCCCAGCGCGTCCTTGAACGAATAGGCCAGGATCATGCCCTGGTTGAACAGTTTCTGGAAGGGTTCGCTCGTGCTCACCAGTCCGGCGTCGTAAAGCACCTTGTGCCAGAAGCGCGAGTAAAGCAGGTGCAGCACCGCGTGTTCGGCGCCGCCGATGTACAGGTCCACCGGCATCCAGTACTCCTCGGCCTCCTTCGACCACGCCGCCTCGTCGTTGCGCGGGTCCACAAAGCGCAGGAAATACCAGCACGACCCCGCCCACTGCGGCATCGTGTTCGTTTCCCGCCGCACCGCCTGGCCCGTCTCCGGGTCCGTCGTGTTTACCCAGTGGGTGGCGCGGGCCAGCGGCGGGTCGCCGTCGGCCGTGGGCTTGTACTCGTCCAGTTCGGGCAGCAGCACCGGCAGATCCCTCATCGGCACGGTCTTCATCGTGCCGTCCTCCAGCCGGACCAGCGGGAACGGCTCGCCCCAGTACCGCTGCCGCGAGAAAAGCCAGTCGCGCAGCTTGTAGTTGACCGTCCCCTTGCCGATGCCCTTCTCCTCCAGCCATGCGGCCGTCTTCTTCTTCGCCTCCGGCACCCGCAGCCCGTCGATGAGCGGCGAATTGACCAGCACGCCGTCGCCCGTGAAGGCCTCCTTCGTGATGTCCCCGCCCGAAATCACCTCGATGATCGGAATGTCGTAGGTCTTGGCAAATTCATAGTCCCGCGTGTCGTGCGCGGGCACCGCCATAATCGCGCCGTAGCCGTACTCGGCCAGCACGTAGTCCGCCGTCCAGATCGGAATCTCTTTGCCGTTCACCGGGTTCACCGCATACGCCCCCGTGAACACGCCCGTCTTCTCCTTCTCCTCCTTCATCCGGTCCTGCGCGCTTTTGCGCGAGGCCGCGTCAAGGTACGCCAGCACCGCCGGAAGCTGCTCCGCCGTCGCGATACGCCGCGTCAGCGGATGCTCCGGCGCCAGCACGCAGTAGGTCGCGCCGAACAGCGTGTCCGGGCGCGTGGTGAACACGGTGAACGTCTCACCCGTGCCCGCGATGGTGAAATCGACGTCCGCGCCCTCGCTCCGGCCGATCCACTCGCGCTGCATCGCCTTGATGCCTTCGGGCCAGTCCAGGTCGTCCAGCCCGGCAAGCAGTTTCTCCGCATAGGCCGTGATGCGCAGCATCCACTGCCGCATCGCCCGCTTCTCCACCGGGTCGCCCGTTTCCACGTAGCGCCCGTCCTTCACCTCCTCGTTAGCCAGCACCGTGCCCAGCGCCGGACACCAGTTCACCGGCGCCTCCACCTCGTAGGCCAGCCCGCGCTCATACAGAATCGAAAAAATCCACTGCGTCCACCTGTAGTATTTTGGGTCCGTCGTGTCGATCTCCCGGTCCCAGTCATAGGAAAGGCCCAGCCGCTGAATCTGGCTGCGGAAGGTGTCGCAGTTGGTTTTTGTGATCAGCGCCGGATGCTCGCCCGTGCGCATCGCGTGCCGCTCGGCAGGCAGGCCGAAAGCGTCCCACCCCATCGGGTGCAGCACGTTGAATCCGTTCATCCGCTTGAACCGCGAGATGATGTCCGTCGCCGTGTACCCTTCCGGATGGCCCACATGCAGCCCCGCCCCGCTCGGATAGGGGAACATGTCCAGCGCATAATACTTCGGCTTGCTCCGGTCGATTTCGGTCTTGAACGTCTTGTTTTGCAGCCAATAGGCCTGCCAACGCGCTTCGATGGCCCTGAAATCGTACTGGCCCGGGGTAATCTCGGTGGACATAAAAATACACGCCTCCATGCAGTAATACGAGGAAAATACCGTCTTGCAAGGGCTGTAGAATACCATATTGCCCCCCAAGCCTGCATGTCGCCCCGGGCGGCGGCTCCACCGCCCGGCAGACTCCTTCGTCCACAACTTCCAACCATAGCCCGACATCCTAAGGGTGGGGCAGACATTCCTGTCTGCCGTTTTCTGCCCCTCCCTCCTTCATCCTTTGACCTTTGTCCTTAAGCCTTCGTTCTTCATCCTGTCCATCCTGTTCATCCATGTTGAATTTTGTCTTCTCCCCCTTGACTGTCCCTGCCGCGCGTTCTATGCTCTTGCTCGGGAAACAACCAGAAGGATTCAGTCCATGCGATATATTGGGTGTGCGGTCTTGTTGACGATGGTGCTCGGTGTTCCTCTTGCCTGTACCGCGCAGGATCCCGTGGTCGATTTCTCCTACGCCTTCGCCACACCGCACCGCATGACCGTTGCCCCGCCAGAAAGCGGCGACAAGACCCTGCTCGACTGCGAACCCGGCAGTCTCCGCCTGGGCTGGACCTATGAAAACCTCACGACCTATCCGCTGGCCGCCTTCATGACACCGCCTGCCCTGTGGGGCGTGCGCATCACGCCCCAGATCGACGGCAAGCCCCTGGCGAAGAGTGCATGGACCCGCGCAGAGAATATTCTGCCGGTGCTCGACAACAGCTACACCGACCCGGCGGGCACCGTGCGCATCGAAGTCACCGGTGCGGCCACGGCGGCGCTCGTCCGCGTGACCCTTTCCAACATTTCCGCGGAGAAACACAGCTTCCGCCTCGTCTGCGAATCCCAGCGCGGCTTCTTCGGCTACAACCCCGGCTATGTCGATGCCGACAAAGACAAGGATGTACTGCTCGCGGGCTGGGGCGAACGCGCCGACCGTGTCATCGTCTTCGGCACGGGCGGCCAGGAGTACGCCATCAGCAACGCCACCACCCTCTGCCCAACCTGGGAACTGGCACCCGGCGAGGAAAAGATCGCCTGGGTCGTGCGCCCCTACCGCGCCTACACCGCCGACCTGCCCGCACTGCGCGCGAAAGACTGGCAGGCCGAGGCCGATCAGGCCAAGGCCGACTGGCGCACCCTGCTGGGCCGCGCCTCGCGCGTCATCCTGCCCGACCAGGGCGTGACCGACGCCTTCTACGCCTGCCTCGGCGATTTCTTCATCATGCGCGAGCCCGTGGCCGGCGGCGCCATCGCGGGCACGCCCGGCACCGACGGATACCGCGCGCCCAACGCCGGCGAGGCGGCCATCGTCGCCATCGCCCTCGACCAGTTGGGCCTGCACAAGGAGGCCGAATACGGCTTCAGCGCCTGCCTCGGCCTGCAGGGCGACGACGGCGACTGGAACGACCCCACCGGCTGGGGCCACCTCATGTGGGCCATGTCGGGCTTCAAGTCCTGGACCGTCATGGAGCACTATCAAACCACCGGTGACCGCGCCTATCTGGAGGCCGTCTATCCGCGCATGCTGGCCAGTTCGCGCTGGCAGGAAAAGCAGCGCGCCCGCACCCGCGTCATGGCCGCCGACGGCGGCCGTCCCCTCACCTACGGTCTCATGCCGCGCGGCATGGGCGACTGCGGGCTGAAGGACGGCGACGACCTGTACGGCGTGTTCCTGCCGCACAACATGTGGGCCACCTATGCCGACCGCTGCGCCATGGAAACCGCCGAAATCCTCGGCAAAAACGACGAGGCCGCCGAACTGAAAAAGATCTACGAAACAGCCCACGCCGACCTGATGCAGACACTCAGCGCTGGTTCGATCAAGGAAGACGGCTACGCCTGGATTCCCGGCGTCGCAGGCAAAACCTGCGGCAGCCGCTGGGGCGCGCTCAATGCGCTGCTGCCCTGCGGCACCCTGCCCGCCGACCATGAACTCGTCACCGGCACCATCAAACAGCTCCGCGCCCACATGAGTCCCGGCGGTCTTCCGATCAACACCGGCTGGCTGCCCAAGGGCCTGTGGGTCGCCATCGCGCTCGACAACCTCGCCGAGGCGCACCTCGCGCGCAACGAGGGTGACGAGGCCGCCGCGCTGCTCTACGCCACGCTCAACCACGCCACGCCGCTCGTCACCTGGTGTGAGGAGCGCGGCCCCGAGCCCGGCGCAAAGGAATGCACCGGCGACCGCCAACATCTGTGGACGCCCGTGGCCGTCGTTCGCGCCGTGCGCGACAGCCTCGTCATGGAAGACGGCAACGAACTGCACCTGGGCCGCGGCATACCGCGCCATTGGTTCGCCTCAAAGAAACCCATCGGCATGCAAAACGCCTCCACCCACTTCGGAGATGTGTCCTATGAAATGACCTATGATCCCGCCACCCAGCAGCTCCAGGGCAAAGTGATCCTGCCCAAAGAAACCGCCACCAACCGCACCCCCGCCGCCGCCCTCCTCCTGCACACGCGCCTGCCCAAAGGCCTGCGCCTGTTGTCGGTCAACCCCACCTCCGGTGCCACGATTCTGCCGGACGGCACCGGCCTCCGCTGGGAGATGCCGAAAGGAGAGTTGACCTTCATCGCCGCCGCGGGGTGAAAGGACGATCCTGCTTGGCCCCGAAGGGGGCCAACAACACAACGCGCGCCCGATCACTCCGCCCGCTGGCAGCGCTGGTCTTCCAGTTCCTTGTCCACGCTGCGCGTGAACCACCAGTTAAACGCCACCACGCACAGCACCAGAGTTATCCACACATAGGGCCGGGCATACACCGCCAACTCCTTGGACATCCACCCCCCGAAGAGCGACATGGACCCCCAGGCGTAGGGATAATCAAACACCAAAATATCCGGCAGAAACACATGGCCGAAAAACGACGCCGGGGCGTGCGGATCAAAATTGAGCACCACGCTCCACAACGACAGCACCCCCACGGCAATCACCAACTGCGCCGACACCTTCGCCTCCAGATAGGCGGGCGTCCTGGACGTCGCCATCCCGACGGACACGACAAACAGCAACATCGCCAGCACACCGAATATGGCCAGGTCCGGCAGCATCGAGGTGAGCCCGCCCAGCGGCCCCAGCGCGTCTGAATAGGAAAGCGCCACCACCAGCACTGCCACCGCATACACGGCAAAGAGCAGCGACACCCACCGAATCGTCCAGGCCACCCCGTGCACAATAGGCGAATGGGACGGCAAAAACTCGGCCCGCTTGTCCCGAATGGCGCGCGCCGCGCGCAACTGGTGGTTGGGACTCGCCAGCGATATCTGATGGGCAAACCAGATGATGAGCATCCCCCCCATCAGCACGGGCAAAAGTTCGGCAAGATGAATCCCTGCCCCATGGGTCCCCGAAGGCGAATACATAACCAGGTCGGCCAGCCCCACCAGCAGCATAAACATGCCGTTGACATAGTATATCTGCCGCCGGGGCAGAAGAATCGCAAGGAGTCCCGTGAGCAGCAGCACGATGCCCCATCCCCAGGAACTGCCCTGCGTCAGCAGCAGTTGGGCCACGCCCAGCAGGCCCACGCCAACGCCCGAACGGTAAATCTCCGTTTCAATCTCCTCGCGCGTCTTGTGGGGAAGCCAGTTGAGCAGCTTCGCCAGCGCCTCCCGCGAGCATAAAAATGAGTAGCCCTTCATGCCCGGGATAAAACTGACTGTGACCACCGTCCCGCGCAGCGGGTCATGGCTGAAGTGCATGTACCGGGCGGCCTCCTCGCGGAACAGCATCACAATCGGGCGCCCATCCGAATGGTGCAGCGTCAGCAGTTCCGGTCCCATGGCGATGGTCCAGGGGGCGCCCCCGCGGGGATAAATCCGTTGCAGTTCGATTTGCTCGGTCTTTATGGTGCTGTGCCGATACTCCTTGATCGCCGCCACCACCGCCGAGACAAGATCCTCCTCGGCGCAGGGCTTGACCAGAAAGCGGAACACATTGGCCCGGTTTACCGCCGCCGTCGCCGTGTACGCGTTCGGATTGGTTGTGAGGGCGATGCGCATGGTTTCCGGCGCCTGCTCCCGCGCACGCACCAGCAGTTCGATGCCGCGCCGCAGCGGGATTTCCATGTCGGCAATCACCACCGCATAGGGCCCCTGTTCATCCAGAAGCCTGAGCCCCTCCTCACCGCTTTTCACCATGTCCACCTGAAACGACTTCTGCAAAGCCCGCGCATACCCCTCCAGCGGACCGGGGTTGTCATCCACGAACAGAATTCTTTCATCCATTCAAGAAATGCTCCCTGAAATCACCCTTCCGGGCAGGGTCGGATGACGACGCTTTGGAGGAAGTGGGAAAAGCCTGTGGAGTACGGTGAACCGTGAACTTACATTTACCCCGGCAATTCAGGAGTCTCCTGATTCCGAAACCTTCCCATGGAATCTGTTCGCCAAATGCACTGCGGCTCTGCATGATTCTCACTTCTCGGGAGCCAGACTGCCCTACCTTGCCTGAACGACACCCGTACAGTTCACCTGCCCGATATCATGCAGCATACCGGGCAGCATGGTCAACACGGCGAAACCACACGGCGAAACCGCTGCCATGCGGGCCGGGCTATCTTGGGGACCCGTCTCCCGCTCGCGCAGAAATCACGGTTTGTCCGCGCCGTCCGTCAACCACCCCAGAGAGAACCGCGCAAAGCGTATCCATTCGCGGCGGTGTTTCTCGCCCCCTTCCAAAAGCATGCCGATATCGCCGTCGGGCAGGCGCACGAGTCCCGAATAGGAAGACGGCCCGGCATGAATCAGTTTCTGGATGGGCCATGTCCCGCCCTCGTCATAACTCAGGCGCACGGTCAGGTGTGTGCGCTCCACAACGCCATACTTCTCCCCCCGGTTGTCGGGGTTGGCAAACAGCAGCCGCGGCCCGCCCAGTTCCCCACGCGGACTGTACACCAAGCTTGTGCCGTTTGCTCCGGTTTATGCGCGGGTCGTCAATCGCCCCAAGGCATTCGACAAGGGACGGCGGTGTGGGTGCAGGGTGTGTTCGTCTTGCATGCGCGGTTCCTTCTGCGGGTTGTTGACCGGTGTATATAGTATCCTATATACTCGCGGCATGAAGCAAACAGAAACATCCCGAAGACTGTTGGAGCGCATGGCGCGCATTGAACGCATGGAGCGCGGCAGGATATGCCAGATGGCAGGGCGGCCCCACTACAACCACCAGACATGGCAGGACGGGCGGAATGTCGTGCGCTATGTCCCCGCCGACGAGGTGCCGGAGCTGCAGCAAGCCATAGACGGCTACAACCTGTTCCGCAGTCTGGCCGAACAGTACGCCGACGAAATCATCCGCGCCACGCGCAAAGAACGCGACAAGAAAAGGCCGAAGAAGAACAGGGGGGATTAAGAGAGCAGGGAAAATCCAGCATTCAGCAGTAGCAGATGCGTTCGCCCTGAATCTTGCCCGTCTGCCTCTTTGCGCCAAGTAATGGATCCTGCTACCATTCCATTGTGTCATCCTGAGAAAGGAAACTGCGTGAAATCCATTAGCCAATATGCGAAAGGGGGGCATGCCATCATTCATGGCAATGTGCTGGATGTGCTTGATGACGCAGTTCCTGATCGCTCAATTGACCTTGTTTTTGCCGATCCGCCCTACAACATTGGCAAGCACTTTGGGGATTTTCACGACAGGTGGGAAAGCGACAAATCTTACGCCCGGTGGTGTGAGGAATGGCTCAAAATCTGCATCAAGAAATTGAAGCCGAAGGGTTCTCTTTATGTCATGACAAGCACACAGGCCATGCCCTACCTCGATTTGTATCTTCGGGACCATTTGACGATATTGTCACGCATCGTGTGGCACTACGACAGCTCTGGTGTTCAGACCCGGAAGTATTATGGTTCCATGTATGAGCCTGTTTTGCATGCCGTAAAAGACCCCGGGAATTACACATTTAACGGCGATCAAATCGAGGTCGAGGCGCGCACGGGTGCTGTTCGAAAGCTTATTGATTACAGAAAACCGGAACCCGCGCCCTACAACACGAAGAAAAATTCCCGGAAACGTCTGGTTCTTTCCGAGAGTTCGCTATCGCGTGCCGGAATATGAGGATCACCCGTTTCAGAAGCCAGAGGCCTTGTTGGAAAGGATCATTCTCGCGAGCAGCAATCCCGGTGACAAGGTTCTGGATCCCTTTGCGGGAACTTTCACGACCTGTGCGGTCGCACAGCGGCTGGGGAGGGATTCTGTGGGCATCGAACTCAACAGGGAATACGTCAAGATTGGGCTTCGACGCCTGGGCATTGCGAAAGAGCACGACGGGGAGCCTCTCGCCCGGCCCGAAAAGACATATGTCCGGAAAAATGGCAAGTCGATGCCGCAGGAAGACGACCTGTTCGGGGGAATCCATGACGCACTCCTTTAGCAACGTCATACTCGAAATACTGCGCGGGCATTTTGGCGCTCATGCGGATGAGGTTTGTGAAAGTCCACTTGTCAGATACTTGGACATTAAGACAAGATCTGCAAATCGCGGTTCAAAATCCCGGGGTTCATTTGCAAATCATTACGCGCTGTACGTTCTAGTTGAGGATTATATTAATAAGGGTTATGCGGATAAAAGAAAAGGCGAATATGAAAAGTATGAGGGAGCCCGCTTTACGGACCTGTTTCTCAGGCAAACAGAATTGCCCTTTGGCAGGAAGTTGCAGAACCACGCGCTGAATTCAAGGTTAAACGATGAATTTAGGAAGTATTTTCAAGCGCTGGACACTGTGCCGATTTTGCGTGATCAGAAAGAGCAGCGCTATTGGATTAATGAGAGGCTCCTGAAAGCGAATGTTATGGAGGGTGGGGTTGAGATCACCCTGAACCTGGCCGGGGCAATTATTGAAATAATCGACACGTACGTTGCGGCAAGGAAATCCGCCTTCGAGGGGTTTCTTGAGACCTGCAAACAGATATCCTCAATTTCAGTCAGCGCCTCTTCCGAAGCCCTCGCATTTGTGAACCTGCAGCTCGACCCCAGCGTGGATGCCAGGGTGTTCAAAATAATAAGTTTCGCCATATTGAAGGCGCATTACGGGGAGCAGTCCATCTTCTGGGGGTGGACGCGGGATGATGTCCAGCAAGACTTCCTATTGCTTTACAAGACGGGCAGGACCATTGCAAACGACGGTGGTATCGATTTTGTCATGAAGCCCCTGGGCAGGTTCTTCCAGGTAACTGAAACAATTGATGTCAATAAGTACTTTCTTGACATAGACAAGATTCAGCGCTTCCCTTTGACCTTTGTTGTCAAGACAGATGATTCTTCGGAGGCTGTCCTGGGTCAATTGAGAAACCAGGCAAAGCGCAAGTACGGTGTTGATGCGATAGTTGACCGCTATTTGGAGTCCGTGGAGGAGATCATAAACATACCGGAACTTAAGCGGATGTTCTCGGTGTTGGCTGCCGCGGGCAGGTTGCCGGATGTTATGTCCGAAGTGGTTGCCCAAAGCCGGGTCGAATTCAATTACGAAGAGCCTGACGATGATGAAGAAGAGGAATGATGGGAGTGAGATGTGCGCCTATGGCGTCATTTCATACTCCTAGAGATGGCGCTTGGGTTGTTCAGGGGTGGTTGTTTTGCCCTGATTGGTGCGCTGCCCAAGAAATGCTGATTGAGCGGGCATTTAGTGCGGGGGCTGGTTTGGTTTCATCGTTGCTGTCATTCTTTCGCTGTTCTTTTCAATCTCGCAGGAGGAGAATCATGTCCCGGCTGTTTTCAATAGTTCTCTCTTTGGTGTTTGCGGCGGTTGCCGCCGCCGCCGACGTCTCCGTCGACCCCGTCACCCGCCACTTCAGCATCTCCTACCCCGTCCCCACCGGCGCGCCCGACACCGTCTCCGTGAACTGTTCTTGGTCGCCCGCCGATGCCAACGACTGGAAACCCGCGCGGGTCACCCCCTTCATTTCCGAAACCGCCCTGGCCCTGGCGCCCGACACCGACTGGACCGACTGGGCCGCGGGCCGCATCGTGGAGCGCGGCGCGGCGGGGCTCACCCGCACCCTCGTCTTCAACCCCTATCCCGAAGCGCAGCCGGACGGCAAGGTCAATGCCGATTTCCGTATCGTCCTCCGCAACGCCGACGGCGCCGAACTGGCCTCCTCGGTCCAGCATCTCCAGGCCGACAACCGCGACGTGGTCTATCTGGAAGACTGGTCCAGGGTCTTCCAGACCACGGCCATTGCAAAAGACGCCGACCCCGGTCCCGGCACATGGTGGGCGCGCGGCGGCCTCGACGTCGGCACGTCCCAGACCCTGGGCAACGACCTCATCGCCCGTCCCGCCGACGCCAACACGCCCCTGCCGCAGTTGTCCTACCCCCTCGACCTCAAGGGCGCCTACGCCATCTTCGGCTGCACCCTGGGACAGAACGGCATTCTGCTGCGCCTGAGCGGCGACGAGCGCGCCGACTCCGTCGGCTCGCCCCACGACCGGCAGGAGGTCCTCTGGAACTGGCGCACCATGGACCGCCAGCACCTCGTCCTGCGCGGCGGCCACGGCTACACCGGCTATTCCACCGCCGAACTGGACTACATCAAGCTCGTGCCCCTGTCCCCCGAACTGCGCGAAAAGCTCGACGGACAGTTTGGCACGGCCAACAAAATCGTCGCCGGCTACTGGGAACCCTACTCCTGGGCCTTCGTCGAAAACGTGCAGGACACTCTCCAGCACCGCGCCGTGCTCACCGCCTTTCAGGAGGCCCGCATCCATCTCGTCGACACCCAGCTCGGCCGCTTCGGCATGAAAAACGTCTTCGAGACCCGCGCCGGCGACCAGTTGCTCTACTCCACCATCGGCGACCCCGTCCCCGGTGATCCCAAGCCGACCACCGACAATGTCGGCCGCATGCAGCAGTACACCAACACCCTCGACGCCACCCTGCGCTACACCCGCGAACTGGGCATGCAGGCCGTGGCCAATTTCGGCGCGAGCAACTGCTATCCCGGCACCCCCCTGCAGGGCGCCTTCTCCAAGGCCCATCCCGACTGGATGCGCTCCCATGCGCTGCGTTTCGAGGTGCCCGAAGTGCGCGACTATGCGCTGTCGCTCTACCGCGAGGCGCTCGATGCCGGCGCGGAAACGCTTTCCATCGACTACTGCCGCTATCCGGAGACGATAGACGTGCCCGAAACGGCCAACACTTTCATGGCCGCGCTGCGCGCGCTGGCCGACGAATACGGCGCGAAGCGCGGCGCGCCCATCGCCATCCTCACCCGCTTCCCCGGCACCGGCGTGCGCACTTTCCAGAACTTCGACTACGCCCGCTGGGCACGCGAGGGCTGGGTCGATTATCTCTGCCCCGGCAACATTCAGGGCCGCCACATGCACATCGACATGAAGCCCTACTTCGACGCCGTCGAGGGCACCCGCTGCGTGCTGCTGCCCGCACTCGACGGTCTCGAATGGGGCCTGCCCATGCCAGGTCCCTTCCTCTGGCGCGTCAAGCAGCTCTACGACCAGGGCACCGCAGGGGTCTACATTTACCAGGCCGACGGGCGCGTGCTGGGCCGTCCCCAAGACCGCCGCACCATGCGCCTCCTCGCCAGCGGCGACGCTGTGAACAAATGGTGGGACGACGACACCCGCCTCCGCCCTGCCCGCAGCAAAGGCGTCTATCTCTCCCGTTCCTCCGGCACCGACACCAAGTACCAGCACTACGAGCGCCTGCGCATCTGGACCGAGGGCCTGCCCCTCGGCCCCATGGAAATCCTGCTCGACGGCAACCCCGTCAACACCTGCAGCGGCCCGCCCTATCTCGTCGGCACTGAGGACAACGACTCCGACAAGGTCATCCCCTCCGGCGAGCACAAACTCACCGTCCGGGTAAAAGACGGCGACAACTGGTTCGAACAAAGCTTCACCATCACCGGAGCCTGACTTCTTCATCCAGAACGCCCATACTCCCCATCATACGGAGACCCTCCCATGATTCGTGCCATCGCCCTTGTCCTCTTGGCCGCTCTCGCCCCCTTGGCCCGCGCCGAGGATGTCTGGCAGCCGCTCATTCCGGCCAGCGCCAAGACCTTCGACGTGCGCGACTTCGGCGCCAAGGGCGATGGAACCACCAACGACTCCGCCGCGTTCCGCGCCGCGGCCCAGGCCCTCAATGAGGCAGGCGGCGGCGTGCTCAACATCCCCAAAGGCGCCTATATCGTCGGCGGCCAGACCCACGAGGACGGCAAGTTTCCCTACTACCGGGCCGAACGCATCGTCGATCTCAAAGGCCTGGACGGTATAGTCATCGACGGTCACGGTGCCACGCTTCGCCTGGCGCCCGGCCTGCGCTACGGCAGCTTCGACAAGAACACCGGCGAACGAATCGACCCCGCCATGCCCTTCCTCGACCGCGACTGCTACGTGTCGGTCGGCAGCATGCTCAGCATTCGCCAGTGCAGTAACGTCGTCCTCCGCGACCTTGAATTGGACGGCAACAACAGCACGCTGGTTCTGGGCGGGGAGTGGGGCGACTTGGGCAGGCAACTGGAAGGTTACGGCATCTGCATGTACGCCAACACCAACGCGCTCGTGGAGAACATTTACACGCACCACCACGGGCTCGACGGCATCATCGTCGGCTGGACCGGTCTCAAGGAGACCGACCCGCCCACGCCCCATCTCCTGCGCAACATCCGAAGCGAGTACAACGGCCGTCAGGGCCTGTCCTGGGTCGGTGGCCGCGGCATGACCGTCATCAACTCCCAGTTCAACCACACCCAGCGCGCCGCCGTGGCCTCCGCGCCCGGCGCGGGACTCGACATCGAGGCCGAAGACTCGGTCTGCCGCGACGGCCTCTTCGTGAACTGCGAGTTCATCGACAATGCGGGCTGCGGCGTGGTGGCCGACAGCGGCGACGGCGGCTACACCCGCTTCGTCGACTGCACCATGTGGGGCACCACCATGTTCTCCCTCTGGACCAAAAAGCCCGGCATCCGCTGCGAGCACTGCGCCCTCTTCGGCAGCGTCGTCCACGGCTTCGGCTCGCCCGACCCCGACAAGGCCACCCAGTACCACGACTGCCTCTTTGAGGATCGCGAATATCCCGGCAAAGGCGTCTACCGCAGTGCGGCCGTCATCGAGTGCGGTGGGGGAGACAACATCCTCCACGAAAACTGCACCATCCGCGCCACCGGCACCCGCGCCCTTTGGATCGATGGGGGGGAGACCCGCGAGATCTTCCGCGGCTGCACCATCATCAACGGCTTCGACACGGCAGACCACGAGTTCGTGACACTCCTGCGCGGCTGCCGCATCGAGAACACCCGCTTCCTCGAAACCTATCCTAAAGCCCATCCAAAGGCGTATTATGTGGCCTTGGGTAATGTCGATGTCGGTCCCGGTGTGACACTGGCCGGTCCCTGTGTAAAATGGGCCAACTGGTCCGGCGGCCTCACCGGCACCGTCGAAGAAAAACAGTGGTAAACCAAAGTCTGGGAGATATGAGCATGCGTGCCTTCACCATCCTTGCTTTCATCGCCGTCCTGGCTGCCGCGGCATTCTCTGCCGTTGCGGACACACTCACCCTCCATGTGTCCCCCAAGGGCAACGACGCCTGGTCGGGCCGTCTCGACTTTCCCAATCCCGCCGCGACTGACGGACCGCTAGCCACTGTCACCGGCGCGCGCGACAGCCTCCGCAAACTCAAACAGCAGCCCGGCGGCCTCACCGGTCCCGTTCGTGTGCTGATTCACGCGGGCGAGTACTACACCGCCGAACCCATAGTCTTCACCCCCGAAGATTCCGGCACCGCCGAAGCCCCCATCGCCTACGAGGCCGCGCCCGCAGAGGCCAAACCCGTCATTCACAGCGGCCGCAAAATCACGGGATGGGTGGTTGACGGAGACCGCTGGATCGCCGACCTGCCCGATGTGGCCACCGGCAAATGGGACTTCGGCGCGATCTGGGTCAACGGCGAACGCCGCATGCCTGCCCGCACGCCCAACGCCGCCCACCCCTTTGGCGACTATCCGGAAAAGGACGACTACTTCCACATGGACGGTGCCGTCATGGTGCCCGACGGCAAGGGCGGCGAGGCCAAGAGCGCTTCCATCCTGAAATTCCATGACGGCGACCTCAAAGCCTGGGCCGGGCTCGACGATGCCGTCTTCACCGTCTTCCACTCCTGGGAGACCTCCCTGCACCGCGTGAAATCCATCGACGTGGACAAGCACACCGTGGAATTCACCGGCCCCGCGCCCTGGTTCTTCACCTATTGGAATCCGGACCAGCGCTACTACGTCGAGAACCTGCTCGAAGGGCTTGATCAGCCCGGCGAATGGTGCCTGCGCCACAAAGAGGGCAGGGTGTATTACATGCCGATGCCCGGCGAAACGCCCGAAAACACCACCGTCATCGCGGCCGTCGCGCGGCAGTTGATCCTCCTGCAGGGCAAACCCGCCGAAGGCGCTTTTGTCGACCATCTCGCCTTCCGCGGACTCGATCTGCGCTATGCCGAGGAGCCCATAGGTCCCCAGGGCCACGCGGACAGCCAGGCCGAAGCCACCCTGCCCGCCTCCTTCGAATGCCTCGGCGCGCGCAACTGCGTCATCGAAGACTGTTTCATCGGCCACATCGGCAATTACGGCCTTTGGTTCCGCAGTGGCTGCCAGAACAACGTCCTGCGCCGCTGCGAACTCAGCGACCTCGGCGGCGGCGCCGTGCGCATCGGCGAATGCGGCGACCCCAAGTCGGACAATGAAATCTCCGGCGCCAACACCATCGACAACTGCTTCCTCCACGAAGGCGGCCTCATCTATCGCGGCAGCATCGGCGTGTGGATCGGCCGCAGTTCCAACAACAAGGTCGCCCACAACGAAATCTGCGACTTCCGTTATTCCGGCATGTCCGTCGGCTGGTCCTGGGGCTATGACCCCAGTTCGGCCAACCACAACACCGTCGAATACAACCACATTCACGACGTGGGCAAGGGCCAGCTAAGCGACATGGGCGGCATCTATACCCTCGGCATTTCCCCCGGCACCGTTCTGCGCAACAACTACATCCACGACATCATCTCCAACCCCGTCGTCTCCTGCGGCTGGGGCATGTACACCGACGAGGGCAGCACCGATGTGCTGCTCGAAAACAACGTCGTCATCAACACCCGCAGCGGCGGATTCCACCAGCACTACGGCGAAAACAACCGCATCACCAACAACATCTTCGCCCTCTCCCACAACGAACAAATCATCCGCTCCCGCCAGGAGGAGCACAACTCCTTCTTCTTTGAGCACAACATCGTCTACTACAACAACGGCCGCCTGCTCGGCAGCAACTGGAGCAACGGCAAATACGTCATGGACAACAACCTCTACTGGGACACCACCGGCAAGGCCCCCGAGTTTGCCGGCAAATCCCTCGCCGAGTGGCAGGCGGCGGGCTACGACCAGCACTCCGTCGTGGCCGATCCCCTCTTTGTTGATCCCGAACACCGCGACTACCGTCTCAAGCCCGAATCCCCCGCGCTCAAGCTCGGCTTCAAGCCCATCGACGTGAACGAAGCGGGACTCTACGGCGATGCCCAATGGACCGAAAAGCCCAAACAGGCAAAGCGCATCGCGGCCCCCATGCCCTGACCTGAAATTTTGGACCATCCCCGTAGGGTGCGTGTAATTTTGCAAAGCAAAATGAAACGCACCGTCCTCGGCCATGCCATGCGCACAGGGAAAGGTGCGCTCCGCTTCGCTTCGGGCACCCTACGATTCGACATGAGGACGAATTGAAGAACGAGGACCATATCGGCGTGATACAGGCAGTCATCTTCGACTTCGACGGGCTCATCCTCGACACCGAATCCACGCTCTTCGCCGCGTGGCAGCGGACCTATGCCGAATTTGGCGCCGAGTTGCCCCTGTCCCTCTGGACGGCGAACATCGGGGGCTATTCCTACGAGGCCTTTCACCCGATGGACCATCTGGAGCGCCTGACCGGGCAGACCCTGGACCGCGACGCCATCAACCAGCGCCGCCGCGAATGGTACTGGAGCCAGGTTCACGTGCAGGAGGCAATGCCCGGTGTCCGCGAAGCGCTGGACAGCGCCGCGAAAATGGGCCTGAAACTGGGCGTGGCCTCCAGTTCGGACAGGAAGTGGGTGTCGGGCCATCTGGAGCGGCTGGGCCTGATGGACCGCTTCAAGACGGTCCTCTGCGGCGACGAGGTGTCGCACGTCAAGCCCGACCCGGAACTTTACCTGACCGCGCTGGATATATTGGGAGTGCCCGCTTCGCGGTGCTTCGCCATCGAGGACAGCCCCAAGGGAGTTGCCGCGGCCAGGGGCGCTTCCCTATACTGCGTTGCCGTGCCCAACCCGGTGACTGAGACACTGGACCTGGGGGCATGCGACCGGCGGCTGGCGTCGCTGGACGCGATCCCGTTCGACCGCCTGGTCAAGGAAATCGAGGAAACCGTCACCCGTGCGCTTTGAAACCTTTGTGGCCGCCCGCTACCTGCGCGGCAAGCGTAAAACGCGCTTCATCAGCCTCATCACGTTCATTTCCGTGGCCGGGGTCAGCGTCGGCGTCATCGCGCTCATCGTCGTCATGAGCGTCATGACCGGCTTTGACAACGCCCTGCGCGAGACCATCATCGGCAACCGCGCCCACTTGGAATTGTCAAACCCCGGCGGCTCCCCCATCAACGACTATGAGGCCGCCATCGCCGAAATCCGCGCGGCCGTGCCCGAGGCCGTCGGCGCCGGGCCCATCATCCAGACCGAGGCGCTGCTCCGCCACGGCACCGACGCCACCGGCGCCATCATGCTCGGCGTGGACCCCAATCTGGAGGCCGGCGTGACCGACCTGGCCAAAAACCTCACCCATGACGGCGGACGCACCATGGGCATGGGCAAGCTCCCCGGCGAGAAGGAAATCGTGCTCGGCTTCCGCCTGGCCAGCCGCCTGGGCGCGCGCATCGGCGCCGAGATCGCCGTGGTCACCGACAAGCCCACCGTCACCCCCTTCGGCATGCGCCCGGGCAACCAGGTCTTCCTCACCGTCAGCGGCATCTCCCAGGCGAAGATGTCCGACTTCGACAACCTATACGCCTTTGTGGACATCCCCACGGCACGCATGCTCACCGGCCGCAAGGGCGTGGATGCCATCCACCTCAAGCTGACCGACCCCTTCCTCGCCGACGCGCTCTCCAAGCGCATCGAGCAGGACCTGCCCTACCGCGCCGTCACCTGGTACGAAAGCCAGGAGGCCTTCTTCGAGGCGCTCAAGCAGGAAAAGGTCGCCATGTTCATCATCCTGGTGTTCATCGTCCTCGTCGCCGCGTTCAACATCACCAGCACGCTCATCATGATCGTCATGGAAAAGCGCCGCGACATCGGCATTCTGCGCACCCTGGGCTCCTCAAGCTGGTCCGTGCTCTGGCTCTTCATTCTCGAGGGCCTCATGATCGGCCTCGGCGGCACCTTCTTCGGCGTCGTCCTCGGCACCCTCCTCGCCTACAACCTCAACCCCGTGGCCGCGTTCCTTGCAAAGCTGATGGGCGTCGACCTCTTCAACAGCACCATCTACTACTTCGACGGCATCCCCGTCGCCGTCGTCCCCTTCGACATCGTCTGGATCACCCTCTCCGCCGTGGTGCTCACCTTCATCTCCACGCTCTACCCCGCGTGGAGCGCCGCCCGGCTCAACCCCGTGGATGCCCTGCGCTATGAGTAACCCCGACCCCGGCAACATCCTCGAATGCCGCGGCATTCAGAAAACCTACCACGACGGCACCCGCGCCCTGGAAATCCTGCGCGACGTCAATATCGTCGTGCCCGAAGGGCGCATCCTCGCCATCAGCGGCCCCTCCGGCGTGGGCAAGAGCACCCTGCTGCACATCATGGGCACCCTCGACAAGCCCACCGGCGGCGAGGTCTTCTTCCGCGGCGAGCCCATCGTAAAAATGGGCGCCGCCAAGATCAACCGCATCCGCAACCAGGATATCGGATTCGTCTTCCAGTTCTACCACCTCCTGCCCGAGTTCACCGCCCTCGAAAACGTCATGATGCCCGCCCTGTGCAAAAACGCCTCCCGGCGCTCCTGCCGCGGCAGGGCCGAGGAACTGCTCGGCAAGGTCGGCCTCAAAGACCGCATGACCCACAAGCCCGGCCAGCTCTCCGGCGGCGAGCAGCAGCGCGTGGCCATCGCCCGCGCCCTCTTCAACAACCCCGCCGTCGTCCTCACCGACGAGCCCACCGGCAACCTCGACGAAAGCACCGGCCGGGAAATCGTCGAACTGCTCTTCAACCTCAACGAGCAGGACAACGTGACCCTCGTCATTGTCACCCACGACGAGTCCCTCGCCGCCCGCGCCCACCACTGGACCTCCATCCACGGCGGCCGCGCAGAGGCGCGGAGATAATGGACAATTGATAATGGACAATTGACAATGGGGAACCGCGTAGCATAGAAGGACTCTTGAAAATGAAAGAGGGGGCGCTTCAAACAAAGTCGTTTGCCCTCGCTGTGCGCATTGTGAAGTTGTATGAACACTTGAGCGAGAAGAAGAAGGAGTTTGTCCTATCCAAGCAGCTCCTGCGGTCCGGCACGGCCATCGGCGCCTTGGTGCTCGAGGCACAGCAGGCCGAGAGCAAGGCCGACTTCATCCACAAATTGGCGATTGCCCTCAAGGAAGCGAATGAAACGGAGTACTGGATCCTTCTCCTGCAGGAAACGGACTATCTGACCGCCCCGGAGGCGGAGTCCATCCTCACTGACATTGGGGAACTCCTGAAGCTGCTGACCAGCATCATCAACTCAACAAAACACCGCACGACTCACTAACTGCCCCTCATTGTCAATTATCAATTGTCAATTATCCATTGACACCGTCTTGAATATTCCCAGGCGTGGGGGCGATAATCGAAAGATTCCACTTTGGACTTCGTAACGTCATCAACAAGGAGCGCTTTCGATGAACAGACGTGATTTCCTGCGAAACAGCACGGGCAGTGTTTTTGGACTTCTGGCGGCGGGCACGCTGTGCCTGGACGGCCGCGCCGATGACGCCTCGGCGGCAGATGCGCCCAAGCGCAAGGCGGCCACCTGGAAAACGCTTTTCGACGGCAAGACCCTCACCGGATGGAAGCCCGACGGCAAGGCCGTCTGGACCGTGGAAAACGGCTGCATCGTGGGTGTGCAGGGGCCGAACGGCGCGGCGGGCGACCTGTTCACGGAAGAGGAATACAGCGATTTTGAACTGCGCGTCACCTACAAGATCCAGTGGCCCGCCAACAGCGGCATCTGGTTCCGCTACCAGACCCCGGACAAGTCCTACCAGGCCGACATCCTGGAGTACAAGGACCCGGAAGCCTATTCGGGAACGCTCTACTGCCCCGGCAAGATGTTCCTCTTCGCGAACAAGGCCAAGGATCTTGAGAAGCACACCGACTGGAACACCATGATCATCCGCGCCGAGGGCGATTCGCTGGGCATCACGCTCAACGGCGTCACCACCGGCCAGACGAATGAGTCCTCCTTCGCCACCGGCCGCATCGGCTTCCAGGTCCATCCGGGCGACGAGTTCAAGAACATGAAAGTCACCGTGCGCGAAGTCATGATCAAGGACCTGTCAAAGTAGGCGGCGTTCAACGCGAACAACGGACAAAAAAGGATCTGCCGACATGAATGACCATCAACTGACGCGACGGGCCTTTCTGGCCGCCACAACCACCACCATGATTGCAGGCGTCTGCGCCGCCCAGCCCAACACGGCGCAGGTCGTGCCCGGAAAGAAATCGCCCAACGAGCGCCCCATCCTCGGCGTCATCGGCCTGGGCGGACGTTCCCGCGACATCGGAAACACCGCCCTCGGCATTCCGCAGGCGCAGATCGTCTCCGTGTGCGACTGCTTCCAGAACCGGGTCGACCGCTACCTGGAAACGCTCGGCAAGGACCAGAAATGGAAGGGATACACCAACTTCCTCGAAATGATTGAAAAGGAAAAGCTTGACGGCGTCTTTGTGGAAACCACCACCCACGCGCGAGCCTGGGTCGTGTGCAACGCCCTGGCCGCCGGGGTGGACACCTACATCGAAAAGCCGATGTGCCTCACCATCGCCGAAGGCCGTGAAATGGTGAAGACCGCCCGCCACTACAACCGCGTCACCCAGGTCGGCACCCAGCAGCGCTCCATGCCGCTCAACAACTGGGCCAGCGACCTCGCCAAGAACGGCGCACTCGGCAAGCTGAAAGAGGTGCTCGCGCCCAACTTCGTCGGCGGCAAATTCTGGACCGCCAAGCCCGGCGAAGACCTGCCCGAAGGCGGTCCCGAAGGCTGGTGGGATGTGTGGACCAACCAGGCCGAACTCCGCCCCTACCGCCGCGAGCTCCAGGAAGGGTGGGCCAACTGGCGCGACTACGACGGCGGCGGCATGTGCTTCGGCGTCTCCGGCTGGGGCACCCACAGCTACGATCAGGTCCAGCGCGGACTCGGCACCGACGAGACCGGCCCGGTCGAGGTGCTGCTCGAGGAAGCCGTGCAGGACCTCCCCGCCTGCGTCGGCGACAAGAACCGCAAGCCCGGCCCCGAAGAGACCGGCGCCGGCTATTACGGCATGGCCTGGACCACCACGGGCCCCCGTGCCAAAGTAACCATGAAATTCGCCGACGGCGTGCTGCTCAAGCTGCACCTCGACGGCGACAACGGCCCCGGACTGGGCTGTGTGTTCGTTGGCGAAAAGGGCCGCATCGAGGTCAACCGCGACAAGATTTCCTCCGACAATCCCGAGCTGATCTCCGGCGCCGACCGTCCCCCCGCGCTCACCGTGCCCGAGACCCAGCCCCACATCGAAAACTTCATCGAGTGCATCAAGACCCGCGCCAAGTGCCACGCCGACATTGAATACGGACAGCGCGCCAGCACGCTCTGCTCCCTGGTGAACATCGCCCGCGATGTCAACCAGGTCGGCAAACCCCTCGCCTGGGACCCCGTGGCCGAGCGCTTCACCAACAGCGAAGAAGGCAACAAGCTCCTCTCCAACGTCCGACGCGCAGGCTACGAACTGCCGAAGCTCGGGTAACCGCTTACTGGGAGCGTCGGCTTGCCGCAGCGAAGCCCTCTGGGGCGTAGCCAAGGCATGTCCGCCAACTTCTTGGGCGTGTCGCACAGAAAAGTGCGGCACGCCTGTTTTTTTGTGCTCAATGTCCCCAACCATTCACCGCCCCCACCAGACCCCAGCCCCCAGACCCTAGACCCTCGTTCCCGCACGCCGCTGGGCGTCCACCACCAGAATGCTCCCCACCACCAGCACCACCGCCCCGGTCCATTGCAGCGCGTTGAGCGCCTCGTCGGACCACAGGAACAGCGCCACCACGTAGGTCACCAGCGGGTTGACCAGTTGGAGCGAGGTGCAAAAGGCCGCGCCCAGGCGCACCTGCGCGTAGTGAAACGCGCAATGGGCCATGCTGATGCTGGTCATGCCCGACAGAAAGGCAATCGCGCCCACCCAGGCGCCCGCGGCGCCGATGGACGCCGTGTCGCCCTTGAACAGCATCACCGGCAGAAAGCCCACGCTCACCATGACAGCGACCACGGTGAACATGGGCACCGGGTGCAGGTCCTTGCAGGTGTGGCGGCTGCCGACGATGTAGACGGACCAGCACACATTCACAAACATGAGCAGCGCAAACGCCAGGTCGAACGCGGGAAACAGCCGGACCGACGGCTCGCGCATCAGCACCCCCGTCACCCCAACCAGCGCCAGCACCGTGCCGCCCAGAAAGCGGGGACTGGTGATGACAAAACGCTCCTCATGAAACACCAGATAGCTCATGAGGATGACCATCGGCACCTGAAGCTTGCACAAGAGCTGGGCGGCCGTGGCCGTGGTGTGATAAATAGACACGGTCCAGGCAGTCTGCATGCACACCACCAGCAGCGCGATGGCCGCCAGTGCCCGCCACCGGCCCAGCGCCCGCCGCAGTTCCGCAGGATAGCGGTACACGCACCAGGGCACCAGCGCAACGGCCGCGCTGACATAGAGGCATTTGCGAAATGGCTAACCTTTTGAGCCTGTAGGCATTTACGTGGACGGGGATTTTGGGTTTACCCCAAGCCATGCGGGGAAATGGTCTTGCGCGGGCCGGGAATAGGCGCGTCTGAGGAAAAATCACCCCCGAAT
>CAITNO010000027.1 GCA_903893795.1 Candidatus Hydrogenedentota bacterium | reverse complement strand
GTCAGCATGCAACCAACACCAGGGGACGACAGCCGAGGGCGGCTGTCCCACATTCTGGAATGCGTGCGGCCATATCCCGGGGGCGCGAAGTGCAACTTCGCGGACAAGTGTGTTCCCAAGTGCAACTTGGGAACGAGAAGAAGGGGGCGAACAAGACCTTTATCCAAAGCGGCGTCGTTGCCGCCGCACTCCAAATAGCGTGTTGCCGCGGGAGTTGTCCGCATGAGTTTTATACTTCACGCCGCGCTCGCCGTGGGCTGGATGACAGCCGCCGGACCATCGGGCACGCTGGCCTATACGGCCGGGACCGAACAGGAAGACCAGTGTGTGATGGTGCTCGACCTCGAATCGGGGCAGGCTGTCCGCGCTGGACGCGGAAACCATGACGGCGCGCCCCGCTGGTCGCCCGACGGGCAGCGGTTGGCCTTTGAAACGCGCACGGACAAGGGCATGGCCATCTGCGTGGCCGGTCCCGACGGGTCAAACCAGCAGGTCCTCGGCGCGTCCCATCCCACAAACCTGGAGCCGCGCTGGGCGCCCGACAGCAAACGCATCGCCTGGGCCGCCGAAGATGACGGGGCGACACATTTCTACACCGTCGTATGCAACTTGGACTCGGGCGCCGAAACGCGCTGGGGCGGGGAAAAGACTTCCGCCATGCGTCCTGTCTGGCTGCCCTCGCTGGACCTGATGAAGGCGATGGACCCCTCGGAGGAGGACAAGGACGCGGCGGCCGCATTGGTGGCGCTCAAGGATGACGCCGAAAAGAGCGGCGCGCTCGTGGCGGCGGGCATCACCGGCGCGCCGGGCAAAATGAGCACCGAGATCCTGCTGGTCACGGCGGCGAACGCCGTGCCGATGCTGCCGCTGCTGATCAAGGACAGCGCGCGCTATGTGGAGTGGTGCATCGAGCCGGACGGCGAGGGACGGCAAATTGCCTATGAGTCCAACGACGGCGGCGACCGCGAGATCTTTGTCATCGGGCGCCGCGGCATCGTCAACATGACCAACCACCGCGCGGCGGACTGGAACCCCGTGTGGTCGCCCGACAACAAGTGGATGGCTTTTGAGTCCTTTCGCGACGGGCGGCGCGGGGTGTACAAAGTGATGGTGGGCACGGGCAATGTGACCCCCATCGATGTCGGCACCGAGTATGACTGCTGGAGCCCCGCATGGTCGGCCGACGGCAAGTGGGTTGCCTACGTTTCCGACCGTTCCGGCGCGCCGCAGATCTGGGCGGTGCTGGCGGCGGGCGGCACGCCGGTGCCGTTGACGAAGGATGCGGGATGCGCTCTTGCTCCCGCGTTCAAGCCCAAGGCAAAGAAAGTGAAGGGGGCGGGCAAATGAGCACCACGCCACAGTCCCGACCGATGGCCTGTTTTAAGTCCCCCTTTGAACACAGGGGGGGCAGAAGAAGCACTTGGGCTGTGGCGCAGCGGCCTACATCCCCCGCCGCTTCGCGGCACCCCCTTCAAAGGGGGACTTGGGGCAGGCGTGCGCCTCTTGTGCTTGCGGTGCTGCTGGTTCTGCTTCCCCTGTCCGGCCATGCCCGCGACGCGTCGGGCCTGCTCGACTTGATCATCACGCCCAACAACGGCATGCCCGCGCTGGCGGCGCCCGGCGGCACCTTTGACGCGGTGCTCCGCGAAAAGGGCGAGATGAAGATACTGCGTGACGGGAACGTGCTGCAGGTCACGGCGGAATGGACGCCGCTGCCCGGCGGCAGTTTCCGCGCCCACTGTGCCGTGCCCGCCGGGGCGGCTGTTGGCGCGTGGTCGCTGGAATGCGCGGCTGGCGGCAAGACCGACACCACCGTCCGGGCCGTGTATGTCTTCAAGGAGTTCCCCGAGTACTACATCATCGCCCATCTGAGCGATGTTCACATTGGCAATGAGGACGTGCCGGGCGGGTCGGTGGAGACCCTGCGCAAGACCGTGGCCGCGGTCAACGATTCCGACGCGGCCTTCGCCGTGATCACCGGCGACCTGACGCACAACGGCATCCCGGACCAGTTCAGCAAATTTATGGAAGTGCTCGACACCTGCGCCGTGCCCACCTTTGTGTGCCCCGGCAACCATGACCGCACCGCGCTGCACTACGAGAGCTTTTTCGGCCCGCTGACCTATCGCTTCACTTTCGGCCGCGACGGCTATCTCGCCTTCGACACCAAGGATTTTGTGGTCGCCGACAGTCTGGGCGAGCAGGACGGACTGCTCGAGGAGTACCGGCGCGAACTCAAGCCCTGCCGCTGGGTAATCGGTCTCACCCACCGCTACGAGCCGACCATGGGCATGCGCGCGCAGATGACGCTCTTTGTGGACGACCCGCTCGACCTGCTGCTCTTCGGCCACATCCACCGGGAACTGAAACCGGAAGAGGGCGAGGTCATGCCCTGGGGCACCACGCCCATGGTCGCCGTGCCCGCCGAGATCAACGGCAAATATCGGCTCATCGACGTCACCGCGCAGGGTCCAAGGCCGCGGCCGGTGTCGGAAGTGAAATAGTCTTCGCCGCAACGTAGACGCGGCATCCTGCCGCGTTCTTGTGTGCAACCTGCGGCGCGAAAAGAAAGAGGCTGGAAGCCTCTTCTACTTGGGGCCCAAGGAGTTCCCGTCATGCACATTGCCATCGTCCTTTCCCTCATGACGCTGTCCCTGCTCAACACCGAAGAACCCGGTGCGGGCGTGCCCGCGCCCTTTTTGCTGGGCACGGCCTTGCCGATGGACAAGGTGTTTCGCGAAGCGGCAGACTACAGAGGGCCGCTAAACGGCCCGGTGCGCATCGCGGCGGCGGGACGTGAACGGGAGAGTTTTCAGGTGGTGTGCCTGCCGCTGGCCGCGCCGCTCAAGGGTGTGCAGGTGCAAGTGTCCGACCTGGCGCGGGTGGACGGCGGCGACCCGTTTCCCGCCGCGCGCATTTTATGGCATCCCGTCGGCTATGTGAAGACGGCTCCCTCCAATTCCGCCATCCGCCGCACCGGATGGGCATGGCCCGACGTGCTGCTGCCCGCCAAGCCCTTTGACGTGACGCCCGGCTTCGTGCAGCCCGTCTGGTTCACGGTGGACGTGCCCGACGGCACCGCGCCCGGTCTGTACAGGGGCGCAATTGCCTTTGCCCCCGATGGCGTGGCCAAGCACACCATCGATGTGGAGCTGACCGTGCGCGCCTTTTCACTGCCGCTGCGCGGCAGACTCAAGACCGCGTTTTGCATCAATCCCGGCATATGGCAGGCGTGGTACAGGCCCGATGAGGTGCGCCAGCGGCTGGGACAGCCGGAGAAATACTCTCACGGCCCGCTTTACACCTCCTACGAATGCGAGGACGTGCTGCCGCACGAGAAATGGCTCGAAGTGTACGACTTCCTGCTGGCGCACCGGCTCAGCCCCACGGTCATCTACTCGGGCATGAAGATCGGTCGCACACGCACCGTCCCGCCCCGTGAAGACATGCAGTACTGCTATGACCGCGGCATGAACGCCACCTGCCTCGCCAACTGCGACGTGCTCTCGGGAGACGCCGCCACTGCCGACAAACAGATGGCCGATTTCGAGGCGTGGTTTCGCGACTGGGAGGGCTTCGTCAAGGAGAAGGACTGGAAGGACTTCACCTGGTACGTCCACGGGTTCGACGAGTCCGAAATGCGGCCCGACCCCGCGACCAGTGTGGACCCGTACATCCGGCGCGTCTACGGCATGATCGGCGAGAAATTTCCCTGGCTCAAGCGCGAAACGGCCAACCCCTACACCGCCAAGAACGTCGGCTATTTCGACATCTGGACGCCGCTGACGCAGCAGTTGAACGGCGACCTCACGCCCTACCGCGAGCGCCAGGCCGCGGGCGACCAGTTGTGGGCCTACGTCTGCTGCGGCCCGGGCAAGCCCTACGCCAACTTCTTCCTCGACTTCCCCGGTGTCGACCCGCGCATCCTCGGCTGGCAGTACTTCCACTACAACGTCACGGGATTTCTCTACTACCTCATCAATCTCTACGAACAGGAGGAGAACTGGAACCAGAACGGTCCCAAATGGCCCGACCGGGACTGGAACCCCTTCTCGTTCAACACGAACAGCGACGGCATCCTTATGTATCCCGGCCCCGACATGACCCCCCTCGCCAGCACCCGCCTGGAAAACATCCGCGACGGCATCGAGGACTACGAGGCGCTGGCGATGCTGAAGGACTTGGCGGCGCAGGTGGAGCAGAAAGGCGCCGCGAATGAACTGCTCGCGCGCGTGAAAGAAGTGGTGGCGGTGCGGCCGGAGGTGACGGCGTCCTGGACGGAGTACACGCAGGACGCAGGGCGTATCGTCGCTGCGCGTGATGAAGTGGATGGGCTTATTGCGGAATGTCTAGGCATGGTAACAGCCGACAAATGAGCTGACTGTGTCGTTCTGGTACTGTTCGAGGAAGATGTTTTCGGATTTATCGGCTGTTTTCGTGTCTATTAAGCATCAGGTATGAGAGGCTGCGTATTATTCATTCCTTTTGCCCTGCCAATCTGAGAGTCCGTTCGAGGTTTATCCCGTGATACACTGCTTGTGCACCGCCCTCGATAGACTTTATGACTACATCCATATTGCAAGATGGAATTACTTTTGCTTTCTTGGAAGGAGCCTCATCAAAGAAACCCTCTTTCTTCAAGCACTCGTACCGCTTGCGGACAAAAACTCCGGCATAGGTGTTGGGGTGGTCACGCATGAAGTTTTCATAAACCACCCGAATGTTATTCTGTTTGTCTTCCGTTCTTGCGTCCAATGGTGTGTTATTGACACCGAAGAGCAAGAGAAACAGGCAGACCGCTCTAAGCAGGACCGCATCTTTACGGAAGATCGAGTTGGGGAAGTCGGTGACGTATCGGTCCCAATTTGCAGTGCGTTCGGCGATGCGGGCGTAGGAAATATATAGCGCGGCATCCGGCGCCCAGCCCTCCCGAGATTCTACCGCCCTCAATCCAAGGTAGCGCTGAATTGATTTGGGTAGATAGAGTGAGAATTGGCCGGGAATATGCTCCGGGATGCCCCGCACGTACAGTTGGCCATAACCGTCATCCGCAGCTTCCAATCCAGCATTCTGCAATTTCCGGGTCTCCTCGGCGTCTTTCATCTGATTCTGAGAGAGGGACTTATTCAGAGCAGCACAAATGTCGTCATAAAGATCCAGAAAATCCAGGAACGCCTTCACGTGCCTGTCCATATCCAGTGGGACGATTGCGGCACGGTACTGGTCAACGGCCTTGGTAACGGAAGCAGGGTCGTCCTTGGGAAGGGATGCCAGGAAGGTCTTGTACTCCGCGACAGGGTCAGTCTTGTCCTCCGCGCGAGCAAGATTGCCGGGAAGAAGCAGAAACGTAAGAACCCACATCAACGCCAAGCGATCCATGGCAGAAGACCTCCAGTACTTCATTACACGGCCCCGAACAGGAAAGCCAACATCTGTCAGCATAGCAGGACTTGCGCTCCTTTGCCACACAAATAATGGAACGGCCCGAACGTGGGCAGGCAGGAGGATTGAACGCAGAGTCGCGGAGGACGCGGAGGAACGCAGAGGGGGAAGGAAAAGGCAGGGTACTGGATCCCCGTTTGCACGGGGATGACGGAAACACCGGAATGGCGGAAACACGGGGATAACGGGAAACGGACACTCCGGAATGACAACGCCCATCCCTGACGTTATCGGTGCAGGAGAATGAAATGCCAACGAACCGCCTCATCAATGCCACGAGCCCTTATCTTTTGCAGCATGCGCATAATCCCGTGGACTGGTATCCCTTTGGCGAAGAGGCCCTGATGCGGTCAAAGGCCGAGGAAAAGCCGATTTTCCTGTCCATCGGCTACTCGGCGTGCCACTGGTGCCACGTGATGGAGCGGGAGTCTTTCGAGAACCCCTCCATCGCCGCGGTGCTCAACCGCGATTTCGTTTGCGTCAAGGTGGACCGCGAGGAACGTCCTGACCTCGACGAGATTTACATGGCCGCCGTGGTGGCCATGACGGGGGCCGGCGGCTGGCCCATGAGCCTCTTTCTCACTCCTGACCTGGAGCCTTTCTATGGCGGCACCTATTACCCGCCGGAGGATTGGTATGGCCGGCCCGGTTTCCTCCGCGTGCTCGGCATGGTGACGGAGGCCTGGACCGGGCGGCGCGACGCTGTACTTACGGGTGCGGCCGAACTGGCCGCCCATGTCCGCGAACGGCTCGGGAGCGGTCCCCTGTCCGGCCCGGCTTCGCAGCCGCTGGACGCGACGCTGCTCGACGGCGCGGTGCGCGCGCTGGCGCGCAGCTATGACAGCGCCGACGGCGGCTGGGGGTCGGCGCCCAAGTTTCCGTCGAGCGGCTCCATTGAGCTGCTGCTGCGCCACACCTGGCGCACGGGCGACGCGCCTTCGCTGCGTATGGCCGTGCACACGCTCAACCAGATGGCCCGGGGCGGCATGTACGACCAGCTTGGCGGTGGATTCCACCGCTATTCCACCGACGGCGAATGGCTTGTGCCGCATTTTGAGAAGATGCTTTACGACAACGCGCAATTGGCCGTGGCCTATCTGGAGGCGGCACAGCTCACAGGGTCCACCCTGTACCGCCGTGTTGCCGCCGAAACCCTCGACTATGTGCTGCGCGACCTGACCGGCCCGCAGGGTGAATTCCTCTCCAGTGAGGACGCCGACAGTGAGGGCGAGGAGGGGCGCTTCTATGTTTGGACCCATGCCGAAATCCTTGACGCGCTCGGCGCGGAGGAGGGATCCCGCTTTGCCCGCACCTATGGCGTGAAGGAAGGCGGAAACTTCAGCTCCCACGAGCCCTATCATGCCGGACAGAGTATTCTGCACCTGCCCAAGCCGTTGGAGACGGTGGCCACCGAACTGGGCATGGATACCGGTGATTTGGAAACACGCCTGGCGGCAGGCCGCGCGAGGCTCTTTACCCTGCGCTCGGCACGCGTCCGGCCCGGTCTGGACGACAAAGCCGTGGCCGCGTGGAACGGCCTGATGATCTCCGCCTGCTGCCGCGGCGCGCAGGTGCTCGACGCCCCGCAGTATGCCGATGCGGCCGTCCGCGCGGGACGCTTCCTTATCGGCGAGATGTTTGGCGACGGTGTGCTGCTGCGGTCCTGGCGCGCGGGACGCGGAGCCGGTCCGGGCTATCTGGACGATTACGCCGATGTCGCCAACGGGTTCATTGACCTTTACGAAACGAGCTTCGACCCGGCCTGGCTGCGCGAGGCGGAGCGCTTCATGGAACTGCTGCTGGTCGAATTCCACGACCCCGAGGGTCCTGCGCTCTTCCATACTTCCGCCCGGCATGAAGGTATCATTGCCCGGTCACGGCCCGTGCAGGACGGTTCCGAACCCTCGGGCAACAGCATGGCCGCACAGGCGCTGCTGCGCCTGTCCCGGCACCTTGACCGGAGTGACTGGCGCGACCGGGCCATGGCGATCCTGGGTTCACAATCCGGGTTGCTGACCGCCGCGCCGCAGGGATTCCTCAAGATGCTCAATGCCGTGGACCTGGCGCTGGCCGACCCGGTGGAACTGGTCATCGCCCCCGGCGACGACGCCCCCCAAACGGAGCAGGCCTTCCTGCACGTTATCCACCACCATTTTCTGCCCCACCGAAGCCTTGCCCGCACCCTGGACCCCGGGGAACGGCCCGCGAATCTACCCCTCACCCAAAGCCGTGGGCCTGTGGACAATGCCACGGCGGTCTATTTGTGCCGCGGCAGCGTCTGTGAAGCACCCATTACCTCCCCCGAAGAACTCGCCAACAGGCTGGACAAACTCATGTAGGACAGCCGCCCCCGGCTGTCATTCTTGGGGACCGCCAGCAGCCGTAACGGAAATATGTACGGGTCCCCCTTGGATGTGTCCGCCGAGGGGGATTCACGAAGATGTCTACCCTGCGTCCCCTCAGCGCATTTGCGCGTTCCCCCCCATCGCCTGTTACAGTCTGACCCTGCTCAAAATGACGACGTCAGGAGTTCATGCCCATGCCATACCCCTATCTGCTGCTCGATGCCGGAGGCACCCTTGTCTTCCCCGATCAGGAACTCATCACAGAGACCCTGGCTGCACAGGGTTGCAAACTGGATTCGGAACGGGTCTACGAGGCGCATTTCCAGTTGGTGCACCAGTACGATGTGCATTTGCGCGGGGCGGCTGGGCCGTACCCGATTTCCATTGGGACCTTTTACCGGGACATGATGGTGCATGCGGGCGCGCCCGTGGCGGCGGCCGAGGGCGTCGTGGACAGGCTTGTGGCCAGGCACGATGAAATCAGTCTGTGGACCTACACCAAGCCCTGGGTCATCGAGACGCTGGAACTGCTCAAGAGCCGGGGTGTCCGCATGTCGGTCATCTCCAATTCGGACGGCCGCGTCCGCCAGCAGTTGGAAGCCTGTGGCATCACCCCCTACCTGGAAACGGTCTTCGACAGCCACATCGTGGGGGTCGAGAAGCCTGATCCGGCCATCTTTCTCCATGCCCTCGACCATTTGGGACTCTCTGCCGCGGAATGCCTCTACGTGGGCGATTTCTACAGCGCCGACGTTGTCGGGGCGAACCGGGCCGGCATCGGCTCGGTTCATCTGGACCCGCTCGGGTGCTACGGCGACTGGCCCGGCATCCACCTGCGCGACATCCGGGCGCTCCCGGACTGCATGGCACAGCTCATGGCCGACCCGGCCAGCTTTGAGCTCTTTCCCGCCCGAGGTTGCTAGACCATCTTGAGAGATTATGTCCGCACCGCAGTGACGAAAAAAGACTCTTGTGCCGCTCGAAGTGACTGTTGAGAGCGTCTCTGCAATGACGTCCTGTGGGTCATCCCAACTGCGGCCGCCGGGCGGCCCCACGCGGGGGAACCCCGTGAGTTTCCCACATTCCCACAGCCCCCACGACGGGTGCCATGCACCCAGGCAATGTGACATTTCCAATGAGCCCGCGCATGTGACATTTCTAAAGAGTTTTGACAGGCGCAAAGAAAACAGGTGAACGTGCCGAGGGGCAAAGGCTATAATCGCGGTGTGGCATGCAAGGGGCATTCCACAGAGTGAAAGAGACCTTGGACGAATGGATTACACCGGCGAACGCTGCATACCGGGCCGCAAGGGCCATGAAATCACGGAGCTGGAGCACCGCTCCCGCTACGCGATGGCGGCGGCGCGTGTTTCCGGGTTGCGCGTGCTCGACGTCGGTTCCGGGGCCGGGTTTGGCAGCAGCATGCTGGCCGAGCAGGCCGCTTTCGTGCTGGGCGTCGATTTGGCCGACGAGGCCGTCCGCTACGCCGAAAATGCCTATGCCCGGCCCAACACGCGGTTTATCCAGGGGGATGTCTGCTCCGACGATTTCGTCGGCCGGGTCCGGGACGCCCATCCAGAACCCTTTGACGCGGCCGTCTGCTTTGAGGTGATCGAGCACGTTCACGAGCCGCTTCGCCTGCTGCGGGCCGTCAAGGAACTGCTCAAGCCGGGAGGCCTCCTGCTGGCGTCCACTCCGGACATCAATTACTCCTTCGAAGCCGATTCGGTGAACCCCTTTCATGTGGTCGAATACACCAAGACCGATTTCCTTGCCTGTTTGCAGGGTCTGTTCAAACATGTGAATATTGCGGGACAGTCCATTCGGATCATCTCCGAAATTGGATTTGAGACCGACGAGGTCCGGACGCTCCAAGAATGGCGTTCGGCCACCCAAATCCCGCCCAAGTACTGGATTGCCGCCTGCTCCGACGATGAGGCGGCCGCCGCCGCGCCCAAATCGGGCATGTTTATGTCTGACGGCCATCTCCGCTTCCTGCTTGCGCGGCTGAAAGAGACCCGCACGGACCAGCAGGTCAAGGCGCAGCGCATCCAACTGCTGGAGGCGCGCATTCAGGACCTTCTGGAGGCGCAGCGCGGGGCAGGGCGGGACGCGAAGACCCAGGAACTGCTTGGGAACATCGAGCGCCGCGTGGAAAAGCTGTCCGAAGAGACAGCCAACCGGCAAAACCAGTTGCGGCGCGACTTTGAGGGGTTCAGGAACCATCCGGCCGTGCGGCGATTGTTGCGCATGCGAATGCCCGGCCTGAAACTGCTCGGCCTTCTCGGCCTGGGGCTTTGGCCCCAGGGCGCAAAAAAAAAAGGAGCGCTAGTTTCTGAGGCCGGCGGGCGCGCGCCATCGTGCGGCCACCCCGATTTCAGCGACGATGCCCGCCCGTTCAAGACCCTCCTTGCGGCACCCCGCACTTCCGCCGACGGCCGCAGCATGGTGGTGCTCAAGGACGCCTCCGTTGCGCGGCTTCGGGGCGAACTGGCGGCCCTGCCGGCCGACACGCTTGTCAGCATCATCATGCCCGCATGGAACCGGGCCTCCACCATCGGCCGGGCCATGGAAAGCGTCCTGCGGCAGTCTTATCCGAACTGGGAACTGCTGGTGGTGGACGACGGCAGCACCGACGGCACCGCGGAAGCCGTGGAGGCGCTGCGCGCAGGCCGTGAGAACATCCGGTATCTGCGCATCGAGCACGAGGGAGTGTCCGCCGCCCGCGACACGGGCCTGCGCGAGGCAAAGGGCGGCGTCATCGCCTATCTCGATTCGGACAACCTGTGGCATCCCGACTACCTGCTCTTCATGGTGCACGCGCTGCGCGAAACGGGGGCGCGCTGCGCCTACGCCGCCATGCGCATCATCGACGAGGACGACGGCGGCGCCACAAGCTGGCGCGCCCGCCGCTTCGACTTGGACGCGCTGCTCAAGAACAACTACATCGACATCAACATCTTCGTGCACCGCCGCGAACTCTTTGACGAGTTGGGCGGATTTGACCGGCAGTTGCGGCGCTGGGTGGACTGGGACCTGATCCTGCGCTACGTTTCCCGCCACGACCCGGCGGAGGTGCCCGCGGCGCTGTGCGACTACTTCCGCCGCAAACGGCTCAACCAAATCACACTGGAAGAGCCCCATTCCTTCAAGTTCAAGGTGCTCAACAAGCACCTTGTGGACTGGGACCGGCTCGCCAAGGAAGCGCCCGGCCGCATTGCCGGCCGCGTCTCCGTCATCATCCCGGTGTACAACCTGCCCGAGCTCACCCGGGACTGCGTGAAGTCGATTCTGAAAAACACGCTGCACCACGACTACGAGATTGTGCTGGTGGACAACGGCAGCGACGCCAAGACCGCCGCGGCCCTCGCCAAACTGGCCGCCAAATCGGCGCGGGTGCGTCTGGTGCAGAACTTTGAGAACTACATGTTCTCGCTCGGCAACAACCTGGGCGTGGCCGCCTCCACCGGTGAGTACATCATTCTGCTGAACAACGACACCCGCGTGAACGTCGGCTGGATGGACCCGCTGATTGGCCCGCTGGCCGAACGCCCCGAAATCGGCATGACCGGGCCGAAGCTGCTCTATGAGGACGGCACCGTGCAGGCCGCCGGGCTTGTCTTTCCGCCCAACGGCAAGATTCCCTACCACATTTACCGCGGATTTCCCGGCGATGCGCCCTGCGTGAACACCACCCGCGAGTTTCAGGCGATGACGGCGGCCTGCGTGGCCCTGCGCGCCGCGGACTACATCGCGCTGGGCGGCCTTGACCCGCTCTATGTCAACGGCTGCGAGGACCTGGACCTCTGCTTCAAGCTGCGGCACGACCTGAAAAAACGCATGCTGTACACGCCCGAGTCGGTGGTCTGCCACCTGGAAAGCAAGACGCCGGGCCGGTCCAAGAACATCAACCACAACCGCCAGCTCTTCGTCGAGCGCTGGGCGGAGGAAGTCCGGCCAGACGACGTCGATTTCTACGCCAAGGACGGCTATGCCGTGCTGCGCCACGTCAAGCGGGGCAATGATCCCGACGGCCTGACCGCCAGCTACGTGGCGGAAATCGAGGCAATAACGCGGAGCGCGGTCAAGCCGCCCGCAGGCCCCACGGTGCGCACCCTCAATATCGGCATCGTATCCATTTGGCATGTGCGCGGCGTGACCTTTGTCGCCCGGCAGGTCGCCGACGCGCTGGAATCGGAGCACATTCACACCCACGTCTTCGCCCGGTGGGAGGCCGACAAATTCTTCAACGGCCCGCCGGTGCAGCACCCGCGTGTCGTGAACGCGGGAAATGACCCGTCCCCGGAAGAAATGACCGACTGGGCGAAACGCAACCGCCTCGATGCCGTGCTCTTCTTCGAGGTGCACCCCAACGACTGGAAACGGGTGGACGCGCTGCGCCGGGCCGGTGTGCGCGTCATCGCCTGCGAGCACCTCGACGTGCTGCGCCACGAATTCTTTGACCGCTACGAACGCCTGGACGGGTTTCTCCACGCCACCTTTGAGGGTGCCCGCGTGTTTCGTGACAGGCATCCCGGCGTGCCGTCCGTCACCGTGCCCTGGGGCATTCCCGAAGCGGCCCTGCCGCCGCCGCGCGGCGAGGTCCGCTGTGACGGCGCTCCGTTACGTTTCGTGCATGTGGCGGGCTGGGGCGGACTAAATAACCGCAAGAACACGGACCTGCTGATTCGCGCGTGGCACCGGGCCGCGCCGAAGAATGCCGTGCTCGCCCTGTACTCGCAGGTTTCCCCCGACAGGTACGGTGCGGACTGCGAGCGCATTCTCCGGCAGGACCGGTCCATCGAGCTTCACGAAGGCACCGTGGACAACATCTTCGAAGCCTACGCAAACGCCGACATGCTGCTGTGGCCCTCCAAGCGGGAAGGACTGGGACTTCCCATTGTCGAGGCGCTTGCCTGCGGCCTGCCGGTGCTGATCAGCGGCGGATACATGATGAAACAGTGGATCATCCCCGGCGAACACGGGGTGGTGTGCCCGGCGGAGCCGCGTGAAACCATCCAGTATCTTCCGGAAATGCAGGTGGATGAAAGCGCGCTGGCGGCGCAGATTGCCGACTTTGCCGACCATCCGGAGCGGGTCGCACAAATGGCGGAAATGGTGCGGCGTGACCGTGGCCTATGGCTGTGGTCCTGGCAGCCCGAAGTGCTGCGCACGCAGTTGCGTGCGCTCATAGAGGACCCCTCCTGCGCGGCCGACCCGGACTGCGCCTATCTGCCCGCTCCTATCCGGGCCTTCGAGGCGCAGCGCAGGATTGCGTTCGGTGAGGAACTCCCCGCGCCGCAGGCCCCGTCCGGCGGGGTCCGCATTGAAACACCCGATGTTCCCCCGGGTCGCCCCCTGCTCCTGGGTCCGCTCGTGCGCCGCACCTACCTGGATCTAAACGCGCCCCGAGGGCCTGGAGCCTGCCTGGTGGTGGGCGTGGTGGACGATGCGGAGGCGAATCTACTCACCGCCAAGGGCCTGCAGGTGACCAAGGCCGACCTGCACCCGCGCAACCGTTCGACCATAAAGCTGGACCTCACCTCGCCGCCGCATGCCATGCACGGCACCTTTGACGTGGTGGTGGCCTTCGACGTGCTTGAACACATTCCGGACGATGCCGCCGCGGCGCAGGGGATATACAGTGTGCTCCGGGAAGGCGGCATGGCCCTGCTCCACCTGCCGGGCGGCGACATTCATGCGCCGCTTGACGAGAATGACCGCAAGCACGGCCACGCCCGCCACGGTTACACCGAATCCCAGGCGCGCGACGCGGTGCTTGGCCCGCCGTGGAAAAACATCCGATACCTCAAGACCTTCAACGACATCGAAATGCGCGCCTATCACCTGGCGGGAGAGGGAAGGGTTGAGGAGGCCATGGCGCTCCTGCACAGTTCCCCCTTCGACGGGGTCTCCGGGCGCGCCCACCTGTTCCTGCTGTCCAAGTGATTTCGGGTCCCCGGCCTAGATGGATGTGCCCGTGACGTACCGCGTCAGCGTCTTGAGATAGACAATCGCCAGCATAAAGGCCATCGCTGTCGCCACGGCGGACCCGACGCCCCCCCACAGGGGAACAAGCAGAATATTGAGCAGCACATTCGTTCCCAGCAGCAGTCCCGAATAGACCATGAACCATACGGGATGCCCCCACTGGTTCAGAAGGTAACCAAAGGGAAGATAGCTGGAGGCGATGGTGACGCCGGCCGTCAGTATTGCCAGGTAGGGCCAGCCGGAGGCCAGTTCCGCATTGCCTGTCACCCACAGGGTGACCCAGGGAAAGAACAGCACGCCCACGGTCGACATTGCCGCCATGGCGGGACAAAACCACAGCGCGTTCTTGCGCACCAGTCCGCGCACCTCACTCTCCCGCCCTTCAATCTTCAACCGGGACAGGATGGGGTTCATGTTGCTCTGCACCGCGAAGATAAACTGGTACATCCCCCCGGCGAACATGGCGGCGAAACTGTAGACGCCCACCGTGCGGTCGTCGGCGAAATAGCCCAGGATGACAATGTCCGTGGTGAAGTTCATGTCCATCAGCAGACCGGTGAAGAACGACCGCAGGCCAAAGTCCAGATGCGGTCTGATCCATTTTTTCCATGTTTTGCCAAAGTGCAGAAAACCGTTGTACGCCAGATAGAAAAGAAGCACGGGCAGCAGCACCACCTCTCCCGCGGAAATGCAGACCGGAAGCATGCCGCTGTCCACCCGGGCGATGCTCAGCAGAATAAGGACCAGCAGAATAAGCACGAAGCGCAGCGCATTGCCGAGGGCAAAAAAGCGCATGTGGCGCAATCCGTTTAGCGAAAACAGAAGCACCTTGTTGACGGCGAAGCACCACAGTCCCGGCAGCATCCACAGAATGCCCCGCGCCACGCCGTCGCTGCCAAAGAAAGAGCCGATAAGACCTGAGCCCGCCCAGGTCAGTGCGCACACCGCAGAGGCAAATGTGGCCGTGATCAGCGCCGCCGAAAAGATGATTCCACCCACCTCCGCCTTGTCATCGGCATGGTCAGCCGTGTATTTGAGCGCGGAAAAGATGAAGCCGCCCACGGAAAGCTGCGACAGAATGTAGTAAACGGAAAGCACCTGGCTGAAGACGCCAAAAACGGCGGTGCCATACCAGCGGCCGATGATGACATTGAGTGCCACGCCGCTCACGCCCAGAACGCCGATGCTTGCCAGATTCCAAAAAACATCGCGTCCGAAACGTCGGTCCATTAAAGACAATTAACGCTCTCCCTTTCCCTGGCGGGGGGAATGCCCGGATAGGGCGGTCATGGGAATGTTCAGTGCGGGTACAGCTTCGGTATGCCGTTGATGGTGCGTATGCATTTTTCCAGATCGACGCCGATGGTCTCGCAGTACCAGGCCATGGACTCATAGCGGGGGCGGTTCTCCTCAAGGATGTGCGCCAGCGCCGTCTCGCGGGTCATCATGCCCTCGCGGATCTGAAAGCTCCGGAAGGTGTCGTATTCGCTGAATCCGGCCACCGTGTGGTAGATGTAGTTGTAGAAGGAGGCGGTTCCGTCGCCGATACGCCAGGTGCCCTTTGTGTCGGGTGCCCGCTCCCAGTTGTACTCGTTGATCAGCGTGTCCGAAACCGTTTCTTCATCCCAACGGATGTAGTCGTAGAACCACTGGTACTCGTGCGACATGAGATAGTAGGAGAAATAGGCGAAGAGTGTGTCCGGCACGGAGCTGTTGATGTAGGCCGGGTTCATCAGGTAGGCCTTGGCGTAGTACAGCGCAATCTGCATGTTCTTCAGCGGCGACAGGCGGAAGAAGGAGCCCTCGTGGCCGCCGCCGGAAATGCCGCAGAAACCGTGCTTGAAATCGGTGCGCTCCAGCGGGTTCATCGAGAACATGAGCAGCTTTGTTCCCACCTGCTTCTTCAACTGCTCCGCATAGTAGAAGAACTGCTTGTCGCCGGCCATGAACAGAGGCACCGTTCCCAGGTCGGGGCGGCGCAGCCATGCCTCGACATTCTTGCGGATGAAGCGGCGCTTCTGGGCGATGTTCGCCGAAATCAGGATATGTTCCACCCCGAGTTTGCCGCACATCCGCGCGCAGTTGCGCCGGGCCAGGTCGGTGACCATGCCCCAGTCATAGGTGTAGGCAATGGGGTTCATCTTGAGCTTGGTTTTGACGTAATGGAGCGCATAGCAACTGTCGCGCCCCCCGGAAAGCGGCACAATGCAGTCCGGTTGCCCGTCTTTGCGGCGGTAGGGGGCCACCAGCGCCTCCAGCGCGTCGTGCCCCAGAAATTTCAGCGGTTCAGGATGGCGGCAGTAGGCGCAGACGCCCTCGGCGTCAAGGTCCACGTAGGGGAGCGTTTCAGGATGGACGCATTTGGTGCAGCGCTTCAGACCGGCTATGGCCGCCGCGTTGCGCTCGAATTCCTCGATGAACCACCGGGGCGCCACGGCGCCGCTGGCCGGGGCCAGAATGGTCAGGTCCGCGGCCGACGGCAGCACACCCTCCAGTTCCACGATGTCGCGGGCCCCGCCCCGCTTTTCAGCGGGCTTTGCACTGCCCGCCTGGGGCGACAGCGAAAAATCCTGACGGGTCAGGTCTTCCAGGTCAAGCAGGCAGGCCTGCCCTGCCGTAATCTGGGTAATCGTGACGGGGCCTGCCAGTTGTTCCAGTTCCGCCTCCTCCACGAGCCTTTCCATGATGTAGCGTTCGGAGGAGAACAGACGGACAGAAGCGTCCTTGTTTTCGCAGAGGTACAGCGAGCCGTTGTTTGTCGCCAGCAGCATCTGCCCAAAATCTTTCAGAAACACGGCAATATTGGCGACGCCCTCGATTTGGGAGAAGGCCGCCTGCACGGCCTCCACCAGCGACCCCGTTTCGCCGAGAAAATGGCGAATCAGAGCAAAGAGCACCTCCGTGTCCACTTCCGACTGGCGCTGCAGGGCCGGGTGGGCCGCCCATAGTTCGTCCACATTGGCAATGATGCCGTTGTGAATGCCGACCATGCCCGCGGCGATAACCGGCTGGTTGTTCTGGCTGGTGGACATGCTGCCGTTGGTCACCAGCCGGGAATGGCCGATAATGGCAACCGGGCGAGAAAGGCTCCTGCCGTCCCCCCCCAGTTCCAGCATCTTCCGGTAAGTCTTCGTTTTGACCATTTGCGAGGCCGCGGTCGCCTGTTTCAGGACCGTGATGTCCCGCACACCGCACACCGCCACGCCCGCCGCCTCCTTGCCGCGCGATTCGGAAAGCACGAAAAGCCTGCTGACGACCGGCTCAACCCTGCCGGGCGGAAATCCCGAACCCGGCTTGGCGAAGAAACCCAAAATGCCGCACATCCCGAAACACCTCCACGCCAATACGGCCGCCCATCAGCGTTTTAGGGCCGACACGTACATAACGTCATACAAATTGAGGGAAACACTCCGGCGCATCAATCCCCCCAAACACTTGGGAGGGCGGGCATTCCTGGCGCCCAGAAGGTAACACATTATAAACCAGATGAAACCCAGACTGACACGCTTTCCCTGATGCCGCACCTGCACGACCTCGAACCCGCACTCCTGAAGGAGGCGGGTGATGGTGTCCACGGAGAAATAGCTGATGTGCTGCGGCGGATTGACCAACCGCCAGCGCCTGCCCATGAGCCGCGCCAGCGGGCTGGCAATGTTGCCGGTGGAAAGATAAATGCGGCCGCCCTGCCTGAGCGCCCGCGCGCAGGCCGTCAACGCGGAACGGGGTGCGCGCAGATGCTCAATCACATCCCACAGCGTCACCACATCCACGGAACCCGCCTCGATTTTGCCCGGGGCGTCGGGGTCGGAGTCCACCTGCAGACCGAATCGTTCCCGACCGACACGGGCCACTTCGTCATTAATCTCGATCCCGCACACTTCGCGAAAGAAAGCCCGGGCCTCCTCCAGAAAATAACCGTAGGCGCAGCCATAATCGAGCAGGGCCAGCTGGCCGGCCGGATTGCCCTCCTGTGCGAGGTCATGGGCCACGGCGCGCGCCTGATGCTGAAAATTGGCGCGCAATACGGCCTCATCGGCCCCGTAGGAGGTGTATCCCTTGCGCTCCGAATCCCCCTCGAAATACTGGAGCGAATAGAATTCGGCCAGTTGCTCGTCCGAAAGGGGATTGCCGAGATAGACCAAGCCGCTGTCCAGACAGCGCACAATCGAATATTTGCCCAGCTTCCATAGCGGCGCGGCGGGACGCCGTTCTTCATAGAAAGGCGACCAGCAAAGCGGTGTTTCTCCGTCGTTCTTAGCGGTCATCGGATTCACCGGTTTCGCGCGCCGCCATATCTTCGACCCTGGATTTCAGGATGGATATTTCTATCACCAGTTTTGCAATCGTGCGCTGCTGGCCCGAAACCATCGAGGTAAGCCATGCGCAAACGAGGAACAGGAAGAATAGGGACAGGAGCAGCAGTGCGCTGGCAGGCACCCCCACGCCCATCAAAGAGGTGATGGTCACCAGCAGGGGATTGCACCACACAATGAGCAGTCCTGCGCCGATGCCCAGAAACCAGGGCAGGGCATGGGATTCATGAAAGCGGTTGTGGCGCACCTGGCGGACGACCCAGTACGCGGCCACAAGGCCCAGCACGGTCACCGCCAGTTTCTGGTGCAGCGGGGGCAGATTGGCGACTATCTCCATCTGGTTCACGGCCGTCCTCCCTGCTTTGCGGACATCCAGTGCCGCCAGTAGACCATCACCATGGACAGCGTCATGGAATAGACGTAATAGGCCGGCTTCAGGAGGCCGCTGTGCATCGACTTCCCGGTGGCGCTGACCCGGAATTCGGCGGGCAATTCGAGAATGCGGATACCCTTGAGCCGCAGGTGAAGCAGCACATTGGTGTCCGGATAATCACCGGGAAAATCGGCCGACACAAAACGGCCCAGGGCCGCCGGACCGATCACCTGGAAACCGCTGGTCGCGTCATGAATGCGCAAATTGCCCATCCTGTACAGCAGCCAGGAAAAGAAGCGCTGCCCGATGCGCCGGGCCAGCGGCATGGGGTAATGCGTTTTGGAAAGGGTCCGCGACCCGATCACCAGATCGCACGCGCCGGAGAGCACGGGCGCCATCAATCCCGGAATCGACGACGGCGCATGCTGGCCGTCCCCGTCCATCTGCACCACCACATCCACCCCTTCGGACTGCGCCGCCTGGTAGCCCGTCCTCAGCGCATAGCCGTAGCCCATGTTCTGAATCTGGGAAATGACGCGCGCACCGGCGGCGCGGGCCTCGGCGGCGGTGCCGTCACTGCTGCCGTCGTCGATGACAAGAATGTCCGCGGGAAAGGCCGACATGGCTTCACGGATGTCCCGCACGACGTTGCCTATCGTGCCCGCCTCATTGTAGGCGGGAACAATGACCAATATCTTTTGTTTCATAGGGTCCATTTCCCACATTGAAACTGATTGTGGGGGCTTGTTCGGAGAAAAATCAAACCCATGCAGGCGATCGGGAATGGGTGTCCCGTGGCATGCCTGCTATTGCGGAGCAATTTCATAAACAATCCCCTCATGATTCTTCACGGTGACCCTGCCAATTTCGCGCAGACGGAGTGGTGAAAGATAATCCCGGACTTTCTGCAACAGTACGGGATTGCCGCGAATTTCCTCCCGGTTCAATATTCCATCAATGCCGGAGAGATCCGTAAAGATATAACGGATTTGTCGATTGTTGAAAGAATACTTGGGGTCGGCAAGGTTCTTGGCAGAGGGAAAGGGAACAACAACACTGTTGCGGAGGTATACGATCCCCAGCGTCCAGCCGAGTTCCCCCGTGCCAAAGCGGTAGACCGGATGCGCCATCAGCACCCGGCTCATGGGTCCGGTCGCTTTCCCCTCCAGTGCGTTGGCGATCTGTCTGCACGGGGTGGGCTCAAGAATGGCAGGGTTGCCGGGCAGCGCGATTTTCTGTCCCCAGAAGCCCGCCAGAGCGACAAGAATCACAATCGGCAGCTCCCAACGGCGGGGCAGAAACTCGCGCGCCAGCAGGAGAACCCAGAAGAACAGGTTGATGATCAGAAAAGGCATCACCGGCAGCAGATACCGGTAGTGCTGGACGTAGTAGGCGGTGTAGCACGCGTTCAGGCCGAAGACCAGGCCAATAACCAGGATGTAAAGCGCGTATCCGTTAAAGGCCTCTTTGCGCCTGCGGGCTGCCAGAACAACCATCAGCGGGATGTTTATAAAGAAAGCAAGCGCATAGGGATTGTCCCCGTACCAGTAACTGTCAAGGCGGTCCAGGGCCGGCTGGCCGTTTACAAGAGATTCGGTGCCCAGGGTCAGATGATCCAGCGTGCCGGAACTGATCGTGGGGCGAATCTTGATCGCCGCCACTCGGGGCGCATAATGCCGTTCAAGAATCCATTTCTCCGTCGCATGCAGGTCTGACAGGGTCCTCATTTCTCCAAAGAACGCCTTGGGTCCCCGGGTCGCCGTTTCGGTGCACATGAGAAGCAGAATGACTGAAAAGACACAGACGGAAAAGACCGCCGCCTGCAGCAGGAAACGGCAGCCCTTCTCCCAAAGAGTCGCCTCCTCAAGCGCGGCCATTCTCATTGCGATGAGCAGGACAAATGCTATGCAGAGGAACTGGACCGACAGATGACTGGCCAATGCCATCCCGGCGAATCCCCCTGAGACCGCGAGCCAGCGAAGGGGGTGGGCATCCACTTCCCGGCCCACCTCCTCCGCATAACGGAGGAAGGCCCAGAACGCCAGCATGACAAAGAAGGCGGCCGGAGGGTGGGTCATCAGTTCACGTGACAGCCCCACAGCGCCCCACATGACGGCGTACAGCCCCATGCAGGCAAGGGCCGCCCACACGCTGCGCAACAGCCGCCGGGAGAGAAGGAACAGGAGGGCCATGTTGGCCACGTCAAAAGAGGCGTTTACAACCATCGGCGCGTAGTCGCGTTTTCCAAACACCAGCATCCCAAATGAATACAGGTAGTCCGGAAGCGGCTGAAAACGGGCCACTTCATGGTATTCACGGCCTTCGACCCGCGCGCAGGTCCGGCCCCACACATCGGCGGAGTCGTGCGCAAACACGCCGCGCTCCGTGATTCCCTGGAAACGGGTCCACGTGCCAAGCGCCAAAATGGCAAGAAAGAGCGCGACAGCGCACGCCTTTTGAATATGGCCAAACACCCGGCCCGCATCACCCTCTCGAACTGTCTGCAAAACGGTCTCTCCCTGGCCGTCAACAAGTCCTGTCAATCAATCAAGTCCGTCAAGACTGCGCACAGTATAGTTGAAAAAGGGACGCCAAGAATATGAACCATTTCAGCCGCATTTTTCAGGGGATGGCCAGACGCGAGACCGGCGGGGCCTTTGTCGTTGAAGCTACAATTGCCGGTTGATTTCATAGACGATCCCTTCACATCCCTGGTTCCCGACCCTGCCGATTTCGCGCGGATTTGCCCTGCCCAGAAGGTCTCTGATTTTCTGCGAAAGGGCCGGGTCGGCGCGAAGTTCCTCCCTGTTCAAAAGACCTTCCATGCCGGAAAGGTCTGTAAACACGTAACGAATGCGAAAGTCATCAAAGAACTTCCTGGGGTCGGCAAGGGCCTGGGCCTTGGGAAACGGAAGGACCACACTGTCCCGAAAATATACGACCCCCAAAGTCCAGCCCAACTCACCCGTGCCGAAGAGGTAGGCGGGGTGGGCCATCAGCAGCCGGGAAGCAGGCCCCGTTTCCCTTCCGGCCAGCGCATTGGAGATCTGTCTGCACGGGGTGGGCTCAAGAAGGGCCTGGTCCCCCGGCAGGGTAATCTTCTGCCCCCAAAATCCCGCCAAAGCGACAGCGATGACAACCAGCGCCTCGCAGCGGCGCGGGAGCAGTTCCCGCGACAGCAGCAGGACCCAGAAGAAGAGATTGATAATCAGGAACGGCATCACATTCAGAAGATACCGGAAGTGCTGCACGTAGTAGGCCGTGTAGGACACGTAGAAACCGAGAATGAGGGCCGTGGTGAGCACATACAGGGCGTAACCGGGAAACAACCCTTTGCGCCTTCTGCCCGCGAGAAAAATCATGATCGGAATGTTCAAGAAAACGGCCAGCGAATAGGGATTGTCGCCATACCAGTAATTGGTGAGATCATCCAGCGCCGGTTCCCCGTTCACCAGGGATTCGGTGCCCAGTGTCAGATGGTCCAGCGTGCCGGAGGTGATGGTGGGGCGGATCTTGTTGGCGGCCACCCGGGGTTTGTAATGGCGCTCAAGGACCCATTTGTTTGTGGTTCTCAGGTTGGAGAGAACCCGCACATCCTCCAGAAGAGCCTTGGAACCCCTGGAGGCCAGTTCCGTGCAGACACAGACCCCGATGACGGAAAAGACACAGGTGGAAAAGATCGCAGCGTGTAGCAGGAAACGCCAGAGCTTTTTCCAGTGCGTCATCCCCTCAAGCGAAGCCGTCTTCATGGCAATCAAGACAACGAAGGCCACGCACAAAAACTCGACTGACATGTGGCTGGCCAGGGAAATGCCGGCGAAGATTCCCGAGAGCGCGAGCCAGCGAAGGGGGCGCCCGTCTTCGGCCCGCTCCACCTCTTCCGTGTACCGAATAAAAACCCAGAAAGTCACCAGGGTGAAAAAAGTGGCCACGGGATGGGTCGTCAGCTGGTGCGAGAGACCGATGGCCCCCCACATGACCGCATAAAGTCCCATGCAGGCCAGTGCCGCCCATGCGTTGCGCAGAATCCGCCGGGACAGGAAGAAAAGCAGCGCCATGCTGCCAACGTCGAAGAGGGCGTTTACTGCCATCGGCGCGTAATCATGCTTTCCAAGCAGTTTCATGCCAAGCACGTACAAGTATTCGGAAACCGGCTGGAATCGGGGAACTCCCAGCGGTTCATGCCCTTCGATTCGGCAGCACACCCGCGCATAGATGTCCGCGGAATCGTATGCGAGAATGCCCCGTTCTGTTATGCCCTGAAAGCGGTTTGCCGTGCCGAGGGCTAGAATGGCGGCGAAAAGCACCCAAAGCGCCACCGCTTGGATGCGTTTGCATGAACACCCAAAACCCTCTCCCTTGGTTGCATCTGCCGCCAGATTCTCCATGAAACAGCGCTATCCCCTGTCAGGCAGCCGTGCGTGCCCTAACCTTGCCGACCAGATTTGAATTTCCAGGAATCGCCCCACCGCGAGGCGATCAGAGCGGTGAAGTGAGCATAATGCTCACACGGCGCACCAGGGCGAGCGTGCCCTGCTTGACGCCGCGCAGGCGGACGGCAAAGTCCACCGATTCAACCTCCACGGCGGGCACGGTCACGGAAATGCGCAGGGTGCGCCAGACGCCCTCTCCGGTGTAGGGCAGGTGCAGGTCCACGCCGGAGGTGGCTGGAAGCATTTTGAGCATGAGTTCAAGCGGCGCATCAGCGTCGGCACGCAGTTCCACCTCAATCAGGAGTGAATCCCCGGCGCTTATCCCGACCTCCTTGGCCTTGAGGGTGTTGCAACTGAAATCGACGAAGCCCTCCGGGCTGGGTACCAGTTCAACCACCGAGGATCTTCCGGACTCATCGGGCCGCGGCTTTACCGAGCAGCCTTTGGCGGGATTCCACACGGACCACCCGGCAGGCACATTGTTCTTCCAGTCGACAAAATAGGTGTTGGGATTGAGTTCGCCACTGCGTGCGGCGCTGGCTGCAGGCGTCATGGCGGCACCGGGGGCGAAAGGCTTTACCGCCAGTTCGGGCGAGGCTGGGCGCGGAGTCGCAGGCGCTGGAGGAGGTGCCGTTGCTCCGGCCGCCGCAGGGGGGGCAGGCTGGCCTGAAGCTGGCTGCGTGGGGGGTGCCGAGGGCGCGGGCGGTGGCGCCGCAGACGGCTTTGGCTGTGGCAGTGCGGGAATATTCAGGACAGGCACCTGTGCCGCCGGGGGCGCAGGGGGGGCTGCTGCGGCGGGTGCCGCCGGTGCTGTCGGCGCGGGTGCTGCCGGTGCCGGTCTCTGGCCTCGTCTTGGGGGGGCCGGGGGCGGTGCGGCTGGTGCGGGTTTGGCCGGGGGATTGGGGGCTGCCTGCCCAGCCTTGGGCTGTGCGCGGGCGGCGGGCGGTGCGGGGGCCTGGCTTTTGGGCGGCGCGGCCGCCTGACCTTGCGGTTGTCCCGGTTGCGGCGGCGCGGGAGGCTGTCCTGCGGCCGGGGGCTGTCCGGGCTGTTGGCCCGGCTCAGGCGTGCCCTGGCGGTGGAACGGACTCTGCGGACGTGAGTCTGAGCGGGTGGGCTGGGCGGCCTTTGTGGGTTTGGCCGCAGGCACGGCGCGTCCTCCGCCCCCCCGGGGCGCCCCCGGATTCTGTCCGGGTGCCGGGGGTGGGGCGGCCTGACCGGCCGCCGGTTGCTGTTGGGCCGGAGCCGGGGCCGGAGCGGGCGTCTGCGCCACGGCCACGGGCACGGTCAAGGCGACAGCCACAACCAGTCCCGCCCAATGCCGCAGCCCTGAAATCAATTGCATAATAGGAAAACCTCCGCATCTCCGGCGCATGGCGCCGGTTCAGATGCGCTTTGTCCACGCCGCATTTGTGAATAATAGCATACCGGCCCGCTCCCGCAGAGCGCGCATTATGTCAGCCCTCAACCGTCTATGGGAATGACAGCCTTTGTTCCGGGTGTTGTGGTTCTAATCCAAGCCGGTTTGCCCTGCGTTGGGGCGGTGTCTATAATCTGGTTAAGTTAACGGGAAAGTAGACCGTTTGCGGTGACATCATTTTATCAAGGAGGAAATTTCAATGAGCAATGCCAAGGCTGTCAACGAGCAGAGCTTCGCGCAGGAAACAGGCAGCGGCGTGTCGCTGGTGGATTTCTGGGCGGAGTGGTGCGGCCCTTGCCGCATGATGGGTCCGATTATTGACCAGGTGGCCGCCGAATACGAAGGCAAGGCGCTGGTGGCGAAGGTGGATGTGGACGAGTGCCAGAACATCGCCGTGAAACTGGGCGTGAACAGCATCCCGACGCTGATCGTCTTCAAGGACGGCGCCGAAGTGAAGCGCTTTGTGGGCGTGACGGGCAAGGCCGACCTGGCCAAGGCGCTCGACGCGGCCATCGGCTGACCCATCCGGTCCAATCAAGAAACTGTCCCGGCGGAGCATCAAAGGGTGCGCTGCCGGGTCATTTTTTTGCTTCGAGCCCCTTTTCAACCGTGTCGCGCAGGGCGTCGAAGACAATCTGGGCCTTGTGTTCTATGCCCCGGGGCCGCAGGTGGCAGATGTCCGTGAAGCATTCCGAACCCCCGGTGAGCGATTCGGCCACGGGAATGACCCGCAGGCCCCGCTCGGCGCCGAAAGCACGGACGCGGGCATTGTAGCGCTCCACCAGACGCAGATAGGACGCCATGTTCATCAGGCGCCCCCAAAGCATGTTGTTGATGCGGTAATCGAAAAAGGCGCGTTGCGCCCGGTCCAGCCCGTGGTAATCGGGCGCAGCAAAGGTGCACAGGGCCAGTTCGACCCCCTTTGCGCGGCAGGCATCGGCAAGCCTGGACAGATTGGCCAGAATCGTTTCGTCCAGGGCACGGTCGATGACGGCGTTGTTGGGCAGGAGCAGGGGGTTCATAAAATCATAGACGAAGCGCACCCGCAGCAGCCCGGCGCGGACGCGGTCCAGCAACGCTTTGGATTCCAGCCAGCGTCCAGAAATGGCGGGGACATCGTTCACGAAGTTGTAGTGCACCACCAGATCCGGCTCAAGCGCCAGATAGTCGTCCAGGTGATCCATCTCGCCCTGGCTGGCGAGGGCGAAAATGCCCGCATTGACCACGTCCACCCGGCCGGGACCAAGCGCCCGCGCGAATTTCGTCTCGACCATGCCGGGATAGGTCAGCGCGCCCGAAAGCCCCTCCGCAGTCGTCGAACCTCCCACACAGACAATGCGGTACACGTGGGGCGGTTTGGGAAGTATGACCTCGTCATCGCGGAAGCCCCGGGCATTGATGCGCAGGTCCATCGCGTCTGACTGGCGCACGCCGGGGCGAAATTCCTGCCAGAGCCGTTTCCACATGGATGGCCGCACAAAAACTGCCACGGTATGCCTGTCGGGCGAAGCCTCCCAGGCAAACTGCATGACATAGGGGGCGGCCCCACCGGGCTGGGCGATGGGATACTCGCGCAGGGGCCTGCCGCCGCCCAGGGCCTCGGTAAAGGCATAGGGCACATCGGCGGAAGATTCGGCGGGAAGGGCGCCGGGCAGGAAGGCGCCTGTCTTCAGACTCCTGCCAAAGGCGATGACTTCCGCCGCTGCCGTGCCGTCCGGCGGTAACCAAAGCTGTTCTATTTCCCCATTGGGCCTGCAGAACGCCACCACTTCCCCCCGCCGGGCGGCTTGGGCGTTCCGGTCCGGCTCATTGAGGGAGAAAAAGGCGCGGCGCGCCTCGAAATCCTTGCCGACGGCCGGAGGCTCGGGGGCGTAGTCGCGTACAACGGCGTCATCGGGACCGCTGGCCCCGTCAGCGTACAAACCTGACTCAACCTGGTGGGCCAGGCGGTCATTGGCCTGGTCCCGCACCGCCGCGAAGAGTTCCAGTCCTGCCGCCACGGCCACCACCCAAAACAGGATTCCCAGGGCAATGAAGAGGCGGCGGGGCCAGGGGTTGCCCGAAGGCGCGGCATTTGGGCGCTGGTCGGACACGGGGTCAGCGCGCGTTGCCGAAGAGGCCGGTAATCACGTTGTAAAGCGCCTCGATTACGGCAAGAATCTGGAGGATTACATCGAGGATTCCCTCAATGCTTTGTGCCTTTGCGGGCCGGTGCGGGATAAGGGGTCGATGGCGCATGGTTTTGTGGTCTCCATTTTGGTCCGCCCAAGACGGACGGGCGGGCTATAGCTCCCCGGCCTGCATTTTCTTGAAGACACGAATGTTGTAGAGGTTGTCGTCCGTAAAGTCGCGGTATTCGGAACGGTGTTCGTGCAGCGACCGGACCGTGGAGGCGAGGTCGTGCTGCGGATTGAACCCGAGCACCTCGCGGGCGCGGGAACAGTCCACCCGATAGTTGCGCGGGTCCGGCCGGTTCAGGTTCACGATGGGCACGTCGAGCCCTTCGAGTCGCCGCAGTTCGCCCTGAATGGCCTCGGCCACCTGCCCCACCGTGAAATTGTCGCGGGCGACATTAAATACGCCGCTCAGCCCCTCGGGGGCCTCGACGGCGCGCACGAAGGCGGCGGCGGTGTCGCGCACGTCGATAATGGGCCGCCAGATGTCGGGGTGGCTTACGGTGATGCGCCCCTCCACAATGGCGCTGCGGTACATGGTGTTCACGATCAGGTCGAACCGCATGCGCGGGCTGTGCCCGTTGACGGTGCCCTGGCGCAGCGCGATGACGGAGTATTCGGGGCCGGACAGCAGCATGGCACCCAGTTCGCCCTGATGTTTGGAGACGCCGTAGGGATAGGTGCAGGAGGTGGGGGAATCTTCGAAGCAGAGCAAATCGCCCGTGTGCCCGTAAATCGAGCAGGACGATCCGTAAACGAAGCGCCGCACCCCGGCCAGACGGGCGCAATAGGCCAGATAGGCCGGAAGCGCCGCATTTTGCTTGAAATTGAGCGCCGGGTCGAACTCGGCCATGGGGTCGTTGGAAAGGCCGGCGATGAACACCATCGCATCGTAGCCGCCCAAACGCTTTTCATCCAGGGCGAAGAGTTCGGTTTCGATGACCGGCACCTCCGGGGGGAGGTGACGGCCAAACCAGCACGCGTCCGCGATGGCGACATCGTGGCCGTGTTCGCAAAGCAGGGGTGTCAGCACCGAGCCGACATAGCCGGCGCCGCCCGCCACAAGTACTTTCATGCGTCGCTCCCGCCGGGCTCAAACAGATGGGACAGCCGCCCTCGGCTGTCGGCCCGCATCAGAGACCCAAGGGTTTAAGGATGGTCAGGCGAGGGCGCCTGTTCCACGTATTTCTCGCCTCAGCCTATAGAAAAGGGCATGCCGCACGCAAGGTTTGGGCCGCGCGGGGGAAACTTTTCCGCATGTTCTTGCATCGGACACCCGCGACAGGGTAAATACAGCACGGCGGGAAGGAGGCGGGGAACACCGTTTGAAACTTGGAAGAACCGCACGTGCCCGAGCCATCATCCAACAGTCATCTGCGCCGCGACCCGGCGCCCGTGTTGCAGCATCTGATTAACACCCGACTGCTGGTTCATGAGCAGCGGGTGCTTTGCTATGGCTGCGGGCAGGGGGTGGACGTGGACTGGCTGCGGCTGCGCCGCTACGACGTGCACGGCTTTGACCCCCACCCGCCCTTTGGCTACGCCGAGCCGCCTTCCGGCCCCTATGACGTGGTGCTGCTGAACTATGTGCTCACGCGGCTCAAGACCCCCGAGGCGCGGCGCAACACCGCCCGCAAGGCCTTCGACCTGGTGAAACCGGGCGGGCGCTTTGTCGTCACCAGCCGCACAGCGCTGCGCGAGGCCGGTGCTGAACCGTCCGCACTGGACGCGTATTTCCGGGAACTGCTGGAGGGGTGCGAGTTGGGCGCGATGGAAGTGCTGCCGCCCGATTTCCAGGACCGGTCGAGCGCGGCGGTGATTCGCAAGGCGGGCATCTACAAGCCCACCTTTCCCTGGAAATGGGTGGACGACCGCCAGGAGTTTGAGGCGCTTTGCGCGCGGCTGCTGGGCGAGCCGCTGGTGGCGCTCGACGTGGAAACGACCCTGGAGGAACCGCGTGTGCTGTGCACCATCCAGTTGGCCGTGCCGGGACAGACCTGGATTGTCGACGCCCTTGCCTTTGCCGACCTTGCGCCCATCAGGCCCGTGCTGGAAAGCGACCGTGTCGAAATAATCATCCACAACGCCGCCTTTGAAGAGCAGATGTTTGCCAAACACCAGATCCGCATCGTCAAGATCCACGACACGCTCATCTCGTCGCGCAAGAAGCACAAGAAGAACGTGACCGGCGGACACAAACTGGGCGAAGTTTGCGAACGCGAACTGGGCCTGTATCTCGACAAGGCCCTGCAAACGTCTGACTGGACCGTCCGTCCGCTCAGCGCCGACCAGTTGAACTATGCCGCCATCGATGCGGAGGTGCTGATTCTTCTGCACCAAATCCTCTGCCCCCCCAAGACCCCCGAAACCTTGGACCTGTTCTGACCGATTCACTACGGACGGAATGCCGGAATCTTGCAACGAAAAGCCCCATGACCCTCCGCCAGGAGAGCCATGGGGCGTCATTCATCGGGATATTGCCTCAGGCGCGGAACTTCACGGCGCCACGACCTTGATGTAGTCGTTGTAGCCGGGGGAGTAATTGTCCGCACCGTCCCGGAACTGAGCGCGCACCGTGTGGTAGCCCAGACCGTCGGGAAGGGTGTACTCACGGATGGGTGACTGGGTCATCCATGGCGTCCAGGTGGACCCGTTGTCGCTGAATCGGACACGCGACACGCCCGCACCCGCGTCGGCCCAGGTCAGGTTCAGCGTAACGGACAGGGTCGTCGTGGTCGACGCGCCGTTGTTGATGAGGATGCTGCCGGTCGGCGCCGTCGTGTCGAGGCGGATGAAGTCGCTGCATATGGCCGAACGGTTGTTCGCCTTGTCCAGGTACTGCACGCGCACCGTCTTGTAGCCGTCACCGGCGGGGAGCACGTAGGCGCGCGACGCCACTGCGGACTCCCAGGCGGACCAGTTCGACCCGTCGTTGCTGAAACGCATGGAACCCACGCCCGAACCGCTGGCTCAGTCATTCCAGGTCAACGCCAGGGTGACATTGGCCGAATTCGTCGCGGAGCGGTTGTTGTTGATGACAATCGTGCCTGTGGGCGGCGTGGTGTCGGGCGGGAACACCGCGAAACCCTTGCGCGCCACCGTGCCGGCCGCGCTGCCGAAACGGTCGAAAGCGCCTCCGACACAGACCGACGACCCAAGCGTCGCCAGGGCGTCCACTTCCGCATATGCCCCGGGGTTCCACGCGGTTGCGCTCCCGGTGGTGGCATCCAGTCCCGCCAGATTGCTGCGTGACAGGCCGCCGATGGTCGTGAAGAGGCCTCCGGCGCAGATCGTTGTCCCGGACACCGCGAGGGCAAAAACATTGCCGCCTGCGTTGGGGTTCCATGAGGTTGGCGCGCCGGTGGTGGCATCGATCGCCGCGATGTGGTTCCGCGTCAGACCGCCGACGCTCGCAAACTGGCCTGCGGCGTACAGTTTCGTGCCGGACAATGCCAGGGCATGGACGCGCGGGACCGTTCCGCCCACATTGGGATTCCACGCGGTCGCCGCCCCCGTGGTGGCGTCGAGCGCGGCAAGGCTGTTCCGTGGCTGACCGCCGATGCTGGTGTAGTCACCCCCGACATACACGGTGCTTCCGGACAGCAGCAGGGAAATGATGAACAGGCCGCCCCCGCTCGGGCTGGGATTCCATGCGGTCGCGGCGCCGGTTACGGCATCGACTGCGGCGAGGCGGTTTCGGGGCTGTCCCCCGATATTCGAGAAGCTTCCCCCGATGTACACGGTCGTGTCGGACGCGGCCAGACCGTAGATATAGCTGGATTCATCGCCGGGGTTCCAGGCGGTCACAAGACCGGATTCGGTGTCTATTGCGGCGAGGCTGTTTCGCGCTTGCCCGCCGATGCTCGAGAAATAGCCTCCGGCGTACAGCGTCGTGCCGGACAGCGCCAGGGCGCCTATAAAATTGGAGTTGGAGCCGGTCATGCCCGGGTTCCAGTCGGTCGGCACGCCTGTGGCCGCGTTGATGGCGGCGAGACCTTTGCGCATGCACCCGCCGATGCTTGAGAAATAGCCCCCGACATACAGCGCCGAGCCTGAAAGCCCCACGGCGTAAACCCGCCCGTCCGTGTTGTCGTCCCATGCAGCGGCAAGGCCGGTGGCCGTGTCAAGCGCGGCGAAGTTGTTGCGCGTCTGGCCGCCGATGGTCGTAAACCAGCCGCCTGCATACAGCGTCGTCCCTGACAGCGCCAGGGCGTTGACCGAGGTGGGTGAACCGCCGCTCGCATTGGGATCCCACGCCGTTGCAAGACCGGAAGTGGTGTCGATCGCGGCGATGTTGTTGCGCGTCTGACCGCCTATCCAGGTGAAATTGCCGCCGGCGTACAGGGTCGACCCGGAAAGGGCCAGGGCGTAGACAACATTGCCCGCGTTGGGGTTCCAAGGCGTCGCAACACCCTTGCTGGCGTCAATGGCGGCGATGCTGTTTCGCGACTGTCCGCCGATGCTCGTGAAATAACCCCCGACGTAGACGATGTTTCCGGACACCACCAGAGCGTAGACCGTACCGGACGAGTTGGGGTCCCAAGATGTTGCAAGCCCCGTGGCGCTGTCGAGCGAGGCGATGTTGTTGCGCGTCTGGCCGCCTATCGTTGTAAACAGGCCGCCAACGTATACTTTTGTCCCCGACACAGCAAGGGTGACCACCTGGCCCGTGCCGGCATTGGGATCCCAGGCCGTCGCCTGGCCCGTGCCGGCATTGATCGCGGCAATGCCGTTGCGTGCCTGACCCGCGATGGTCGTGAATGCGCCGCCGACATACAGCGTGGAGCCCGACAGGGCCAGGCACTCAACAACGGCGTTGGCGCCGGGATTCCAGCCGATGTCCAGCGAGCCGTCTGCCAGAATATGGGCGAGGCGGTTTTGCGTCATGGCGCCAACCTGGGTGAATTCACCGCCGATGTACCAGCCACCCGCCCCGTCGGAGATGCTGGCGAGAACCCTTGCGTTCACCTCGGGATGAATGGAAAGGGCCTCACCTGTTGCGGCGTTCAGGGGCACCCCCTTGCCCAAACCGGAGGGTCCCACATAGGTGAAGTGCCCGCCCAGGTAGACGGTGGTTGGTGTCGTCACGATGGCGCTCACCTCCCCGTCCGTCACCCACGGGTCGGTGAGGGGGGCGTTGCTGATAAAGCCCGCCTGGGCGGGCACCTGCAACCACGCCAAAGCAATCACCAGCATGGCCATGCAGCCGGTTGAAATGCGGGTGCTTCGTGCGAATTCTGTACCCATTGGGTCGGTCTCCTCCAGTTGTTTCGGTTCCCTCGAATTTCAGCGGTTTTGCCACTGCGGCATGGGTCAGCCGCCGCCAATATACGCTCGGTGGCAGGCAATACGCATGGGGGTGGAATGGAGCGCTCCGTTGCCGGTGTCCTGGGCCGGAACGCGCCAATGATGGCAGGCTGGACAAGAATGGCCCGTCACGTGTCTGGGCTTTGATCAGGACACATACCCACACCTCCAGAGGCCTTACCCGGGCCCCGGTCGCTCCCGTCTTTGCCGGGGACCCTAATCCCCGCAAGAAGGGCAATATACATGAAACCAGTGTAGTATCGCAAAACGATATTTGTCACTCTCTCTTGGGTGTAAATGGCCAGGGTCTGCGGCGGGACGCAGGGCGAAGCATTGTGGAGTCCGGTGGCAGAGCGCAGCGGCGACACCGCTTTGGCTGGTCCACCACGCGATGTCAGCCAAAGCGGCGTCGAGGCCGCCGCAGTCCAAACGGGCGGCTTGTCCGAACACTCCTGTCTGCGCTTCGTCCCCGGAAGCAGAAACGCCCCCGGGGCCTTGCGGCCGCGGGGGCGTATGTCAACGGAACGGATTAGCGCTTGGACAGCACCTCTTCCTCATACTTGAGGACGTCATTCATCCAGCCGCTGCCCACGGGAACCCCCTGTTTCAGGCAGTAGTAATCCCACACGGCGCCCCAGGGCAGGGACTTGATTTCCTCCAGCAGCGCGAGACGGGCGGTGTAGTTGCCCTCTTTCTCCAAGGCGCGCAGCGTGTCGGTCGGTTCAAGCAGGGCGATGAGCAGCGCGCGGATCATGTTACGCGTGCCGATGACCCATGCGGCCAGCCGGTTGATGCTGGCGTCGAAAAAGTCGAGGCCGATATGCACGCGGTTCTCAAAGCCGCCCCGGATGATCTCCTCCGCGATGGCGCGGAGCTCGTCGCTCAGGATGACGACGTGGTCGCTGTCCCAGCGGACGCCGCGGCTCACATGCAGCAGAATCTCGCCGACGTAGAGCAGCGCAGAACTGAGCTTGTCGGAGATCACCTCGGTCGGGTGGAAATGGCCCGCGTCGAGCGTGAGCAGCAGGTTGCGGCTGATGGCATAGCCCATGTAGAACTCATGGGAGCCGATGACGCAGCTTTCCGAACCAATGCCGAAGAGTTTTGACTCGACGGCGTCGAGGTTTTCCTTGGGATCGCTGCGGACGGCGTACACCGCGTCGAGCGACTCCAGCAGCAGTTCGCGCGAACGGTAGCGGTCCACCGGGATGTCCTTGAATCCGTCGGGAATCCACAGGTTGGTCACGCAGGGATTTCCCAGTTCGCGGCCGATGTGCTCGGCGATTTTGCGGCTGATGATGCAGTGGTCAATCCAGAATTTGCGCGTGTCCGCGTCGTAGTGCGACAGCGTGAATCCGTCATCGGCTTTCGGGTGGGCAAAACAGCTCGGGTTAAAGTCTATACCGAGCCCATTCTGCTTGGCCCAGTCAATCCAGTTCTGGAAATGCTCCGGCTGAAGCGCGTCGCGGTCAACCTTCTTGCCGTCCGTTTCGGCGTACATGGCGTGGAGGTTGAAACGGTGTTTGCCGGGGATCAGGCTCAGCGCCTTGTCCGCGTCGGCGCGGAGCTGCTCCGGGCCCCGCGCCTTGCCGGGATAGTTGCCCGTGGCCTGGATGCCGCCGCCCGATGCGGCGCTCAGGCTCTCAAACCCGCCCACATCGTCGCCCTGCCAGCAGTGCAGCGAAACGGGGATTCCCGCGAGCCGGGCGATGGCCGCGTCCGCGTCCACGCCAATGGCGGCGTAGCTTTCTTTCGCGTTGGCGAAAGATTTTTCGACCAGTGATTCCTTGGGCGAGGTGAACATGGGGTCTTCCTTTCTGCGCGGCCGGGGCAGGGCCCCGCACCGGGTTCTTTTCGGTGCAACTATCTAACCACACCGGCCCCTGCCGGGGCAAGGCATCTGCGCGCCGTCTCACGGGGAAAGCCAGGACGGTGCGTTCCGTGCCGCGGCGCGGCACTTCACGCACCCTACGGACTGGGACCGCCGGCATCCCTGCGGGCTTCCTTGGGTTAAACTGTCGCGCTGTGGGGTGTTCGAAGCGCGGCTAAGACGGCCAAGATGGAAAGACTAACCGCGATACCCGCCGGCACGAGGCCCATCGTCACGCGGGTGGAAGAAAAGGAGAAGCGCACCTCGCTGGTGCCCGCAGGGACGACAATGGCCTTGAAGGCGTTGTTGGCCGGGAGGATGGGCACCTCTTTTCCGTTCACCGCGGCCTTCCATCCGGGATAGTAGCTGTCCACAAACAGCAACACCCGCGCTTCGGGGAGGTCTGCGAGATGCAGGTCGGTCTGGTTCGCCGTTTGCCGCACAATGTGAATGTGGCTGTCCTCGTCATCCCCGTCGGTGGCGACGCCCGCGGCGGTGATGAGCAGTTCATGGGCGGGCTCGGTGAAATCCACGCGCAGGAGCACCTGAGCCTCCTTGCTGTCGGGCATGGGGAATTCGAGGGTCTGGGGTTCGTCCGTCTTCAGCTTGATTTCGCGCTGGATGCCAAACTGCGTCTCTTCGGTGGCGTGGTTCTTGAAGATGGGAACAAGCTTCAGGACGCCCTGACCGGACACCGTGAGGAAGAGGGAGGCATGCCGGTCGCCCGGAACGGCCTCGCCGAGGGTGGCGGTGGTGTTGGGGTCCTTCATCATTTCCGGCTTAATCAGCAGCGGGTGGCCGTTGCTGAGAAGGCTGGTTTCATTCTCTTTGCGCGAGAGGCCTGTCTCGGGGATCTGGCCCATGGCCACGGCGGGCACCGGCAGACCGTGCGCGCCGGGCAGAAACACCACGCGCGCCGAGGGGTAGAGTCTTCCATGCGGGGGCAGCGGCTCGGGGCAGTATTCCCGGGCCAGCCAGAAGCGCCGTTTGAGAAACAGGTTGCCCCGCAGGCTCAGGGCGGTGGACTCGTGCGCCTGTATGTTTCGCATCATGGACTTGCCCGGCGGCGCCATGATGGGGGTGACGGCTTCCCTGGTCTTCAGCAGGTGCAGCGGGTCATAGCCGTTCATGGCGAAGAGGAGATGATAAAGGCGCGAGTTGGGCGAAGGATCCGTCGCGCGCCGGTTCTCCAGCGCATAGTTTGTTCTTGAGGCGAGATTCTTCAGGGGGGACGGGTAGAGCATCGCCGGATTCATCATGCCCGGAAGCAGCACGGTGTTCCACGCCAGCACCTCGCCGAGCACCAGCATGGCCGTGACAATGCCCGTGAGCAGGCGCTCGCGCAGCCACAGGCCGAGCAGGGCCGCCGCAAGGGCCATGGCGGGAAGGACCACCGCGACGCGCGGCACGGGGTGGTTGCCCGGGGGGGCGGCAAACCACAGCGTCGCCAGCACGGCACCCCCGACAACGGCGACGAGGGCCGAGGCAACGAGCCTGCGCCGCAGCGTTGCGGAAGCCTGCATGACGGTGTCCAACCCCCATCCGGCCAGCATCGCCAGGGGCAGGCAGCCCACCGCCATGCCCCGTCCGGGGTTGTTGCTGATGAAGGGGGCAACGACACGGACGAGGCGCCCAAACAGCAAGGGCCCCGAAATGCTCAGGTCCAACACCAGGGCAAACAGCAGCATCCAGCGCAGCCCGTTCCAGCGGGGTTTCAGCAGCAGCGCCAGCAGGGCGAAGGAGATCACCGCCGCGCCTCCGCCGCGAATGCCCTCGTAGGAGGAATGGCCTTCATAAAATATGAGTGTCTTGACGAGTTTCCAGCCGTAGTCCAGCGGCGCGATATCCTCCACGCCGGCAGCGGCGGCGGCCCGGCCGGTCTGCCGGGCAAATTCGCTTAACGGCAGCAGCAACGGCGCGGCCAGCATGGCTGCAACAAGCATGGCGCCCGCGAAGAGCGCGGCGCCGGACAGGAGTGTTTTGCAGACGGATGTCCAGCGCGACCGGGCGGTCATGCCGCCGCTGTTTTGCGCGGCAGGCACGACCTCACCCAGGGTTTCCAGCAGCCAGTAGCCGCCGAGGAGCAGGCCGCCCATGAAGGTCAGGGACGGCACGCCGCCCAGGATGCACACGCCATACAGGAGCCCCGTTCCCGCGGCGGCCGCCACGCGCCGGGGCCGGTGGCGGTCATGCACCATGGTGTGGGCGCAAAGCAGCACCCACGGAAGCCAGCAGGTGCTGTTCAGGAATATCCAGTGGCCGATCGCCCGGGTTACGAGCGCCCCGCTGAAAGGAAAAGCGAAGGCCGCCAGCAGCGCGGCACCGTAGGAATAGCCGTGCCTTCTCGCGAGCAGCAGCGCGCCGATGCCCGCCGCCACGGTCTGCAGCAGCACCATGATCGCAATGCCCGCGTGGGTTCTGAGCGGCGTGGGATGAAAGGTCAGCAGGCTGCGCAGCAGGTTGGGCGGATAGAACACAAAACTCTGCGGGTTGGCCGCGTGGGGCTGGCCGCAGAAATAGAGCGGGTTCCAAAGCGGCAGTTCATGGTCCTCATGGATGGCGTGGTCCATGTAGGACAGGCTGGGGCCGTAATAGGCCCAGGCGTCGCCGATGCCGAGAAAGCGCGCATTGTCCGGGCTCATGGCCCAGCGAAAGGTGAGCACCATGGCGCATACGATGAGGAAAACGCCGAGCATGCAGAAGGATAGGTCAAAACGGGCGGCGGGCGGCGTGGATTCGGTAGGCGCTTCGGGAGGTGCCGACAGGAAGGCCTCCACAGGCGCCTCCGTGCCGGTCGGGCCTTTGTCGCGCACTGTTCCCCTGCGGCCCATGGGCACTTACTTCCTCATCGCCGCTTCACGCGCATGGACCAGGTCGGTGAGCCATGCGTTGAGCGGACAGGGCACGCCGCACTCGGCGCCCAGGCGCACAATCGCGCCGTTCAGGGCGTCAATTTCGGTGCGGCGTTTGCGCGTGAAATCCTCGTGCATGCTGGCATAGTGGGCCGCTGTGGGCGGCACGAGCCGGTGGTAGAAAAGTTCGCGGTAGGCGTCGGCGTCGGGCGGGTCCAGCAGCACGCCGCGGGCCAGGCCCACCGCATACAGTTCGTCTATCACGGTGTCCATCATCCGGCGCGCCTCGGGAATTTCGGGCAGGGCGCCATAGGGCGCGTCCAGCAGGGCGGAGAGCGGATTGAGCGCGCAGTTGTAGGCGACCTTGGCCCAAAGCAGCGTTTCCACGCGGTCCGAATACACCGTGGGCAGCCCGGCGGCGTCCAGGGCCGCGGCGAGTTCGCGCACGCGCTCCACGGGCCCTTCAGGCCGGGGCGCACCGAGTGCGGTGGGGCTGGCGATGACCGTGACAACGATGGCGCCGGGTTCGGTGACCCGCACGCCGTAGATGGCGCGGGTGCCGACCGTGCGCGCCCAGCTGAAACGCGCGGCCGCCTGCTCGATGTTGCCCAGCCCGTTCTGGTAAACGCACACGAGCGTGTTTTCATCCACCACGGGGGCCGCGGCCTCGAGCGCCGCCGCCGTGTCGTACGATTTCACCGTGATGAAGACGACATCAAAATCGCCGGAACTCAGACCCTCGGCGGAACTGCGGGCATCCATGCCCGTAAAACAATGGTCGCCCCAGATGCCGGTGACGCGCAGGCCCCGCGCTGCAATGGCCTCCACATGCGCGGCCCGTCCGACCAGCGTGACACGGTGTCCCGCCCCCGCCATGAATCCACCCACTGCCGAGCCCATGGAACCTGCGCCGATGATCAGAATACGCAATGTTTCAGCACCTTTCTGCACGAAAATGCGGGCCGTCGCCCCCGCCTGCCGCCCTTGGGCCTCTATCAGGGACTGGCCGCCGGGGGCGGCGGTTCGGTCTGTCCCTCCTCCCTTTTTTCAGAGTCGGGCCCGTCCTCTATGTCGTAGTAAAGCGTTCCGCCCGTTTCCGTGGCCTTGCGGTCCGGTTCCACATCGAAGTCGCCGTGCTCAAGAAAGCGGACGGACAGTTGCGCCACCTGACGGCTGTTCATGATGAAGGTGTGGGCCTGGTGCACCAGCACCCAGGCCTTCATGCCGTCCAGCTTGGTGCTTTCGACGGTAATCACCCCGTCGTTGGGTTCCTTGAAGGTAACGGACTGGCCGCGGTCGCCCGCGATCACGCCGAATTCGACGGCGGGCACGGGCAGGTTCTTGTAAAACTCGTCCGAGGCGAGCTGTTGTCCGCTCTCGCCGGTGAACCAGCGGTACACCGGGTTGTCCTTGAACACGCGGGCCAGGTCGGCGGGCCGGTTGGGCGGGGCGAGCATGACAATCCGCTTCAATCCCGGCGGCATCTCCTTGTGAAAACTGTTGCGCACGATAATGTTGCCCAGTGAGTGGCCGATAATGCAGTAGCTCGGTGTCTTGACATTTTCCTTGATGAACTTGATCAGGTCGTCCGAGAGTTGGTCGAGCGAGCGGGCATGGGTGACATAGGGAAAGCTTACCGTGCGGAATCCGGCCGTCTTCAGGCGCGTTTCCAGCACCCAGAGCGAGGCCCGGCCCCGGCCCATGCCGTGCAACAACACGACGGTCTGGTCCTGGCGGGCCGTTTTGGCCGCATTGGCGGCGGCATCATCGGCCGCAACCGCGCCCGCGCATGCGCCCAACAGCGCCACCAGAGTTATCAACCTGCGCCTGATTCCCAGCATGAGAATTGGAGATGCCTTCCTGTCAACGCCGCAGCAAATGTAAGCGGCAAGACTCTCCCATTATAGGCCCCGGACTTTGACGGGGCAAACGGTTTGTGTCCCGAAAACCAACATGCCCCGCGAAAAGAGACTGCGCCAGGCGCTCCGCTTAACATCACGGCCTTTTGAATCCCGCGCACGACCGGGACAGACCAAAGTGTCTTGGTCGCTCACTCTGGTGAACGTCGGGACGGTCTCATCAGTCCCCCCGGTGCCTTATATTTCAATGCCAGCATGACATCTGCGCATCGTTTGATTACATTTTCATTTATAAAGATTACATATTGTAGTCAAATCAAAAGTTTCTATTGCATTATAAGCTAACAATGTATATACTGCGCTTCGCTCTAGGTGTGTCTGTATTCATCTGTATTGGATAGTCTTCGGAAAATATAGGGTTTATTTTGTCGATATGACAAAGGAAATGACGACAAATAGTAGTGATTCGGGGCAGTATAGTTCCCTCTCGCTGCTATTTGCCTCGTCGGCCCGGGCGGCCGCCCTAAGGGCGCTCCTGCTGGACCCCCATCCCTCCTATTATCAGCGCCAGTTGGAAACCGCCACGGGCATGCCCCTGCGGGCAGTGCAACGCGAAGTGGACCGGTTCACCCAGGCCGGTCTGCTGTTCAAGCGCGTGGAGGGCAACCGCGCCTACTACCAGGTGAACATGGAGCATCCGCTGTTTCCGGAGCTGCGGGCGCTGGTGATAAAGACGGCCCCGCCCGCACTGCGTCTTCGCGGTGCGGCGGCGCTGGACCCGGCGGTGCGCCTGTGCGTGCTTTCGGGCTCGCGCGACCGCGCGCTGGTGGTGTGCCGCGGCGCACGGCGCCTGGCGTTTGAATCGCCGGGCATTGTGCTGGATGTGATGAGTTCGGAGGCGTTTCTGCTGGCACTGGCCGAAGGGGCCGGCACGCCTGTGGAAACGTACCTGCGTGAGGGGAGCGATTTGCTCGGCCGCCGCGATGACGTGCTTTGGCGTCATATCGAGGCGGCGGGCCACGACGTTAGAAAGGAGCCCGGGGTGCCATGAAGAACACAAGCACCGACATTGTCCGGCTGTGCGAGTCCTGGTGGGACAAGCTGGCCGATGCAACACGCCTGGAACAGCAGACCTTTATCCGCCGTCTGCTGGCACTGCTGGACTGGGAACAACCCATTCCGTTCACGCCGCAGCCGGGCGCGGAAATGCTGGGCGCCGTGCCTTGGCTGTTGCGGGCGCAGAACCAGACCACCCTGGCGGCCTATTTCCTGCCGCCGGGCACGCTGGAGCCGCCCTCGACGGTGATGGAGCGCGGTCTGGATTTTTGCTGGACCACGCGCACCCTGTGCGGCGAGTCGCGGACACCGGGCATCCACTACGTGCTCGTGACCGACCTGTACCGCAGCTACCTGTACGACGCGCGCACCGACGAACTGCTGGCGGGCACGGACGACCCGCGATCTTTTGACGCGGAGATTGCGCCCGCGCTTCAGCGAGAAAGCATGGATGAGGGGTCGCTGGACGACCTGCGGCGCCAGCCGCGCAGCGCCGTGGCACGGCGCATGCGCGAATGGTCGCAGCGCTGGATCGACACCTTTGTGCTCCGCGGGCGCGTGCCGGAAGAGGTCGCGGCCATGGCCGTGGACCGGCTGTGCATCGTGCGCTTTCTCGCCGAGCACGACATCATGCGCCGCACGCGGTGGCGGCTGCAGAAGCGCTTTGAAGATCTGGTCGTGCTGGCGGAGAACACGCCAGGCCGCGATTCGGGCTGCGGCGCGCGGCTGGTGCGGCTCTTCCATGACATGTGGCTGGACTGGCGCATCGATCTGTTCGCGCCAAACGCCGAATTGGACGCCATGCTGAGCCGCGACGACGTGGCGGGACCGTGGCTCCGCGAGGCGGCGCTGCTGTCGCAGAGCAAATTCACCATCCCGACCATCCTGGAAAGCTTCAACCACGGCGATCCCATCGAGAAGATGCGCGTGCGCATGGTGCCCGAGGACAATGAGGAGCGCGACCGCTATCTCGCCGTGCAAACGCTCGCCACGATCGACGGGGCGCGCATTGAAATCGACCTGGCCGAAGAGGGATACCGCGCGATCTTTCACTGGTTTGACCGGGTGGTCGCGCTGTACGACCGGCTGAACCTCGATTTTGACCTCCATGCGCGCAGTGCCGCTCCGCGGCCGGAGGACCTGGACCTATTTGCATGGTCCGAAATTGACGCGCGCCGTCCCGCCGCATGCACGGACCGAATCTCACATGCCTGCGCGCACGGCATCGGCATCTATCACGCCGACGCGCGCCAGTACCGGACGGCCCGGCTGCTGCTCACGCTTCATCTCATCAGCACCTACAGCCAGCGCCACGAGTCGGTGGACCGGCTGCCCGCCCTGGACACGGTGTTCATGCGGCGGCCCACGGTGCTCACTGCGGGCCGCGTGATGGGTGTGCGCAGAAATGTGCCGCCGATGGACGCGGAAGACTGATGAGCAATTGCGAACGTAGGGAGCAGTCCCCCGAAATGAGCACAACCGGGCCGAAACGCGCCACGGACGAAGGAAACTTAGCATGACCATCGCCGCACTGATCCTTGTCCTGTCGCTCTCCGCCGATGCGGCGCCCGTGCTGGGAAACCCAATCACACGCAGTGTGATGGACTACGGTGCCGTGGCCGATGGCAGCACCGACTGCACGGCGCTGTTTCAGCGCGCGCTCGACGCGGCAGCCGCCGCAAACGGCGGAATTGTGGAGGCACCCTCGGGCCGGTACCGCTTCGACGGCGCACTGACAATACCGCCGAATGTGACGCTGCGCGGCATCTTCACCTATTCGCCGTCACACACGGGCCTGCGAGATGCGGGTGCGGCGAAACCCGTCTACGGCAGCGTGCTGGAACCGCGCTGCGGCGCCGGTTCGGAGGACGGCGCGCCCTTTATCACGCTGCAGGACAATGCAACACTGCAGGGTTTCACGGTGCACTATCCCGAACAGAAGACCGACGCGCCCGCGCCCACGCCCTATCCGTACGCGGTGGCGATGCGGGGAAACAACCCGGCGATTATGGACGTGGAACTGCTCAACCCCTACAACGGCATCGACGCGTCGAAGAACCAGCGCGCGCTCGTGCGCAACATTCACGGCCAGCCCATCCACATCGGCCTGTACGTGAACGAAATCTACGACATCGGCCGCATTGAAAACGTGCACTGGAACCCGTGGTGGACGATGAACACGCCTGTGTACCAGTGGCAGAGCGAGCACGGCACGGGCTTTGTGTTCGGCCGCACCGACTGGCACTACGTGATCAACACTTTCTGCTTCGGCTATGACGTGGGCTACAAGTTCATAAAGACCAAAGAGGGCACCTGCAACGGCAATTTCCTCGGCATTGGCGCAGATGACTGCCGCACCTCGCTTTTGGTGGAAGACACGGCGCCGATGGGCGTGCTGATCACCAACGGCGAGTTCGTTGCCTTCCGCGCGCCGGACCCCACGATGATCCGCGTGGAGAAGACGCACGTGGGCACGATCCGTTTTGTGAACTGCGCGTTCTGGGGCCCTGCGCGGCGCAATGCGGTGGTGGACGGCGTGGGAACCGTGGGCTTCAGCGACTGCACTTTCATGCAGTGGGGACACGCGCCAAAAGGATTCCAAAAAGCGGATGACAAACTGCAGCCTTCGATCGATGCGCTCGGCGGATCGTTGATCGTGCGCGGCTGCGAGTTCATGGAAAACCGCCCACAGTTGCGCATCGGTGCAGATATTGAACGCGCGATCGTGAGTGAAAACCTTGTCACAGGCAAGCTTCGCATCGATGATCAGTCGCGCGGCGGCACGGTGATCATCCGCGACAACGCGGGCACACCCACGGGAAAACGATGGAGGAAACTCATGGAGGAGAGACCGGGCTTCCGCGCGTCGACACTTGAAAGAGGCAAATGACGCATGTGCGTTTCATGCCCTGTTTATGCGGGTAAAAACGTATTCGCCCCAAGACAGTGGACGCATGCGGACAGAACATGATCGATGCGCGCAGAGGAACGCGCGCACGGCCTGCGAGCTTCTGCCGCATGCGGGAACCTCGGTGAGAAGCGGTCGCTGATCACGCGATGACCGCACACACCGAAACATTTTTTTTGTTGATGTGAAAAAATGCTTGCATTTTTCACCTTTGTTTGTTACACAAATTGGCACGATATTTGAATCATGGCGTTCGGATCAACGGGATGAAGCACTCGTTGTAGTCTCAGACGGGTGATGCGCGTGAAAGACATTTTGCGCGATGCGCGTGAGAGCAACAACAGGGATCCGAACCCTTCCCCCCTGCCTTTTGCGGGCTTGAGCAAGCCTGTGGGAGCGCGCCGTTCACACTCGTGTGTGGCGGCGGGCGGGCGTCCGGGCGTGTGGCCCGGCGCAATCGCCAAGTAACGCGGAAGAGAGGCCAGTCAACAGAAGGAGACACATAATGGCAGATGCACCGAAGAAGGCCGTAGCGAAGAAGCCGGCCGCCAAAAAGGCCGTCGTGAAGAAGGCCGTTGCGAAGCCGGCCGTCGCGAAGAAGCCGGCTGCGAAGCCGGTCGTGAAGAAGGCTGTTGCGAAGCCGGTCGTGAAGAAGGCTGTCGTGAAAAAGGCCGTTGCGAAGCCGGCTGCGAAGCCCGCCGCCGCGAAGAAGCCGGTTGCGAAGCCGGTCGTGAAGAAGGCCGTTGCGAAGCCGGTCGCCGCGAAGAAGCCGGCTGCGAAGCCCGCCGCCGCGAAGAAGCCGGTTGCCAAAAAGGCCGCCGCGAAGAAGTAGTGATCGTCTGCGGCGCCCGTCGCGCGGGACAGCCCGCGCGGCGGCGCCGGACGACTTGCTCTTCAGCAATTGAAGCCCGTGCCTGCACTGTGGCGGAAACGCCGGGGTGAGGCACGGGCTAACTGTTTATATCGGCGCTTGAGGGCGCCCGGCGGCGCGGGTACAATGTGTGGGGCGCACACCGCGCACCGCAACCACACCGGAGGTTTTATAGATTCATGAAGAACGATCTTACCCGCCGCGCATTTCTCACCGGCACCGCAGTCACCGCCGGACTGACCCTCGCCGCCGCCCCCGTGGCCCCCGCACAGGATGCACCGCCCCGATTCCAGAAGGGCGTGAGCCCCTGGCCGATCTGCATGAACGTCAGCACCATCCGTCCCGCCAATGTGAAGACCAAGATCGATGCGACCGCCAAGGCGGGCTGGGACGCGATTGAACTTTGGATCACCGACTTGGAGGCGCACGAGAAGGACGGCGGCAGCCTGAAGGACCTCGGAAAGGAGATCGTTGATCGAGGCATGTTCGTGCCCAACATCATCGGTCTCTGGGAGTGCATGCCTATGGATGACGATGCGTTCAAAAAGTCGCTGGAGGCGACGCGCGAGCGCATGCGCCGTTCCGCCGAGGTGGGTTCGCATTTTGTTGCGGCCATTCCCGCGCCCGACGGGCCCGACTTCGACGCCAAGACCGCCACGGCCCGCTACCGTGAGCTGATGCGCATCGGCCGCGAGGACTACAACATCAAGGTTGCCTTTGAGTTTGTCGGGTTCATGAAAAGCGTGAACCGTCTCGGCCAGGCCTCCGGCATCGCCATGGACACCGACGACCGTGAGGCGTGCCTCATCGCCGACACCTTCCACATGTTTCGCGGCGGCTCGGGCTTCAACGGGCTAAAGCACATTCAGGGCGACTTCATCGCCGATTTCCATTGGAACGACGTGAAGGACGAGGTGCCCCGCGAGCAGCAGGGCGACGAGCACCGGGTGTATCCGGGCGACGGCGTGCTGCCGCTGGGCCAGGCGCTCCGCGATCTGAAGGCCATCGGCTACAAGCGCACGCTCTCGCTCGAAATCTTCAAGAAAGAATACTGGGCCATGGACCCTTATGAAGTGGCCGTGACGGGCCTGGCGAAGATGGTGGAGTGCGTCGCCAAGTCAGGTGTGTAACCATCCATTAAGGCAGGGATTGACGTCGGCGCATGGGTGCCGGTCCCTCCTTCGCTGATCCGGCGGAATGCCCGGGCCCATTCCCGGAAAGAGGAGCGTGCAGCCATGGGGTATGCAAGGGTCATCATTCTGCTCTTGGCGGCGTTGTTTGTCTTTGCCTGGGGCGCATCCCGCGCGGCGGGCGCGGAGATCAACATCGTTGTCACGCCGCAGGCGGACCCATTGGAGACCTTTGCTGCCAACGAACTCCAGCGATACCTGGAGCGGCTGTTCCCCGTCAGCGTGCGCGTGGCATCCACGCCGAGCGAAAGCGCGGAGAGCCTGTTCTTCGTCGGTCTGCCGAAGGGTGTACCCGGGGCTGAAGCGCTTTGCGCCTCTGTGCCCAAGCTCAGCGATCAGGGTTTTCTTCTGCGCAATGCACAATGGAAAGGCAAGCCCGCGCTGCTCATTGCCGGGGGCAGCCCGGTGGCGACGATGTGGGGCGTGTATGAACTTGCCGAGCGGTACGGTGTTCGTTATCTGCTCAGCGGCGATGTTTTTCCCGAGGCCGGGCGCGCATTCTTCCTGCCGCAAATCGACAAGGTCTTCGAGCCCGTATTCCGCGTGCGCATGTGGAAGGCCATGGGCGATTTTGCCATGGGCATGGAAGGCTGGGGAATGGCCGATTACCGCCCCTTCATGGACCAGCTCGCCAAGCTCAAGTTCAACCGCATACGGGTGAACAGCGGCCCCTCGCAGCCCTTCCTGCGCATGACCGTGCGCGGCGTCACCAATTCCTCGGCCACGCTGTGGTACGGCGCGCACTTCCCCATCACCGACGACATGCCCGGCCGCAGGCTGTTCGGACAGGAGCCGGAGTTTTGGAATCCCGACCTGCCGCTGCCCGGCGCCGGTACGGACGCGCTCATCACGGCGGCCGTGAAACACTGCCATGAACTGGTGGACTACGCGCACAGCCGGGGGATCGCTTCGAGCATGGTCGGGTCCATCACAGATTTCCCAAAGGAACTCGCGGCCGTGCTGCCCGAGACGCAGCCGGTGCAACAGTTGGGCCAGTTGACCGTGAGTCCCGGGCCGACGGTGCGCCCGGACAACCCCGTCTTGATCGACGTCGCGGGCACGATACTCAGGACACTGGTGGACACCTATCCGGACATAGACTCCTACGGCTTTCCCGTCGGCACGGAATGGCCAAGCTGGATCGACCTGTACCAGTCGGCGTGGCAGGAACTCGACGCGCGCTACCACATCAGTGAGGTGACCTCGCTTGAGGCCGTGCTCGCCGAGGCGGGCCGACGCACCGCCAACACCGGCGGCGCGGAACGGGCCGTCATGCAGGTCAAGGGCGATTTGGCCGGACTGTGCTTTGCCGACCACCTGCGCACCGATCCGGCCATTCTGCCCGCCAGCCGCAAACCCGATGCAAAGCTGGTGTATTACGAGGTGGCCGAGGAACTCTTCCCGATTCTTCCGCGCGTGCTGCCGAAGGACGCCGAACTGCTCGTCGTGCTCGACTACACGCCGACCCGCGTGCTGCGCCGTCCGGAGGCATTTGACAAGATACCGTCCAAGGAACTCCCCACAATCCTCGCCGTGACGCTTCAGGACGACGGCGTGGGCGTACCGCCACAGCTCACGACGGGCTCGCTGCACAAGCTGGTGGGTCTGATGCGCGAACACGGCCTGGCAGGATTCTGCACCCGCCAGTGGATGATCAGCGACCTCGACCCGTCCGTGGCGTACCTGGCGAAAGCGGCGTGGGACGCCGGCACCACCCCGGAGACGACCTCGCGCGATTTGATTCGTGATGTCTGCGGCGAGTCGGCCGTTGGGCCCATGCTCGAGGCATTTAGCGAAATAGAAACCGTGACCGCCGCCATTGAAGACCACGGGCTGGGCGTGGGTTTCCCGGTTCCCTCCATAGTGATGGGACGCTGGACGCCGGACGGTTTTCCAAAGGAATTTGCCGCCGACCGGGAAGGCTACCGGCGCGCGCTTGCCGATGTGCAGAAGGTGGCCTCACCGAAGGGTGAGGCAGGCGCGGAATACATCCGTTACTGGACCGGACGACTCGAATTTGGCGTGGCGTTCTTTGACACGCTCGAAAGCGTTGCAGCGGCGGCCACCGCCGAAAAGGCGGCAACAGACGCGAAACAGAACAACAACGCGGGGCTTTTCGCGAAAAATATGGCCAAAGCGGCCAAACTGGCCACAGACGCGCAGGCAACCGCCTTCAAAGCCATCGACACCCTCGCGAAAGTGGCCAAGAACCAATCTGACCGCGGCACCGTCGCCACGCTGGCCGAATACATGTACCGGCCGCTGAAGCGCAAGGCAGAGGAACTGATAATGGAAGTTGGGAAAACCTCCTCATAAAGGGCGGCCAATGAAGAAACGGGACAGAATGCCCGAAGAGGCAGGCAAAGACTCGCGGAAGAACGATGTCCGGCATGGAGTGCATTTGGTCAAGGACACGGCAAAGGGACATGGGCTGTATGCCCGGAAGTTGTACATACCGGGGCAAATACTGGGTTTCTTCAGCGGCAATCCCGTCAAAGAAGACACCCGCAATTCTTTGACGCTGGACGGACAAAAGATTGAGCCCACGGGGGGCCTGAAATTTCTGAATCACTCCTGCTCGCCCAATGGGGCCTTTCGCGGGCGGTGGCTTGTTGCGGTGAAGAGGATTATGCCCGGCGAGGAACTCACCATTGACTATCTCGCCACGGAGAGCACGATCTCGAATCCATTTGTCTGCATGTGCGGATCGGAGGGTTGCCGGGGAGCCCTTTAGGCACAGGCAGAAATGCAAACCATGGGCGCTGCGCACAAGGTCCTTCTGCTTTGCTTGATTCATCCGCGCCCTATTCTCCAAAATGACACGGTGCGGTCCGGAGGCCGCAACAGTCGCAACATCCCTGTGGGGAACCTTGTATGCTTGCGCGGGTGCAGTCGTGCGCGGTGCTCGGAATAGACGCCTATCCGCTTGCGGTGGAGGTGGACATCCGGCCCGGCGAAAATAAAATCAAAATGGTGGGCCTGCCCGACACGGCGGTGAAGGAAAGCGAGGATCGCGTGTCCTCGGCGCTGCGCAATTCGGGTTTCCGCGTGCCGCGCGGTGTCGTCATCGTCAATCTGGCTCCCGCCGACATGCGCAAGCAGGGCAGCGCCCTCGACCTCCCCATCGCCGCGGGCATGCTGGCCGCGAGCGGCCAGCTCAACGGCCAACGCCTGAACGAATACGCCCTGGTCGGCGAACTCGCGCTGGACGGGTCGGTGCGCTCCGTGCCTGGGGCGCTTTCCATGGCCATTGCCGCGCGCGACTTGGGCCTGCGCGGCATCGTGCTGCCCGTGGACAATGCAGACGAGGCGGGCGTGGTGGACCGCATCGAAATCATCCCCGTTGCCCGGCTCAATGATGCACACGCGTTTCTTTCGGGCCAGCAGGATGTGGAGCCGCGTGTGACGGACGTGAACGCGGCCTTTGCCGCGGCCAAGCGCAGCGTGCCCGACCTGAGCGATGTGAAGGGGCAGGGCCACGTGAAGCGCGCGCTGACCGTGGCCGCCGCCGGCGCCCACAATTTGCTCATGATCGGCCCGCCCGGAACGGGCAAGACCATGCTGGCGTCGCGGCTGCCGGGGATCATGCCGGAAATGGCCTTTGAGGAGTCGCTGGAGACGACGCGCATCTACAGCATCACGCCCATGGCGGGACGGCGCGACGCGCTCATCGTGCGGCGCCCATTCCGCTGTCCCCACCACACCTCGACGACGGTGTCCATTGCGGGCGGCGGCGCGGGAACGATGGCCTATCCGGGCGAGGTGAGCCTGGCGCACAACGGCGTGCTCTTCCTCGACGAGCTGCCCGAGTTCAACCGGGCCGCGCTGGAAGTGCTGCGCCAGCCGCTGGAAGAGGGGATGGTGCACATCCGCCGCGCGAGCTATTCCGTCACCTATCCGAGCCGCTTCATGCTCGTGGTGGCGATGAACCCCTGCCCCTGCGGCTGCCGCACGGACCCGCGCAAGGTGTGCCGCTGCTCGACCGGCGAGGTGCAGCGCTACATGGGGCGCATTTCGGGGCCGCTGCTGGACCGCATCGACATTCACGTGGACGTGCCGGCGCTGTCTTTCGAGGAGATGACCGACGACCGCCCCTCGGGGCCGACCAGCGCCGAGGTGCGCGCGCAGGTGCAGGCCGCGCGGGACCGCCAGCGCGTGCGGCTCGGTGGCAAGCACACCTGCAACGCCCATCTGGACACGAAGGCCATCCGGAAGCACTGCGTGATGACCGAGGGCGCGAAGTCGGTGATGGAAATGGCGCTGCGCCGGTTGGCGCTCAGCGCCCGCGCCTACGACAAGGTGCTGCGCGTGTCGCGCACGCTGGCGGACCTGGAGGGCGCGGACATCATCGCCGAGAACCATGTCAGCGAGGCGGTGCAATACCGCTCGCTCGACCGCGAGATGTTTGGGACCGCGTGACAAGTTCGTCATTGCGAGCGAAGCGCGGCAAGCTCTTGAAACCATACCCCAACGTCTGGGCCATCGCGAGACCGAGATTGCCGCGCTTCGCTCGCAATGACGAATACAAGCTCGCAATGACGGGTGCCTTTCGTTCTAAAACGGCAGAATGTTGCTGGTCCCTTGAGGAGACACTCTTGCCACGCCGCGGGTTTAGAGTTAATGTGCTGGCGTGGCTTGGCATGTCTTAAACTCTGAAAGGAGTGCGAGATGGCAAAGGATCCCTGTGTCTACATCATCACCAACAAGGGGAACACGGTCCTTTACACCGGCGTAACGTCGGATCTTTCTTCGCGGATCTATGCGCACAAACAAGGGCGGGGAGGCGTATTCAGCAGCAAGTACAAGCTGAGCAAGCTCGTATATACAGAACACTTTCCCACTATGATGCAGGCCATCGAGGCTGAGAAACACATCAAGGCCGGGTCGCGGGCAAAGAAGATTACACTAATCGAAGATATGAATCCTGAATGGCGGGACTTGTACGATGACCTTTAATGAGGGCTTACAACCCAAACCGGCCACGTCATTGCGAGCGAAGCGCGGCAATCTCTTGAAACCATCCCCCCACGTCTGGGCCATCGCGAGAGCGAGATTGCCGCGCTTCGCTCGCAATGACGAATACAAGCTCGCAATGACGGTGGTGTTTACTGCGCCGGGGCCAGGGTGATTGGGCCGAGGTCGCCCGATTCTCCAGGGAGCAGGGTGACATCCTCGGCGCGCATGCGGCCCGAGGGGCATTCCATCTGCACGGCAAACATGCCGGGGGGTACTTTTTCGAAGGCAACGGCGCCGCCGCTGTCTGTCTTTGACTCGCTGGGCCACCAGGGTCCGAGCTTGGGGTGAAACATCATCATGTGCACCGCTTCGTCCGCGGCGGGGGCGCCGTCGGGACGCAGCAGCAGCGCGTGCAGCGATGCGGACCGGGCCATGGCAATGGCGCCCTCGGTGGCCGAGTCTTCATCCCCGGGCAGCACGTCGAAGTAATTGTTGGGAAAATAGTCCAGCTTGGGGTCCCACACGCGCAGACAGACCTTGCGGTCGGCGGGAAAGGCAAATTTGCACACACCGTCGGCGCCGGTCGGGTCGCCGTGCGCAAGCGGTTCGTCAAAGGCGTTGGGTTCCAGCGTGATGATGGGAACCATCCCGGCCAGCGGCTTGGCGTCGGACAGCGACACGGCGGTCAGCGTGGCGGTGACGGTGGGCGTGTGCTTTTCGGCAGTGGAAGGTGCCGGTGCGGGTGGTGGTGGCGTTGCAGGCGGCGCCGCGGGCGCCGTGGGCGCCTCCTGGGGCGCTTTTGGGGTCTCAGGCGGAGTCGGAGTCGGGTGGAGGCATGCTATCGCCAGCACGGCCGCTCCCAGGGCCAGCACGGCGCAAACTGCCGCCGCGCGCCTGCTCATTTGGCGGCACCGGGGGTGCTGTCGGTCTCGTTTCTGAACTGGGTGTCGTGCAGCCGCCGGTAGATGCCGCCGCGGGCGATGAGTTCGTCGTGCGTGCCCTCTTCGGCGATGCGGCCGCCGTCCATCACCACAATGCGGTCGGCGCGGCGGATGGTGGACAGGCGGTGCGCGATGACAATGGTCGTGCGCCCGGCGACAAAGTGGTCCAGCGCGTCCTGGATCAGCCGCTCGCTTTCGGAATCGAGGCTTGAGGTCGCCTCGTCGAGGATGAGAATGGCCGGGTCCTTGATGATGGCGCGCGCAATGGCGAGCCGCTGGCGCTGGCCGCCCGAAAGATTGCCGCCCGAATCGCTCAGCATGCTGTCGTAGCCTTCGGACAGCGCGCCCACAAACCCGTCCGCATTGGCCGCCCGCGCCGCGTCGCGCACGCGGTCGTCAGAGTATTCGGTCCGGCCGAAGGCGATGTTGGCACGCACTGACTCGGCAAACAGGACGGTGTCCTGGGTCACGATGCTCATCTGCTCGCGCAGGCTGTGGAAGGTGGCGTTGCGGATGTCCATCCCGTCTATGGTGATGCGTCCCGCGCTCACGTCGTAGAAGCGGGGCACCAGCTTGGCCATGGTGCTCTTGCCCGCGCCGCTGGAGCCCACCAGGGCGACCATCTGGCCCTTCTTGATCTCCAGCGACAGGTCGCGGATTACCGTGTCGGTGCCGTTGTAGGAGAAGGACACATTTTCGAAGCGGATGGCGTCGCGCAGCGGAGCCATCTCCACCGCATCGGGCGGCTCGACGATGTCCGGCGTGATGTCGACCATCTCAAAGCAGCGCTCGGCGCTGGCCACGCTGGTCTGCACCAGATTGTTCACGTCCGACATCTTGCGCACCGGATCGAGCATCATCGCCAGCGCAAAATAGAGTTTGGCAAGGTCGCCCGCATCGAGCAGGCCCGCCTCGACGCGGCGCCCGCTGAAGAGCACAAAGCCCACCACGCCCAGCACCAGCAGAAACTCGGTGGTCGGACCCGTGGCGGCCTGGAGGCGCCCCATCTTGTACAGGAACTGGCGCAGTTTGTTGATTTCGCCGCGCACCCGGCCGATTTCATACTCCTCCATGTTGTAGCCCTTGATGATGGCGATGCCGCGCACCGTCTCATTCACCACGGAGGTCATGGAGGCGATCTTCTGCAGCGAGCGGCGCACGCTTTTGCGCATCTTCATGCCGATGAACATCAGCGCGTAGAGCACCACGGGCAGCACGCACACGCCCACGATGGTCAACTGCCAGTCCACGCTCACCGCCACCGCCAGCAGGATGAGAATCTTGATGGGCTCGCGCATCATCTTGATGAACACGCCCTCCAGGCCGCGGTTAACCATGAACATGTCGTTGTTGAAGCGGGCCAGAATCTCGCCCGAGGGGCGCGACTCGAAGAAGCCCATGGACTGGCGCATCAGGTTCTCGTACATGTCCTTGCCCACGTCGGTCGTGACGCGCGCGCCGACGGTGGCCGCCAGGTATTCCTGGAAGAAGCGGGCCACGTTCACAAACAGGGCCAGCAGCGTCACCAGCAGGCAGGAAATCATGAGCGCGCGCATGCGGTCGGCGCGCATCGCCGCCACCAGCGCGCGGAATCGCTCGTCCAGTCCGGAGGGCGCCCAGCCCACATAGCCGCGCAGGCTCTCGGAGTATTCCTGGATGTCCCGGCACATCTTCTCTGCCGGGTCTTCCTTGATAAGGGACTTGCCGTGGCCGTCCAGCGGGGGGGTGGCCAGTTCGGCGGCCGTGGGCGGCGTGTAGAAGGTGAGCTTGATCACCGTGCCGACGGTCACCAGCATGGCGCCGAAGGAGACGGCGATTACGACCGCCAGCGTCATGGAGGTCATGAGCCGGGCCTTGTATCGCCAGGCATAGCCCAGCAGCCGCTTATACACCACCCATGCCGAGCCTTTGGGTTGGTGCATGGCGGAAGAGGAAAGGTTGCCGCCGCTGATGCCGAGCATGATGAATCCTCAGAAAACCCTTGAAAATACGCAGGTTAGACCATCGGAATGGTAGCACAGCAGCGCCGGAACGGTCAAAGAATCCGGCCAACCCTAGGGCTTCGCAGAAGATTCAGACGAAGCATCACCAGACATTCCTTGCCTTCTTGTTCATCCCAGAGACCCCGTGGGCTACTTCTTGCTCTGCACCTCGAAAGCGTCGATGACGCTGCCGTCGGTGCGCAGGGCGCGCACCGACATGGTTTTGCCCTTCACGTCCACCGCGCAGAAATGCCAGACCGTCTCGGTCTTGACCGTTTCCGGTCCCGGCACGGGCTTGGCCCAGAGGAGCACGCCGCCGCCCCCCGTGATCACGTGCTCAAAGGAGGGCAGGTGATGGTGTTCATAGGAGTGGACATGGCCGGCAAAGACGATATCAACGCCCTTTGCGGCGAAGAGTGGTTCAAGCTGTCCGCGTCGGCCGGGTTCGTTGTAGCGCTCACGGGGGTCATGGGTCAGCATCGGCTTGTGCATGGTGACCACGGTGAAGCGCGTGTCGGCCGGTTTGTTGTCCAGCGCCTGTTCCATCCAGGAGAACTGGGGGCTGCCGGGGTCAAGATTGTCCTCGGTGGAAAGCATGATGAAATGGACGCCGGCATAGTCGAACACGCGCCAGTGTTCGGGGTGGCCGTAATCGAAATACTCGGCGAAGGGCTCGGGGTCGCCGCCCGACTCGTGGTTGCCCAGGCTCACCTCATAGGGCCGCGAGGCGGCCAGCGGCGTGATGTCGCGCAGGAAGGTGGCCCACTGCCAGCCATGGCCCTTGCCGGGCCGCTCCACGATGTCGCCCGAGTTGAGCACAAAGCGGAAATGCGCCTGCACGTCCTGATGCTGCATCTCCCGTATCACCGAACTGTGCCAGGAAAAACCGCCCGCATGGCGGTTGTCGCCATAGACCGCAAAGGAAAAGTCTTCCGGCGCGGCCGGCGCGGTCTGGAAGGGATATTCCTGGCCGCCCAGCGCGGGAATGCGGTAGCGGTACTTCGTGCCCGGCAGCAGGGCCGCAAGTTTGACCTTGGGATAGTGGGTGGCGCCGCTGTCCGTGGCTTTCCACTCGGAAGACCCCTCCGCCGCATATTCCACGCGGGCAGGCGCGCTTTGCTCGGCGGTCCAGCACACAGTCACCGTGGTCTTGGGGTCATCGGACCACACGAGATAGGGTCCCCCGTTGCGCGGTGTTTCGTAATAGTTCCGCCATGCGGCCGGCCCGCCGATGGCCAGCGTGATCACGGCGGCGTAGGCTGCCACCACGGCCAGCCTTTTCTTCCACGTTCCAGGCCGCAGGAGCAGCAGTATCAGGCTCGCCGGTACGAGTCCGAGGGCACCCAGCACCACAAAGGGCAGCAGGAAGTAGAAGGGATGGTTGATCTGCCGGTGCATGTAGACACCCAGCACCACGCCGGCAACAAGCCCGGTGGCGCCCCAAAGGGTCGCAATAACGGCAATGAGTTTCTTCAGCATATAGGCTCTCCTGACAGTGTTACGGCCATTGTATGAAAAGGAAGGGGTGCATTGACACCGGCGCTGCGGCAACCGATAATAACCGAGTCGTAACAACCGTCCGCCGGAGATGATTTCCCATGCGCCGACTCCTGCTGCCTGCGATGCTTGTATGCGCCACAGTGTCCTCGTACGCCGCGCCGAATGTGTCGACTTTCCCGGTCTTTACCGGCGACCTGTTCAAGGTGCGCGTCATGGCGCTGGTTTCGGGCGCGGAACCGGGCATGAAGCCCGAGTTCTCCACCCACAGCGCCCACATCACCGGCGTGACTTCGCCGCCCGACCTCGGCGGAGGCGGCGCCTCGGCGCTGTACATCGTCGACCTGGACCGCGACCCGCAGATATCGTCGGCGACGCTGAATGTACGGCTGGGCGAGGCCGAGACCAGCTGCCCCCTGCCCGCGGCCATGGACCTGTCCGTGCTGCCCTGGGAGTCCCACTATGCGGGCAAAGAACTGCGGTACGAGGACATCGGCGCACCGCCCGGTGATGACGCTCCATGGAAGGCGGCACAGGTGCCCGAGACCATTGCGGAACTGGGCGTCACCTGGCTGCGGGTGCGGATAGACATCCCCGAAAGCCTGCGCGGCACGCCGCTGTGGGTGCATATCGCCGCCGTGGACGACAATGACGTCACCTTCCTCAACGGCCAGCGCATCGGCGCGACCACGGGCTGGGACAAGCTACGCGAATATGCCGTGCCCGACAAGGCGGTGCGCTGGGGCAAGACCAACACGCTGTATGTGGCGGTGCACAATCAAAGCTGGGGCGGCGGCCTCTACCGCACACCGGTGCTACTCCTCGCCGGGGACAAGGCCGAACTGCCCGCCCGCTATTTCGACCTGCCCACGCAGAAGGAGTCCGACCGCGCGCCCGCCGGGACTGTGGGGCCGCGGCCCAGGCCGCTACAGCCGCTGTATGTGGACGGCGGCGTGCTGCGCTATCCCGACAGCACCGAGGCGGCGCTCTGGGGTGTCAATTACTACACCCAAAGCTGGGGACAGTATGAAAGCCTGCGCAAGGCCGGTGTCAATCACGCGCAGGCCATCGACGACGACTTTGACGACCTCGAACGCATGAACATCGACATTGTGCGCATTCATGTGTTTGACCGCGAAATCTCCGACGGGGACGGAAACCTGGTGCCCAACGAGCATCTGGACCTGCTCGACCGCATTGTGGCTGAGTGCGACCGGCGCGGCATCTATCTCATGCTCACGCCCATCGCTTGGTGGAACGGCCCGAACCAGCGGCCCGGAAGCTTTTCCCTCGAAACGCCCAAGCAGTCCATGGGCCTGTGGCCCGAACGCTGGCCGGCCCAGGCCAACTACCTGCGCCAGTTCCTGGCGCACCAGAACCCGCATACCGGCAAGCGCCTTGCGGACGAGCCCTGTCTGGCGCTCTTCGAAATCATCAACGAGCCCGACTACTGGACGCTGGAGCAACTGCGCAAGCGTGAGCCCGGCAACGCCTACGGCGAGGACCCCGCGAGCAACCTGCGCGGCCTCGACGGTGCGCGGGTGGCCTGGGAACGCTTCGCGCCCGACCCGGCCTGGCGCACCGGCGACATGTATGCGTGGTTCCGCTACGACACCCTCCGGCGCTATATCGACACGATGATTGGCGCCATGCGTGACACGGGCGCGAAACAGCCCATCGCGTACTTCCGCACCTGGTGGTCCAGTTATCCCGACGTCGTCCGCGCCATCGCCGACAGCCGCGCCGAAGCCTTTACCATCGGCAATTACCCCGGCGGGCTGCCGCCCACGCCGGTCAATGACGCCAAGAACCTCATCGCCGAAACGAAAGACTGGGACCTGGAGAAATGCCTGGCCCAAAAGGCCCGGCTTGTCTACGAATTCGACGCGGCGGGGAGCCTGCATCAGATCAGCACCTACTCCGCGCTCGCGCGGCAGTTCCGCGGGCTGGGCGTGCAGGCGGCCAGCCAGTTCCAATACGACGCACGGGCCGTGGCCGCGTGGAACCCCGACTGGCCTCAGCACTACCTCAACCTGCGCCACACGCCGGAGCGCGCCGTGAGCCACATGATCGCCGGGGAACTCTTTCGCCGTTTGCCGCGCGGCGCGCGCATGGAACTGCCCGCCGACGATGTGGTTTGTCCGCCCGGCGCGTTCAGCTTTGGCAGGAATGCCGCGCTGCTCTGCGCGCCCGACTGCTACATGCAGGCGCGGCCCACCGACTGGCGACCGATGGACTTGCCCGACAGCCCGAAGAAGATTGTATCCGTCGGGTCATGCTCCTATTTCGATTACGACGGCACCGGCGTGGTGTTCTTGGAGGTCGACGGCAACAAGGCCAAACTTACCGTCTATGCCGATGTGGACCGCCTGCGCGAAGACCTGACCGGCACGCCAGAGGCGCCCTTGACGAAACTTGTGGAGCGGGAACATGTGTTCCGCATGAAGATGAAGGGGTGGGAGAATTCCATCTTTACCAAGGGAAGGGAACGAAAGTCCATCCCGGTACAGAATGGCGACTGGCGCATCACGCCGGGTGACTATGATTTGTCCGTTAAGAACGGAATGAATGGACAGGGTTGAAAAACAAACACGACAAGATTGAAGATGCTCCGTTTCTGCTGGCCCAGGGCGCATAACAAATCAGGCACGATGAACCTGAGGAGGGTCTCATTGTCCTTGTGTCTTGGAACTCACTGCTGCCCCTTTCGCTTTCCGTATGAAATAGAAGCAGTATCTGCCCTCCTCATTCGCCAAGAGCAGGGCGCTACCCGGAAGTAGAAAGGCATGTTGGCCGCGAAGTTGTTCAGGCTGAAAGTCGAAGAATTTCGACAAGTGCTCCGATACTTCCGGTGAAGGCTTGTCAAATTGATAGGTGATCAAAGAACCATCGATTGAATAAGTTCCCGTAGCTGACACGTCTGTGCCGTGATTGTCGGAAGGCAGGAATTTCTTAATTGCATGCCAGTCAAAGCGACCATTCGATTGAAAACTCACCATTATGTCCCAGTACTCACCCGCAGGGTACACGTAGCCTTCCTTCTTTGCTTGTGTCATGACCCAAGCCCCAAGGAGTGAGCCCGTTGTTGTGGGTTTGGAATCGGCCGACGGGAACGCATCAACCGGTTTGTTGCCGGCCTCGGATGCGGAGGTCTTGGCTGTTTCGGTTTTCTCGATCTTGCGTTCGAAGATGGTGCCAATCTTCTCGGCCGACAGACAAAGGGTATCATCATCTATGAAGTATGTGCCGTGGTATCCCCCGGTTTTCTTGGGGAAGCACGCAATGAACTTTGGCAGTTCCTTCCACGCTTCCGGCGAGGGATTGTCAAATCGGTAAGTAATCCCGCCACCCTTTACCGAATATGTGCCTTTTACCGAAACATCTTTGCCATTCTTGTCCGTGAAATGCTCCCTGCGAATGGCATGCCACACAAACTTCCCATCAGTTTGGAATGTTACGGAGATATCCCACTTCAAGGATTCCACGTAGAATTCATCGGCGTTGGACGCGCGTTCCTTAACCCACGTGCCGACAAGTGATTCCTTTGTTGCACGCTTCGGTTCGACCGCTGGCGCTACAGAAACACCTCCCCAAAGGATTGCGGCCAACAGCAAGTACTGCATCTCCATTGTCCTCCCCGCAGAGAAACAGAACACTTCAGGGTGCTAGTTTCTGCGTTGCGAACCGCTCTGGACGGGCACCGCTCAATTCTAGGGAATGATACTGGGAACTATTCCTCAATCTGCATAAGGCCGAAGCTCATGACGGCCTCGGCGGCCACAACATCGTCCACCAGGGCGGTGGCGCGCACTTTGCAGTCGTTGTGGCTGAAATTCATCATTTCGGCCTTGATGACCAACTGGTCACCGGGCACGACGGTGTGGCGGAAGCGTGCCTTTTCAATGCCGGTGAGGAAGGCCAAATGCCCGTTGGGCTCGCCGTTTTCACCGAAGAAGAGCATGGAACTGACCTGCGCCATGGCCTCGATGATGAGCACGCCGGGCATCACGGGAACATCGGGCCAGTGGCCCTGGAAGAAGGGCTCGTTGACGGTGACGTTCTTGATGCCCACCACCTCCTTCATCGGTTCGAAGGAGAGAATGCGGTCCACCAGCAGGAAGGGGTAGCGGTGGGGCAGGATCTTCATGATCTTGTTGACGTCGAGCGCGGGCGGCTTGCGTTTCGAGGCGGGGCTGCAGTCCTGAAGGCCGGCGCCGGCTCGGTCGCTCAGGTAGACCTTCTTGATCTGCTTGGAGAACATGACGTTCTTTTCATGGCCGCACTTCACGCCGATGATGTGGCCCTTGAGCGGGCGGCCGAGCAGATAGGTGTCGCCGAGCAGGTCGAGAATTTTGTGCCGGACGAATTCGTCCGGGAAATGGAGGTCGTCGTTGAGAATCCCGTCATCACCGATGACCACGGCCGATTCGAGGCTGCCACCCTGGATCAGGCCGGCCTCCTGCAGCATCTTCACCTCGCGCAGGAAGCAGAAGGTGCGCGCCGGGGCGATTTCATTGCGGAAAGTTTCCTCGTTGATGACGAAGGAGGCGTACTGGGTGCCGATGGCCTTGTGGGCGTAGGCGATGGTCATGGTGACGCGCAGTTCGTCCGAGGGGAGAATGCTGAGGGTCACGTCGTCCTTGCGGTAGTAGACCGGATGATCGACGGTGATGTAGAGCTTTTCGCTGTCCTGCTCCACCACGCCCGCCTTGAGCAGGGCGTTCAGCGCGGGCATCGCGCTGCCGTCGCCGTTGGGAATCTCATCTGCGTCCACCTCGACGATGACGTTGTCAATCCCGGTGCCCACGAGCGCCGCCATGGCGTGCTCGATGGTGTGCACCGTGGCCGCGCCGATGCCGATGGTCGTGCCGCGGGACACATCGACCACATGGTCGAGTATGGCGGGAATGACCGGGCGATCCTCGAGGTCGGTGCGCACGAACACAATGCCGCTGTCAGGCGGGGCAGGCCTGAAAGTGACCGTGGTCAAACTTCCCGTATGCAATCCGACACCGGAGTAGGAGGCCGGTTCGGCGATCGTCCGTTGTTTCATAATTCTTTGTTGTCTTCCAGCGCAGCCAGCCGTGCCTCGAGTTCCCTGACCCGCTTTGCGAGTTCGGGAAGCTTTGCCTGCACGACCATCACGCGCCGTTGCTGTGCATGATCCATTGCCGGGAACCCTGAAACCACTTGACCGGGCGCCACGGAACGGGTGACACCGCTTCTGGCGGCCACACTTGCGCCGTCTCCGAGCGTGATATGGCCGGTGATGCCGGCCGACGCGCCTATGCGCACTTGACGGCCAATCACCGTGCTTCCGGCCACACCCGCCATCCCGGCGATGACGCTGTGTTCACCGATCTGCACATTGTGGCCTATTTGCACCAAATTGTCAACTTTTACGCCGTTTCCGATTTTGGTAACACCAAAGGTGGCCCGGTCCACGGCGGTATTGCTGCCGATCTCGACGTCGTCGCCAATCTCAACCCTGCCAACCTGGGGTATTTTGACCCACACGCCGCCCATGGGCACAAAGCCAAAACCGTCGCTGCCGATGCAGACGCCCGCGTGCAGCACACACCGCGCTCCGATCCTGACACCCTCACGGATGACCGCGTTGGGATAGATTATGGTGTCCGGGCCGATTTCACTGCCCCGGCCGATATACACGCCGGGATACAGCACCACGCGGTCCCCAAGGGATGCGCCTTCTTCGACACAGGCCCCCGGGCCGACGGAGACGCCCTCGCCGAGCACCGCGCCGGGAGCCACGCAGGCACGCTCATGCACACCCGCCGCAGGGCGGGGCGACTGCTCGGCGGCGAAAAGCTGCAGGACCCGCACAAAGGCCTGTTCGGGTGCGTCCACCACAATGGCGGCGGACAGGGGCAGGGGTTCAACCGCTTTGGAAATGAGCGCCGCCGAGGCTTTCGTCTCGGCCAGCTTGGGAAGGAAACTGTCGTTGCGCACGAAGCACAGGTCGCCCGGTTCCGCTTCCTGCAGTCCATTGACGCCCGTGATTTCAGTGGCGGGATCGCCCTGAACCGTGCCGCCCAAAAGGCGCGCTATTTCACCGACGGTCATTCCCATCGTACGAGTGCCGTGCGGGGGCTCAATGCGGCCGCCCGCAGAGGCTTATTTGTTCAACAGTCCCAGCACGGTCGGGGTGATGTCGATGGTCGCACTGCTGTAGATCACGCTGCCGCGCGGGCCGCCGCTGGAATTGAGCACCAGGTGGTAGCTTTCCTTTTCGGCAACCCCGGTGATGACCTTCGTGATGTCTTCCACAACTTCCTTGAGCACGGTTTCCTCGTTGGAGTCGATGGTGCGCTGGCGCTTTTCCAGCTCGCTCTTGTAGGCGGAGATGTCGTTTTCGATCTTGAGGCGGGCGGCGGAGCGCTGCTCTTCGGTCATGGTGTCGCGGTTGGACTCGTAGGCCTTGCGGGCCTCCTCGATGCCCTTCTGCTTGATGTCGATTTCGCCCTGCATCTTGTCCACGTCCTTCTGCAGGTCCGCGTACTTCTGCTCGCGTTTCTTGTAGTCCTTCATCAGCTTGGCCATATCGACCACGGCAATGCGGTAACCGGCGCCGCCGGATGCGGAAGGCGCGGCCTGAGCGGAAGCATTGTTCCTATTCTGGGCATAGGCCGGGGCGCCCGCAAGGGTCAGGGCGGCAATGGCGGCACCGAAAGCGAACAGGACGGTCAGCGAGGTCGTTTTCTTCACAAAAAAGTGTGACACGATACTATCCTTTTCTTCTGAGTTGTCCGCGAAAACTATAGGGTCCGGGCGGTCATGCCGCGGAGCTTGATCGTTTCCGATTGTGGGAAGCCAGTATACCACTCCTTCCAAAGCCGCGCAAAACGGCCCCGGAAGGAAGGAGGGCATGAAAGTGGGTTTTCACCCGGATTCATGCGCCCCTGAAACTCTCTCGGCAAAGGCCTAGAACTTGTACCCCGTGGCCAGATGCAACCGGCCGCTGCTGCTCTGCGTGTTGTCCGGATTGAGCGGGAAGCCGTAATCCACCCGGATGGGTCCGAGCATGGGCACATTGAATCCAAGGCCCACGCCCGCGCTGTAGCGGAAGTCGCCGAAGCTGAAGTCGCCCACGTCCTTCCAGACGCCGCCGGCATCCACAAAGCCGTAGACCCGCAACTCTTTGGTAATCTTGTACTTGGCTTCCACGTTGTAGAGCATGCGCAGGTTGCCGCCGACCGCGAAGTTGTCGCCCCAGGTTATGCCAGCGACCTCGTACTTGCGCACTTTGGGACCGATTCCGCGGTTTTCATAGCCGCGCACCGTGTTGGTGCCGCCCGCATAGAAACGGTCCTGCAGGGGAACCTCGTCCGAACTGCCGTAGGACTCCATGACGCCGTTGCGCGCGCGCAGCGACAGCACCCATTTCTGGCCGTCCGATATGGGCTTGTACCAGGTCGAGTCCTGTTCCAGCTTGCCAAAATGATTGTCGCCGCCAAGACCTGCCAGTTCGAGGGAAAGGATGTGCCACGAGCCCTTGGTCGGGTCGTACTTGTTGTCGAGCGTGTTGCGCTCAATCTGCGGACGGATGGCAATCGTGGTCGAGGAGCCTTCCTGCGACCGGATTTCCCGGTTGGAGTACCAGGGCAGGCCGGAAATACTCACGTCCTCGTACAGCAGGCCGACGCTTGCCTGCACATAGGGCGACAGGGACTTGCCGAAGCGAAGCTGGCCGCCCTTGGTGGTCTCGTTGTAGTCCTGGCCGCCGCGGACCTGGTAGGTCTCGTCAAAGGCGTCCACACCCAGCATGATGGGATATCCCAGGAACTCCGGCTCGGTGAAGCTGATGGAGTACTGGTCGCGGCGCTGGCTCTTGTTGAGCCGCAGGCGCAACTGCTGTCCGCCGCCCGAGAAGGTCGGCCAGTTTGTGATGTCGAAGTTGGTCAGGCGCAGTTCGCCGAATCCGCCGATGCCGTCTTCGGTGCTGAAACCGCCGCCGAAATTGAAGGTGCCCGTCTTGCCCTCGTCCACGTCGACCAGCATGTCGCTGAACAGCGTGTTGGCGTCCTTGCCCGTCGGGTCGTCGAGCGTGAGGCGCACGGACTCAAAGAAGCGTGTGTTGTCCAGGCGCTGCTTGCTTTCCTCGACCGCGGCGCCGTCGTAGCGCTCGCCCGGGATCAGCAGCATCTGGCGGCGGACAATTTCATCCTTGGTGACGTTGTTGCCCGTGACGCGGATTTCGCGGATGTACTTGAGGTCGCCCTCGGAAAGGTTGTACACCACGCGCGTCGTCTTCGTGTCGCGGTTGAGCGTGACCTGCGGCGCAATCACGGCGTCCACGTAGCCGCTGCTCTGGTAGCTCTTCTGCAGGGACTGCACGTCCTTGGCCACCTGGCCCTTGTTGTGCACGTCGCCCGGCTTCACTTTGGCAAGCTTCATCATTTCGTCATCGTCAAACACCTTGTTGTTGGCGATGTCGAGGGTGTCCATCTTGTACTCGGGACCCTCTTGAATGTAGACGGTGACGTCGATGCCCTTGCCGTTGTCGGTGTAGACCAGGTCGGTCTTGGGAACCTGCGCCTCAAGGCGGCCGCGGTTGCCGTATTCGTCCACGATGCCGGCCAGATCGGCCTCAAACTTGGCCTCCTCATACTTGCCGCCGAGGAACCACCAGGACTTCTTGGTCTTCATGATCTTGCGCAGGCGGTGGTCGGTCAGCGCCTCGTTGCCCACGAATTTGATGCTGTGGATGCGGGCCTTGCGCCCCTCGGTGATGGTGTAGATGAGGCGCACGCGCGACGGTCCGATGTTCTCGGCGACCGCGTCCACCGTCGTGTTGGCATAGCCCTTGGCCTCGTAGAGGCCCAGCACGGCCTTGCGCTCGTCCTCATAGGACTCGGGCACAAAGGAACTGCCCTCGCGCATTTTGAGCGCGCCGCGGATGGCGCGGTCCTTGATCTTCTTGTTGCCGATGATCCGAACCTCTTCAATCACCCGCTTTTCCTGCACGACGAAGGTGAGCACCACCTTGCCGCCCACGTCGGCGACGCCTGCGTTCACGGTGTTGAAGAAGCCCAGTTCATAAAGCCGGCGCACGTCGCGCGACACCATGGCCTGGGTGAAGGGGGCATCGGGCTTGGACTCCAGCTTGGCGCGAACCACCTGGTCGCTGACGCGTTCAAGACCGTCGATGCGAATCTCGTTGACGTTCTTGCCCGCAAACTCTTGGGCCACGGCGCCAAGTGCCGCGCAGCAAAGTGCAATGGCGAGGCCTATGTAGCTGGTTTTCAATTGCTTAAACCTTCCGTGGCAGGTGCGCCCGAATCAAACACAAGGCGGTCGCCTATGTCCGACGGTCGCACAACCAATGTTCCGTTGCTTTCGAACCCCCCACGGAGCAAAATTTCGGCCAGGGGGTCTTCCACGTACTGCTGCACTGCCCGGCGCAACGGCCGGGCGCCATACTCTTCACTGCTGCCCACGCGCACCAAAAAGTCCTTTGACTCAGCGGAAAGGACCAATTGGACGCTTTGCTCCGCCACCCGATCTATCACTTCTTTGACCTGAAAGTCAACAATTTGGAGCAGTTGCTCCCGGTTCAGGCGGTGGAAAACGAGAATTTCGTCAATTCTGTTAAGGAATTCGGGATTGAAGGTCTTGCGCGCCTCGTCCACCACCCGGTCCTTCATGCGCGTGTGCGCCTCGCCCGCCTCCTCGCTGTGAAAGCCCAGCGTGGTGCTCTTTCCGATGCGGCGCGCACCCGCGTTGGAGGTCATAATGACCACGGTGTTCCGGAAATCCACCTTCCGGCCCGTGGAATCGGTCATGTGACCCTCCTCCAGCACCTGAAGCAGCGCATTGAACACGTCCGGATGGGCCTTTTCGATTTCGTCGAAGAGCACCACCGAATAGGGGCGCCTGCGCACCTGCTCGGTCAACTGGCCACCCTGGTCATAGCCGATATAGCCCGGAGGCGCGCCCGCCAGGCGCGACACGGCAAATTTCTCCATGTACTCCGACATGTCCACCGTGATGAGCGCCTCCTGGTTGCCAAAGAGGAACTCGGCCAGCGCTTTGGCCAGCAGGGTTTTGCCCACGCCGGTGGGTCCGAGGAAGAGGAAGGAGCCGACGGGCCTGTTGCGGTTGCGCAGGCCCGAGCGCGACCGCTGGATCGCGCGGGTCATGGCGCCGATGGCCTCTTCCTGGCCGACCACCACGTGGTGCAGCTCTTCGCGCATGCGCAGCAGCCGCGAGGATTCCTTTTCCTCCAGCTTCGTCAGGGGCACACCGGTCCATTTGGACACGATGTAGGCAATGTCGTCGTCGGTGACCACGGCCTCGGCCGAGTCGCGCTTGCGCTCCCAGTCCCGCTTGGCCTCGTCGAGCCGGGAAATCAGCGTCCGTTCCTTGTCGCGCAGCCCCGCCGCCTTCTCGTATTCCTGACCGCGGATGGCCGCCTCCTTCTCCTTCGTCGCCTCCTCGATGTCATGCTCCAGCAGCTTGAGCGTCGCGGGGCGGGTCGTGATTTGCAGCCGCGCGCGGCTGCCCGCCTCGTCGATCACGTCCACCGCCTTGTCCGGCAGGAACCGGTCGGTGATGTACTGGTTCGACAGGCGCGCCGCGGCGATGATCGCCTCGTCGGAGAATTTCACCCGGTGGTGCGCCTCGTACTTGTCGCGCAGGCCCTTGATGATTTCGATAGTCTGCTCGACGCTGGGCGCGTTGACGATGATGGTCTGGAAACGGCGCGCCAGCGCGGCGTCCTTTTCGATGTGCTTGCGGTATTCATCCATCGTCGTCGCGCCGATGCACTGCAGTTCGCCCCGGGCCAGCGACGGCTTGAGCATGTTGGCCGCGTCCACGGCGCCCTCGGCCGCGCCTGCGCCCACGATGGTGTGCAGCTCGTCTATGAACAGAATCACGTTGTCGGCGCGGCGGATTTCCTTCATCACCGACTTGAGCCGCTCCTCGAACTGGCCGCGGTACTTGGTGCCCGCCACCACGCCCGCCAGATCGAGGGTCAGCACGCGGCGCTTCAGCAGCAGGTCCGGCACGTCGCCGTTCACAATGGCCTGCGCAAGCCCCTCGACGATGGCCGTCTTGCCGACGCCCGCCTCGCCGATGAGCACCGGATTGTTCTTCGTGCGGCGGCTGAGCACCTGGATCAGGCGCTCAATCTCGCCCTCGCGGCCGATCACCGGGTCGAGCTTGTGCTCCCGCGCCATCTGGGTCAGGTCGCGGCCGAACGCGTCCAGCGCCGGCGTGGCCGACTTGCGGCCCGCCTGGGCCTCGCTGCCCGGCCCCGGGCGCCCCTGGTCGCCCAGCAGGCGCACAATCTCGGCCTGCACCCGCGCAAGGTCTATCTTCATGTCCTGAAGCACCTTGGCCGCGATACCCTCGCCTTCCTTGAGCAGTCCCAACAGGATGTGCTCGGTGCCGATATAGTTGTGGTTGAAGCGGCGCGCCTCGTCCACCGCCAGTTCGAGCACCTTCTTCGCCCGAGGCGTGAAGGTGATGTCGTCGCTGTTCATGGTCGAGGTGCCCGGCTGCACCTGCTGCTCTATCTCGGCCGCCAGCGCCTCCACATCGGCGCCCAGGCCCTCCAGCGCACGCGCGGCGATGCCTTCCGGCTCGCGGCACAGGCCCAGCAGGATGTGCTCCGTCCGGACATAGTCACTGCCCAGACGCACCGCCTCCTCGCGCGCCGCGCTCACCACATGTTTCGCCCGTTCGGTAAATCGTTCCCACATATAAAAGCCGCCTCATGCCGTTCCCGCGCCGCCTCACGCAGCGCCGGGACCGGTAAAATGGCCCATATCCGGACCCTGTCCGTTATGAACCTCTCCTCAATAAGAATAAACGATAGCCTGCCTGTCCAACAAGCTTTTGCGGCGCTCTATTCTCTGCGCCCTCCCGCGCGCCACGTCCGCAGGCCGCCAATTGGTCCCTTTGACGGACGAGGGCCCGCACGATAGACGGTGGCCGGCCTTAACAGTTGAATCTTCCGCGAATGGGCGCTCTTGTCGGATTCTTGTATTCAAGGCTGAAATCAGGTTTGGCGCACGCAGGGTGCAAAAGAAAGCACGGCTGGGATCGCCCTATGGACTGCGGTGGCAATGAAACTGCTTTGGCTTTGTTCCCTGTTCATGGCTCGGTCATCCGCGTCAGAACGGTTCGGCCACAGCGAAAGACGAGTGCTGAAAGCGCGCAACAACCGCGTTTTCGTTAGGTCCGTGCCACTCGGAAGCGTCGCCATTTACCCCTGAATCTCGTCATTGCGAAGCGCAGTCTTCTGTCGGCGCCGTATATGGACGGGACTCTACGGTTCCCATAAAAACATTATTCCTATTTAATAGGGAAGCGTCCCCAGTTTCTCTCACGGTGAGGCCGACATTCAGGCCGGTATTGTAAGAGATGGGAGTTGCGATTTGACCGAGCCTTGTATAGGTTATTGGGCGAAGGGCCCGTACTTTAAGTGTTCCTACGGTTGCCCTCCCCTTCTTGAGGTGCAGACATTCTATGCAGACGGCAGGCAGTGGGAAGCTCTCGGTGGCACATTATGCAACTATAATTAGACAACTGCTGCCACTTGCGCTGTGTTCACTATTCGTAGAATGACTTATAGTTGCTGGAATTGAAAAACAGGAAACCTTGCGTTTTTTGTCACAGCAGTAATTACATGGAAGTGTGTGTTTTTGTGATCTAGGGAATGTGATGTCCAGAAAGATATTGTTGCTGGCAAGAAGATTTGAGCGCAGCTCTTCGAGAATGTCACTATTGTGGACGGAGCAAAGAAATATGGAAAGAGACCCTTTAGCGGCCACCGGGAGTTTCAGGCAGGCCGAATGCCTATTTCGCGCGGGGCAATACTCAGAGGCGTTGCGCTTGCTGACAGACTTGGACAGGCAGTTTCCCAATACCGGAACTATTCTATTCGCGAAGGCGGCATGTCTTGAGAAGCTATCGCGTTATTGCGAGGCAGACCAGATCTGTAACGGGTTGATGGCGCTATCCCCCAATTCCCGCGTGGTCGATCTGAAAGCGCGTATCAGTGCGATGCGCGACGCGCCGGGACTCGCCGCGCCTGCTCGGACAAAGGTGCCGCCCCTGCACACAGGCGCCGATTCTAAATCGAGTAATAGGCGAAGGTTGTTCATAGGTGGGTCTCTGGTGGCGTCTGTCCTTTTCTTTCTATCCCTTCCGTTGTTCCTGAACTTTGCCCACTCAGTACCTGCCAGGAAGGTCGACATACTGACCAATTCGTCACAGGCGGTGCCGGGTGCCATGCCTACGGCAGGCGAGCCACAGGTATTCGCGGGCATTACGTTTGTTTGGATACCCCGAGGTTCCTTCGTAATGGGGAGTACGGAAGGTTTCGAAAGCGAAAAGCCGGTACACCGAGTTATGCTTGAGAACGGTTTCTGGCTCGGCAGGTTCGAGGTGACGCAGGCACAGTGGCGGGCAGTGGCGGGCACCAACCCGTCGCACTTCACGGATGGCGGGAACTTCCCCGTCGAGATGGTGTCGTGGGACGACTGCCAAGATTTCATCCACAAGCTCAACAGCAGCGGGGTTGGCGTTTTTCGTCTGCCCTCTGAGGCGGAATGGGAATACGCCTGTCGTGCTGGCAGCACAACGGAGTACTACTTCGGGGATGACGAGAGCCTATTGGGCAACTATGCCTGGCATGGCGGCAACGGCAAGAGGATGACCCACCCAGTGGGCGAGAAAATGCCGAATACGTGGGGTCTGTACGACATGCTCGGGAATGTGTTTGAGTGGTGCCAAGACTCCTGGCATGACAGTTACACCAGCGCGCCTGCTGACGGAAGTGCTTGGGAAGTGCCCAGAGAGCGGTCCCGGGTTTTGCGCGGCGGCTCGTCAAGCCTTCCACCCGGCGTTTGCCGCTCAGCAGATCGCGAGGGACTTACTCCGGGCTATCGCCACGAATTTGCCGGCTTTCGTTTGTTGCGGAATCCGTAATGCTTTCGGGATTAACACGGGATTAACAGGGGACAGTCACTGTTAATCTTATGAATAAACACATTTGTCATACTCAATATAATAGTGAGGCGCCCCCCTGTTTTCCGAGTGATGTTACAGGGCACCCCCGGCACCACCATGCGCTGTTCTCATCATGCAACCAGCGTAGCACCACTGCGGGCGGGTGTCAACAGGACGAAATGGGGGAAGCGTCCCGAACCAAGGCAACGATTCAACCAAGAACGCGGTCTGTCGCACTTTCAGCGCTTGTCTTTCATTGTAATCCCTTTTTCCGGTGTTGCGCGGGATGCTCCGGTCGATAGGGATGCCCCAGCCAAAGCGGCGTCGCTACCGCCGCACTCCAGATGGGGGGCAGGCGGCGCAGCGCGTTCAGTCTCGTCTCGGGGCAGGCCCCGCAGACAACCTTTTTCCGGCCATGCGGAGGACCGGGCACTGTCCCTCTGGACTAATTGCTGAAGTACCCCAATCCGTACACCAGGAGCGCCCCGCAGTGACCGGCCACCGCGACGCTGCCCGCCGCCAGCACGAGCCCGGCCCGGTAGGCCATCCGGAGGGAAGTTCTTTCGCGACGAAGCTGCGAAAGTTCGGAGAGGCAGGCGACCATCAGCACCAATATGCCGGTGGCCGTTCCCATCCACCGGTGCCACCAGAGCATGCGGGCGTAATCGTCGACGTATTCTTTGGAGACGGCGGCCGCCCAGCCCAGCGGCACGGCAACCGCAACGGACAGCACGGCAAGGATTAGCGTCAATCGCGCCGTCTGCGAAAATATCGGCTTGCCCGAGACCAGCGCCAGCATCTCGGCGAGGAGGGCCGTCAGAATGAGCGCGATCGGGAAATGGAGCACCATGGGGTGGAATTTGCCCGCGAAATCGATGGCGCGCGCCATGGAAAGGGGCGTCCCCACGGCCGGTTCCTGCACACCCGCCGCCACGGGCGCCAAAGGCGCAACATCGCCCCCGGGCGCCCTGTCGGTGGTTTCCGGTGCGGCGCAGGCGAGGGCCGCAAGTCCCAGAACCAGAATGAGCACCGAGAAAACGGCGGCCGACCGCCCAACGGACTTTTTGGTGAATTTCATGGACCCTCAGCCTTGTAAAGTAAGACCGCACCCGGGGCGCGTCAGACGACTTTTGTAAACATTCCTTTTGGGGTATGGCAGATTGGGCAGACCTCTGTCGCCATCCCCAGGGTGGCAAGCCCGCAGACGGGGCAGACGTAGAACACCTTGCCTGCGCCCTTCCATTCTTCCAGGTGCTCCAGGGCCGTGCGGTACAGCTTGGCCTGCTCGGTGATCGCCGCCTTGCTGTAGGTCAGCACGCGCACGGCAACGCCCATGCCTTTGTCCTGGGCCGCCTTGACCAGTTCAGGATAGAGGGTTTCGGCCTCGTGGGTGGCCTCCTTGAGGGCAAAGGCCAGATTGTCCTTTGTGGACGCCGCGTCAGCTTTGTCACCGGCGGCCTTTGGGGTGCCGCCCAGCTCCTTGACCAGGGAGGCATGGCTGCGGACCTGCACCTTCGCGGAGACGGCCGATGCGCGAAACAGAGCCGCAACCTGGGCGTAGGCCTCCGCATCCGCTTTGAGCGCAAATGCGGTGAAGCGCAGGTCTTCATCCATCTTTTGACCCTGCACCCGCAACAGGTTCGCCAGGAATGCCGGGTCCGCATCCGCCGCATGTGATCGGGCGGACAGTCCGCCGGCCACCGCGGCCAATCCGATCTTCAACGCCTGCCGCCTGCTAAATGTCATATTCGTTACAGCCTTCCTTGGTCCCAAACTTTACAGCGGGGCGCACACGCGCCCTGTCGCCATCTTGGCATGTCCCAAGCTGCCGACACAAATTCCCCACCACCCGCATAGGCAACGCCCACTTTGGACATTATTTCAGTCGGCGCACTCTTTTAGGCGGGATGAAATAGGCCTGCCAGAGTCGCTTGTTTCCATTTATAGAACATGCTGAGAACAGAAACTCTTGACATTCAGGCGCAAATCGCTTACAATAAGGATGTGAATATATGTTACACCGGGGGTTGCGAGTCAGTGGCCACCAAGGCCAAACCGGTGAGCTTTTGGGCGGTCGATTGATGCTGGAACGTGGTGTCATGGAAAATCTTCGCGAGCACAACACACTACCCGCCACGGGGACCAAGGTACTGGAGCGTCCGGGCCGTTTAAGCCATGGCGCAAAGGTCAAACGCGGTCAACTCACGGCGGTGCAGCAGGGGCGTTATGGCACCGGACCGGCACCCTACGGGTACCGGCGCGGTCCTGACGAAAACAAGCCCCTGGTGATAGACGACCGCGAGGCCGAAGTGGTCCGGATGATTTTCCGCGAATACCTCAACACCAGAAGCACCGGCAAAGTTGTCAACTATCTTCATTCCAAGGGTGTGTACACCCGCAAGGGCAACCGCTGGTCGCGCCAGGCGATAGCGATTATCCTTTCCAATAGGACCTACCGCGGCCGGGTCAGCTACGGCGAGGTGGAGACCGAAGGCCTCCACGAGCCGATTATCGAACCGGCGCTCTTCTACAAGGCCAATGCGCTCAAAGAGCGCAAACGCCGCCGCCGCAAGGGCGAGGACGACACGGCTGACTGAGTCTGCGTTGTTCCCGCAAAAGGCTTTTCTCCCCCATCCTCAGGATAAGTTGTTTTTTCTTGAGGCTTGGCAGAATAACCGTTTCGGGCGATGGGTGCGCGCCTGTTTCTTGTGTGGGTCCAGAGCATTTTACTGTTGAGATGCGGTTTGGCCGAACGAGAAAATCCATCTGACCCACACACCAAGCTTACATTCGTTACCCCAGCGGTGCAGTCCTATCCCAGTGTCCAGGGCGCGCGGTATTCATACTGGAGCAGGCTGTTGGCCTTTTCGTTGTTGGTGATGCGCTCGGCCTTGCCGTCCCACTCGATGACCGACCGGGTGGCCAGCGCGATGTTGCCCAAGTGGGAGAAGGTGGTGGAACGGTGGCCGATTTCCACGTCGGCGTTGGGGACGGCGCGGCTCTTCACGCAGTCGAGGAAATTGCGCAGATGCGCCACGGTCAGATCGCCCTCGCCGCTCTTCTCGTCGACGGCCTCCATGCGCCGCTTGCTGTCCTGGAACTGGCCGCCGCTTTCCGGCACGATTTCATAGCCCTCATCGTCCACGTAGAGCGTGCCCTTGGTGCCGCGAAACTCCACATAGCCCCGTTTCATGGCCGGGTTGCCGCTGGCCTCGTACTGGCCGAAAAGCGCCAGCGCGCCCGAGGGCAATTGCCAGGTCACCTCCATCGTGTCCGGGATGGTACGATCGTCATCGACGGCGAATCGTCCGCCCAGCGCGGCGACGGCCTCGGGCGACTCCTCGTTCATCATCCAGCGGATGACATCGACGAAATGAACGCCCCAGTTGCCCACCTGCGAACTGTAGGCCTTCCACCAGCGGAACTTGTAGGGCGCGATGTTGTCGCGGTAGGGGCGCTCTGGACTGGGCCCAAGCCACAGGTTCCAGTCCAGGTCCGCCGGTGGCGCCGCGTCGGCGCCTTTGCCCATGCCATTGGGCCACATGTTGGTGATGCGGTAGCAGCGCGCCACCGTCACCTTGCCAATAAGGCCCTCGCGCAATTGCTGTGCCAGTTTGCCGTACATGACGCCGGAGCGCCGGTGGATGCCCATCTGCACCACCCGCATGGTCGCCCGGGCAACCTCGACCATCCTGCGGCCCTCGTGAATGGTCAGCGAGAGCGGTTTTTCTATGTAGACATCCTTGCCCGCGTTGCAGGCCATGATCGTCTGCACCGCATGCCAGTGGTCCGGCGTGGCGATGAGCACGGCGTCCACGTCCTGTTGCTCCAGCAGTTGCCGAAAATCCTTGAAGAGCTTCGGCTTGCCGCCGAGTTTGGCGGACCACTTGTCCAAGTGGGGCTGGTGGACATCGCAGAGCGCCACGATCCCGGCGTCTTTGTGCGGACGCAGTGCGTCTATGAGCTGTCCGCCCCGGTTGCCCGTGCCGATGACGCCCAGGCGAATGGTTTCGTTGGCGCCGAAGGCGCGGCCCGTCCCAAGTCCCGCGGCAACCGTCACCGCCCCGGCCTGCCTGAGAAAATCCCTGCGCGACCCGTTCATACCCGCTCCTCTCCAGTGCCTGACTCTTGCGCCGTCTTCGGTATTCACTAGACCCCAGACCCAAGACCCCAGACCCTACTGCGGTGGCGGCGCGTCGGCCTGCTGCGCCCGCATGGTCACCTCTTCCTGAATATACTGAATGTTGCGCGCGGCCTGTACCCCGGCGTTTGAGCCCGGTTCGAGGTTCACCACGCGCTGATAGGTGGCCGTGGCGGCCTGAAAATCACGGGTCTGCCGCTGGATGTCAGCCAACCGCGAGAGCGCCTCCACATCGGCCGGGCGCACACTTACGGCCGTCTCAAACTGCGCCTGCGCGGCGTCGAGCTGTCCCATCTGGGCGTAGGCGTTGCCCATCTGAATGTAGGGGGTGGCGGTGTTCGGCTGCAGCGTCGCCATCGTCTGGTATTCCGCGATGGCCTGGTCGTTCTGTCCCGCCCGCTGGTAGTAGTCGCCCAGCACGCGGTGCGCATCGGATGAATTGGGCGCGGCGCTGACCCACTGCCGGAGCGCATCGCCCTGCTCGGCGCTCATGTTCATCTGCTGGTACACCCCGGCGGCCATGGCGTAGGCCTGGGGGTTGTCGGTGCTCATCGATTGGAACTGCGTCAGATACTGCAGCGCCTGGTCGTCCATGCCGCCGCGCGCATAGGCTTCCGCCGCCATGTAGTGCGCCAGCTTGTCCTCGGGCCGCTGCTCCATCCACTGTTTGTAGGTGTCCAACTCATCCTGGGACGCCCCAAGCTGACGCTGTACCGAGGCAAGATTGCGCCAGGCGTCGCTGCTCTGCGGGTTCTCCCGCACACTCTGCAGGAGCTTGTCGCGGGCCTGCTCAAGATTGCCCGCCTTGAGCGACTCCAGGGCCGACTTGGAAAGTTCATCGGACCGGGCCGCAGCATCGGGAGAGACCGCGCCTGCCGCGGCCTTGGCGTCTTCTGCCGTCCCCTTGCCCTTGGCTCCCTGCTTGCCCGCGTCGGCCGCGGAGGCCAGCTCCGTTTTTCCCCCGTCGCGCCCCAAGCTTCCGTCAGCCTTCGCATTCGCGGCCTCGTGGCCCTTTCCTTTCGCGGTGCCCGTGGAGACGGGGGTCCAGGAATCATTGTCCGCGCCTGCTGCGTGCTTGCCGCCCCCCACCTTGTGGGAGTCCTTTTGCGTTTCCGCCGCGGCGGTGCGCAGGACGCCCGCCTCCTCCTGCAACCCCCAGACCCGGTAAGTCTGCACGGCGGACACCGTCGCAAAGACCACCACCAGAACGGACAACGCTATAGTCAAACGGTTTGTCACAGTCAAACACCTCTTGCTCTTTCAGTTCATTCCGTAAAGTATAACATCCCCCTTGCGGGCAAAAATCCGCATACGGCTGGCACGGCTCCGAGAACAGTTAGCGGCGCTGTGTCGCCTGCTGCTGTGCCTGCACGACCTGCTGCTGCTGAATGCTCTGTATGCTGGTGGCGGCCTGCTGGCCCGCCGGGGAACCCGGTTCCAATTCAATAATGTGCTGGAAATTCACCATGGCGCTCTGCACGTCCCCCAACTGCCGCTCCGTGCTGGCCAGGCGCGAAAGCGCCTCCACATTGTTGGGGCGGATGCTTACCGCGGTCTGAAACTGCTGCAGTGCGGCGTCGGGCTGATTTGTCTGAAGGTAGGTGTTCCCCAGTTCCACGTACGGTGCCGGGTTGTTCGGCTCCAACTGCGCCATGGTCTGGTACTGCGCAATGGCCTGATCAACCTGCCCCGTGCGCTGGTAGTAACTGCCCAGCGCGCGGTGCGCGTCCGGTGAATTGGGGGCCGCGCCCGTCCACTGGCGCAGCGCATCGCCCTGCTCGGCCGTCATGTTCATCTGCTGATAAATGCCTGCCGTCATGGCATAGGAATTGGGATCGCTGTTGCTCATCTGCTGGAAGTCCGACAGGTATTGCAGCGCCTGGCTGTCCATACCGTTGCGCGCAAAGGCCTCGGAGGCCATGTAGCGCGCCATGCGGTCGTCGGGCGCCGCCTCCATCCATTTCTGGTAGGCGTCCAGCTCCTCCTGCGAATTGCCGAGTTGCCGGTCCACCGACGCCAGTTGACGCCAGGCGTCCGCATTCTGGGGGTCTTCCTTCAACCCCTGCTGGAGCTTCTCCCGGGCCTGGGTAAAATTGCCCGTCTTGACGTACTCCTGGGCCGACTTGATCATTTCCTGCGACCGGGCCACCTGTTCCTGCGATGCGGCACCCGGCGCGGGCTTGGCCTCCGCGCCCGAAGCGGGTGCTTTGGCGGACTTGGGGGCACCGGCAGGTCCCTTGCCTGTTTCCCCCGGCGTTCCGGCGTTTGCCCCAGGGGAGAGTGCCGTCTTGGTTCCGTTTGCGCCGCCTTTGTCAGACTTGGCGTCGGAGGCGGCTTTGCCCTTCTTGGCGTTGTCCGCAATGGGCGTCCAACTGTCATCGTCAAGTGCGGCTGTTCGTTTGCCCGCCGCGGTCTTGCGGGCGTCTTTCTGCGGGGCCGCCGCGGCGGCGCGCAGGGACGCGGCCTCAGTCTGCAGTTGCCACACCCGGTAGGTCTGGACCAGTGTGGCCGCCGCAAAGACCACGGCAAAACAGCACGAAACCATTGTCAGACGGTTCATCACGGGCAAACACCTTGTTTTTGGCGGCCATCCCGCCGGTGAGTGCAACATTTCTGCCGGCGCAAACGATCCACGCCGCCTCCTGCGGGGCGGGAGCGGCGCTTGTTAATGCTTCGTTGTCGGCGTCGCCGCAGCCGCGCCCATTTCGCCCTGGATATACTGCATGTGTTGGGCGGCCTGAACACCCATCGTGGAGTTCGGGTCAATGCCGACAACGCGCTGGTAGGTGGTCACCGCCCCCTGCATGTCGCCCAACTGGCGCTGCATGTAGGCCATGCGGCTCAGCGCCTCGGCGTCTTTTGGGTTGATGGTCACCGCAGACTCAAACTGCGTCAGCGCCGTGTCGAACTGCCCCATCTGCACGTAGGCGTTCCCCATTTGCATGTAGGGCGCGTTGCTCTTCGGGTCAAGCTGCGCCATGGTCTGGTATTCCGAGAACATCTGGTCCGTCTGCCCGGTCTTCTGGTAAAACTCGCCCAGCATGCGGTGGGCGTCCATCGAGGTCGGGTCGGCGGCCACGTACTGGCTCAGCGCGGTGCCCTGCGCATCGGTCATGTTCATCTGCCCGTAGACAATGGCCGCCATGCCGTTGGACTGGGGGTCGGCGCCGCTCAGCGTTTGGAAGGAAGTCAGTTGCTGCAGCGCCTGGTCGCCCATGCCGTTGCGCGCATAGGCCGAGGCTGCCTCGTAGTGCGCCATCTTGTCGCCCGGAACCTCCTGGGTCCACTGGTCATAGGCGCTCAGTTCGGCTTCCGTGTTGCCGGTCTGCTTTTCCACCGCCGCAAGCTGGCGCCACGCGCCGGAATTCTTGGGATTGTCGTGGAGGCTCTGGGACAGTTTCTTGCGTGCTTCGTCAAAATTGCCCTTGTCAAAAAAATCCTGGGCAATCTTGGCCAGTTGCTCCGACCGGGCCGCCGCCTCGGGGGAGACACCGTCCTTCGCGCCCTTGTCTTTGTCTGCTGCGGCGGCAGCCGCTGCTGCCGCTGCTGCTGCCTTGGGGTCTTTGGGATTTCCGGCCGCCCCTTTGCCGTTGGCCCCCTGCGCCCCGGCGTCTGCCGCGCCGGAAAGGGCTGTCTGGGTCCCGGGGGCCCCAGAAGCGCCACCGGCGGCGTCATCCATCTTTGCGTTGGCGCCTGCCGCGCCGCCCCGGTCACTCTTGCGGCGGCTCGCGACGGGGGTCCAGTTGTCATTGTCGCGCCCGCTCTTCTGCTTGACAGCCGGAGACTTGTGGCTGTCCTTCTGTGAAGTGGCAACGGTTGTCTTGGAATCCTTGGCCTCGCTGTCGCCGCTCAAACTTCTGACGGCCTGGACCAGCACCACGGCCACAATGACCACCACCAACACCCCCAGAGCTGCTATTCGTTGCGTTGTCATGCTTGTTCACCTCTGTTTACGGTACAAACTTCGCCCTGCATTATAACATTGTCTTGTTAATAACGATCCCATCGGCTTTCAGCGGGACAGGCGCCTCAAGTTTCCCGTCCGAAACCGTCTGCGGACAAAGCCCGGCCAAAGCCCCAAGACAACGGGGACGCCGCGCACAAGGCGGGCGTCCCCGGAAAGCTCACTGTTCAGCCTTGTGTTACACGTTTTCGGGCACCACAAACGGCGCGCGGTAGGCGGGTTTCAGCAGGGCGCTGGCCTCTGCATCACCCACAAAGTCGCACTTGGCCGGGTCGAAACTGAGCGACCGGTCCAGTTTGGCCGAGATCAGGCCCAGATGGCACAGTGCGGAGGACTTGGCGCCCTCCTCGATGGGCGCGTTTACCAGGCCCGGATTGTTCGTGCGGATGGCCTCGATGAAGTTGCCATAGTGATCGCCCTCATCATCCCCTTCCGGACCGTCCGTGCCCTTTTCACCCAGGTAAACCTTGTAGTGGGAATAGGAGTCGATGACCAGGTAACCCTTGCTGCCGTAAAAGATTACGCCGACCTTGGCGCCCTTTTCGTCGTTCGTGCACCAGGGCCGCACGTCGAACACGAGCATTTTGCCCTTTTTGCCTGCGTTCGGGAAGTCGAAGGCCGTCGTGATCACGTTCGGCACTTCCTTCTGGTCGTTGAATATGTACATGCGTCCCATCGAGGTGACCTTCGACGGATAATCAACGCCCAAGCCCCAGCGGGCCACGTCCATCTGATGCACGCCCTGGTTGCCGATGTCGCCGTTGCCGTAATCCCACACATAATGCCAGTTGTAATGGAAACGGTTGGGATTGAAGGGGCGTTCCGGCGCCGGGCCAAGCCACGTGTCGTAATGCACGCCTTCGGGCACCGGGCAGTCCTGCTTCACGCCGATATCGTCGCGCCAGCGGTAGCAAAGGCCACGGGCCATGTAGACCTCGCCGATAACGCCTTCATTCAGCTCCCGGATGGCCTTCTGGATGGAGGGATTGCTGCGGATCTGCGAGCCGTGCTGCACGACCTTGCCATATTTCTTGGCGGCCGCGACGAGCTGGTTGCCCTCAAACAGGTTGTGCGAACAGGGCTTCTCGACGTACACGTTCTTGCCCGCCTGCAGCGCCCAGATGGCCGCCAGCGAGTGCCAGTGGTTCGGCGTGGCGATCATGACCGCGTCGATGTCCTTGTTCTCAAAAACTTTGCGCATGTCCACTTCCGTCGACGGGCGCTTCAGGTTTCTGCTTTCGAAGAATGTCTTGATACGCGGCGCAAAGAGGTTTTCGTCAACGTCGCACAGGGTGGCAACTTCAACGCCCTCATGGCGCAACAGGCCGCCCAGGTGGTCCTTGCCGCGTCCGTTGATGCCGATTTGCGCCACCCGAACCTTGTCATTGGCCCCGGCCCAGGACGTTTTGGAAGTGCCGACCATCACAACGCCGGCTACCGCGCCCATCGCCGTGTTCCGCACGAAATCACGCCGTGTTTGCTCGCTCATCTGAATTCCCTTTCAGTTGTCCGGCCTTGCGGACCGGTCCATACAGTGTATATTTTTGCCCGTCAGGGTGCAATTCTTTCGACAGGCCACGAAAGCCCGAGGTTTCATTGAATTTATGCGCTTTGCACGGGTCAGGTTCCCCGTTGGCGGGTGCGGCATCGATACTGGTACTATCTCCGCATGTTGGGTGAGTATTACGAGTTTGTCGGGCTTGCGCTCTTTGTCCTGCTTGCTTCCCTGCCGGCGTGGCCGGCGCTTTTTTTCCTGCGGGGCTGGGTGCATGCCTGCTATGACCCCGCCCGGCGGCCCGCCGCAGGGCGACGACTGATGCTGGCCGCAGCCTTGGGCGGTGTGGTCTACTTGGGCGCCTATATCTGGGGCTTCCACGTGGAGCCCAACGGACCGGAACTGAGCCGGATCGACCTGAAAGGACCCTTCGATCCGCCCCTGCGCATTTTGCACGTGTCGGACCTGCACTTGGAGCCGGACCAGTCCCCGCGCGACCAATGGGTGGTGGACCGCGCCCGGGAACTCGCGCCGGACCTCATCCTGCTCACCGGCGATCTCAATCAGGTGAACAGCCGGGACACGGTGCCGCTCGCCAACTTGCTGTCCCAACTAAAGGCCCCGCTGGGGGTGTTTACCTGCATCGGCGCCGACGACGTGACGAGCCTCGAAAAGGCCGCGCCCAATGTGACCATCCTCAAGAACAAGGCGGTGACCATCAAACATGGGGGCAAAACCATTGCCCTGGCCGGCCTCTATCCCAGCGGTCCCCATGCGCCCGTCTACGCCGAGATGGCCGGGGCGGACTATAAAATCGTGCTGAACCACTATCCCGACTGCGCCGAAGAGGCCGCCCGGCACGAAGCGGACCTCTATCTCTGCGGCCACACCCACGGCGGCCAGGTGCGCCTGCCCCTGTGGGGCGCGGTATACACCTATGCGGCCACGGGAAAGCGTTTCGAGGCCGGCCGGTGTCAGCTCGGCCGAACCACTGTGTACACCAGCCGGGGGATTGGCATGGTGCCCCCACCCGCGCCCCAGGTCCGCTTCCTCTGCCGCCCTGAGATGGGTCTGTTCACGATTGGCGCGGCGCAGTAGGGTGTGCATGAATGACCATAAGATTTGCGGCATGACTATATGACGCCAGAGGGTGATGGCCAAATCTCACGGGATGAAGTTTGGTCCTGCGTTTCCCAACACCCTCTTTTTCTTGTTTTTGCAACGACGGGGGCCTAGAATACTGACCAGTCAGTTTTCTGTTGACCTCTGGTGCTGTGATGTTCTGAAAACGACGGCGGACCGTGCGAATATTTTGGAGCGTGCTTTCGGCCGTCCCCGCACGGGGCCAGACCCGGTGTTTCATTGAATAAGGATTAAATAATGTCGCTGCGAAGCGTGTTGAAATGGACCGTTACGGCCGGTGTGCTGGCGGTCGGTGGATATGCGGGGTATCATTGGTGGACGGGGGGCGGAAATTCCGGCACCCAGGCCGTTCAAAACGAGGTGGTCACGGCGAAGCTCAGCCGCGGTCCGCTGCGGCAGATTGCCCAGTGCACCGGTCCCATCTTCTCCAACCTGGATGTGGACATCAAATGCCGCGCCAGCGGTGAAATCACCGAGTTGCCCTTCAACGTCAGCGACCCGGTAAAGAAGGGCGATTTGCTCATGGCGCTGGACCCCGTGGACCAGCAGCGCTCGGTGGACCAGCAAAAGGCCTCGGTGGCCGCCGCCCAGGCCAAACTGGACAGCGCCAAGGCGGCGCTGACGGTGGCGGAGCAGACCGTCCTCGCGAACCGCTTGAAGGCGGAGGCCGCCCTCCAACTGGCCCAGCGGCAGGTTGCCGATGCGAGTGCCAAAGCAAAGCGGGAGGGCCAGTTGCTGGAAAAGAAGTTTTCCAGCCAGGAACTGGTCGAAACCGCGCAAACCGCCGCCGCTTTGGCGGAGCAGAATGTGAAGGTTGCGCAGGCGCAGCGCGAGGAGGTCAAGGCCCAGGAACTGGACCTGGAGAGCAAGAAGCAGGATATCGCGCTCGCGGCGGCCCAGTTGGACCAGGCCAAGATTGCCTTTGGACTTGCCCAACTCCAGTTGAGTTACACGAAAATCGAATCGCCCATCGATGGCGTGGTCTCGACCCGGCCGGTGCAAATCGGCAACATCATTTCCTCGGGCATTAGCAACGTGGGCGGCGGCACCACGGTCATGACCCTTTCCGACCTGTCCCACATCTACTGCTACGCCTCGGTGGATGAAAGCGACATCGGCTACGTGAAGGTCGGCCAGCCCGCGGAAATCACGGCGGACTCCTTTCCTCGCAAGCGGTTCAAGGGCGAGGTGGTGCGCATCGCCACGACGGGTGTCAATGTTCAGAACGTCATCACCTTTCAAGTGCGCATCGAGATTACGAGCGACAACAAGGCCCTGCTGAAGCCGCAGATGTCAACCAACGTCACCATCATCATCGCCGACAAACCGGAGGTGCTCCAGATTCCCGCCAATTGCGTCATCCGCAAGAAGGGCGGCGACACCGTCAAGGTAAAGAGCGGCGCCAACCCCGACGGCGAGGAGCGCAACATCGAAATCGGCATTTCAGACGGGCGCAGCACCGAGGTGGTCAGCGGGCTCAACGAGGGCGACGAGGTCATCGAGCAGAATCCGGCCGACGAGACGCGCTGGGCCGCCGGGAGCCAGAACCCGGCACAGAGCAAGGCGCGCCAGCAGATGATGATGATGCGCATGGGCGGCGGCGGCGGCGCCCCCGGGGGAGGAGGCCGGCGGTGATCGAGGTCGAATCCCTTACAAAGACCTACGACTTGGGCGGAACCATCGTCCACGCGCTGGACCATGTCAGCATGACCGTCAACGACGGCGAAATGGTGGCCATCACCGGGCCTTCCGGCAGCGGCAAATCCACGCTGATGCACATTCTGGGCTGTCTGGACACGCCCGATTCCGGTGTCTACCGGCTGGCCGGTGAAAATGTGGCCGGCCTTTCCAGCGACCGGTTGGCGGAGATCCGCAACCGCCACATCGGGTTCGTGTTTCAGACCTTCAACCTGCTGCCGCGCCTTACGGCGCTGGAGAATGTCGAACTGCCCCTGCTCTACGCGCAGGACAAGCACGCCAACGAAAAGGCCAAGGAAGCCCTGAAAACGGTCGGCCTCGCGGAGCGCATGCACCACGGGCCGAACCAGTTGTCGGGCGGGCAGCGCCAGCGGGTGGCGGTGGCGCGGGCGATTGTCACCAATCCCTCCATGATTCTGGCCGACGAGCCCACGGGCAATCTGGATTCCAAAACGGGCCACGAGATTCTGGAGCTGTTTCACCAGCTCAACGCGCAGGGGCATACGATCGTCGTGGTGACGCATGACCCCGATGTGGCCGCACAATGCGGGCGTTCGATCCGCATTTTTGACGGGCACATCGTGAATGAATGACGGAGAAGACGCATGTATTTCTGGGTCCTGGTAAAAGTCGCGCTGTACAGCCTGCTGGCGAACAAGCTTCGCTCCTTTCTGGCGGTGCTGGGCGTGATTATCGGTGTCGGCGCGGTGATTGCCATGCTGGCCATTGCGGCGGGCGCGCAGTCGCAGGTGCTTTCCACCATTTCCGCCATGGGCACCAATCTGCTGGTGGTGCGGCCCGGGCAGATGGGGTCGGGCGGCGTGCTCACCGGCACGCGCCAGAATCTGACCGTCGAGGATGCGCAGGCCATTCTGGCCGAGATCCCCGGCGTGTCACGGGTGTCTCCGGCGGTGCAGGGCCGTTGCCAGCTCAAGTATATGGAAAAAAACACGGGCACCACGGTGCAGGGCGTGGGCGTGCCCTATCTGCCCATTCGCAATTTTGAAGTCGAAAAGGGGCGCCTCTTCACCGACGCGGAGGAGGACCGCCAGTCCCACGTCATTATTCTCGGCCCGGTGACGGTCTCCAACCTGTTCGCGAAAGACGAGGACCCCATCGGGGCAACCATCAAGGTCAACGGGGTCAATTTTCAGGTGATCGGCGTGACCAAGGCCAAGGGCGACCAGGGCTGGTTCAATCCCGATGATTCGGGCGTCATGCCCTACACCACCGCCATGAAACAGGTATTCGGCCTGACCTACATCCGCGAGATCGACGTCCAGTGCAAGGACGAAAAGGACCTTACTCCGACGCAGGACAAGGTCCTCGCGCTGCTGCGCCAGCGGCACCGGGTGCGCCCGGACGCGCCCGATGATGTCGAAATCCGAAACCAGGCCGACCTGATCAATACGGCGTCCACCGTGACCCGCACCTTCACGATTCTGCTGGGGGCCGTGGCCAGCATATCGCTGCTGGTCGGCGGCATCGGCATCATGAACATCATGCTGGTGACCGTCACCGAGCGCACCCGCGAGATCGGCGTCCGCAAGGCCATCGGCGCAAAAGACCGCGACATTCTGCGGCAGTTCCTTTTCGAGGCGATTTTCATGAGCGGCATTGGCGGCGTCATCGGGGTGGCCGTCGGGGTGGGCTGCGCCAAGGCCATTGCCTATGCCACCAGTTTCACCACGGTGCTGCAGCCGCGCAGCATGATTATGGCGATGCTTTTCGCGGTGGCGGTGGGGGTCTTTTTCGGGTATTACCCCGCGCGGCGCGCCGCGATGTTGAACCCCATTGACGCATTGCGATACGAATAGAATGAAACCGGCCCGGCGTCCACGGAGGCGTCCCGGGGGTCGGCAATATTGGAGATGGATATGATTAACATGGTGTCCCGTGCATGGATCTTGTGTATTTCGGGACTGTCGCTCACCGCCCTGCTGGCCGGATGCGCGTCGATTGAGGCGTCCAAGACGCCGGTTATCCCGCAGGCGACGGTGCAGGCGGCAGCCGAGGCGGGCGCCAATCCTTCCCCGCCCGCGCTGAAGACGGAGGCCGCCGCAGCGCAGCCCAAAGCGCCCGAGCTTGCCGTAAAGCCCGGTGAGACGCTTAATCTGACGGTCGAGGGGGCGATCGTGCTGGCGCTCCAGCACAATCAGGACCTCTCCGTGGAGAGCGTCAATCCCGCGCTGGCCCAGACCTTCGTGTCCGAGGCGCGCTCCGCCTTTGACCCCGTGCTGGCGGCCAGCTACACCAACACGAATGACCGTCTCGAAAACGACCTGCTCCTTGAGAAGACGCTGCTGCTCTCCACGGCCGCCAATGCCAACAACCCGAACTACTGGGAGCGCATGGAGAACAGCACCCGCACCCGCACCAACGGGGGACAGGCCGGCATCACGCAGCACCTGCCCACCGGCGGCGATGTGAACCTGACTGTCGGGGAAAGCCGCAGTTCCCTCCACCGGAGCAGCTCCGACCATTCCATAAGGAACCTCGTCGACACCGTGGCAACCTCGCCCAGTGTGTCGCTGAACGTGACCCAGAGCCTTCTGCGCGGGGCGGGGCTGAACGTCAATCTCGCCAGCCTGCGCCAGACCCGCATCGACCGGCGGATCTCCGAATACGAGATGCGCGGCATTGCCGAGAATCTCGTCTCGCAGACAGAGCAGACCTATTGGGATCACGTGCTGGCCCAGCTCAAGATCGGCATTTACGAGAACGCCCTGGGCGTGGCCAACAAGCAACTGGACCTGATCACGGAACAGATCGGCGTGGGCCGAATCCCCGAGAGCGAGCGCGCCGCCGCCGATGCGGAGGTCGCCTCGCGCCAAAGCTCCCTGATCGATGCCAAGAGCACGCTGGCCCAGACCCGGCTTTCCCTGCTGCGCCTGCTGAACCCGTCGCAGGACGCGCTGCGCGGCACGGAGATCAAGACCCAGTCCGACCCCGTCATGACGGAGATTTCCATGGACGGCGTGGAGGCGTCGGTCGAACTGGCCGGGCGCATGCGCCCCGACATCAACCAGGCGCGACTGCAAGCGGAGAGGGACACCCTGGAAGTCGTGAAGACCAAGAACGGACTCCTGCCGCAGTTGGACGTCTTTCTCCAACTGGCACGGGATGTCAACAAGACGGCCTACGCGCGGTCCTTTGTCGTGTCGCCCGAAGACCAGCGGGACAGCCACTACAGCGCCCAGGTGGGCGTGCAGTTCGGCTATCCCATCGGCAACCGGGCCGCCCGCGCCCGCGACCAGCGCGCCCGTCTGACACAACAAAAGAACCGCCTGGCCCTGTCCAACATGGGCCAACTGGTGGAACAGGATGTCCGCTCCGCCTACGTGGAGATTGGCCGGACCCGGGCTCAGATCGACGCGACTGCCGCCACCCGCAAGCTTCAGGAAGAGACACAGCAGGTGGAAACGGAGAAGTTCCGGATTGGACGGTCAAACACCCTGCTGGTGGCCCAGGCCGAGCGGGACCTGCTGACCGCGCAACTCAATGAAGCCCAGGCCAAGACGAGCTACCTCAAGGCTATCGTGAATCTGTACCGGCTGGAAGGAACCCTACTGGAACGACGCGGCGTCACCTGCCCCGGCCGCGACCCGGTGGTGCTGGCAACTGCGGCGACGCCCTCGGCGGAGGCGGAAGCGGCGGTGATCACGGTTCACCAGAAATAACGGGGGGGCGGTCGGTGGAAGCTGACCGGGAGGCGGTTATGCCTTTCCGTCGAGGGTCTCGAAGGCGGCTTTCATGAGGAGAGGCCAGACGACGGTGGCGTCGCTGAGGACTTCGGCGAAGCGCCCGCCCTCGGCGGGGGGGATGAACTTGCCCCAGCTCACGCCCTCCGAGTAGGTGCAGCCGGAGAGGCCGCCCCAGTGGACGGGTTCGGGGCAGATGCGCACACCGTACTTGAAGCGCGGCGCGGGCAGGCCGATGCCGAGTCGGTCGGCCGTGATGTCGAAGTAGGGGGCCACCTGCTGGGCCCAGTTGCGGGGTACGCCGCCGCCCACGGTGAATATGCCGGTGGTGTCGGCGTGGCCGATGAAGCGGGCATACTGCTGCAGGTCGAGGAAGGGGTTGAAGGCCGGTATGGCCGAAAACACCTCGTCGGGGTCGAGCGTGCGTTTGCTGCCGGCCAAACCTTTGGCGGTGAGCGCGGCGCGCATGGCCCAGGTGGAAAAGTCCAGACCCATTTCACTGTCGGTGAAGGCGGGGATAAACACCGGCACGTTCTGGAGATAGGCACTGCGCAGGATGCCGGGGCCCTGGTCGCGCTTGTCCAGTTCGGCACCGACGGCGCGGCAGAACCGGGCAGAGGACCACACGCCGTCCTCGGGAGTGGTGCTGGCCAACACATGGGCCACCAGCTCGCACACGTCGTTGAGGTTGGATTCCATCTCCAACGTGTCATAGATGCGGTTGTAGCCCTTTTCAAAGAGCTCCGTGTCGTCCGCATCGGGGCTGACGGCATAGTGGGCCAGTCCGATGGACTCGGTCAGGCCGTGGGCCATAAGCGCGCCCGTGGCCACCACGGCATGCACCAGCCCGCGGTCTATCATCTCGCAGATCAGCCGTCCCTGCTTGGCGACGGTCATAGCGCCGGACAGGGTCAGCACCACGCGGCAGCCGGGGTCGCCGGCCATCGTGAGCAATACGTCGAGCGCCTCACCGAGCTGGCGCCCGCCGAAGGCCGTCTTGGCCATCGCGCGCACCAGCCCGGCAAAGCTGTTTACCCGACTAAGATCAAGGCTTTCCAAGGGCATAAGGCCGTCGGAACGCCCGTCATGGAGTTGTCGGTGGTTCAAAGGGGGACCTCTTGGGGGGGCGAAATCAGCAGGCTAGTGCCGGTTCCGCAGTGTGGACGGAAGCGTCCATGGTGGATGAGTCGTCCAGGAAGCGATATTCTTCGCGGACATGCACGTCACCGAGGTCGATTTCTTCCTGAATATACCGCAGCACTTCGCGTGGTTCCGTGCTTCCACAGGTGAACACGTCCATCGCGATGAGCCCCAAGTCCGCGTAAGTGTGTGCGGAACAATGGCTCTCGTCAAGCATGACGACGGCGGTGAAACCGGGCGGGCTGTCCTGCCCGAATTTGTACCGGATCTGGGAGACCACGGTAGCCCCGGCCCGTTCTGCCGCACGCGCCATCGCGTTCAGCACCAGTTTGTCATCCAGACAAACTTCACGGGCCACGTTAGAACAGTCGATCAGTAGATGCTTACCCTTGTACAACTCATAAACCCTCCTATACGCTGTAACTCATGTTTACCGGACGGACGCACAACCTGAACCGACAGGCCGCACTTCACCCGTTCGGGGGGGTCCATACGCAAACACGTCCGGCGGGCACAATACTCCCCGACCGGCAGTAGGCGCGATATAGTAGTGAAATCCCCCCCCCAGATCAAGCAAAATTTTCAAACCATTTCCATATTTTTCCCGGTGCAAGAAATATGGCACGCAACCTGCTGCGCCGCAGTAGTTTATATGGCATTTTATCTATGCGGATTTAGGGTTGGCGAAGGGTGTGGAATACGCGGAAACCGCAGAAAGGGTCAGAAAAGAAACATTGCCGCGCAGGAATCCAAAGGTGGCGGAACCATTTCAGGGCGAACGGTTATCCACTTTTTGAATCGATTTACAGGATGTTTAACCCTTGAAACGAGGCGTCCGCCTGTTGCGGACGCCTTCCGTATTTTGCGCGCTTGTGCAAAAGGGAAACACTGGCATAAACTAAAGCAAAGCAGTTCAAATCGCGCCAACACCATGGAGACAAATACGATGCATATCACGGGACGCATTTTAACAGGTTCGTTGGCAACGGCCCTTCTGCTTGGCTGGACGGTCATCGGCGCGGGCTGCGGCAAGGCGGCGCAAACGGTGACGGAAAAGGTTGCCGAAAAGGCCATCGAGAAAAGCATCGCCAAGGACGGCGGCACGGCGGATGTCAAGATCGACACCAAGTCGGGGACGGTGCAAATGAAGGGCAAGGACGCTTCGGGTAATGCCTATGAAGTGAAAACCGGCGGAGACAAGGATTCCTTCAATCTCCAGCAGACGGACGCGGACGGTTCGGTGACCCAGATGGGTGCCAGCGCGAAGATTCCCGCCGATTTTCCCAAGGATGTCCCGGTATTGGACGGGCTGCAATTGCTGATGGTGCACGTGTCTTCGGCAAAGAAGGAATTTCTGGTGCAGGGCAAATCGACCACCCCCATCACAAAGGCGGCGGCGTTCTACAGGGAAAAGATCCCGGCGCAGGGCTGGAAAGAACTTACGAAGATGGACGCCGGCGAGATGCAGAACATGCAGTATGAAAAGGACCAGCGCGTGCTGTCGGTGATGCTGATGAAGGAAGGCGAAGAGACGACGATAAGCACGCAGGTCGGGCCGCAGTAAGCGCCAATTCTTGCCCTTTCCGGAACGCCGATCACCGTCCTGACGGCCGTTTTCCGCCGACTGCGTCGAGCAGGCCGGTGATGGCCTGCCCGCCGGTGGAACCGGGGCGCATTTTCAGGAAGGAGGCCGCATTGGCCCCCCCGAACATGCCGCTTTCGTTCATCTTGAGCGTCTGGCCGACGCCGTACTTCATGATCAGTTTGGCCACCTCGTGCCGGAAGAAGGTGTTCACAAACCCGGTGGTGAGCGGTCCGCCAAGCTGCAAATGCACATCGTTGAGATTGGTTTCCCCGGTCCGCCGTTCGGGCATGACGCCGAGGTCATAGCCGTCCGGACGAAAAACAAAGTCAAACGGGAGCACCCCGTTGCGGAACGTTGCGCCGAGGGGAATCACACCAAGCTTCGTTCTGGCCTCCAACGACGCTCCCAGCGTGGCAAAGCGCATCAGGGCGGGCAGCACGGGGTGCGTTTCCATCCACAGGGGTTTCTGTTCGCGTGTGAAATCAAGGTCGCGGAATGTAAGCTCCTTCAGGTACAGCTCGATTCCCCGGTTCTCCAGGTCCTGCAGGCCCAGCGGAGCAAGGGGCACCCGCTGCAGTTCGGCGGGAATCTTGACGGTGATGCCGCCAAAATGGCTGGCTTGGGCAAACAGCGCCAGCAGGTCAAACTTCTTGCCG
>CAITNO010000026.1 GCA_903893795.1 Candidatus Hydrogenedentota bacterium | reverse complement strand
CCCATGCCACCCATGCCGCCGCCCATGCCACCCATGCCGCCGCCCATGCCACCCAAGCCGCCGCCGAAGCCGCCCATACCGCCTCCCATCATGCCCATTCCGCCGCCAAAGCCGCCCATACCGCCACCCATCATTCCCATACCGCCGCCGTAGCCGCCCATGCCGCCGCCCATGCCGCCGCCCATGCCGCCGCCCATGCCGCCCATGCTACTCATGCCGCCGCCCATGCCGCCCATGCCGCCCATACCGCTCATGCCGCCCATGCCGCCGCCCATGCCGCCCATGCCGCCCATGCCGCCCATGCCGCCCATGCCGCCCATGCCGCCACTGCGACTGATGCCGCCAAAGCGGTTACGGAGCACGAGTTTGAAAAGGGTCTCTGAACCGGCATTGCGCAGTTCGTAGTAGCGGGTTTCAAGCTTTTCAAAGGTTTCCTTGCGGATAATCTCGGGTTTGCTGATCCAGATGAATCCAGGCTGGACCGAATAGTCGAGTCCAAGGGGCCGCAACAGGGCCTGAAGGGCCTCGGCCAGACTGACATTCTTCAAATTGATATAGGGCACTATGCCGCTGGACTTGGAGCCGTAGATTGCGTCGCCTGCGGCTCTGGCTGCGTTCAAAGCGCCGGGACCATTGATGCCGCCAGGCCCGTTTGCAAGCCCGCCGAAGCTTCCGGCACCGGGACGCTGTGCGCCCACGGGCGGCATGGCCGCCATCGGCGGCATTCCGCCAGGAGCCGCGCCACCGGGATTGAAGGCGCCGGGAGGCGCACCAAAGGGCGGAGCGCCCGGCGCACCGCCGCCTGCGGGTGCCTGCGGCTGGACCTTTTTCGGCGGCTCAACGGACCGATTGTCAATAACGATGTTAATATCCCAACTGTCGGAAATGAAGTTCACAATTTCACTGAGGTGAATGTCCTCAAATTCCACGCTGACCGGGGACTCAAGCACTGCCTCGATGGCTGACTTTTCCTTGGTCTGGGCGTTTTCTTCTTCGATTTGGGGAACGGAGAAACGGAACGGCTTGATGCCGCGCGCATCGGCGCCTTCGGGGAGCCGCTTGGATTTTTCAATGTAGTTGCGAATCATCGCGCGGTCTTCGTCGACCTTCTTCCCGGACTCCTTGCCCTCCGCGTCATGGGCGCCGATGGTGGCCTTGTGCAGGCCGTCCTTGGCGTCAGGGTTGCTGGGGTCCATGAGCAGGATTTGGTTATAGATGTCCACGGCCACACTGAAGCGTTCCGCCTCCATGTAGCGCTGGGCGTCGACAAGCATGGTCTTGACCCGATCACGGCGGACCTCATCGGCCGACAACTGGGTGGACTCGCCCTGCTTCGTGATGGTCGCGGGGTCAATGGCCTCGAAAGCGGCCGGGGCCGCGGCGGCATCGCCACCCGACAGCGACTGCTGAAGGCGGGCATTCGCCTTTTCCTGGAAGCGGCGCGCCTCCTGATGGTTTGGATCGAGGGCGAGCGCGCGGTTGAACTCTGTCAGCGCTTCCCGGTAAAGGTCGCGCTTGTACAGGTCAACGCCGCGCCGGAAGTACACCTCCGCCTCGGAGATGCCCGTGGCATCGCCTGCGGCGGCCTCCACCGCGGCGCCGCCTGAGGGCACCGAAATCGGGGGTGCCGCAGCGGCATCGGTTGCGGGCGGTGGAACGACCGAGGGCGTTCCGGCCGCCGCCGACTTCGCACCGGCTGCCGGCGCCGCATGGGCCAGCACGGGCACGGTTGCCAGCAAGATGGCCGCAACGCAACCCAGCATGATGTTCCTTATGTCACGCGTACTCATTCTCATCCTCCCGCGGTTCTGGGCACAAGCCCTTTCAGGCATCCGCTCAGTGTCAGACCGCCGTTATTTTGACAAGGTAAAGGTCCGCGCATAGCGCTCGGAATAAATCTCCACAGTATTGTTGTCGGGATCTATCTTCTGAAGTTCGTATTTCTCGAACTGATCATTCTCCGAGTACCACTTTGTGGCGCTCTCCGTGCGCAACCTGGCGCGCAGTTGTCCACCTGCATTCTGAATGTCCACCAACTTGATATTCAGGTCCGCCGCGGTAACGTCCGGCTTGTTGTTTTGTTTCTGCTGGCCAGAATAATACCAGAATGGATTGTGGTTATACAGCATTGCGTAACTTCCCGGAACATCCATGGGCGGACGGACCGGGGGATCGCCTGGAATCTCTATGCCCTGCATCTGTGCGGGGTCGCTGGGCAGTTCGGCCATGGGCGCCGGCAATGCCGCCCATTTGGGCGGCGGCGGCGGGTAAACCACGCCATAGACCCGGTACGCAAAGATGCCGATCATCACAAAGAGCACGATGAGCTCCTTGCTGTACCAAAGCCAATTGCCTGCCTTTATAAACTTGTCTCTCAACGCTGCCTTTCAGCGGCCCTGGGCCGTTCCTTTCAACAGTTGTCAGTGAATGTACAGGACGTTGTTCTTGAACCACTTCCAAGCCGTGCCGATGGCACCGGGTTCCTCCGGCGGCGGCAGGTTGGGACGGGCGGGAACCACGGCGGCCGGACCCATTCCGGGTTGTCCCACCCCGGCTGCACCGGCGCTGTTTTCGCTTTTCTCGATGAACGGCTTGCGATAGAAAGCCTGGCTCATCAGCATGGAAACCTGCAACTGCGGCTCCACATTGTAGGCGATGTAGGGATAGGTGACCTTGATCGCGTCAACCGTGAAGTAACGGTCTCCGGTGCGCAGGTCATCCATCATTTTGACGAGGTCCTTGGCGGTGATGCTGAACTGTACGCCCACCGTCTGCACCACCAGCATCTGCGCATACTCTTCGGCGATGCGCGGCGGCCACAAGCGCAACTGGGTCACCTGCGGAACATTATACTTGAGCAGGAAGCGGCAGGCGGACAGGCCGTAGGCCAGTTTGTCCAAGTTGCGCACCACTTCAGCGTCGGTGACGTCGCGGCTCTGCCAATCCTGGTCCGACGCGGCGCCAACGGCGGTGCGCAGGTCCTGCGGGTAGGTGTCATAGCGGCCGAACTTCTTGTACAGCTCTGTGTAAAAGTCCTGCGTCATCTTGTTGGCGGTGTCGCTGTACCAGAACTTGACCATGCGGGCCGAATCCTGCGCGGGCTTGTCGTGGATGAACCAGTCGCCGTAGTTGAAGTATCCGGCACGCTCCTCCCGGGCGGCGCGCCAGGGCTGAAGCTTGTTCTGCCAGGCGTTCATAAGGAGTTCGGGCTTGTATCCCTGAAAGGTTTCCTCAAGATGCTTGAAGGTCTCATCGAGGGAAGCGCGCAGCTTCTCGTCTTTTGTGTACGCGTCAAACTGGGGCTGTATGTACTGAAAATAGCCGAAGCCCAAACCGCCTAGTATGGCGATCAGCACGATGGCCCCTATGATGCTTCCCTGGTTTTTCACGCCGGATTGCCCCCTACGGCATTGCCGGTCTGGGGCGCGCCAGTCGCCGCCGGTTTGGGCACCAGGGCGGGGGCAGGCGGCGGAGCGGGAGCCGCAGCGGGGGCCTGCTCCTTCTTGCCGCCCTTGCCGGGCGCGACGCGGTTCTTGTCACGGCGGAATTTCACTTCAACGGTAAAGGAGAAAATACCCTGCGCTGCCTGCTGATAGTTGCCGCCGGCATTTCGTCCGCCGCCTGCCGGTCCGCCGGCCACGGCACCGTCCACCGGTGCGTTGTACAGGGCCTCCCAGGCTACCTTTTGAACGCTGCCTTCGCTGAAAATAACCTTTTCGGCGCTTAGGAACATGCCGTTGGGCATTTGTGTCGATGTTTTGCCCAGCGTGTCCAAAAACTCTGATATAGCCTCGTCGGACTCTGCGTAACCGTGAATGATGATACCGTTTTGCAGGGCCATGGTCCCGGTCACGGGGTCGTCATTCATACGGGCCGGGCCTGCGCCTCCACTCACCGCAGACGGACCGCCGGGACGGGAGCCCGTGCTTGCGCCGCCAAATCTCGACTCTATACCCGGAAATCCAAAACTGGTCGTCGCCTGCTTGGCGCCGGTTGCTGCATTGGCACCCAGACCGCGACCAAAGCCACCGCCGCCTGCACCGCGCGGAGCGGGAGGCGCACCGGGAGCGGGCGCAGGCGCACCGGGCTGACCGCCTTTTTCATCGGTGAAGAGGGATGTCTCCACGGAACTAAACCACATGCCTTTCGCGGCCGGACGGGCCTCGCTCACGAAGGCGATTTCATCCATCCAGAAGCGCCGCCAGCGGCGCGCTTTGTCGAGGGTGTTCACATGGTTTTGGACGTTCAGCACCTGCTTCTTCCAGCCCGCCAACTGGTCATTGAGCGCGGACGGGGGCGGAGGCGTGCCGACACGTATGCGCTGCACCACCTCGGGGTCGTAGGCTCGGATGGCCACCTTGAGCTGCTCGATGCGGTCCTTAACCTGAAGGTTGGCGTTTCTCGCGGCAGGCACCACCGAAAGCACGGAGAAGATTAACGCCGTGATGGACACTGCCCAATAGAGGATCTGCACCTTGCGGCGCGCCGCCTCGACAACACGGGGCGGGATAAGGTCGATTTCAAGCGGCACGGGCTCGCAGGTGCGCAATGCCATGCCGAGAACCACGCAGGCCTGCTCGGGGCACTGTTTCACCGATTCCGCCGCCGCGCCAATGGTCAGGCCCTTGAGGGGCTGCGCCAGCCGGACGTCCATGCCGAGTGTGCGCTGGAGGAAAGGCACCAGATTGCGCAGACGGGCACCGCCGCCGCTGAGCACCACGCGGTTGACCTGTCCCCCGCCCGGCAATGACCGGAAATAGGAGAAGGACCGCATGATTTCAGAGGAAAGGCGCTGGAGCCCCTGGCCAATGACCTCACCACCCTTGCCGTCTTTCAGCGGGTCACCCGTGGGGGCGAAACCGCGCTCGCGCTTCAGCCTTTCGGCTGTGGAAAAATCAATGCTGAAGGCGGCCGCCATGGCCTTGGTGATGTCGTTGCCGCCGACATTGAGCGGGCGGGTAAAACGGAACTGGCCGGCGCGCTCGATGACGATGTCGGTGGTTGTCGCGCCGATGTCCACCATGGCAACGCATTCGCCCTGCGTTCCAAAATCACCTTCGTGCTTGAGCCAATTGTAGGCGGCCAGCGGGCAAACATCCACAAAAGCGACGCCGCGCTTGGTGGGCTTGAGGATTTCAAGGGCTTTGTCAACGACATCGACCTTGATGGCCGCCATCATCACCTCATAGCCGCCCTGTTCATTGCGGCTGAGGATTTGATAGTCCATGGCAATCTGATCCAGCCCAAAAGGTATCTGCTGCTGGATTTCGTACTTTACAATCTGGGTGACTTTGTATTCGGGAACGGGAGGAAGGGTGCGGCTTCGGGTGAAGACCGACTGGCCCGCCACGCCGAAAACCACCTTGCGCATGGGAGCCCGGACCTGCTTGAGTACACTCTTGACAGCTTCGGTCCGCAACGCCTTCCGTTTTGCCTCGTCCAGAGACGGGTCGGAGTCGAATTCGTGTTGGACGAATCGCGTCAAAGTATAGCCGGTCTTGGCCTTGGAAATTTCGCACAGGCGCACTGCGCTCGTGCCAATATCCAAGACAAGCCGCTTTTTCCACCCAGTCAAAACTGTCGCCATAAACGAGCTATTGACCCCTGGCCTGTGCGGGCTAGTCGACCCCGCCGCCGCCACGGCACCCTGTTTCTGTTAACTCCGCGAAAAGTGCAACGATGGAGCCTATTCGCCTAATAAACTCTTGACATGTATTGTAGTGAACCTTAGTTCCGTTGTCAAGACTTCTCTCTATGTTTTCTTAAAGTCCATTTTTCCGCGCATTTTCGCGTTTTTCTGGACCTTTACTTTCGGTCGTCCAATTGTTTGAAGTTGATCATTCTGCCGCTTGGGGCAAGAGGGCGAAAAAGTCCCGCGAAGTTTGGCCAATGCGGGATATGGGGAAGTCAAGACGCCGCATCCTTACTTGGCGGCAGCAACACCGGCGGCTTCGGGAACGGGCGCAACCGGTGTGTTTTCGGCCGGGCGCGTCTCGGGACGCTGAAACAGCCGGTTCAGGTCGTAATGCACGAAATTCTGGAGGCTGGCATCTTTGCCGTTTTTCGCGTGGGCCACCCACATCTGGCGGTCTGTTGAGTTGGTGAGCACAGCATGCAGGTTGTCGCCCTCCATGGCAGTGGCCCGCAGGATGTCCAAGGCGATGTTTTGGTCAATCTTGCCGAAATTCTGCTGGACGCGGGTGGCAATACCTTTGTACCGGTGGTCGTAGGAATTGGACCCGTAGGGCAAACCGGGGGCATTGGCGCATTCCTGCAGTCCCCGCACGACAGGGTCCATGGCCTCGTCGGCGCGGAAAACGGCGTCTTCAATGCGAATGGCGTACTCGCAGGTTTCCTTGGGGTCGTTCGGGCCGAACATGGCCACCTGGTGGGCCGTGGTCTCATAGGCCCGGGCATCGCGGGCATTGCCGTCGGCGATGACATAATTGAAGCCCACGGTATGTTTGACGCTTTTCATCAGGGCGGTGACCTGGTCGAGGTTGGAGCATTCCTCGAGGATTCGGCGCAGCACCAACTCCAGCGGAGTGCCGCGCAGGGACTTGTCCTTTGTGATGGCGCCAATCTGGGCGATCGACATCCCCTCCATGTTCATTCCGCTGAGCACGCCGATTTGTCCGGCATAGCCAGCGCTGGCGAAACGGTTGTGCCCGTCCGGTTCATACAGGGCCAAGACGGCGGTGTCTTCCAGTCCGGCGTCGAGTATCCAGTCGAAATTGCGCCCCTGGTAGAGTTTGCCATCGGCCGTCGCCTTGCCCCAAAGGGCGAAGGAACTGCATCCGCGCTCGGTGATAACGGAAATGACCTGGCCGCGCCGGATTACCTGTAGGTCCGCCCCGCTGCCGTCAGCCACCCCCTCCATCTCCCGCTTGTACCGCTCGGGGATATAGGGGGCGCAAAGCTGGTAAGTGATGTCCAGAATCAGGTTGGCGGCGAACTTGGGCAGGCCCATTTCCTCCTTGGCCTTCGCGAGCAGTTCGTCAAAGCGTTTGACCATCAACTGAACTTTGTCTTTGGCCAGGCTGCCGCGCTGGTAGCCCATTTCGTAGGGGGAACCCTTTAGATGGAGCACAAGTGTGCCGTCAATGTCCTCGGTATAGCCCTTTTCCCTGGGGTCCACCTTTTCGATTGGTCCGCGGCTCGGGTGAATCCAGACGTAGCCGGAAACCAGCACAACCAGCGCCAGACCGACTAGAAAGACGAAGGTTTTCTTGAGGAACTTGAGCATGACCATGAACTCCACAGTTACCCGGCGGCAATACGCCGGTTTATATGGGAAATCACAAGGGGCGGACGCCGCTTTTCTTTTCGACTGTTATAGACAGGACAGGGTTTCGGCCCCCCCCACGCTGCCAGGAACGCAGACAGACAGGCTTTTCGCCTTCAGTGCAGGCGGGCCAAGACCGTCTGCACATCGGCGGCCGTTGTTCCAATGTTCATCACACAGCGGAAACCCAGGTCTGCGGCGCGCATTTCATAAGCCATATTGTGTAAGGCACTCAAAGGCGTGGCCCCCGTGGTGAAACTGCCCCCGCAGACCGCCATGCTGTCGCCAAAATCGGGTTCCCGCTTGGCGGCCTCGGCGGCCGGGCAGGTCGCGGTCCATTCGGAAACGTTTCCGGCCATGTCATAGCATCCCGACCAGGTCTGGTCGTGGTCGAAGGATTTTGCCGCCACCACGGCCTGTCCCTGACAGTTGCATGCGTTTCCCTGCCATTCCGCGCCCCAAGGGTACTGGTCCGAGGCGTTGTTGCCGCCGTAGGCCGCACGGGCCCATTGCGCGCGGGTGGGCAGCGCCTTGCCCTTGAACATCGCATAGGCGCGCGCGTCAAACCACGACACCCAGGCGACGGGATAGTCGGGATAGGCATCCATCACCACACGAAGCTCCTCCGGAATGCGCCATCCGCCTTCCACCCCGCGGCAAAACTCCGCATACTGTCCGATGGTCACCTCTGTGGTGTCCATGAGAAACGCGGGCACCGTTTGGGGCACACCATCGACCACGACATTCCCCGCCTGCACGAAGACCATGCCCTCGCGCAGCAGGGCCATGGCAAGAAAGCGCTGCAGCGCCTCCCCGGCTGTCGCCACGGCACCGCCACCGCCGTCACGATGCTCGGTGACGGCCTCGCCCCACCGCGACTCGGCGGCCTCGAACATGGCGCGCATGTCCTGGCTGCTTCTTGACAGCGGCTCCACCCGCGGACGCACGGTGCTCACCAACTGGGCTAGTTCGCCGAAGCGGTCCCCCGGCACGCCCCCGGTCACTTCTGTGGCCGGGGCCGCCGACTGCCAGTGCTGGTATGCGGCCCGCGTGCCCACCACCATCACCGCGATGAGGACGGCAATGAGGGCCACACCGGCGATACGCCGCCAGGGGAGGGGCTTGGCATCGCGCATCTTGCGATGTCTGGCCAGGGTCTTCTCGACATTCTTTCCGGAGGCGAGAATGTCCATGATCGGCCGGAGTGCGGCGCGCAGTTCCGCCGCGTTTTGGAAACGCTTCTCGGGGTCCGGGTCCACGCATTTCGCTACGATTTCGTCCATGGCGGGCGGAATTTCCGCCAGCATCTGCGAGGCGGGCCGGGGCACGCCCGTGGGCATGTTGCCTGTGAGCACCTCGTAGAGGACCACGCCAACGCTGTAGATATCGGCGCGCTGGTCCACCTCGTGGCTGTTGCGCAACTGCTCGGGCGACATGTAATAGGGGGTGCCCATCACCACCGACGCGCCGGTCATGCGCGTGTTGTCCATCAGTTTGGAAATGCCGAAGTCCATCAGCTTCACACGCCGGCCGTTCTCCAGCATGATGTTCTCAGGCTTGATGTCGCGGTGGATGGTGTACTGGTGGGCATACTCCAGGGCGACGCAGAGTTCCTCCACAATGCGCAGCACCTCCGCGAGGGGGAGGCGTTTTCCGGGCGGCAGTTTTTCGAGCATGCCGCGCAGCGAATCGCCCTGCACGTATTCCATGGAGATATACATGCCTCTGCCCGCGCTGCCGATGTCATGCACCCGCACGATGTTTGGATGGGCCAGTTTGCGGGCGATGCGGGCCTCGTTGAAAAAGCGCTCGACCACCATCTTGTCGCGCAGGAACTGCGGCAGCAGGGTCTTGAGCGCCACATCCTCGCCGAGCACGTTGTCGTGAACCTTGTAGATGCGGCCCATGCCGCCGCGGCCTATGAGGTCGAGGACGGTGAACCGGCCGTTGACCACCTGGCCCCGGCGAAATTCGAATTCGCTCTCAATGGACCCGGAGGTGCGCTGGGTCTCATTGTTCGAGGACGCCGTCAGCGCCGACTGGCATTTCTGGCAGAGCTTCAGCCCCGGGGGGTTGTCGTGCATACATTTCGGGCAAATCACTGCGCGCCTATCTCCTTGTGCGGCCCGGACTCAGCCGACCCGGCCCGGCAATGGAATCACTATAACACAAGCCCGAACGGTGCTTGCACCGTAAAAGGCACGCATTCCGTCGCGGCCGGGGCACACGACCGTTTTCGGAACCGCGCCCAAGGCCGAGCACAAGAAGAACGCGGCAGGACGCCGCGTCTACGGGAAGGTGAAACCCATGCCGTATCCCGGTGGTCCTTCCCCCGGAAACCCCGGCACCGGGGTTTCCGCAGACAGGCAGTGCTCATAAACCCTTCGGGAGGCCCAGAATGACCGTCCCCCCCGCTTCTTTCCTTGTTCTCCTGCTCGCTGCCTTGGGCGCATCCTTGTCCGTTCCCGCTGCACCGGAGTCGGCACCGTCCGGTGACGTGGCAGGTGGGACGCCTGCGGTACAGTCGGCGGCAACCGTCCCCGGCGGCGTGGCAGGTGGGACGCCTGCGGTACAGTCGGCGGCAACCGTCCCCGGCGGCGTGGCAGGCGGGACGCCTGCGACACCGCCCGTGCCAAATGCCCAATGGACGCCCGTGCGCGACGAGGTGTACCTGCAGGAGTCGGGCAGGCAGGTGCCGTCGGAGCGGCCAGTGTTTGCTATTGGGGTTCTGGGGGACCAGGTCTTTGCGGGGTTTGGCAATGGGATCATGCGCCTCGCCGGCGACCACCTGGAAGACGTAGAGGAGGGGCCGCATGAATATGTGCTACGGATGAGAACCCTTGGCGATGCCCTGTGGGTGATGACCAAGACAGGGCTCCACCGGTATGCAGACGGCACGTGGACACCGGTTGCCGAAGGCGAATTCTCCGACGTTTGCAGTTTCAACGGAGAGGTGATTGCCGCCAAGGACAACCGCCTTTACCGCTGGCTTGACGGCAAAATGGAGGCATGGTCGGCGGAGGACCCCAGTATTGGTCCCATCCATTCGCTTGCCTGCCATGCCGAGACCCTGTATTGCATGGGCTTTGACCGGGTGTTTCTGTTTGACGGTCTGCGCTTCGTTGCGCAGCGGCAGGACATTACCGAGTTCGGATCGCTTCCCTCCAAGGACCTGCGCGACATGCTCTCGATGGGAGACCGGCTCATTGTGGGCACGCACATCGGGCTGGCGGTCCTGCGCGGCACGGCAGCCACCTCGGTGCTGCCCTTTGACGGGCTCCCCTTCAACGAAATCACCTGCCTGGAGAAAGGGTTTGACCGTGATTTCTGGGCCGGAACGACCAAGGGCGCCATTCGCTGCGTCAAGGGGGAATTCCAATACTTCGACTCCTCCCGCTGGCTGCCGGACGAACGGGTCAATGCGATTGCCTGCGCGGGCCGGTCGGTGTACTTCGCGACGGACAAGGGCATCGGCATCATCGATTACGAGCCCTTCACCCTGCTCAAGAAGGCGGATTACTACGAGCGCCACCTGGAGGAATGGGGGCAGAAGCGGATGGCCTTCGTCCACATTCTCATGACCGACCCCAAGACCCACGCCTGGATACGGCAGATGAGCGACAACGATGTGGGCTGGAGCACGCATTACTGGGCGGCGCAGGCGTTCAAGTACGCCGTCACTGGAGACCCCAAGGCACGGCAAAACGCCGTGGACGGGTTTAATGCGATGAAATGGTCCGTCGATATCACGGGGATTCCCGGATTCCCCGCCCGCTCCGTGTGGGCGGTCGGAGAAACCGGCTACAAAGTCTTGACCGGGTCGGGGCACCATCCGGCCGAATGGAACCCCACGGCGGACGGCCTTTGGGAATGGAAGGGCGACACGTCGAGCGATGAAATCGACGCGCAGTTTTACTACGCATGGATTTTCTACTCCCTCGTGGCCGACGCGAAGGAGAAGGCGAAAGTTGCCGAACACGTGTCAAGCATTATGGACCACATCATGGACCATGGCTGGACGCTGTGCGACCTCGACGGCAAGCCCACGGTCTGGGGGCGCTGGGACCCCGAGTATTTTGCCGGAATCGGCAAATACGCGCTCGGCCTGAACGGCATGGAGGTCCTGGATTTCCTGCGGGTCACCCACGCCATCACGGGCAATCCGAAATATTTGGACGCCTACAACAAGCTCATTGGCGAGGGCTATGCCGACAAAATCATTGTGCAGAAGCTGGTCTTCCCCCCCATGGTCATTATGCACTCCGACGACCGGCTGGCCTTCTACTGCTATTACACGCTGCTCCAACTGGAACAGGACAAGTATTGGCGCGGCGTTTACCGGCGCAGCCTGGACCGCAGTTGGGAGATTGAGCGCATTGAGCAGGTACCCTGGTTCAATTTCATCTACGGCGCGGTGACCGGCAACGACTGTGAGGTGGGACCGGCGGCGGAACACCTGCGGGCGTGGCCACTCGACCTGCAGCACTATCCCTACGACCACACGCACCGGCTGGACATTCAGCCGCCCAAAGGCTACCTGCCCTACGCCGGCGTTGAAAAAGCGCTCTCCCCCCGCGAAACCAACCCCCGCCGCTGGACCGAAAATCAGGGCCTGCTCAAGGGCAAGCTGCGCCGGATGGTGGATGATCCTTCGGGATGGCTGGACGCCTACTGGATGGGGCGCTATTACGGGATGATTCTGGCACCCGACACGAACGACCCGGCGCTCACTTCCGTGCCGCGTCGTGGGTTGCAGTTGGGCGCGGTGCCCTATGACGGCCCGCCGATGCCAAACCTAATGGATAATTGACCATGGATAATGGACAATGAAGAAGAAAACGCCCCTTCGCGTCTTTGGCGCGAAGGGGCGTTGCGTATCGATTGGAGATTGGGCTTAGTTGCAACCGCAGCTGCAACCGCAACCGCGGGCATTGAGCCAGTCGATGATGCCCTGCGGGTCGGGCGAGTAGGCGTCGGCGCCGATCTTGTCGCAGAATTCCTGCGTCAGCGGTGCGCCGCCGACAACCACCAGCGCCTTGGGGTCTTTTTCTTTGACGAGCTTGGTGGTGGCTTCCATGTTGACCATGGTGGTGGTGAGCAGCGCGCTCAGGCCGATGATGGCACCGGGATGCTTTTCCACTTCGGCGAGGAACTTCTCGGGGGCCACGTCAACGCCAAGGTCGATGACGTTGTAGCCTGCGCCTTCCATCATCATGCGGACGAGGTTCTTGCCGATGTCGTGCAGGTCGCCCTTGACGGTGCCAACGACGAACACGCCCTTGTGCACGGCGGCGCCGCTGGCGAAGGCGGGCTTGAGCTGGTCCATGCCGGCGGTCATGGCCTTGGCGGCCATGAGGAGGTCGGGAACGAAAACTTCGTTTTTGCTGAACTTGCGGCCAACATCATTCATGCCGACCATAAGGCCCTGGGTGAGAATGTCGTTCGGATTCACGCCGCCGGCCAGCGCGTCGCGAACGAGTTCAAAGACGCCCTCCTGACCCCGAAGGTCCGGCGGGTAGGGCGAGTTCTGGTTGATCTTGCCCCGGCTTGTGCAGGTTGCGATGCGTTCGAAAAGTTCCATGACTTGTTCTCCAAACCCGTTATTTCGGTTGACCTTGCGGCAATATACTACAGATAACGTCCCAATTCCAATCCCCGATCCACGAAAAACTTGTACGAATCATAGGAGACCTGGTTGGGTATGCTGTGGTCGGAATGGAGCACATAGCCCCAGTTTCCTTTCACAGTGGGGATCTTGGCCGAAAGCTCCCGGTCAATGGCGGCGCGGTCGTTGGTGTAGAGCACGCGCACGTCGATGCCGCCCATGAAGGACAGCCGGTCGCCAAAGTCCCGGTATAGCCGGAGCAGGTCCATGCCTGCCTTGACCTCGATGACCTGCAGACAGTCGATCCCGGCCTCGATCATGCCCGGCACCAGCGGCTCGACGTAACCGCAGGAGTGCATGATCACCGGCAGCCCCATCGCCTTCACATGATTAATGGTCCGGCGGTGGCCGGGCTGGATGATTTCGCGGTACATATCCGGGGAAATGAACGGCCGCCCCTTGAAGCCCATGTCCTCGTAGAACCAGACGCCGTCCGGCTTGCCCTCTTCGGAAAACAGGATGTCCATGAGGTCCACGGTGAGCCGGGCGTAGGTGTCCACCATATCGCGCGCCCAGTCGGGGTCGACGGCCATGCCCATGAGCATGTACTGGTGGCCGCAGACGGGGTGCATGAGTTCAAAGACATTTACCCCGGACCAGAAAAAGAACCGGCCCTGCTCAGCCGCCTTGCGGCGGGCGGCGCGGTAGCCCTCGAAATTGATGCGCGCGCGATCGGGCGTGAGAAAGGGCCTGATGTGCTCCTCCCAGCCGGCGCGGTCCTGCACCAGAAAATCCACATGCTCAGGTGTGGCGTCATGGGTCTTGTGGGTGCGCAGCAGGGCGCCGTTGCCGTCGCGGCGCAGCACGGTCTCGTCGGTCTCCTCAACCACCACGGGCTCGAAACCAAGGCGGGCCACTGCGTTGAACGGCCAAAATCCCTGCATGTCGAAACCGAAGTGGTCTTCCATGCCCTGGTTGGGCTGGATGTGGCCCTGCTCCTGCCAGAGCGCCAGTGTGTCGCCCCAGAAATGCTCGAAAAGACCTATCCGGTCCACAGGCTTGCGCGCCAGAATCCGCGCCGTGCGCTCCACGCCTGTCATTGTATCCATAGCCATGATGCACTCCGCGTCCGGCACCGCGCCGGGCAGGGCACATGATAGCGCGGCAAAAGGCGCGGGGCAACCGCCGCGCCCTTGAATGCCGGTCTTCCGGGCGCAATAATAAGGTTCAACTTTAAGGAGACCCACCATGTCCATGACCCGTCGCAGTTTCCTTGCCGCCGCCGGACTGGCCGCGGCCCCGATGATCCTCCCGCGCAGCGCCTTTGGCGCCAACGACCGCATCCAGGTCGGATTCATCGGCGTGGGACGGCGCGCGCAGGACCACGTCAGGCTGCTGGAGAACATGCCGGGCATGCAGGGTGTGGCCGCGGCCGACCTTAACCCCAAACGGCTGACAAAGTTCAAGGAAAAAGGCTGGAAGGTGTACACGGAGTACCGCGACCTGCTGGCCGACCCATCCATCGATGCGGTGATTATCTGCACGCCCGACCACTGGCATGCCCTTCCCTCCATCGACGCGTGCAACGCGGGCAAGGACGTGTATGTGGAGAAGCCTATGACGCTGACCATCCGCGAGGGGCGTCTCATGGTCGAGGCGGCGCGCAAGAACAAGCGCATCGTGCAGGTGGGCAGCCAGCAGCGCTCCACCGCACCCAATGTCATTTCCTGCAAATTCATCCGCGATGGAAAGCTGGGCGCGATTAAAGAGGTGCATTCGGCCAATTATCCCAGCCCGTGGGATTGCGACCTGCCGGAGCAACCGGTGCCCGAAGGGCTCAACTGGGATGCGTGGTGCGGACAGACGACACCCCGGCCCTATCACACGGACCTCTATCTGCCACGCGCCGAAGGACGGCTCGATGCGAAAGGACGGCCGCTGGGCTGGATTTCGTACCGGCCCTATTCGGGCGGCGAAATGACCGGCTGGGGCGCGCACGGCCTCGACATGATTCAATGGGCGCTGGGCATGGACAATTCAGGGCCGGTGGACATCTGGGCCGACATGGACGCGCCCGAATCGGAGCGCTTCGGATTCTCCATCGCCAAGGACGGCGCCTGGGCCAACGGCGGTGCGCTGACGGCGCCGGTGCACATGCGCTACGCCAACGGCACGGTGCTGCACATTGACGGACGGGGCAACGCGGGCGGCGGCACCTTCGTCGGCGAACGGGGCAAGGTGAGCACCAAGCGCGGTGAATTCGAAGCCGACCCGCCCGAACTGGAAAAGGAAATCACGGGCGGCAAAGAGAACAAGCCCGAAAGCGCCGACACGCACATGGCCAACTGGCGCGACTGTATCCGCTCGCGCGAACTGTCCGTGGCGGATGTGGAAATCGGGCACCGATCCTGCACGGTCTGCCACCTGGGCAACATAGCGCGGTGGGTGGGCAAACCGCTCAAATGGGATCCGGTGGCGGAGAAGTTCGACAGCGACGAGGCCAACGCCTATGTGAGCCGCGAGGCGCGCAAGCCCTACGGGTTCCCGGCGTAGCTTGTCCGCTGGGCGAAGAGGCCGTCATAATATAGTTGGATATGCACAGACGGTGAACGTTACGAACGTGAAAAGGTTTCAGCCATGACCGAGTTTGTATTTCTTGTGGAGAACGCGCCGGAAGGCGGCTATACCGCGCGGGGCATGGGTGAGGCAATCTTCACCGAGGCCGACACCATCGAAGCCCTGCACGAACAGGTGCGTGATGCGGTGAAATGCCACTTTGGCGAGGAGAACTGCCCGAAAGTGGTGAGGTTGCACTTCGTGCACGACGAGGTGATCGCGGTTTGAGGCTGCCGCGGGATATCACCGGCTTGGAAGTTGCCCGGTTGCTGGCTAAGTTCGGGTACAGAACAACCCGAACAACGGGCAGCCATCAACGGCTGACCACCATCCAGGGCGGTGAACACCATATCACCATCCCCCTGCATTCGCCCCTCCGGGTGGGCACTTTGGCCGCCATTCTTGCAGAAGTTGCCGAACACCTTGGCATCACCCGAGAAGAACTTTCAGAAAGGCTTTTTGGCTGACCGGGAGATTGGAAGTCTACACTCTTTGTTGAAGGGCGATAGTTGCCACCCGGTTGTCTACCGATAGGCCAAGAAGTTCCCCTTGCCGCCCGGCGGCCCGGTTTGTTATCCTCTGGCTTCGCAAAGGAGTGCTGCCCATGCTGCTTGACGTGGCCGGTCTTACACACATCGGCCGTAAGAAGGACAGAAACGAGGACAGTCTTGGCATCTTCGGGGAAGACACGCCAAATCTGAAGCTGTTCAAGCAGGGCGCGCTGCTGACCGTTGCCGACGGACTGGGCGGGCATACCGGGGGGGACATCGCATCGAGGCTCGCCGTCTCCATCGTGAAAGACCTTGTCAAGGAAGAGCCGCCGGAGCCCGATTCGCCCAACGTGGACGTGGTACTCGACGCGGCCAATCTTGGTTTCCTGCCGAAAATACGCGCGGCGATGGACCGCGCCAACGCAAGCATTTACCAGACCAACTGCGACCTGGTGCAGAGCGGCCGCCCCATGGGCACCACGCTGCTGACCGCACTGGTCGAACCGCGCATGGCGTGGATAGGCAATGTGGGCGATTCGCGGGCCTACCATGTGCGCGACGGGATTATCCTCGCGCGCACTGCGGACCACTCGTGGGTGGATGAACAGGTCGCGCTGGGCCTGATGACCCGCGAGGAGGCGAAGAACGACAAGCGCAAGAATCTGGTCACGCGCAGCATCGGCACCCATCCGGAAACGGAGGTGGACACCTATCGCTGGCATCTTTCTCCCGGCGACCTGTTGCTGCTGTGCACCGACGGACTGGTGAACATGGTCCAGGATGCGGATATCGTTGAGGTGCTGGCCCGGCCCGCCACGGCCAAAGAAATGGCCGCAAAACTCATAGACCTGGCGATGGCCGGAGGCGGCAAGGACAATATTACGGTGATTGTGGCCGTGGTGGACCCGCCCGCATGGCGCCTGTCCTGGCTGCGCTTTCAGGAACGCCTACGGAAGAAGAATCTCTCCGTTGGCCGCGTGGCGGCCTGGTTGCTGTTTGGCATCCTCTGCTTTGGCGCCGGCATCGGGCTCGCGCTGTCGCGTTAATCCCTCTGCCCCACTCCACCCAGAAAAACAAAACGGGCCGCCGATGTTTTCATTGGCGGCCCGAATTATTTCATATGGTGCCGGAGAGAGGACTTGAACCTCCACGCCCTTGCGAGCACATGGACCTGAACCATGCGTGTCTGCCATTCCACCACTCCGGCGGTGTGCAGTGATATTACCGGAGAACCCGTGCCGGAGTCAAGTCGCCAAATCTTTTTGCTCGACGTGAAGACTTGTCGAAACTGCAACGCTGATTCCAACACAGAGCTCCGGGGATGTCATCGGCACCTTTTTTCAGTTTATGGTGAAGTAGTTGTTGCTGAAGTCGGACAGGGAGCGTGCCCGCGCCGCAGGCCGTCACGTTGATGGTGTAGCTTGCGCCGGAGCCGGTGATGCTGTAGCTGATGCCCGTGGCCGTGCCGCCCCAGGTCACTTTGTTCGTGGCACCGGCGAAGCCCGACACCGGCTCGCTGAACGTCACCGTGAACTGGATCGGAACGCTGGCGCCGGGCACCGGAGCCGGGTCCATCTGGCCTGCCGCCTGGTTCACCGTCACCGTCGGGGACCCCTGTTGCGGCATGGTCTCCGGACCATGCCACACTCTTCCGACCGAAGGTCTCCTCTTCTCCGGATCATCTTCCTGATATTGACGCTGTTTCCAGAAGCGCGCTGTGCGGACGGCAATGAGATGAGCAGTATCCCTCCGTCTTCTTTCGCCCTTTCGCCCTTTGCCCTTCGCCCTTCGTACTTTGTCCCGCGCGGCGGATGCACAGCGAACGGAAGAGGAGACCTTCGGTCAGAAGAGTGTGGCGTGGTCTGGAAACCACGCCACAACAAGT
>CAITNO010000025.1 GCA_903893795.1 Candidatus Hydrogenedentota bacterium | reverse complement strand
TACGCTCCGATTCGCGCGGAACACCCAGGCGCAATCAATTGGAATGGGGTGGCGGAATCCTTCGGAATCATAGGGCGCTTTCCTTCGGAAAAACAGGGCGCCTTCCTTCGGAACAAGAGGGCGGAATCGTCGGAATACGCAATACTTCATGCGACGTTGACGGACCACTTGCCTGACGTAGAGTGGGAGAAATACGCATACAAGTCCGGCATGACCGATGAAAATCGCACGGAGCAACTGGCAAAGTTGGTGAGAGCAGTTCACGATGCGCTGGTGCGCTGTGTCTGCGTTGTATATTTTGAAAGCCTTGTACGCGACATGGCCATTGACTACCACGGCGGCTTGAATAAGATCCTATTGGCGGCCGATGCACCAGTCAAGTGCGGGCTGAGTTTACTTCGCCGCTATATACTGACGCAGGACTGGAAACGAGACGAGCGTCACATCCTTGGTGCGGCAGCTGGCTTGGGATTCATCCGGGGCCGTGTCCTACCCGCTTCATTTCGGGACAGAGGACAAGGTGAAGTTCGCCCACTTTGCGGTGGACGTTCCACATGTGCTTCACCCGCCCAGTTATTGCGACAATCTCCATGAGCCCTTTCATCTCACCTCCGAAGTCCTCTGGCCAAGCAAGACAATCAAACGAAAGCCCCCTTTCCCGTGGGGCGCAGACAGGGCACAGGCCGTTGACGAGTCAATGTATGTCTCATGCACCAAATAGTCCATCTTCGCCCATGAGTGGCCAATTGCCGGAAGTAACCCTGCCGGTCCCGAGAATTCATCCAGTACTGATTGGCTTGCGTATTGAACTGGCGGTTGCAGAAATATGATATACGCTAACCATTTTCAGCTGCGCCCCTGAGAAAAGAGACCCGTTTGCGTATCATTGGGAGGGGCGGACTGGGGGCTTGCAGGGGTGTCCGTTCCGGAAAACCCTTCCAGTACTCCTTGGCGAATGTCCCGAGTGTTATCCCATCCTCAGTTAAGCCCTGTCCCTCGTGGGCCTTTGGGCAAGCCCAACGACGTGCCGAGTCTATTGAGGCGGCAATTCAAAAACATGCCACCTCGGCGGTTCGAATCTGCCTCCGCACTACGAGGATTTCATTACTCCAGCCCGCCAAGTAACAATTTGGTAGCAACCAGTCTGCGCGGGCAACGTAAGTCATTGCGGCACAATGGCCTTCATTTCCGCGACCGTTGGTGTCGTAAGCCAACATTACCGACTCTAACCTGTCAAATCTGAGCGAAGACCCTCCGACGACTGCATTACCGCCCTCACGCTGACGAATTAAGGGGTTTAGCGGCGCGCGTAAGACTGTGTATACTATCGCTAACCGGTTGTCCGAGGTAGACCGGATTCACCGGGAAATTGAAATCTTCTGAACAGATTTCGAAGTGCCTGAAGATGTGGTCCATGCCTGCGCACTGGTCCTTGAGGAGGTTGCGACAAACATTATCAAACGCGACTACGACAACAATGACGAGCGTTTCATTGAGATCCAGCTGGCAGTGGACGGCTCTGGAATGTTCCGCATGACTGTTCAGAACGACGGCAGGCCCTTCAATCCCCTGGACACTAGGGAGCCTGACATTCTTTCCCCCTTGGAGGACAGGCCAATAGGGGGCTTGGCGTCCACATCGTCCGAAAGATGATCGATGAAGTTCTCTGCGAGCGCAGGGAGGGCAGAAACATTCTTACCCTATTGAGGCGCGCGGCGAGGATAAAAGGGGACCAACGCACCACAAGGAAGGCAACTATATGGAAATAAGCACGCGAAGCACCGACGGCAACGCCATGGTAATGGGATTGAACGGGCGCCTGGATGCCGTAACCTCCCATTTGTTCGAAAGGGAAATCGTCGCATTCTTCTCCAAGGATTCCAAGCGACTTGCCCTTGACTTCGGGCAATTGGACTATATCAGCAGCGCGGGCCTGCGGGTTCTGATCCTTGGGGCGAAGAAGTCCAAAGAGAGCGGGGGTGCCCTGGTCATCTTTGGGTTGAAGAGCCACATAATGGAAGTGTTTGAAATTAGCGGTTTCTCCTCGATACTCACCATCTTGCCTGGCGAGACAGAAGCCTTGGCCTCCCTGGCCTAAGAGAGGAACGCGACCCGCAGTTACCCCATGGCTGTCTGCCGCAAACGCCACGGGCCGTGATGAGATTGCCATGAGGCCCCTTTTGGCCCCTGAAAAGGCCGGACAATGTCTTTTTCACTGCGCGATCTTAATCTTCGCCTGAAGCGAAAACATGCAATTTGGCCGCAGGCTGTACCGGCGGACGGATTCAACGAGATTGTCCGCCTCGTTCCGCGCCCCGCGCAGGCAGGAGAGGGGGGGATGACAGGAGTTTCAGCCCGATGATGCTCAGTACATGCTATTCAGTCCTGGCTCCAATGGCAACAACCACATTTCTGCTTCAATTGCTGTCGACATTTCTTGTCGGAAGCTGCTGGATATACCTTACGGTCCTTGCCGGACTTCGGCTGGGAAGCAAGATTGGCGGATTTGTCGGAGGGCTTCCCTCAACGGCTTTGTTGTCCTTCTTTTTCATCGGATTATCCCAATCGCCGGAAAAGGCATCCTCTGCAACAACCATATTTCCAATAGGTATCGCAGTATCAGGCCTGTTCCTGGTTGTCTATGCGTCAATTGTCCGGAGGGGCTTTGTGACGGCCCTGTTAACGGCCTTGGGCTTCTGGTGTCTTTCATCGACAACAGCAGTCATTCTCAATTTGGACAGATTTGAAGTCAACCTGACAATATATGGAATTGTAATGCTGTTCGCCTATTTGATGCTGGAAAAGCACCTGTCAATACGGTCCATATCCCCCGACACAGGCGGTCATCCAGAACGATATCTTGCAGCCCGTTCCATATTTGGAGGACTCGTTGTCATGCTGTCAGTGCTGTTTGCGAAAACAGGAGGGCCCATATTGGGCGGGACAGCCGCGGCATTTCCCGCCATGTTTATTTCCGTGCTTGCGGTTTCCTATAAAGCGCACGGAATTGAGTTTTCCAGGGCGATGACCAAGCCGCTGCTTGTAACAGGAATGATTACTGTGGCTGTTTACGCGGTCGCCGTCAGGTATTTTTACATTTATGCCGGTCTATATGCCGGAACATTCTTGTCCGTTTGCGTCTCCGGCGTCAGCGCGGGACTGACCTACAGGTTTGTCTTGCCAAGGCTTGTATAGACAGCCGCTTGGAATTGACAGCACATCCGTCCATGACTCATGGGTGACTGGCTGCATGAGACGGGTCTTGATTTCATGTGGAATCAAACTGTCAAAGTCAACAGGGCCAATCCATCCGGGTTTGTTCGACTCGAAATTCCGCCCCAGTTCCCTCACCAGGAAGTATGTCAACGGACTCAGCGCCTCTGCGAGTTTGTGATAGACGGCAATGGGATTTTCGGGCAGTCTTCCTTTTATGTCAAGCACATTGACCGGGGGTGATTTTCCAACCACCTCTCCGCAGTCAATCTCTTCCGAAACCCGGTGCACAGACCACACTGTTGTATTTGCATTGCGCTGGACAAGGTCATCATAGGGGGCGGGGCCGGCCCCCTGTTGCCGGGACAGATCAGAAGGATGAAAATTATAGATGCCACAACCAGGCAAGTTGATGATGAAGGAATCAATCACCTGTCCGAAAACGCAAACCAAGATTGCGTCAGGGTTCCATTTTTCCAAAATACGGTGAAATGAATCCACTTTAACCTCGCCAGTATAAACGGGAATACCGTGATTGAGACCCGACTCAATGATAAACGTTTCGTCAATAACACGGTAGGGCATGTCAAGCAGACTCCAGACACGCTTCTTTAGGGAAATTTTCGCTTTAGGGTCGAGTGGATCGTCTGTGACCAGTCCAACAAGATTCAACTGTCCGGGATACTCATTTTCAATTCCCTTTAGTGTTTCAAGCACCAGATAACCCAGGTCCCAACTGGCAAAAAGCACAACCCTCATACCGGCATTGGTCTTGCCTGTATTTTCTGACGGGCTGGGCTCGATCAGCCCCCCCCATCGTGTGTCACTTTCGGCAGAAACCTTTCTGTCTTGTTTGCCGGACACAACAAAATATTCAATAATGTCTTCGCTTTTCATGCCTATTCTGTCCTTTGCCGACGGTTGCGCAAAAATATGGGCCACCCCAATTGTGGCAATGACCGTCATTTATTGGCATTTGAGCAGAATATATGGTTGGAATTCAATTGCGCGGCGGGCAGGCAAAGACCCCAAGGGCAATAAACTCAGCCGATGTCCAAGCCCAGATATTGCCGCGGTTTGAGAGTCTGTTTCGGGTTCTTTCTCGACCTCGGGAAAGCGTTCCTTCAGGATTTGAAGGCACCGCTCGACCGCCGCGTCGTAGGGCCGGCACAGCATCTTGTAGAACTCGAACGCCGGCTCCTCGCCCCGCCCCTGTTCGAGACGCGCTCAATCAGGAACGTCTCACAGCCGGGATTGCCTTCTAAGCGGACATCTTCCGCGGAGAAGGTGGTGTCCGCCATCCGCCCGGAACCGGTTCACTGCGAGGCACTACCCTCCAGCATCTGCTATACTCAAAAGGCACGATCCAAGATAGGTCAGATTATTGGAGCTGCGTACTTCATTCGCCCCCGTTTGGGGCGCGGATGAGTATTGTGACCCTACGGGCTCAATCCGGATGACTACAAGATGGTGGTAGAACAATTGGCAGAGCAGGATATGATCAAGACGGCACGTTACTTGGAGGAATTCCATGTTCCGCGCCACCGGTAAAGTCCATGGTCTGAGTCTGACCGCCAAACTCAGCATGCTGGTCCTGGTCAGTGTGACGCTTATCTTTCTCGCCGCCTTCGAGTATGCCTACTATGTATCGCGTCAGATCGTCCTGGACAATGTCGAGCAAAACATGCGCGGCCTGACGCAAGCCACGGCCGCCCACATCACCGGAATACTATCTCCCATCGAGAAGGTCGCGAACTATGTGTCATTGGACATTGAGAAGCACCCGCCGGCCTTAAATGCTTTTGACGGGTTTGTGTCGCAAATCGTTAATACGGACACATCCATCTTTGGTGCGGCGGTCACATTCGAACCAAATACCTTCGACCCAGCCTCTGTGAATTTTGCCCCTTATGCATATCGTGATTCCGGCCAAATCAAGGAGATGTACCTTAAATATGCCTATCATGCCCTAGATTGGTACACTCTTCCCAAGAATCTCGGGCACCCGTTATGGAGCGAACCCTACTTTGATGAGGGCGGCGGCGAGATCGTTATGACCACATACTCGTCTCCGTTCTATCGCGTACAGGATGGGCGGCGCGTTTTTTGGGGCGTGAATACGATAGACATCTCGCTGGATTGGCTGGTAGAGACCATAAAGAAGATTTCCCTATACAAGGATGGATATGCGTTTATCATTTCCAAAAACGGGGTGTACATCGCCCACCCGAATCCAGAACTTGTCATGCGCGAGAGTATCTTCAGCATGGCCGAGGCGGAGGGAAACGAGAGTGCGCGCCAAGCCGGGAAATGCATGGTACGTGGAGAATCGGGTTTTGTCTCCGTGACGGGACCAAAAGACAAAAAACCTTCCTGGCTCTACTTCGCCCCGTTGGCTTCCACCGGATGGTCTCTCGGCATCATCGTCCCGGACAGTACGCTTTTTGCGGACATCACTTCGCTCAGGCACCAGGTCTTCGTCATCGTCGGTGTCTGCCTTTGCCTGTTGTTCCTGGTTATCATTGCCTTGTCATCGCGCATTACCAAACCGTTGCGGCTGTTGTCGGATGTCACGAGCGAAATTGCGCGGGGCAATCTCGATATCGTTCTTCCGTTGGTGTCCAGCGGGGATGAGGTCGGCAACCTGTCCCGCTCATTCGAAGATATGCGCGTTGCACTCAAGGAATACATCGCCGACCTGACCCGGACAACGGCAGCGAAGGAACGCATTGAGAGCGAACTCAAGATTGCCCGCCACATTCAGATGAGTTTTCTGCCGCGTCAATTCCCTCCATTCACGGACAGGTCGAGTTTCAACCTGCACGCCTTGCTTGAACCTGCCAAGGAGGTTGGTGGCGACCTCTATGATTTCTTCATGCTGGATGAGAACCACCTTTTCGTGTCCGTTGGGGATGTGTCGGGCAAAGGTGTGCCCGCTGCACTGTTCATGGCGGTTACCAAGACGCTTGTGAAAGGGGTCGCCGAGCAGGACATAGCATTGGCTGAATTGCTCCGCCGCGTCAATATCGAGTTGTGTCTGGGAAATGACTCGATGATGTTTGTGACGCTTTTCTGCGCCATTGTCGACATGCGCACCGGGGAGATGCAGTACGCGAGTGCCGGTCATAATCCACCCCTGGTCCTGCGCGCCTCCGATGGGCCATTCTGGCTCGAACAGCCCACCGGTCTAGTGCTCGGGGTCATGCCCGATGCGGTATTCGAGGGGAAGTCGGTGCGCCTTGCGCCGGGAGACACCTTGGTGGCCTACACAGACGGCGTCACAGAGGCCATGACAGAGGAAGACGACTTTTACGGGGAAGATCGGTTGCTTTCAGAGGCCGAAAAAGGCGCTACAATGAGCGCGAACGAATTGGCTGTCCACATTTTCGCATCTGTACGTGAATTTGTGGGAACAGCCCCCCAGTCGGACGACATCACGGTGCTTGTCCTCAGATATTTGGGCATTACCGAAGACTAGACCAAGGCATCGGATGGCGAAACCATCATTTCAACGCATCCTCGACAGCAACGCATATGTTCATAACGTTTGAAAAACCCGACACCCGGAACAAATCCCGCACTATTTTGTTGGATTCGGGAATGCACACCGTGAGCGTGCCTTTCCCCAGATGCACCGCCCTGGCCAATATCAGCACGCCGCTGAGCCCCGCACTGCTAATGTACGGCACCTCGGAAAGGTCCAGAATGTAGTGGCCGACGGCGTCTCCCAGTGCGCGATGACATTCCTGAACAAACGGGTCTGTGGTTAGGCCGTCCAGCGGCCCTTTGGGCGCTATTACGACGCCGCCATTAGTTTCACGAACCAACACCTCGATGGTCATTCCCGATTCTCCTGGTGCATGGTCTTTTCTATGAGGGATACGTTCCATCCCTGTTCATAGCTGTATTGAAAACGGTCGCTCAATTCCCTCACAAGGTGTATGCCCAACCCGCCGATGGGCCGGTCATTCAGGTCAAGCGACAGATTCGGTTTGGGGCGGGACAACGGGTCAAAGGGAAGGCTTTCGTCCATTACGCGCACCATCACCCTCCGGTCGGATAAATCCGCTTCGATTCGCACGGGAATTGGTCCCAGGGACGGCGGTGTGGGTTTGGCGTGCTTGATAATGTTCATGACAAGTTCTTCGAGAATGACGTTGAGTTCACCAACGATTATGTCGGGCAAGGCATACCGCCCTTTCAATTCTTGAAGCCACTGTTTGACCTGTCTCAAGGCTTCGGGTGTGGCGGATAATTCCAATCTTTCCGGCACCTTGTCCTCCTTGCATCCTGTGGTTCCCGAAAATCCTTCCGGCACCTATTGCCGGGCGTCCTTAGAGGATATCCCATTGCAGGCTCGGGCTCAACTTGACGTCTTGAGCCGATAACCCATCGCCGGTTCAGTCTTCGGAAGGTCCAATGCCCGTCCGCACATGACCGGTCGCCTGCGCCGCCTGCCGCAGCGCCAGGTTCCCCGCCTGAAGGGCAGCCCGGGACCTAAGAACCGACAGCGACAATCCAAGGCATCGTCTGATGAATTCGATCATGTCCTCTCCGATGGTGCTCGTAAGAACGGCGTTTGAAGGGGAAAAGAACTCAGCAAACGATGACAGGATTCGGCGAATTCACGGCGTGACACAACTGGCGCAAGTTCTTGCACGCCAGTAAGGACTAGTTTTCGGAAACCTCAGACGATCTGCTAATCCGCTAAGAGGAATGTCTGGCCAATAAGAAAGGGCTTTTGTAAACTACAACCGTTACTCGATGTTCATTTCTCTGTCAAAACCCGCAATCTTGAATACCTTCTTCACGGCCGGGTGGACATGAATTATCGAGAACCGTTCCTTGCCAACATCCTTGACAACGCGCATGCATACACGCAGAAACATGGACGTGACATAGTCAACGCCCTCCAGGTCAAATGCGACGGGAAGCGTCGTCCCCTGGGCCTGTTTGCACACCTCGTCCTCCATTTCCGTGCTCGTCACGGTGTCCATTCGCCCCCCGAATACACACACCAGCCTTCCACTTTTCTCCACAAACTGAACCATAACCGTCCTCCATATTTATTAATTCGGACATTTCCATAAATATCTTCGTTGCTGTCCGGTTGTGCACCTCCGGACTGAACCTTCGGCGGTATCCAAGCCTGCCATGCACAAGACGGCGAAAGCCGCAACCCTACAGATTCCTGTTGAACAACCCTTCTATGGCGCCCGCATCAAGGGACTCGTCAAAATAGAGTCTCGAATCAAATCGGACAAAACGGTCATTGACGCGGCGGCGTGCAATGCGCTGGATGTTCAACAAATGCTTGGCCGTGATGTTGTCCGTCGTGATGTTCTTGCCGCCCGTTCCGCAACCCAGCGTGAAGGACGGACGCAACGTGTTGAAGATCCCGCCGACGCCTCCCTGCGACGAGGGCGTATTGACCACGATGCGGCCCGCGTTCATGAGAAGGGCGAACTGCCGGATCACGTCCTCATCGTTGGCATATATGCTCGCAGTGTGGCCTATTCCCCCGTGGAAATTCAGGTCAATACACAAATTGACCGCGTGGGTGAAATTGTCGGCCTTGTAGAAGGCAAGCACCGGCGCCAGAATCTCGGAAGACAGGGGATACGCGTCGCCCACGCCCGTCTGGGGCGTTACCAGGAGCCGCGTATCCTCGGGAACCTCGATGTTCGCTCGACCGGCAATCTCAACAGCCGATTTTCCCACAATGGACGCCATCATGTTTCCCTTGTCCCGGTCAAACACCACGGGTTCGAGCCGCGCGCTTTCCTCGGCGGACAAGAAATAAGCCTTTTGTGCCTGCATCGCCGCCACCACGTCGGACGCAATGGACTGCTCAACGACAAGGGCCTGTTCGCTGGCACAAACGGTTCCGTTGTCGAAAGTCTTCGAAAGAAGAATCTGCTCAACCGCAAAGGGAATGTCGGCGCTCTTGTCAATGAACACGGGAACATTGCCGGCACCCACGCCGATGGCAGGTGTCCCGGAACTGTACGCCGCCTGAACCAGCCCGGGACCGCCCGTGGCCAGAACAAGGGCCAGGTGTTTGTGGCCCATCATGGATTGCGTTTGCGCACGGGACATTTCACCCACCCATTGAATGCAGTCCTCGGGCGCGTCCTCCTTCAGGGCCGCCTCATAGCAGATGCGGGCGGTTTCGGACGAGCAGCCGGCCGCGTTGCGGTGCGGACGTATAATCAGAGGGTTCCGGGTCTTAAGTGAAATGAGAATCTTAAACAAGGTGGTTGAGGTCGGGTTTGTCACGGGGATGATGGCGAAAATGGGGCCAAGCGGCTGGGCAATCTCGACAATGCCGCGCTGCCGATCCTCGGAAATTATGCCGACGGTCTTCTCGTCCTTGATGTCCTCGTACACCAACTGGGTGGCAATAACGTTCTTGAGGACCTTGTCTTGCCATTTGCCAATTCCCGTTTCCTCATGCGCCATCTTGGCAAGCCGTACCCGGTTCTTGAATCCGGCTTCGTAGACGGCCCGAACAATGCGGTCCGTGTGTTCTTGGTCCAGTTGGCTGAATATGGCGGCTGCTCTCGCCGCTTTGGCCATTGTTTTCTCGATGTCAACATCTTCCATGTGACTCATGTCCGTTCTCCTTATGCTGCAAATAAACCCGTAAGGTCAGAATATTCATCCGTGGCCCAAACCGGGAAAAATGAGGGTTTGACTCCAGAGATCTCGTATATATTGGACCGCACCTTCGGAGTGTAACAGATGCCGACGGGTTCCGGCGCTTCGCCTCGCCTTCGGCGCTCAGGACGGCTCGGAGCTCCCGACCTCTGGGAAGTGCTCCTTCAGAATCCGAAGGCTCCACGCGACGGCTGCGGCATGGGACAGGCGCTACGTCTTGCAGAACTCGAACACCGACAGTGACTCCCTCGCTGGTGACGGCAGTGGATGCCGCCGCCTGCGTCAGACTCACCGCGTTGGGCACGGACGCTTCCCGCAACCTGTGAGGGCAAGACACAATGCCAGCACCCCGGTTACGACGGCCCATGTCATCCTATTCATCGCACCCTCTCCTGTGTTGAGTTATCCCGCCATGTGATGCGGACTCCTCCTTTCCGGCACTTGGCCGGAGGAACCCGCTCACACGCCGGATGGGGCGGCCAGTTCAGAAGAAACACGATGTTAGCGAGCTTCAGAGAGCGAGGCGAGTACCGCATCGGCGTAAAGGGCGGGCGAGATGGTGCCCTGCACCATCACATGCTCATGAAACGTCTTTTCCGAGAATCCGTCTCCCAATGCCTGCCTGCACGTTTCGCGAAGTTCGAGAACTTTGCGCTTCCCAATATTATAAGCGAGTGCCTGGGTGGGCCACTTGGAGTAGCGGAAAATCTCCCGGTCGGCCGTCAGGAAGGCGGCTGCGGCATCCGGGTCTGTTTCTCTGTTTTCGCGCGCACCCGGATAAAGCAGATAGTGCGTGGCGAGGTAGTCCACGGCCTCGTCGTAGGTCATGCGCCCGGTATGAATGCCTATATCAACGCGCACCCGCGCCGCACGCAGGAGGGCCTGGCGCAGATATGACACATAGGTGTTTTGCGAGTAGAATCCCAATGGACTGCCCCCCACGGGTTCCGACATGAGTTGCTCGGTGTAATGCGCCCAGCCTTCGGCCCCCATCGAGTCACTCCACATGGACGACATGTCCTGAACCGCGCCGATGGTGAGCCAGCGGATGTTCGCAATGTCAGTCTTGTGCTCTGTCATGAACTTGTAGTGCCAGTCATGCCCCGGGAAACCCTCGTGCACAGCCACGGCTGTGATGGCGGAACGATTGCTGTCTGCCAGCAGAGCGGGGTCATCGCCGGTTGGCGTGACATAGAACTGTCCAACGGCTCCCGGTTTGAAGGGTGGTGCCGGGTTGTAGGCGGCCGACAAGGAACTGCGCAGTACCGGCGGTGTTTCCACGATGTCGAGTTCGTAGGTTTCGGGAATGTCAAACATTCCGTGCAGACGGCCGTAGGCGACCGCATCGGTTCCGATGGCACCGTACCACTCAAGCAGCTCCGCGTCATTGGCCGGCGCATCCTGCGCAAGAAAGCCCAAGACTGCCCGCGTGGACGCGCGTTTCTCATCATCGGTCCCAAAAGGAAGGTTCAAGCTGTTCTGGGCGGCGATTGCGGCGGCTGTGTCGAAGAGGCGCGCTTCTATTTCGCCGACTTGCTGGTCGCCATAGGCATACAGGTCTTCGACGGAGTCGGTCAGGCCAAAGTTGTTGTGAATGCGCCACTGGTATTCCTGTTCGCCGATGGCATACCGGTCCACTGCGTCTTTGGCAGGATAAAGTTCCTGCACAGACGCACCGAAGTTGTCATAGGCGCCCGCCGCGTTCGCGCAGGTCGTTTCGAGGTTCGCAAGCAGGGCGGCGGCAAAAGGACGGTCGCCAAGGAAGGTGTGTGCCATTGCGAGGAGGTCTTCCCGGAAGAACTGCGCAGCCGCCTGGCTGCCCTGGACACCATCACGCTCCACAAGCCGCCAATCCGGAAGGTTCCCCGCAGCCTTGCCTTCTGCCAGATTCTCCTGGGCGACGGCAAGATATTCAGGAACGGCACCCACCCGCGCGAGTATCATATTCCATTCCGCCTCTGTTCCCATGAGCGGAGCATCCAGGGACTGGAGCTGCTGAAGCTGATAATTCACCCCGTTTACGGCCTCGATAACGTAGGTCTCGATGGCGTACTGGGAAATCCGGACATCCGACAACTGGTGGACAAGAAACGTCACCTGCGCCTTGAGAACATCGTAGTCGACGTCGAGCGGCGAACTGAGCAGGCATTTCGGGAGCCCCTCCAGTTGCAGTTTTATGCCCCGGTAGTACCCGAGTTCGCGCGCCAGCGCCTTGGGACTGTAGTCGCGCAGCCGTCCGTCCGTGTCGCTCAGGGAGTCACTGTAGGCGCTTCCCCCCAGATAGGTGGAGGTAACTGGGTTTAGAGAAAGGTGCTTGACAAAGAAGCCGTCGCGCAACGCGGCAAAGTACGCGTCGCTGCCCTTATGGCAGCCCACCGTGACCGCTGACAACACGACTGTCGCAAGAATCAACCCAACCTTCACGGCCGTCCTTCTCATGGCATCCTCCTTGTTAAGTCAATCATCTCCAGACCAATCTCAGCGGCATCCGGGCAAGATCATACCTGCACGGGCAAAGTTGCGACACAGCAAGACTCCTGCTGCGCGCTTTGTCCGGGACCCTGACACTCCTGCAATGAGCGGGAGACGTCTATCCTTTCACGGGCTCCACCCTGTAGGGATAGGTGATCGAACCAAACTTCTTCAGAATGTTGGGAACAGCGGCTTTTGCCGGGACCACGGTGACGGTCTTTACATGCTTCATTGTCTAGTCTCCTTGTTGACGTTGAACTGGCGGATAGCAGCGTGGTCACATACCACGCATCCACCATGAATTCAATGCTCCTTGCGCGCGACTCTTCCCGAATGCGCCGTTTGTCCATTACACTTCGGCCGGGCTGCCTATCGGAGGGGGAAGGTGACGGTATCGTCAATTTTCGGCGCGTCAAACACGACGGGCAGCGTGGCGGAATCAGAGTCCGTGACAGAGGCGACCGCAATCTGCTCGGCCGTCGCCGTATTGTTCTCCGGGTCAACCGTGACCCTGAGGTACCCCAGATGCCCTGCCATACCGTCGCGGAATCCGTCCGGGTGAATCTCCGCCAGGGCCGTAAACGGCCCCCCCGCAGTCCCGACGATGAAATAGGGGATTCCACCCACTATGTAACTCTGGTAGTTGTGCTTGTGGCCCGCGAAAGTGGCGCTGATCCCGTAGGTGTGATAGAGCGTCTCCCAGGGCTGGAGATTGGGATCGCACACGGTTTTGTTGTCATCCCAGATCGGGTGGTGATGCATCGTGAATATTCCCGACATATTAACGTTCAGCTTTTCCTCAAGCCAGGGGGCCTGACTCTGTGTCAGGGCGAGCGAAGTATGGGGGTCTGCGCCGTTGGCGTTGTTCGGGTCCGGGCTGTTCAGGATAACGAACCGGACGTCCGCACAGTCAAAGGAATAGTTGAGCGGCATGTCATAGGCATTATGGAAATATACGGCGGCGCTGGGCGTGACGATGGTGCTGTCGTAATTGTGGTATTCATGGTTTCCGATCACGGGAAAGACGGCGAATTTCGCCAACATCGGGTCGGCCACCTGGAAAAAAGTGGCCCATCTTGATTCTTTGTCAAACCGCGCGTAGTCCCCGCCGTCGAGGATAAAGAGCGCATCCGGTTCCTTGGCGATGGCATCCGCCACGTACTTGAACCGCATGGTCTCGTCATAGTTATGGCCTTCCTGCGAATCGCTGATTACGATGAATTTGAAAGGCCCGCCGACAGGCATGGTGCGAAACGTGCGGACGCCGAATTCGTTCTCATTAGCAGAAGGTTTCACCCAATAGCTGTACGATGTGTTGGGCTCCAGACCGGTAAGGTCCAAGTGCTGATACCAGGCAGTTCCGGCTGCCGCCGTTTTGTCGAAACTCTGGTGCTCCGTGTAATACGCTGACGTGGCGTAAAGCACCGAGCCCGACTGGCTGCTGTCTCCCCGCCAGTTGATTGAGGCGGAATCTGTGGTGGTCTTTGTCACCCATGGGGGCCAATAATCGTCCGCCGCCCCGAGGGGGTCATCAGAAGCGGTGTCGGTGCTACGGGGACAACCGCAAACCAATCCCGAGAGAATTATCAACGTTATGATCTGGATGGTTCTTATTGTCGACTGAAAGGCTGTCATGATTGTCTCCGTTTCAGAGGGTTGCCATCTCGCAGACAGGCCCTGCCAAGTCCTAGAAACCCGGTTTGTTGTTGTTGACACCGTGCCAGCGGAAGAGAAGCCAGAAGCCCGCAAGTGCTGCCAGAAGCGCGGCGCCATCGATGGGCGGGCCGGAACCGTTCTGGCCACTACACCCGCCGCCCCCGCCACCGCCCTCACCTTCGCCTTCATCCTCGCCCTCCGGCTGCGGACCTTCGGACACGGTAAGCGCCACGGCGGAGCCGGAGCTGACCGACATGCCCGCCGCCGGATCCTCGCTGATGATCGCGCCCGAGACCACGGTCGCGCTGTGCGCCTGCGTCAGCGTGCCGACCGTCAGGCCCGCGCCGGTGATGGCCGCGGATGCAGCCGCCTGTGTCAGGCCCACCACGTTGGGGACCGTCACGGACTCGCCCTCGCCCTCGCCCTCACCGGGCGGCTGGATGTCCGACGGCCCCACTGTGACAAGGAGCGCATTCTCCGGGTTTGAGGAGGATGGACGTTCCAGGTCGCCCGCATAGGTGGCCCAAATGCGATACGCGCCGGGCTTCAGAGGCTTCCAGTTGGCCCACACATAGGTGTCCGCACTCCGTATGCCGCGGACCGTGGCCATTTCCACCACTTTTGGAACCCCTCCGTTGAGGGAGGCCATGAACAGGAACTGGCGGTGGGTCGTGTCCTGGACAACGTCCGTGATTTGCGCCCGCAAACGATAGCGGTGTCCTGCGGGAACAGTGAGTTCCCCGCCCGTGACCAGCCCCGCGGGCGTCAGAATTGTGACCGCGCACGCGGGCGGTTCCGGGTCAGGCGGGTGCGCCCCGCTTCCTTTGGGATGCACCATCACGCCGCCGCTGACGGGCCAGAATCCTTCATTGTTGCCGTGATACAGGCGGCCTTCGGCATCGGTCCATTCCGCCTCGTTTACCCGCGTTGGGTCTTTCCATTCGTGGATTTCGTTGCTGATCGCGTTGTCGGGGTCGACAACCACGTAGAATCGGTATCCGAGATTGTAGTCCAGTTTTCCGGTCGCCGGGTTCACGGTATTGCTCAGGCCGGTGGTGTCCAACACAATCACGGCTTCCCTCATCTCCAGCGGCTTGAGACTGGCCATGGAGACATTCCCGATGGTGACGCGGGTTCCGTCGAGTTCGGTCGCGCTGGAGGTGTCGATCAGGGCGCGGTCAAAACGCACCGTGAAGGCCCCGGTCGCCTGTCCGATGGAGAAGTTGTACACCCGCGCGGCCAGCTCGACCTTGTCGCCGTCCGTGGGTGCCTCGGCCAAGGGGTCCAGCTTGCCGCTGACGGGGTTGGGGGTTTCCTTCCGTATGAAGAAGCCCCGCATGGCCATGCGCGACTCATCCTTCACGAGTTCGCAGGTGCCGTATGTGTACTCGTCCGGCGAAACATACTGGATGCGGTTGGGGAGATTCAGCGCCGGGTCGGGCCGGCTCCCATAGTACTTGGCCCAGTTGGGGCCCATGTTCGTGAGATTGCCGAAGTCGATGGCATGCGCCGCCTTAAGCGTGCCCGTGGTGTCCACGTAGACAGCCGGCAGGAAAGGATAGGCCCATCCGCGCGACGGCAGCGGAATGCCCGGGATGTCAATCTGGACGCCCGTTGTTTTCGATGACGTCGTTTCTTCCGTGGTCTTGCCCCCCCAACTGTTCGATGAGTCGAAATGCACCGCAACCTTCCATGTCGATTCGGTGTCCTCAATATCCCCGATGCCGGCCTCGCCGGTATAGCTGACGCTGAGGTCCGCGCTGTCCCCGATTTTCTTGGTCCATTCCTTCTCGCTCCCGCTCCCCGCGGTCTGCGTCCAGCGCAGTTCGACATTGTGGGCGTTTCCGTCGTACGCATAGACGGTGTTGTCGGTCATGACATCCGTAATCTTGGTTCCATCGGGAAGGCTGAACGGCCCGACGTCTCCCGGGAAATTCGCCCCCAGGGCCGGGTACGAGAGGATGTTGTGGTTTTGGTGCACGGGCTGGTACCAGTCCCAGCACGAAAGCCCGCCGCCGTTGAACTTGAGCACGGGACCCGGAAGGACGATGTCCTGGAACACGTTCAATCCATCGTCTGTCTTCGCCCCGTAGACGGGATAACGCCAGATGTCGATGAGCTGGAGCTTGCCATAAACAATGTCGTCATCGTCCGTTTCCATGGTGACGGAGGTGCTGCGGCTGCTGTATTGGGAGTTCCACGAGGCCTTGTGCTGCTCATAGTCGTAGGACACCTCCGCGTCCGCGGCCACGGTGACGGCGCCCTTCATCAGAAACGCGTTCACCGATGTTGACCCCTCGGCGGACACGGCGACACTGCCGCCGATGCTCCGATCCGTCGTGGCCGTGGCCGTGGTCTGAACCGTCTGGTCGGACTCATCCTCAAACGCCATGTGGATTTGCGCGTAATAACTGATGTTGAGCATGCTCCACGCCCCGGTCCAGTTCAGCGGATCCACGGGCAGGAAGTCCGCGTGTTTGGGCGGTTCCTGAAGCAGGCAGTCCAGCCCAATCACATTGTCCACGACAATGTGGACGGGCGGGCCGAGGCGGTAGGTGTCCCCGTCGCGGTCATAGGCCAGCACGTTCGTGTACATTGCGGGCAGCTGCGACTCCCAGTCGATTTCGTCGGTGGAATAGACCTTGCCGGAACGCATCCAAGTGGTTTGCAGGGTTTGCGGGTCACTGGAGGCGGTCGCCATGCACACCGCCTTCGCCGTGCGGGTGGCCAGTGCCCCCCGTGATTCGGGCGGCACGGTCTCCACGTAGGAGACCGCAAACTGCATCAGCGGCGATGTGTTCCCCCCGAGATGCCCCACGAAATTTCCCGCGGTCATGTTGCAGTTCGAGTACGTGCTCTTCCCGTCGTCGCCTATCGCCCCCCCGCTCTGCCCCGCAAGATCGAAGCTGTCGCCCACACGATACACGTTCACGCAGACCCAACGCCCGCCCACGTTGCTAAGCCAAGCCAATTGCCGCCGGTCTATTCCGTAGCCGTTTGCAGGGTCCAGGTGGAACAATCCGGACACCAACTGACCATCCGCGTCAAAATAGTAATCGCCAATACTACGATCGGCAGACACCACGAAGTTGAGATTGTTATCGGAGGAGAAGAACAGCATATGGTACGCGCACAGGGCAATTTCGTCGCGTCCATCCCCGTTGAAGTCCCCCGCTGCCGTGTCAAATCCGTAGCCGTCGCCGGCGAGCAGGTGGCCGTTGAACTGGGCGCCCTCGACAAGCTTCTTGGTGCCGGCATCGTACCGGTACGCGGTCACGCTGTAGTCCCCGTTTGTATAGTCAATGATGACCGCCATTTCCAGAAAGCCGTCGCCGTTGAAATCGCCCAATTCGAGGCGGATGTCGCCGACCACGTCGGTGTGCGTGTGCGTGGCGCCGCAAATCACGTCAAGATTCTGGTCAAGCAGGCTCACGGTGACAGGGTACGTGCCGTTCTGCTTGTACGCGTGTGCCACGACGACTTCGTCGTGGTAGAAGCCCTTTGTGTCACGCTCAATCACCACATCGCCGACGGCCATGTCCACCCGGCTGTATTTCGCGTCGTCATCCGGGTCCGGAAACCGCACAGAATCCAGAAGCTTTCCGCTGGGGTCCAGCAGGTCCACGCGCGGTTCGGTGCCGTCGGTGATGTACGCGCGCACGACCTGGTCGTGCGCATAGTCAGTGACACGGCCGGCGGCCATAGCAATGCGGGGCGGCTTCCAGCCGTTGTTCCGGTGGGCAACCGTCTCATCGGCATCGGTGACGTCCCACGCGTTCAGTGCGGCGCTGGTCGGACTTGCCAAAGCTTGATGTACTATGTTTGTTCCGAAGAAGTCCGTCGAAACATATAGTTCGTCATCGCGGAACAAAGTCCACCGCCCCGGATTCATCGCAGGGTTGTTCAGGCCCGGCCGGGCACCGGTCTTTCCGCTGTCATCGCCGCCTGCATTGGTGCAGACGCACGCCGCCGCGCCAATGACCAGCAGAAGAACGCAAAGTATCGCACTGGAGTGCTGTCTTCCCAAGCGGCCCATTTTATGTCCTTTTTCAAGTTGTTCCTAAAAGCGTACGGTTGAAATCTGCACTTACGCAACAATCACGAAATATTCTATAAGTAATTCTATATAGAATCAAGATTCTTGCGGTTGCTCCGCTATTATTAATGATAAAAGCCGGTAGTCATCCGAGTTTTTCCCATTATTTTGCCTCAACGTGTTGCGAGCTTGGTCGCTCATCCTGTATAGTTCTGTACAGAATAACTTGGAAATTGGCAGAATGTTTACACCGGAAGAACGAGAAAGGGTGCTTCGGCTCAATATCCAATTGAGCCGAAACAGCCATGAACCGCTCCATGCACAATTGACCCGCTCGCTGCGCAATCTCGTCATGCTTCATTTCGAGAAAGATGACCGGTTCTTCTCCGAGGAGGAGCTGGGCGAGAGGCTGGGTCTTTCGGTCGGGACGGTGCGCCGTTCCCTGAATCGTCTCGTGGAGGACGGCTTGCTGCGGCGGCACCGGGGCCAGGGGTCTTTTGTCTGCCGGAGTGCGCGGGACGACGGGGGGGCAGGTCTTCGCGTGATTGCCGTGGTCAACACCTTTGACTCGTTCTTCAACGGCCTGCTGTTGCGCGAGCTTTCTTACCTTTGCCTGCGCGGTCACCATTCCCTTGAGGTGATTAACCCGGGCCAGGACGAGCGGGTCTCGCGGGCCATCGGTCTGGCAGCCGTTCCGGGGGCCCGTGTGGGCTTCGTCTTCCTTTGTCTGGAGCCCGACTTCACGCATGAGCTTGTCAAGACCACCCAAAGCCTGAATGTGCCGTCCGTCAACATCGACACGTGGATTCCGGGATATCCGGGCGTACAAATCTGTGTCGACAATCGCTGCGGCATTGAGTTGGGCCTTGCCCACTTGAGCGAGCTGGGACACCGACGGATCGCCCTGTTGCTGTCCGAAAACCCGGAGCATGTCAACATACGGGACCGCATCGAGGCATTCCACGCCGGGATCGCGGTCCGGGGCCTTGAAGGCAGTGTGATCGAACCGTCCTCCCTTTCGGAACTGCCCGACCTTGGCGCGGAACTGCGCTTCTCCACCCAGAACCGATACGATGCCCGTATCGGCAAGCGCACCGCCGAACGCATAATCGCGACGGGGGCGTCCGCCGTGTTGTGTGTTTCCGACATCGGTGCGTGCTTTCTCATGAAACGCCTTCATATGGCGGGGATGCGCATTCCCGAAGACATTTCAGTGATGGGTTTCAACGATGAGGGTGCCGGCCTCATGATGTATCCCGAACTGACCACCATCGCCCAGCCTTACCGGGAAATCGCCACCGCGGCATTCGACAACCTAGAGCGGTTCGACACGGCCACCCGCCATATCCGGATCGAGCCCCAACTCGTGGTGCGCGGCAGCACGGCGGCTGTTCGTTGAAGTCTTACGGGGCATTGGGGCCGCAGTTGTCCTATTGGTCCCCGGGAAGGAGCGGTTGCTTACGCCGCATCGTAATGTTGGTAGCGCTGCGGCAGGGGCTGTGTCTTGCAGAACTCGAGGACCGAGGCAGGCCCCTGCCTATAGTCTGCCAATAGAAATCCATGCGACAGAAACGTTTACCTTTTATAAAATGATCTATAGAAGATTCTATAAGGGTGTGTTATTCAAGATTTCAACGGGGCCTCCAAAAGCAACGTGAAAGAATGTCTCATTTTGGCAAACAGGGAAAGGAATGGATGATGATTACCGAAGGACGTCGCGGTTTTACCCTTATCGAACTTCTTGTGGTGATCGCGATCATTGGCATTCTCGCCGCAATTCTCCTGCCGGCCCTTGCCCGTGCCCGCGAGGCGGCGCGCCGGGCAAGCTGCCAAAACAACCTGAAGCAGATGGGCATCATGTTCAAGATGTACGCGGGCGAGGCGCCTGGCCAAAGGTTCCCGCGCATACAGATGCGTGACTATCCGAACACGAACATCAAGCCCCAGTTCTCGATGGCGCCGGATGTCATGTCCGTCTACCCCGAGTACATGACAGACGCACACGTCATGGTGTGCCCCTCGGGCATCAAGAACAAGATTTTTTACAAGGACGAATGCCTGTTCAGCGATCCGACGGGCGAGCGAATCAAGGCGAAATATCCTGATATCGGGGCATATGTGTTTTGGCCCTTTGAGCAGGCCGCCCACAGCTACCTGTATTTCGGCTGGATATACGACAAGTTCGACCCGGACCCGACCGACCCGGACATCACCTCCATCGGCGGGATGCTGGGGGTTACCCTGCCGCCCGGAAGCACGGCGCCCCGGCAGATTTTCGAGCACTGGTTGAACAAGCTCATGGCTTGGTATGTCAGCGGCAATCAGACCACTGAGGCCGTCAAACCAGATGACGACGGCAAGGTAAGCCCCGGGTATGGCAACGGCGGCGGGGACACGGTGTACCGCCTTTGCGAAGGCATCGAGCGTTTCCTCATCACAGACATCAACAATGCAGGGGCATCATCGCGCGCCCAGAGCAATATATTTATTATGCTGGACTCTTTCAGCACTCTTACCCGCGACTTCAACCACGTGCCGGGCGGCAGCAACGTGCTGTACATGGACGGGCATGTGGAGTTCATGCGCTATCCCGCCGGTCCGCCGCTTATCCCAACCTTCGCGTCAATCATCGGCATCCTGGGGGCAAACTCCAACTAACCCAAATCTCTTTCCACCGTGCCCGGACACGGGTCTGAGTCCGTATGGCAAACATTTCACCGGCTTTACAGCGCCTGGCAAGTGTTGGCGAATTCGCAGCGCGGGTCTTTGCAGGCCTGTAAGGACAAGTTTTCAGGAATTACAGAGTGTAAGTTCCATGTGTTATTGGCGCATCTGGACCTTGAACTCGATATCCTGCGCGGCGTTGTCGAAGTCGAGCCAGAGAGTCTTGCTGTCGTTGTCCCATTCCGTGGTCACGGGTATGGTGGGTTCCGTGGTCACGCCCTTGGGTTCGTCGGACAGGAACACGCGCGCACGGGCTCGGGTGCCCTCGGGGCCCCGTGCCGTGAAGTGCCGGACGTCGTCCACAGTGTGCTCATCGCGTACGCGGGTGGAGGCCGCGGCTACCTTCTGGTTCATGCCCTGCCTGCGCGCCCAGGGAATGTCGAAGAGCAACGCGCGTTCTCCCGGCTTGAGAACTTTGTCGGTCACCACGGGCAGCATGGGGTCGAACAGGTCCACGAACTGGCCTGTGATCTTCAGCGGTTCGTCGGAGACAGACTCTTCCATGACCGACGCCACGACGTAGGGGCCGCGCTGGAGTTTGAGATAGTTCTGCGTCTTCAAGGGCTCACCAAGCTTTTCCAGCAACCCCGCGACACTGTCCAGCACCTGCTTCGCGCCGTCCTCCCGCCGCTGGATAGCGCTGGGCCGGTCAACCACGACGCGCACCCAGCCTTTGCCCACGGCTTCGGGCGCAGTCTTCGCCGCCCCGGTCACGCCCAGCCGTTTCAGCAGGTCCTCCGACGCCGTGGATTCGTTCTTGCCCTGGTCGTTCCACCACTCGCGCACGTGGTGGTAGGGATCGGCGTTGTCGTCGACGAAGAGCAGACATCCGCCGCCGCGCACCCAGGCGTCGATCTGTTCGTGGTATTCGGGCTTGAGCGGCTTCTGGCCCTCATAGGTGAGCACGGCCACGCGACAGGTCGACAACGTGTTGGCCTGGGGCAGGTTTTCCATCTGCACCATTTCAAGCGGCACCCCGGCCTTGATCAGCGGAAGCGCCACGCCGTAGAACCCGCCGAGGTCGGGGTCGCTCCGATTGGGCATTTCCCTCTGAAACATCATCGAATCGGAAACGATAACGCCGACGCCGCGCGTGCCGCAGTCATAGGACACCACGGGCTGGTCCATGTCGTTGAGGGCGTTGATGACCGTCAACAACTGCGTGGCGTACTCGGCCGGAATGCCTTCCTTGGCATTCGATTTCCCGTCCATGTCCACCTTCGGATAGCTGCCCTGGAAAATGCGGCTCGGCCAGGGCATCACCTCATAGCGGGACACCTCGGGCCAGAACAGCGACGCGATGACGGTGCATTCGTAGTTGCGCTTGTACTCATTCCAAGTGCGGCCAGGGTCGTCCTCCACCGGATCGGCCAGAAACCAAACCTTGCGCCCCGTGGGCCGGACCATGCCCAGCATTTGACCGTATTCGAGATAGGCGGTCTCAAAGGTGCGCGAGGCGCGTTTTCCCCGGTACCAGTTGCGCGTGCGCGCCGTGCCGCTCCACACCTGAGCGATGTAGCCATCCATCTCCTTGATGTCCATCAGGTGCGATTCGGGGCTGACAATGCCCCATTGGGAATAGTTAATAAGGCTGTGCGTGGGCACGTGGCATTCGATTTGCCTGCCCTGCGCCGCGGCGCGCTCCTTCACATGCTTCGCGACCTCGCGCAGCGCCTTGAAATACATCTCGTACTTGAGCCGGCTCGCGCGGTACTGCGCGTCCACGCTGGAATCGGGCTCCTGCCAGGGCTCGCCGTAGTGCGCCTGCCACGCATCCTTGAACGCGTTGCTCCAGCCCGCCCGCGTCCAGAACTCGGGTTCCTCCAAGAAGATCGCCTGCGCGCCCGCGTCCACGGCGGGCTCCACGTATTTCTTGATGTACTCGATATAACTGTCCGTGGGAACGTTGTACCCCACATTCTCACCGTGCATGATCAGCTTGCCGCTCTTCTCGGTTTGAATCTCGTCCTTCTTCAAACCGTCCGGGGTCATGTAATACTCCTCGTACCCGCCCCAGGCGATACCCGTCATCATGCTAACGGTGTACCCCTTGTCGCGCCATATTCTGGCGCGTTCGGCAAAGTCCGGGCCTACACCATAGACCATGGCCATGTCAGAGCCGAAGTCCAGCTTTGTGTTATACGTGCTCCACTCCTGAAACGAGGTGCGGTCCGGTCCCGGTTGCGGCGTGTCCCCGGCAAGGGCTGAAAACACGACCAGGGCCTGCACGGCAACGGTCAAAGAAAGCATCATCTTCATGGCGGCACTCTTTCACTAGGTTATAGCGAAGTAATCGCACCCAACACGGGCTGAGCCACTCTAAACCAGCGGCCTGCGCAACGGCAAGAATGGCCCGAGGGGCCAATGATTCCCCTCATTGTGAGTGAAAGCCCCGGCGTCTGTCGGTAGCCAAGAGCGGAAAAAAGAAACGGTCCATAAGTTGTCCTTCCACAGCGCCAAGCCAGCCCAAAGGCGCAAAAACGCATGGCACTACACGCCGGATATATTTTTGTACCCCCAGGAAATGAGCCCGGCTGACCGCACCCGCGGAATGAGCGGATTTGAGGCTTGCAAGAACCCTCAAGTGTACCGTAAACTGTACCGTAAGAATTGAAGAACATGTTGCACATGTGCAACATGTAGCACAGAGCCCGACGGCTGAAAGCGCCTGGGCTTTCGTAAGTTATAATGATTTCAATGGGTTATGAATCCCGCCCCCATTATGCTCATAACCCAAAGGTCGGCGGTTCGAATCCCCCCCCCGCTACTACCAGATGGCGTCGCAATTTGACGAATTCAACAGAGGATGCTGTCTCCGCAAGTCCTTACCTACCAACAAGGACGAATTCTGGCCCCGATGCAAAAGTCCAACCCAATTGTCCGTCAGCGGAATCAGGCACGCGTGAATTTCTCGCGCTCTGATATTCGCGAAGCGCAGGTGTAAGCTTCTGTCACTTGTCGTCCAGCAAATCGCGGCCATTTCGAAGGTCTTTGAGAACTTCTCTCGCGGCGCGGACGGTGTTTCCCAAGTAAGGAGAGGCCGGTACGCCGTAGTTCTCGAATGGAGTTGCGACAAACTCCGTGACTATCTTGCGGTAGGCCACCTCCAGTTCTTCCGGCGCCACGTCCTGACCGACAGCAAGCTTCTCGCGCAGGTACTGGACATAGAAGTCTGACCGCTTGCGATAGTAGAATTCAACTAACTCATACATGTCTTTGGCGGCGTAGTCGATCAGAGTCGTTGTGTTGACGCCGCCCAGAGCAGTGTAGCGTTGCCGTACGGCCTCCCCGATGCCTTTGGCCGCGGCAGAAGGGTCGTTATCCTGGACTAGGGACAGCCGCCGGGCCGTCTCGATTTCAGGGGCGACGTAGAACGCCTCGTGGGACGACAGGATTTTCTCGATGGAATCGAGGCACCGCGCAAGAATGGCGGCATGCCGCTCAAAGGCTTGCACATCCTTGGCGTGGAATGCGGCATCCAACTTGGCCCTATGCACATTGTATATCTCTGCCGCATATTGGCGCGTGATGTCGACTATATCGCGAAGATAGAAGGGATTGTCCTCCAGACCGTGAGCTTCGACCAACGCCCGCTCCAACGCGCATTCCAGATGCGGAATGTAGAAGCGCCGTAACGTTTCAATGCTCTCTGCCACATCGTCGAGGATCGGCCTATTCCAATACACCGGACGGGTATAATCATAGTTGCCGTATGCGCTCTGTAGAAGATCGGCCCATGCTGCCCGCAAGCCCGGACAGAGCTTTCCTGCGTAACGCCGCGCACAATAGTCGTCCAAGTATTGATTCACATCGACGTTCGAAGGCCCCCACGCCAATCGGGCGGCCAAGTCGAAGTAGACATCATTGTGATGGATGATCTCAGGATTCAGATAGAAGCTCACGCAATTCTTCGCTGCGGGATCCGTTGAAATGGCCTGCACTCGCGCTATCAGGTCTTTGAGATCGCCATGAAGCACTGTCCATCCGCCCATCGAATGCAGAACGCCGAACCCCCATTGTTTACCAAAGAAGAAGTCGAGTTTCGGATAGAGCGGGGTCGCCTCGGCCCAGATGTCGTTCACAAGATAGCGGTCGTTCGGTATAGGTTCGTGGAAAGCCGCCGCGTCTTCCTTGCTCCAATCGTTGAAAGACCAGCTACTGCATATCCACGTGGCCTTCGGGTCCGCGGCGAGCAACGTTTCGGCGGTAGTGACGGCGAAATCGACCTTGATCTGGCGTTTCTCTTCGGGAGTCGAGCCGGGATCACATTCGGCATAAGGATCGGCGTTGTAGAAGTGGTCCGATCCGAAGAAGTCGATGCATTCCTCGGCAAACAGCGTGGCCAACTTTTTGAACAGCGGGTCTGACGGGAATAGATTCAGCGTGGGAGGGAAATCCAGCCACTGCACGTCGATATAGCGGGCTTGGGGATACTTCTCCTTGAATTGGGCCGGAACCGGACCAGCGAACGCGGGTAACACGGTGCGCAATCCCAAACTCCGGGCATAGGCGTGGATGTTTCGCCAGAGCTCCGCTTCCGCAGTGCACCCGCGTGATACCGGCTCAGGCAGTTCGACGTCGAGGCGTTTCAGGGCTCGACGTAACGGGATTGTGGTGGCGCCCGGCAGGTGGACCAGGTTGAACTTCTTCTTGGCGGCCCACTCGAGTTCCTTTTTCCATTGGTCGAGCCCCCAGAACTGCGCCGAATATGTAAATACGCAACTCTGCAGGTATTCGCGGATAGGAAAGCTGGGTTTCTCCGCGATATCGATGGAGTCCAATGCGAAAGCCCGCTGGGACGGCACGGAATCGCCGTCCCAAAAGAAACCCACGCGAAGATACTGTTCTGCATAGTGGAAGACGCCGTAAACGCATCCCCGTGGTTCGGCGCTCCCAATGATGCAGTAGTGTTTTTCATTTTGTGTCAGCGTCTTGATGACAAACCCGTCGCTGCCCGGATACTCACCCGATAGCTTCAGGAGTCCCTGATGAATGAAGTCGTCGAGGAGAGGATTGGTCGCGGGAGATCCTACGACGAAGAGACACGAATGCGCATCGGCCTCATCAGGATTCAATACCGGCGCGACAAGACCAAAAGCGGCATCGAGATAGTGTGCCAATTGCGTTGCCGCATACAGCTCGACAGACGGAGCCCCTTTCCCTACCACGATCGCGGCGGTTTCTCCCTGGGCCGTTAGCGCGGTCGCCGCGACCATTCCTGTCCAAATGGCAAACGCCCATATACTGGGTTTCATATGGTGAGCAACGCTAGTTAGGTCTTCGGTCATCTCCAAGAAGTATACGACCACATCGGGCGTTATGCAACAGGCTTTTCAGTTGGTCCCCACCGCCAGCACAGCCCGTTTTCCCGCCGCCATCCCCCGAATCTGGTACTCGTTCAAGTCGCGCCCCCCTGAGGGCAAGCCCACGCACACTTGCAGTTCCGCTGAGTCTTTTGACCCTACGGGATCCTTGGGAATCACAGTAGTTGCTTTTTGTATCCGGGAATCACGCGCGAAGACTCGTTGGCTTTATTGCCGGTCCGTGCCTGAAACGTGACGACCAGCGCGTCTGCCCGAGAATACGCCGTGAGCAATGGCAAGGCCGCTTACATAACCCCTAGATGGAATTCCCGCAGCATTCCTGCCGACCGCGTACAAGCCATCTATGACCGAGCCGTCTTTGCGTTTTACCGCTCCCGATTCCTCATCCACCGTGAGCCCGCCCAGTGTAATGGTCGGGCAGATGAACAACGAGCTGCCCAGGGAGCAGTCGATAGCGTAGAAAGGAGGCATGGCCAGTGCGTGGAGGTGCTCACTGGATTTGCCCATCGGGTCCTTTCGCTCACTTCGTGCCACCTCATTGTATGATTCTATGGTGGCTCGCAGGTCTGCCGGCGGGAGACCACATCGAGATGCGAGAGTGTCTATGGTGTCGGCTTTCTTTATATTGAGATAAAGGTTGATAAGCGCTGTCATTGTTTGGAACCACCACGTCTTGCCCGTGCCAATGCCTTGACGGGCCTGTCGCCAGATGTCGGCATCGATAATGAGAGTTGCTTTACCGCCATGGCGTTCCACTATGGCCTCGCCGACTTGGGCACCGTACAGTTGTTCGTTGCAGATGCGTTTCCCCTGCGCATCGACCAGAACCCCCTTGGCCAAGGCCTCCGGCGGGGAAATGAATCGCCATGCGGAAACACGGTCCATGTGAGCTGTAGCGCCTCCCACAGCCTCGCCAAGCCGGATTCCACTACCGTCATCGCCCAGAGTGCCTAGCGGCGTTCCGGGCATGTAGGCAGGTGCATATTCTTCTATCATTTCCCTGTTGAACACGAATCCTCCCGCGGCCAGGACCACTCCTTGGCGGGCACGCACCCGGGTTGAACGGCCCCGCCGTTCGAGTAGCGAGAATAACCGCTTGAAGACGTTGAGGAATGCAGGAGAAGCCATCGCGACATAGCGCAATCGGTAGAGCGCGTGGTTCAGAAATCGATGGAGTAGCGCGCGGACACTGTAAGCAGGGATGAACGACATCTCCAATCCAGTGACACGACCGTTGTCACCGACGATAAGACGCGTCACCGTGCTTTGATACCGCACGTTCACGCCTTTAGCGAGGGCCGATTCCTTCAGGTGCTCGAAGAGCGCGCCCCCTGACAGCCCCTTCCCTTTGGCCCTATGCCCCCGGGGCGCGGGATGCGCCTTGATGTTGTGCGGGGGAAACGATTCGTTTCCTGAGTAATATAAGTAATATTGTGCAGGAGGATACGATGTTTTGAACGGACAGAACGAAGAGTCGAAACAGACGCCTTGGGCTTCCAACCAAGCCAGATTGTCGCAGCTCTGCTCGCAGAAGGCCTGGAGCGTCTCTTTCGTCACTGCATCTTTTACCTCGGTCTCGAGGTATTTGCACATGTTCTCAGGCGTGTCACTGAATCCGGCGCGTTGCTGATAGGCGCTCCCCCCGCCGGCATAAATGACGCCTCCACTGATACGGGTCGCGCCACCGCCCGCGAAACGCTCAATGACCAGTACACGTGAACCATTTTCAGTCGCCTCGATGGCCGCACAGACGCCGGCCCCACCGAATCCGACGACAACGACGTCCATTTCTTCATTCCAGGTAAGTTCACGTGCCATGAATTCCCCCTTCCACGCATACTTCCTGAGTCTTTTCAGAAGCCCTGCCGCCTGCGAGTGCAATAGAAACCGCTTCGTCTCGCATACTGGTCCTTTGTCCTATTTCCTGAAGTGATAGTCTAAGTACTCCATGATGCGTCCCCAATCGTAAGGTTCGACGGAACCCACTCACATGCCGGTGCCCAGTATGGACTGAAACCGGGTTGGGGTCAAGCATGGGAAAATGGGGAAAATGGGAAATGCCTCCTGGAAATCATACCCTTGACATGCGGCAAGGACTGTGTTATATGATGAGAATATGGTAAACAATGGCTGCTGCGGCTGCCGTGGCCGGTGAGGTGAACGCTGAGTAAGTATCCCCCGGCAAAGCCGGGGGCTTTATATTGTGAGCCGCTCAAAGCGGCTTTGCGAGGTCGCTAACGCGGCCTCGGTTGTTTGGAGCCGCCGTGGGGCGGCCTCCAATTGTTACAG
>CAITNO010000024.1 GCA_903893795.1 Candidatus Hydrogenedentota bacterium | reverse complement strand
TTTGGCGCACCTCCAAAGCCCCCGACAGCCCTCAACGGACCGTCAGCCCATCCCGCACCGGCCCCGGCACCACCATCAAACCCGTCGCAGGTGCCGGCCAGCCGACACTCCAGCGAAAATGGGCTATTTCGCAAATGCCTCTCTTTGAGTCTACTTTCCTTGGTCTACTGGGGAGCCTGATTGGCCCACTCCAGAATTCTCCGATTCTTTGAAGCTGATCCGTAAATTGGTAGAACCAAGTTGGGCAGTTGGGCATCACGCCCCCTGCGCGCCAAAGCCCCGGCTCCCTCTCTGGCCGACAATAATAAACCGTGCGTATTGCCTGGAACGGGGGGATGCTTTAGAATAGGTTCGTCAACCGGGAGTGCAGCAAGCGTCATGGCATCGTCGTCCGACATTCCAAACATACGTGTCCTGCCTGACGACGTGGCGAACAAGATCGCTGCGGGCGAGGTGGTGGAGCGTCCGGCTTCGGTGATCAAGGAGCTGGTGGAGAATGCGCTGGATGCCCGGGCCACGCGCATCACCGTGCGCATTGTGGCGGCGGGCCGCACCCTGGTCGAGGTGACCGACAACGGCACAGGCATGTCGGAACAGAACGCCCTGCTGTCCATAGAGCGGCACGCAACGAGCAAAATCCGCTCGGCCGAGGATTTGGACGGCGTCCACACGCTCGGCTTCCGCGGCGAGGCGCTGGCCAGCATCGCCTCCGTTTCCCGCTTCACCCTGACCACGCGCCGCGCCAAGGATGATTCGGCCACCCAAATCCACGTGGACGGCGGCGTGTTGCGGGAGGTCCAAAAGGCGGGCGCCCCCCCGGGGAGCAAGGTGACGGTGAGCCGCCTGTACTTCAACACGCCCGTCCGCGCCAAGTTCCTCAAGGGCATCACGACGGAACTGGGCCACTGCATCGACGTGGTGCAGCGCCATGCGCTCTGCCATGAGGGCGTGGCCTTCCAACTGCTGCACAATGACCGCATGCTGCTCGACATCCCAGAACGGGCCACCCTGCGCGACCGGGTGGCGCTGATTTGGGGGCTCAGCTTCATGCGCGACATGACGGACATTGAGGGCGAGGCCAACGGGTTTCGCATCCGGGGACTGGCCGGCACCCCCACGCTGAGCCGGGCCACCCGCTCGCACCAGTTCTTCTTCATCAACGCCAGGCCGGTGTTGAACCGCTCCCTGCAATACGGGCTGGAAGACGCCTTCCGGGGCCTGCTCACGGTGGGACGCTATCCCGTGGGCGTGCTGCTGCTGGAAACCAACCCGCGCTTTGTCGATGTCAACATCCACCCGACCAAGCGGGAAGTGCGCTTCCGCGACGAACGGGCCGCCCGCGACGCCGTGCGGGACGTGGTGCGCGAAGCGCTCACCCGTCCATCGACCGACGCCATGACCGAGGCGATTGCCAACGCAGCTCGGCAGCCGGTTCCGGCAAACGCGCCGCCGCCCTCCCCATGGCAGGGGCGTCCCGCCCCTGACTTTCACGGACGGAACGCCCATCCTGCGGAAACAGCAGCAACTCCGGAGGTGCAAACCCAGTCCCTGCTGGAAAAGCTCGACGATTTTGAAACCGCCGCGCTGACCGAGCCGGCGGCAGACCCCGTGGAAGAGCGCGTTGCGCCGCCCGAACCGGCCTGGCTGCCCGGTTTCAACCGCCGCACCGACTCGCCGCTCGATGAGTGCCGCGCCGACGGATTCTCCTTTGACGGCATCGCGCCCGCCGCGTTGTATGAGCCGGTGGGCGATCTGCCCGACGCCGCATTGCAGGTCTTCGACACCTATCTGCTGGTGCCGGGCGAATCGCGGCTGCTCATTATCGATCAACATGCGCTCCACGAGCGCCTCAATTATGAGCAGTTGCGCAACGAACTGCTCGACCGGGGTTATGAGTCGCAGCAGCTTGCCGTGCCGCTCATTGTCGAGGTGGCCCCCTCCCAGGCGGCGCTGGTGACCGAAAACGCGGCACTTTTTGCAAAGCTCGGATTAGAGTTGGAGCCCTTCGGCAACAACACCTTCCAGATCACCGCCATCTGCCACCTCTATGAAGAGGCGCGCATCAATGATCTTGTGTTCCAAGTGCTCGACGAACTGGCCCAGGGCAACCTCTTTGACCGGGAAAACGTGGCGGCCGACATGCTCCGCCTTGCCACCCGCGCCTGCAAAGCCTCGGTCCGGGCGGGCGAACCCCTCTCCCCCGCCGAACGGCGCAACCTGCTGGCGGGGTTCCGCCGGCTGCGGCCGCCCTATACCTGTCCCCACGGCCGCCCCATCATCATCGAACTGACCCGCCACCAGATGGAAAAGAGTTTCCGTCGAATTCAGTAGTCCTCAAGCCCTTCGCCAGTTCAGTGCAAAAAATCGTGGGCCATTTCAGGAATCTTAACGTTTTGCGCATAGATTGGGCGTCGGCACCTACGTGGTTAATACGCATACGTGTCTGCAACATAGTTGTTTTTTCCCATGCCGCGACTAAAGCGCTTGATGTTATAATTGTGTTGCCCAATGCCCAATGCCCAATGCCCAATGCGTGACGCGTGTGAAATGATGGACTTGGGGCGCATTCGCCGAATCGCCCGAAAACGGTGACACTTCCTAACATCCAGAAAGACGGGAATGAGTCTGCAGTATCGGCAGAAGATTTGGAAGCTTTTCTTTTGTTGTCTGGTCGCCTTGATGGCCGCTGGCGCCCGTGCGGCCGACCCGCCGCATAATTCAGTAAAGTCCGTGGAGTGCGCAGTCTGCCACGTGACCCACAATGCAACCTCAGGCGGACTGACCACCTCCGTGGGGAATTCCAATTCCTGCCTCACCTGCCACGTGCTGGGGGGCACTGCCTCGGCCAAAGCTTTCGCCGATTCTGATCAGGCCTATCCGCGGGTGGGTTCAGTGGGAATCACTCCCCAGGGGACCTCGCACCGCTGGGATTCGGGCCCCGGCGGGCATGTGGAACCGGTTGGAACGGTCACCTCGACCGGAACAGTGCAGTCAGGCGGTGTGTTTTCCGGCCGATATGCCAAGCGCTATACCATCACCATTTCCCTCAGCGGCGCGGTGGGCGCGGCAAAGTTCAACTGGTCCGTAACCATGGGCAACGGTGCGGCGGGGTCGGGTTTTGGAAGCGGCATCCTTACCGGGGCCAATCTTGCCCTCGACGAAGGCGTCACGCTCACCTTCACCAACGGTGCCTCCGGCACCTCCTTCGTGGCGGGCGATATTTGGTACATCTTCGTGCAAACCGACCTTGCCAACCCCACCGACACCACCATGTCCTCCCGGGTGGAAAACGGCAAGGTACTGTGCTCCACCTGCCACGACCAGCATTCACAATCACACAACCCCTTTGACAGTAACATTCCCGCTTACACCGGCACAGGCACGGGATGGAGCGCCGGCCCCCCGGCGCTGGGCCGCCATTTCCAGCGCATCGACAACGATACGGGCCAAATGTGCAACCAGTGCCACGGCGCGAGAAACGTCACCAGCGCCACGCAGGGTTCCCATCCGGTCAATATAACGCCCACCGTGGCGGCAGGCACTTACAAGGCCCCCACGACCCTCCCGCTGGACAAGACCACCTCGAAAATCCAGTGTCTTACCTGTCATGACACCCACTACTCCCCCTCGACGGACGGGTCACTGACCCGGGTAGCCAATTTCAACACGCTGTGCACCGACTGCCACCTGAACAGCGACACCACCAACGGGGCCCATTTCAACGCCACGACGGGGGCCCTCTGGCCCGGCGGGCAGTATGGTTCCACCTATCCCGCCGTTAACAGCGCCAAGCGCGGTTCCTGCGTCAACTGCCACGACCCGCACGGCTGGCCCGACGACGCCACCCCGGCAAACGACTTCGCAAAGCTCCTGGTGGAGCGCGCCGACTTCTCGACAACCCGCGGAGACGCCGCCGATGCCGAGGACCTCTGTTACACCTGCCATGACGGCAGCCCTGCGAACGACGTGAAATCGGACTTTTCGAAGACCGTGCACCATCCCGTCAGCGACACGGAACAATCTGCGGGCCGTTCGGTCGAGTGCTACGACTGCCATTCGGTGCACAAGGCCCAGGCCGGCGCCCGCAACTATGCCACGACGGCCGGGAGCACGCGCAATCAGGCCAGCAACCCCGTCAAATCCGCATCGGGTGTCACGGTCAGCTATGGCACGACCTACACGGCGGGCACCGCCGCATTTACGGGCGCCAGCACAACAGTCACCGGTACGGGCACGGCGTGGACCGCGGCCCTTCTCGGCCAGAAAATACGCCGTACGAGCGACATGGTGGACTACACCATCACCGACGTGGCCAGCGGCACGAGCCTTGCCATTTCGCCTGCCTATGCGGGCACGACCGGAACCGGCCAAAACTATCTCATCACCCTGGGTAATCTCGTGGCTCCGGGCGGCGCCAACTATTCGCCGGTCGTCTCTGTAACCTATGAATACGAGATTTGTTTCAAGTGCCACACCGACTACGCCTTCAGCACCTACACCGCAGGCACGGCGACTTTCACGAACGCCAGTGGAACGGTCACGGGGGTGGGGACTACCTGGAACGCGGGATTGGTGGGGGCCACCCTTCAGCGCACGGGCGACACCACCACCTATACCGTAACCGCCGTGGCGAGCGCCACATCGTTGACCATATCGCCCGTATACGCCTCCGCGACCGTCTCGGGACAGGCCTACACGATATGGAATCCTCCCCCCGGCCGCACCCCCGTCTACAACGCGGGCACAGCGACCTTCACCAGTGGAAGCGCCACGGTCACGGGTGCGGGAACGACCTTCAACGCCGGTCTGGTGGGCCTGTGGATTCGCCGAGGCACGGAAACGGCCAACTACGAAATCACCGCGTACAACAGCGCCACAAGTATCACCATTTCGCCCGCCTATTCGGGAACCACGGGGTCGGCACAGGCCTACACCATTTCCGGTGAGACGGACCTCGCCCAGGATTTCAGCCCGAACAACAAGTCGGGACATCCGGTGGTGACCGGCCTGGACAATTATCCCAACTCGATCGAAGTGGGAAGCCCGCTCAAGAGAGGCCTCCAGACGACCGTCATGCTTGCGCCGTGGAACACCAACATCGGTCAGCAGACCATGGCATGCACGGACTGCCACAACACGGATGCCAACGCGCCAGCCGCACAGGGTCCGCACGGGTCGGCCGCGCAGTTCATGCTGCGCAGTTGGGGAAACGGTGCCGCGAACGGTGTGGGAACGGCCCTGTTCACCAATGGCAGCGCCACGGTCACGGGAACGGGCACCACCTGGGTGGCCGCCAATGTGGGATCAAAGATAAGCCTACCGGGCAGCAGCACAATATACACAATCGCAACGTGGACCAGCGCTACCAGCATCACCATCACTCCGGTTTACGCCGGCACCACCACGGCCAGTGTCGCCTTCGCCATGTGGAATTCGCCGGCCAACTGGCCCAATGTCACGCTCGCCAATTTCCCGTCGAGCTGGTGCGCAAACTGCCACCAAAAGGGAACCCACTATGGTCATGCCAAAAGCAACCACAGCAGCTATGCCTGTTACCGCTGCCATATTGTCATTCCCCACGGGGGTAAAATGTCGCGGCTGATCGCGGACGCGGACGGCACCATGCCCCCGCGCTACGCATACAACAACCTCGTCAGCAACGTCTATTTCACCAATTTCACCAAGGCCGCCCAAGGTTTATATTCGGAGAACAATAGTTGCAGGACAACCAACGGTTGCGACCACCACATCGGCGGTCCGACCACTGGTGAGAACTGGTAGCATGGCTGATGAGCGGCAAATGACGCACCGGGTCGTACAGGACATTGGCACGGTCGCAAGGATTTCCGGAGTGCAGAACCGCAGACTAATAATCTCAATCTTTGGCTGGTGGATGGTCGCCGCGTTGCTGCTGCAATCCGCCGCTTCAGGCCAATGCACTGTGGGCGGGACCGCCGTTGCGCCCGTCCCGGCCGCTTCGGTAATTCGTTCCATGCCGTTGCTGCTGGAAAACCCGGCGCGCGCCGCCGTGGACGCGGCCGGAAACGTTCTTCTGACCGACCCCAAGGCGGGCAAAGTGGTGGTGGTGTCGCCTTCGGGGGCGGTGGTTGGATTCAAGGGCGGGCTCCTCTCCCCCACCGCCGTGGCGGTGACGGGCGCAGGAACCATTCTGCTGTGCGAACAGGGTGCCGGACGGGTAAGCCTTTTTGACCCGGCCTGGAATGCGGTGGGTGCGTTGGGTGCGTTGGGTGCGGGCAATGGTGAATTTCAAAATCCGACCGCCGTGGCCGTGGACCCGAACATGGCCTTCGGCAAGATTTACGTGACAGACGGCTCTGCCAATGTGGTCAAGGTGTTTCTACCTTCAGGGCAGTACGATTTCAGCTTCGGTTCACAGGGCACCGGCGCGGGTCAGTTCGATTTTCCCGCCGCAGTGTGGGTTTCATTTGCGGGCGAGGTCTTTGTCGGCGACCAGAACAATGACCGCGTGGAAGTATTTGACCGAAGCGGTGCGTTTCTCCGCTGCTTTGCGCGGAGCGGCGGTATGCTGGGACCGACGAAAAAGGGCACTATACAGGCGTTGACCGGCGACAGTTCAGGCCGTCTGTACATCGCCGATGCTTTCCAGGGACAGGTGCAGGTCTTCGACTTCTTCGGCGCGAAACTGGCCAATATAGGCGCTTTTGGCAACGGCCCGGCCGGCCAGCTCCTGACGCCGATGGGGCTGGCAATCGACCCCAACAACCGTCTCTTCGTCACCTCCTACAATACGTCACGGGTGGAGGTGTTTGGCCTCGACGCCTTCTCGGACCCAGTTCAAATAAGCGCGGACGGGCAGGCGCCCGTTTTGACCATTTCAGGCCCGTCCGGAACGGCCACAAACCAGTCGCCCATTCCGGTCACGCTGTCATTCAGCAAGCCGGTGGTCGGCTTTGCGGCGGGGAGCCTGTCGGTGGACAACGCCACCGTGGCCGGTTTCACGGGCATGGGTGCGCAGTATGCCTGCGAACTTACACCATCGGGACAAGGCTTGGTGTCTCTGTCCGTGGCGGCGGGTGCCTGCAAGGACGCCAACGGCAACGACAATCTCGCTGGCACTTTCGGCATTGTTTACGACAGCGTGTCTCCCATGGCCACAGTTGCGGTGGTCGGATCCAACCCGACCGCTTCCGACGTCCTGACCTACACGGTGGAGTTCAGTGAGACAGTGGACACGTCCTTCAGTGCCGCAAATATCTCGCTCACACCCGGTTCCCTTCCGGCCACAGTGACGGTCAGTGGGGCGGATACAAGTTTCGCCATTTCCATAACGCCGGATGACCCGGCCGCAAACGGTCAAGTGGGAATTCAGTTCCAAGGCGCGCTGCAGGATGGGGCTGGCAACGCTTGGGTGCCACCCTCGGCGCCCCCATTCACCGTCTACAACTGGACCGGCTTCTCGGTCAATCTCGCCGATATGCAGGCCTATGCGGGCGACTCGCTGACACTTGCGGTGAATGCCAGTTTTGGGCCCATCACGCCTGTGTTTCAGTGGCTGCGCGAAACGCCGGACAAGGCACTGGAACCGGGTCCCGACGCTCCCGCATGGAATTTGTCCAATCCGGCTTTGACCGACCAGGGAACCTACTGGTGCGCCGTGGCCTATGATGGCAGCCTGTATGAATCCACCCACGCGAAGGTCGTGCTGGCAGAACATCTGACGCTCATCCAGCCTCCCGCCGGGGGGACGGTGCTTTATGGCGCGACCCACACCTTTTCTGTGGCGGTGAGTGGCGGTTTTGCGCCGTTGCATTATGAGTGGACGCACAACGGAGTGGTCCTCCCCGGCGCAAACGATCCCTCCTACGCAAAGTCGGTGACTGGTCCGGGCGATGCCGGCGTCTACGGTGTGCAGATTTCCGACGGGTTCACGGACACCGTGTCGGCGCAGGCGACCTTGAATGTGGCGTCCAAAGTGCCTTTGGCAGGCGTGCTCAGCCTGGTGGCATTGGTCGCAGCGATGGCCCTGACCGGGGCATTGCGCCATCGCACCCGTTTGGGTCGCTCCTAGGCGGGGAACGGAACGACCGCCATCCTTCCCCAATGCGGGAAGTACGCATTGGCTTTTTCGCGCTGCGTTCGCCAATAAACCGCCCAAACACTTGCACCTCCCTCCATCATGGCTTAGACTTTTCTTGTCCGCCCGCCGTCGGGCGGTCATAATGCCACCAAACACAAAGCGCGCGGGACATCCCGCCTCCACCAACCCATTCATAGGGAGCTTGCGGTGAAGCCTGTCCTGGTCGTTGTCGGTCCCACTGGTTCGGGGAAAACACGTCTGGGCATAGCACTCGCCCTTGCGCTCGACGGCGAAATCGTGTCGGCCGACTCCATGCAGTTCTACCGGGGCATGGAAATCGGTACGGCCGCCCCCACCCTGGAGGAACAGGCCGTAGTCAGGCATCACTTCGTTTCCTGTCTGGACCCCGACCAGGAGATGGTGGCGGGGGAATACCAACGCCTCGCGCGCGTCTGCATCGCCGAGATGCAGGCCCTGGGCAAAACGGCCGTGGTCGTGGGTGGCTCGGGACTTTATCTGCGCGCGCTCATGGACGGCCTCTTTGACGGACCGCCCCGCGATGAGCGCATACGCATCCGGCTCCGGCAGGAGGCGGAAGAACAGGGCAATGCCCGGCTCATGGAACGGCTGCGCGCCATCGACCCCGAGTATGCCGCCACGCTGACGAGTGAGAACGACCAGGTGCGCCTGGTGCGCGCCTTGGAAGTTTACGAGGTTACCGGGTCCACCCTGTCGGCGCTGCATCAGCGGCACCGTGCGTCCTTGGAACCCATGCCCGTCATGCAGGTCGGCATCCGCATCGACCGCGAGCTCCTCTACCAACGCATAAACCGGCGGGTGGACATGATGATGGAGGCGGGATGGCTTGCCGAAACGGAAAGGTTGCTGGAGGCGGGCCATGGCCCCCATCTGGACCGCCTGAAAGCCCTAGGCTTTCGCGAATTGGCCGCCCATCTCAGGGGCGAACAGGACTTGGCGGAAGCTGTCGCGGCCGCAAAGCAGCACCACCGTCGCTACGCCAAGCGTCAACTAACCTGGTTCCGCGCGGACCCGCGCATCCACTGGCTTGACTGGGACCCTCAGACGGAGGCTTCGGTCCTAGTCGACCGCACACTGGAACGCTGGCAAGACGATCTTGCCTCGCTGACCGACGGAGACTGTTCACGTCCCTTGCAGGCATAGGCGGGCGGGACGGTTAGCCCCTATGGGGTCGGCCGCCCTGCTGTCAATCGGACCGACCACCGAGCGGGGTCAGCGTTCGTTGTTCCGGTCCCGTGTACAGGCTCAAAGGCCGGTAGAGCCGGTTGTTCGCCTGCTGCTCGATGAAGTGCGCACACCAGCCCGACACCCGTGCCGCGGCAAAAATGGGGGTGTACAGGTCGATTGGAATACCCAGAAGATAATAGGTAAGCCCGGACGGGTAGTCCAAATTGGGATAGAGCTTTTTCTCGTTCCCCATGACGTCCCTGATGACATCATAGATTGCCATAAGTTCGTCCGCCCCCTTGGCGGCGGCAAGGGGACGCGCCTTGCGCTCCAGTATGGGCGCGCGGTGGTCGCCGTTCTTATAAACACGATGGCCGAACCCCGCCACGTTTTCTTTTCGGGCGACCGCCCCTTGTATCCACTCCAATGCCTCGGCTGCCGTGGAAAACCGTGTCAGCATGCGGGTCACATTTTCGTTGGCGCCCCCGTGCAGGGGGCCCTTCAGCGCGCCAATCGCACCCACCACCGACGACACCATGTCCGACTTGGTCGAACAGATGACGCGGGCGGTAAAGGTGCTCGCGTTGAACTCATGCTCCGCATAGAGGATCAGGGTGAGGTCCAGCAGTTTGGCGGCCTCCGGGTCCGGCTCGACACCGTGCGACTGGTAAAGAATCTGCGCGGCATGGCTCAGGCCTGGTTTCGGCGCCAGCGGTTCCTGCCCCTGAAGCAGCCTGTTCCGCGCGGCAATTATCCCCGCAACCTGGGCAAGGAGCCACAGGGATCTGCGCTGAAGCGCTTCGGAGTCGCTCCCTGTGACCGGGTCAAAATGCCCCGCCATGGACACCATGCTGCGCAGCACGTCCATCGCCGGGACCTCTTTCGGGATGAGCCGCAGCGTCTGCACCAGCTCCGGTGCCAACGGCCTCACGATGAACAGCTCCGATTCAAGCGTTTCCAACTGAACGCGATTGGGCAGTTCCCCGTAGAGCAGGAGATAGGCCACCTCTTCGAAGCTCGCATGGGCCGCGAGGTCTTCAATCTCATACCCGCGGTACAGCAACTGCCCCTCCTGCGCGCGGGCAATAGCGCATTCACCTGCGACCACACCGTCCAGTCCGGGTTTGTATGCTTCGTTGCTCAACTTCCAAGCCCTCCTGTGCGTGCGGAACCTCCGACCGTCCCGTCGTAGCCGAGGAGGTCATACAGCTCCTGCCTGGTTTGCATGCTCTGCAGCAGCGACTGCTGCGTTCCTTCCCGCCGCAGGACGCGCAGTGCCTCCTGCATCGCTTTCATCGCCACGCGCTGCAGCGTGACGGGGAAGATCACCATCGAATAACCCATGTCCGCAAACTCGTCCACGGACAGGTAGGGAGTTTGCCCGAACTCGGTCATGTTGCCCAGCAACAGCGCGCGCGCGCCGTCGCGCGACATGTCCCGGGCGAATCTGCGCAGTTCATCGGCGTCGCGCAGCGCTTCGGGGAAAATGGCATCGGCGCCCGCATCCAAATAGGCGTGCGCGCGGGCCACCGCATCGTCATAGCCGGTCACCCCGCGGGCGTCGGTGCGCGCAATCAGCAGGAAGTCGTCGCAGCTCCGGGCCGCAGAGGCCGCCGCAATCGTCTGGCAAAAGGCCTCGGCCGGCACAAGCTGCTTGCCCGCCAAATGGCCGCAGCGCTTGGGGAATTCCTGGTCTTCGAGGTGTATGCCGCTCACACCGGCATGCTCCAGTTCCCGAACCGTGCGCGCCGCATTTTCCGGCCCGCCGTAGCCGGTGTCGGCGTCGGCAATGATGGGCAGCCGGGTTGCCCCCGCTATGGCGGCACAGTGCGCCACTGATTCGGTCAGGGTCATGAGCCCGGTGTCCGGAACCCCGCCCACGCTGTTCGCCAAAACCGCGCCCGAAACATAGACCGCCTCAAACCCCTCGCGCTCAATCAGGCGCGCGCTCAGCGCGTTTATCGCGCCGGGAAGGGCGACGGTGTGGTCGTTGAGCAGGCGCCGCAACGAAACCGAACGTTCAGATGAATTTGGGAGCGCTTCCACTACTTCACCTCAAATTCAAACAATGGGGCCAAATCGTCAAGGTCGTCAAAACGCATGGAAAGGTCCACGATGCGGTCCGCCGTGTCCGGGCTGACCACGCCGTCCGCGAGCTTGAGGAACTTGGCCACCACCTCTTCATCCGTCATCGGATTCTTGGCATGGCCGCGCGGATAGTCCACCTGCTTCGTCAGCACCGTTCCGTCGGCCAGCGTCACCGTGATCCGGTTCGGAATCCCGTCCGGATAACCGGGGTTCAACGCCGGATCCTCAGTGATGGTGGTAACATCCAGCAGATCGAGAATCTTCCGATCCTTCAGGCGCGGCTCATCAAAGGAGTGCAGTGTGACGTCCCCGTCCACCAGTGCCGCCGCGGTGCAGTAGCCCATCGAATGGTCGGCCGTTTCCCGCGAGGTTGGGTGCCACTTTTCGGGCTCGGACCCGATGATGCTCACCGCCGCCTCGAAACTGTCTATGTGGATGCTCTTCACGGCGCGCCCCGCAATCTCGCCGCGCAGTTGCAGCATGGCGTCAATCGCGGACTGGGAATGGTACTCGGCAGGCCAGTATTTTATGTAGGTCTTGTCGATCATGAACTCGCCCCCGGCGCCCAGCACCAGGTCAAAGGGACCGGTCAACTGGTTGAATATGCCCTTGGGGCCCTCGTAGATTTCGTGGGGGCCGGTCATGCCGCGCCGGGCGAGGTCGGCCGCGAAAAGGCCGTTTCGCGCGGCGTTGGAAAACGCGCAGGCCTTCCACATGGAAATCTGCCCCGTGCGGGTCTGGCGGGTGGTGATGTTGCACACCCCCGCGAGCCCCAGGGCGTGCTCAAGCGCCTCCACATCCAAGCCCCACAGTTTTCCCGCAAGCAGGGCCGTGCTGAGCGCGCCGTAGGTCACATGGTCCCAGCCGTGCGCCCTCAGGCTGGCCGCGTCACATTGGCGGCACTGCAGTTCATAGCCGATGACCAACCCCAAAATGGCGTCACGCCCGCCCAGGCCCACGGCCTGGGCCGCCGCCACCGACGCGGGGATGTTGTCCGAGGGATGGGCCGGTTCCAGACTGAGATAGGTGTCGTTGAAATCGAGATAGCGAACCATCGCCCCGTTGGCAAAAGCGGCATACTCGGGCCTGCACCGGGTTCGCGTTCCCCAAAGGGTCGCCCCGGAGGCGTCGGCGGCGGACAATGCCACTTCCCGCGCTATCCCCGCAGGCGCGCTCTTATAGGCGCCCAGACAGCACCCGATCGAATCGAGCACCCGCCGTTTGGCCTCGTGCACCGTCTTCGACGGCAGGTCGGCGTAAGTGATTTCCGAAGCCCATTCAGCAATGCGACGTCCCAGTGTGGCCATTTGGTTCCAGTCCTCTATTGTTTTTGCCATGCCAGTGGTTTCATTTGAATAATCTCCACAGGGCGGAGTTTAGCATATTTCATGGTTCTGGGTAATGCAACTGTAGCCATAACAAAGGACAATCGCATTAGCATACCGCTGCACCTGGAGGCAGGTCGTTGAGGCCGTCGGAGTCTGCACCCGGAGAGGTGCGAATACAGGGGGGGTATTCATCCTCGCAGATACCGAGCTGATATTGGTCCCCCTTTGAAGGGGGCAGCCGCGACGCAGCCCGCAGGGCGAAGTCGGGCGGGGGATGTGGGTCGGCGTGGTGGAAATGGTGGCGGTACCCGGGCCCGCGAAATTCCGGGGTGTGGTGGCTCGGGTACTGGCACCCGTTTTCAGGAGTCTGCAGCGCGGAGAAGGTGCGAATACAGGGGGGTATTCATTCTCGCAGATACCGAGCTGATATAAGTCCCCCTTTGAAGGGGGCAGCCGCGACGCAGCCCGCAGGGCGAAGTCGGGCGGGGGATGTGGAGCCCAAACCAAGACCAACACCCCCCTAAATCCCCCTTCGAAGACAGGAAGGACAAAAGTCTTAGGTCCCCCCTGCGAGGGGGGTGCTGCGACGCAGCGGGGGGTGTATGCGTGTTGTGGCGTGGTCTCCCGACCACGACATCCCTCCGACCGAAGGTCTCCTCCGTGTTGTGGCATGGCGCCAGGCACTTCGGCTTTATGCTGCGCACAAACCACTCGACGGGCGCGTCCAAGGGTGAAACCGAGAAACGCTCCCCTATTTCATCCTGTTGACTCCGGCCCGCAGTGGTGCTAGGCTGATTGCATGCCGAGAACAGCGCGCATGGTGGTGCCGGGGGTGCCCTATCACATCACCCAGCGGGGCAACCGCCGGGAGGATGTCTTTTTCTGTGACGGCGACAGAAAGCTCCCGTGTGATGGAGACCATCCTGAAGCATCCCGTCCGCCCGCGCAAGCCGGGGAGTCCGCGAAAACAGAAGAAGGAGATATGAGAATAGGGGAAGCGCCCCTAGTATCCCCCAAAGACAGCAAATAAAGGTTGACTGTCCCTATTTAACCCGTCCATGCCCGCCTCGCGCAACAGCCGGGCTATGGCGGCGGGTTTGTGCGCGGACAGGTTGTCCATGACCACGATGACTCCGGGGGACAGGGAAGGGATGAGCATCTGCTCAACGTAGGCTTCAAAACACGGCGCGTCCATCGGTCCATCCAAGACCATGGGGGCAACCGCCGATTCGCAAGTGATGCCCGCTATCAGC
>CAITNO010000023.1:0-12500 GCA_903893795.1 Candidatus Hydrogenedentota bacterium | reverse complement strand
CAGGCTGTGGCCCGTGTCCACGCACGCGCCTATGAACGGATGGCGGCCCTCGACGGCGCGCAGCGTGTCGGCCGCCTTGTCGTAGCGCGCGCCCGGCCCGTGGTTGTGAATGGCAATGCGGATGCCGAACTCGTCCACCAGTTCCTCCAGATGATCGAAGGCCTCCGGAGCGGGATCGGCCGTCAGGCATTCCACACCCAGCGCGCGGCCCAGTTCAAAGAGGCGCCGGTTTGCCGCGCGGTCCGCCGTGAATCCCTCCACCCCAAAACAAGGCACCGTCACCGCACGGGCGCGCAGTGTTTCCAGAACCTTCCCAAAACCGGGGTCGGCCGGGTCGGCCGGAAAATGCACCGCGCAGAACTCCATGATGGAAAGCCCCAGCACCTCCAGTTGATCGAGCGCGCCTTCAAAACTGAACTTGCGAAAGCTGTAGCTTTGCGCGCCAATGCGTCCCAAATCGGCCATACCCTGAATCTCCTTTTGTTGTGCCGCCGCCGTGCGGCTTTCCGCGCCAAGTATGATCCTTTGCGGCGCGCCGCGCAACAGGGCCTTGGGGTATACTGGTCTACCAGGCGGGCGCATAGTTTCCGTTTTCGCAGGGTGCCCGCAGCGAAGCGGAGCGCACCATAATCCGGCTTTGCGCCTGACGGTGCGTTCCGTACCCGCTTCGCGGCACTAAAAGCACCCTGCGTGCCGGAACCATATGCGCCCCATTACAAGGAGAATCGAGCCATGTCCCTGTCACGCGTGATCACTGCGGCGGCCCTGTTCGCCGCCCTTGCCGCGACCCTTTCTTTGCCCGCCTTCGCGGCGGCGCCAAAGACGCCCGTCTTCGACATCCCCCGCCTCGATGACATAGAGATAGACGGGGACGGCACCGAGTGGGGCGACCGCGGATTCCGCATCGACCTGATGACCGACAAGGACGGCAACGTCCGCACGCCGGAGGATTTTGATCCTATCGCGCGGCTTGCGTGGGACGCGAAGGGACTGCTTGTACTGGTGCAGGTGCGGGACAATGCGCTTCAATGCAGCGCCCCCGACAAGCCCCTGTGGAACGGTGATTCGGTGGAAGTCTATTTCGCGCCGGAGCGGGGGGCCAAGCGCCTCTTTGAGGCGGTCACCGTGCCGGAGAGCAACGCCGACGGCGTGATGCGCCTGTACACCAGCGGCTATCGAGACGCGCCCGCGCCCAAGGGCGTCACCGTGGAGACAGGATGGGAACCCACGGGCCAGGGCTACGGCATAGAGATGCGGCTGCCCTGGGCGGCCATCGGCGGCATGCCCAGTTCCGGCACCCTTCCCGCCGTGCAGATAGTGGTCAATGACCTCGATGCCGACGGCGCGCGCTTCGGAGCGCTGTGGTATCCCGACCCGGCCACGCACGAAAACAGCAACGCCGCCTATCCCGTGCGCCTGGCGCGCAAACCCTCGCCGCCGGTGACCGCCCGTGTCGTCGGCAGCTATGACGAACTGGCGCAAACCGTTGCGCGGGTCGTTGCCGTGGACACGCTGGCAGGCGCTTCCGTCATTGCCGAATTGGAAGGCGGGCACGCGGAGGGCGTGCTGGCCGAACAGGCCGGCCGCGCCGTGGCCACGCTCACGCTGCCGATGCCCGCGAACGGCGGCGACCGCGCCCCCTGCCTATCGTGCCGCGTTTCCAAGACCGACCGAATCGAAGCGCTGTTGCCGCCCGCCGCCGAGGCCCGCGCCCGCATGATTCTCGCGGCCGACATCGGGCCCAAGTCCTACATTATCAAGAACGGCCAGTATCCCACCTGCGACTTCGTCAACCCCCTGCTCGGCCAGCGGCTCCTGGGCGACTATCGGGTGGAGTCCACCTATTACGACAATGAATACCACCCCGCCGTCGGTGCCCCCGGACGGGGACGCTATGGCGCCGTCATTCGCCTCGTGCCCGCGTCCGGTACCGCACCCGTGATCCGGTACCGCACCGTGTTCAGCATTCCCGAAGGCTGCGACGGATTCCGGTGGATGCTCAACGCCCCCACGGGCGGCGGCACGCTGCCCCCCTTGTTGGGCTTTAGCGAGTCCACACAGCAAAGTTATGCGCCCAGCATCGCACAGTTCTATGACATGCAGATGCTGAAGAGCCTCAACACTTCCCAGGACCTGGCGGTGCTCATGGCGGGATTGAACGAGGCGGCCGTGGCACCGGCACCGCTGCGCCGCAACAACGACCCCTGGGCCGTGGACCGCCAATGGTGGGTCGGCTTGAAACGCACCCTCCGGAATGAAGGCCCCGCGGCTCCCTTCCTTTGTCCGCGGCCGCTGGAAGGCCCGCCCGCGACGGTCATCCGAGACGGCGGCGAAAACGAGGCGGGCATGAAGCCCGGCACCTCGAACGCGATTGATGCCGTGCTCACCGAGTGGGCCGCCGCGAGCAACGAGCCCTTCGCGGTCGCCGTCGCGCGCGACGGCGTGCTCTTCTTCCACAAGGCCTACGGCACACGCCAGGGCAAACCCATGGCGGAGGACACAAAAAGCTGGATGGCCTCCATCAGCAAGTTCATGTCGGGAACCCTGATGATGATGCTCGTCGACCAGGGGTTGGTCAATCTGGACGACCCGGTGGACAAATACCTGCCCGAATTTCACGGCGCGCCGGGCATCATGCTCACCCTGCGCGACCTCTACGTGCACACCAACGGCCTGGCGCTCGGCTACCGCTCGGACCATTGGGGCGACGAGATGCACGACCTGGAGCAGGTCATCGCCGGCTATTACCCTTTCCTCAAGCCGCGCGTGAGCCACACCTATAATGGTGTCGGCTATGCCGTGGGCGGCAAAGTGATTGAGGCGGTGTCGGGAGAGGCCCTCACGACCTTCTTCCTGAACCACCTGCTCGGCCCGCTGGGCATGGACCACACCGACGCGATTGACGCCTCGGCCCTGACCCGCAGCACCGCCCTGGACATGGTCCGCCTGGGCCAGATGATGCTCAACGGCGGTGCCTACGGCGACAAACAGTTCCTGCGGCCGGAAACGGTGGAAAAGATGATGCCGCAGCCGCTGACAAATCTGCTGGGGCCGGACACAAAGATTGAATGGGGCATCGGCACCGTGCGCATGCCCGAAGCGGGGCTTTCACCGAAGACCTTCGGCCACGGCGCGGCCTCCTCGGCCACGCTACGCATCGACCCCGACCACCGGCTGGTCATAGTGATGACCCGCAACACGGCGGGGACCCACTTTGACGAATTTCACCCGCGTTTCATTCGCGCCATCGCGGAACATCTGCCCAATTAGGGGAGGGACAGGATGGACCTTTTGCATATAGACGGCAATTTGGGGACAATGTAGCGTCGCGTCCGGTCCAATGGACCTTGCCGGACGCCGGGGATGACCATGATAGACGGGCAGTACGACGAGAAAATGCTGGACATTGCGCGCCGGGAGGTGACCGCCGCGTTCGGTATAGGTGTGTACGGTTTTACGCTGGACGGCACCATTCTTTTTATGGACGTGCCCGCTTTCCGTCTTTTCTCCCTCGAATACCAGTATCCCGACCCCGCGGCCGTGTGCGGAAAATCCTTCGCTGTGCTTCCGGGCGAACAGGAACACATGGAGGTCTGCCGCCAACTGCAGGACTTGGCCTTTGTGCGGGGCCAGGAATGGTCCCTGCCGATGCCGTCGGGCGAGATTCGCTGGCTCTTCGAGGATGCGCGGCGCGTGAAGGACCCGGTCGGCGGCCGCTTCGGCGGCATCGAATACGGCCAGGCCATCGTGCGCAATATCACCTCGCGCAAGCACAAGGAATCGACACTGCTCGGCGACCAGACGAAGTATCAGACCATCGTGGAGACCATGCACGAGGGCTACTACGAAATTGATTTCGATGATCGCCTGGTTTTCCTGAACCGCGCATTGGCCAATCTGCTGGGCGAGGCGGAGGAACGCCTTCTGGGCGTGGACTTCTTCAAGCGTTACTGCCCGCCCGATTATATAGAGAAGATGCGCAATGTCCATCTTTCGCTGGCCGCCGGAGAGGCGGTCAATCCGACGGTGGAGTTGGTTATCGCCCGCCCCGACGGGTCGGAATCGGTGCTGGACGTGTCGGTGGCCGTCATGAACAACCGGCGGGGCATGCCCAAGGGCTTCCGCGGCATCTGCCGCGATGTGACGGACCGCACGCTGGCCGAGGCCGCGGCCCAGGCAGCCCAGGCCCGCTACAACCAGTTATTTGAAGAGGCCAACGACATTGTATACACCCATGATCTTCAGGGTTATCTGACTTCGCTGAACAAGGCGGGCGAGCGCCTCAGCGGATTCCGCCGGGAAGAGCTTTACCGAAAGCGGATTTTCGACATCATCGTTCCCGAGCAGCGCGAAATTGTGCGCAAGATGGTCGAGCAGAAGATGCGGGCCGGAGAGGGCGCCACCCAGTATGAGCTCGAAGTCACCACCAAGGACGGACGCCGGGTCCCGCTCGAGGTGAGCACGCGCCTCATTCTGGTGGGCGACCGGCCCGTGGGCGTGCAGGGCATCGGCCGCGACATCACCGAGCGCCGCCACGCTGAAGAGCAGCGCCTGCGGCTGGAGCAGCAGATTCTGCACGCCCAAAAGCTGGAGGGGCTGGGTGTGCTCGCAGGCGGCATCGCCCACGATTTCAACAATCTGCTGGTGGGCGTGCTGGGCAATGCGGGCCTGGCCCTGCGCAGGCTCCCGAAGGATTCTCCCCTTCACGCCTATCTCAAGCGAATCGAGACGGCCGCACAGCGCGCCGCCGAACTGACCAACCAAATGCTGGCCTACTCGGGGCGCAGTTCTTTTGTGGTGCGGCCGCTCAATCTGGCCAAAATCATTACGGAAGCGCCGGATTTGTTCCGGGCGAGCGTGCCGCGCCAGATTGACCTGGAATTCAACTGCGACCCCGACCTGCCCTCCATCGTGGGCGACACCGCGCAGTTCCACCAGATTCTGGTGAATCTGATTACCAACGCCGCCGAGGCCATCGGCGAACACAAGGGTTTCATCCGCGTGGGCACCCACGCCGCCGAAATCACCGCCGAAATGCTGCGCGAGTTCTATTTTCAGGAGAATTGTGAACCCGGCGCCTATGTGTGCCTGGAAGTGGCCGACAACGGCTGCGGCATGGACGCGGACCAGTTCGCCCGCGTGTTTGACCCCTTCTACACCACCAAATCCATGGGACGCGGCCTCGGACTGGCCGCGATTCTCGGCATCGTGCGCGGCCACCGGGGCGCCATCCATGTCGAAAGCAACCCGGGCAAGGGAACAACCTTCCGGCTTTATTTCCCCGTGGCGGCCAAAATCGAGGCGGTCCTGCCCTCCACCGCGGGAACCGCGTCGGGGCTGCGCAGAGGCGCAAGCGCCACCGGCACCTGGCCGGGCTCGGGCCTGCTGCTCATCGCCGACGACGAGGAGGCGGTGCGCGTCGTGGCCAAAGAAATCCTGGAACGGCAGGGCTTCACCACCCTGATCGCCGTGGACGGCCGCGAGGCCATTGAGATGTTCACGTCCCACCGCGACGAGGTTGCCGCGGCGCTGGTCGACCTTTCCATGCCGGTTATCAACGGCCAGGAAGTGATGGAGGCCCTGCGCATCCTGCGTCCCAGCCTCCCCGTCATCATCACCAGCGGCTACAGCGAGCAGGAAATCATGGACCGCTTCCAGGATTCCCCCCCCACCGCCTTTATAAAGAAACCCTACCGCTCCCGCGAACTGGTCATGCTGATGAAAAAGGTCCTGGGCGAAGGCTAGCGGGCGGCCCGTTCTGGCCCGCGTCCATCCATGGGCCGGAATGGAAGACATTCAGGAGCGTGCCAGCCTGAAAACCGCGCGGCGAGGCAGATTTGGGGAAGCGCCCCTGGTTCGATAGCTGTGAGCCACAAAGGCAAATTTTTCGTGTAATTGGCGACTGCTCCCCCCCCCTTTTTTGTCCCCCCTTAAAGCGTCCGGATTTCAGCCAGCCACAAGCGACCACATTCGCTTGCAGTAACGGCCGCCAGAGCCCAGAATTTGCTCATTTGGGAAATAGGACCTTCATCGCAGACGTTCAATTGGGGATAAGGTGACGGTTCACCGCAAGTGACTATATTGTGAACGGCGGCGTGAGAACGTTATTTTACAACCTGGGGAGAAGTCTGGGGCAAACGGGACCGCGAGGAGAATATCCGCATTAATCACGCTTGTAACGTTCGCGTATAGGGAACAGACTTGCATTTCGAGGCAGACCAGCGGGCAATTCGTTGCGGGTGACCCAACTCAGGAGATTGTGTGATGAAAAGAACGCCACAGGTCTTGGCGCTTGTGCTCATGGTTGCTTGTTTCACGACTGTTCTGTGGGGATGTAAGCCGGCCACTACTCCGTTGCTGGTGACAGACAAGGTTGCAGTCACGGTTCCGGAGAACGGGATCGCGGGTTTCCAGGTGAAGCTGAGTTCCGTGCCGTCATCGGACGTGACGGTGACGGTGGCGTGGCAGGGCGGGGACGCCGATATTACCGTGCAATCGGGTACGAACCTGACGTTCACCACGTCGAACTGGAGCGTCTACCAGCCGGTAGTGCTGGCGGCGGCGAACGACGCGGACGCCACGAATGGGTCTGCGACAATTCGCTGCAGCGCGCCGGGACTGGCTGACGTGGAAGTGACGGCGACGGAGTTGGATGACGATACGGCGCTGGCGCCGAAGGCGCTGGTGGGTTGGGTTCGCGACACGGCGGGCCAGGCGATTACCGGTGCCGCGGTCACGGCCGGAACGCATACTTCAAGCACGGATGCGACGGGGCTGTTCCGTTTCGAGTCCGTCGAGCAGACGGCCGCACTGCTGACGTCTGTGGAGGCGACGGGCTACACGGCAAACAGCCGTGCGGTCGATACCGCTTCGGTGGACTTGCCGACCGCGAACTTCGTTCTGAAACTGCGCGAAGCGCCTCAAACGTTGAATGTGGATACGGGCGGCACGGTGCAGGATGGGTTGGGGAACACCTTGACACTGGCGGCAAAATCGCTCGTGACGAAGGACGGCAAGTCGGTGACGGGCAATGTGGACGTCTCGATTACAGCGTTGAACGTGACGGTGGCGGCGGAGTTGAAGGCGTTTCCGGGGACTTTCGACGGCGTCGCTCTCGTCCGAAAGGCGGGCGAGACGGTTCAACTCGAGACCTTCGCGCTGGCCGAGTATGATGTGCGCCAGAACGGCGTGAAACTCCAATTGAACACGCCGGGCTCCATTCGCCTCAAGCTAAACGACAACCGTCTGGCCGTGGATGCGGTGGTGCCCTTGTGGTTCTTCAACGAAGCCACCGGCCTCTGGGAAGAGACGGGGAACGGCACGGTGAAATCGGACGGGCATGGCGGCCTCTATTGGGAAGCCAATATCCCGCATCTGTGCTGGTGGAACTCTGACCGGCCAATCAACGAGAAACAGTGCCTTACAGGCAAGGTGCTGGATCAGTTGGGAAATCCGGTTTCCGGCGCGCAGGTGTATGGGGACGGTTTGGACTACAGTGGATCAGGCTCTGCGACGACCGGTTCGGATGGGCAGTATTGCATGGACGTCAAATGCGGTTCGACAGTGCGTGTGAGCGCGGTCATGCCCTGGGCGGCGTTGCCCATGGACAGCAAAGATGTTGTCATGCCGGACCTTTGCGGCGTGACCTGCGCAGGCGGTATTTGCGTGGAGTTGCCGGCGCTCGCGGCCTCTTTCCCGGCATGCATCGAGGGCCACGTGCGATCCTCCGGCGCTGCGGTGTCCGGTGCCACGGTATACAGTTCGGTGGGTGCGTCCGCGGTCACCGACGTGGATGGGTACTACAAGATTAGTGTGCCCGCGAATGTGGATATCGCGGTGTATGTGCTTAGGGGGCCGGCAACGATTGTAACCTCGTCGGCGCAGAATCCGCCCTGTGTCCAGGTCGACTTTCCGCCGGTCGCGGGCAGCGAAGGTGAGGGCGAACCGGGGACAGAGACTGTCATGCTTCCTGGCAGCGTGCCTCTCGCCATGGTTTGGGTTCCGGCGGGAACGTTCATGATGGGCCGGAACGCCTCCGAACAGAACAGTCTCGATTCGGAAGACCCCCGGCATGAGGTTACCCTTTCGCATGGTTTCTGGATGGGCAAATACGAGTTGACACAGGCACAATGGAAGGCGGTGATGAACGGGGCAAATCCGTCCTACTTCCAGGGTGCAAACGCGGGAAATGCGAATACGGACAACCGGCCGGTGGAGCAGGTGGCGTGGGATACGGTCCAGACCTTTATCACGGCGCTGAACGCGCATATTGTGAGCACAAACCAGGGGGCGGCCATGCGCCTGCCCACCGAGGCGGAGTGGGAATATGCGTGCCGCGCGGGGAGCACAACCCGCTTCTACTGGGGAGACGATCCGGACTATACGCTGATTGGCGCTTACGCCTGGTATTCAGGCAACGACAGTCCTTTCGCCACCAAGGATGTGGGCGGGAAAATACCAAATGCCTTTGGCCTGTACGATATGAGCGGGAACGTCGATGAGTTTGTGCAGGACTGGTATGATTATTATCCGTACACGCCGGCGGTAACCGACCCTGCCGGACCGGCCACGGGCACGAAACGCGTGTTCCGGGGCGGCTGGGTAGGCGACTACGGCGGCTACTGCCGTTCCGCATATCGCAATGGGTACGGTCCGCTGGACATTAGCATGCAGATGGGGTTTCGGCTCGCCAGATAGCCACCCCCTGTTTCCTGAGCAAGCCGGAGAGCAGGGCCGCAAGGGCCAAGAAGGGCGAAGATCAAGAAGGCCTTGCGGGACCGCCCATGCGGATTGCCTGCATACAGGCAGGCAAGCCATTGGCCAAGTGTCAGCGCCGAAAGGCCCGCCCGCCGAACATGCGCCGCCGGGCGGCGCAACACAGGAGTGTGCGATGAAGAGGATGTCATGGACAGTGGGAATTGGGATGCTGGTGGCGTGCATGGTGCTTGCGGGGTGCCCGTCGAGTTCCACGAGTGTGACCGTGCCCGATATCGTGGGCCAGGCGCAGTCGGCGGCCTTGATCGCCATCACTGGTGCGGGCCTCACGGTCGGTATCATTGTGCAGGCGTACAGCGCGACCGTGGTTTCCGGCTCCGTAGTAAGCCAGACCCCGGCGGCCGGAACGCCGGTGAGTCCGGCTTCCGTTGTCTCACTGACCGTCTCCATGGGATCGCAGCCCGTGACCGTGCCTGAACTGACAGGCCAGCTCCAGGCTGCGGCAACCGCCGCCATCGTCGGTCCCGGGCTTGCGGTGGGCGCCGTCACGCAGCGATGCAGCAACTTGGTCGCTTCGGGGGTGGTGGTCAGCCAAACCCCGGCACCTGGCCAGCAGGCAAACCCGGGCACAGGGGTTGACTTGGTCATTTCCACGGGCCCGTGCGACGACACAGACGCGATGCTGCAGGTGTCGGCGGGAACCTTCACGATGGGACGGACCCAGGCGGGTGATGACGCAGCCTACGGCTCGTTTGAGGAGGACCCACAGCACCAGGTCACGCTCGGTGCGTATCGAATCGGCAAGTATCCAGTGACGAACCGGCACTATTGTGAAGTGCTGAATTGGGCGCTGGCGCAGGGGTATCTGAAAGACGCAACGGGAGCCGCCTGGGCGGGAACCGGCTATATCTATGCGGGCGGCGATTTGCAGGCAATCCTGAACATCACGAACAGCGACTGCAACATCCAGTACTCGGACGGGGTGTTCTCATCTAAGACAAGGACGGGACTGCCCGGCACGACCAGCTACTCCATGGACAAACATCCGGTGGAGCTTGTCTCCTGGTACGGCGCGGTGGCGTTCTGCAACTGGCTGAGCCAGATGGAAGGCCTGCCCGTTTGCTATGACATGGCCACAGTGAATTGGCCGTTGACAGTGGCACCGCCCACCCCGGGCGGTTACCGGTTGCCAACGGAGGCGGAGTGGGAACGGGCCGCGGCGTGGGACGGGAGCAGGCACTGGATTTATGGAATCACCAGCGACGTGCTGACGGGGAAGAACACAGCCAACTATGGCGAGTCGCAGTTCGACCCCGTGGACCCGTTCGGTCTGACGAGTGGCCCTCTCACGTCTCCTGTAGGCTGGTTCAACGGGACAAACATCAGTCCCAACGGGGGGATGGTCACCATGAACAGCGTAAGCCCGGTGGGCGCCTATGACATGTGCGGGAATGTCTGGGAATGGTGTGGGGACTTTTCCGGGCTCTATGGCTCAGGAACTCAGACGAATCCGACGGGTCCCGAAAAGGGCGGTTTTCACATATACCGTGGCGGCAGTTGGCTATACGCCAAGACGGACGCCCGGTCGGCGTTTCGCAATTTGGGCCTTTCGACGGACTGGTACTGGGAGCTTGGCTTTCGCCTGGCCAAGTCCTAGTATTTTTCCTCCTGTCCTCTAAAAAGGTTCTGGCCTGAAAAAAGGCCGGAACGGTGCATGGTGTGGGGCTGAAAAAGCAGTCGGCAAGACCGATCCGCCTACGCGCTCAGTTCATTGTCGCCAACGCCAATCTTGTTGTCGACGCCCGCAATACGACGAACCACATCACTGAACATCGCGACAAAATCGATTGCGCATGACCTTGTGAGTCGCGTCCAGGTTTGGGCTGCTTATGATGCTCCGGGCCCACTCTTCGGAGGCAAGAGGCGGGGCGCAGCGCCAGAACCTCACGGGTTCCGGCCTATTCTTCCAATCCCGGCGGATACCATGACGCACCGCCTTCTTCCCAGTCTCGATTTCTCGGTCCACACCCAGGCAGATTGTCCGGGTCAAGTGCTTCATTTGGCCAGTTTGGGCCACGGATGAATATTTTGACCTTACGCGGTTTTGTAAGAACACCGCCGCCGCCAAGTCTACTGGCTATTTCAGGCGACGCTTGGTCGCTGAATCCTGTCGTGATGATGACAGGCATACGGAGACGCAGGCTCATAACCTCCTTCACGTGATTATAGCCGCTGGCTCCCGATATGTGTTCACCTGTTTTCTTTGGGTCCCGCCGCTCCGCCAACCATTGAAGTTCGCGCCGTATTTCACAAAAGATCAGTCAATAACACTGATGAAGGAAGTTTGGGTACGTGACACAATCCCATCTTGGGAATGTGGCGAAAGAAAGCCTTCGAGGCTCCACGCGAATGACTCGACAATGACCATTTTTGCGCCGGCTGGTGATGCAAGGCGGCGCGACAAAGGAGCTTGCAATGCAAAACACGTCACGGATGTCGGGATTGGGCATGCTGGTGGCCTGTTTGATGATTTCGGGATGCCCGCCAGCTTTGAAGACCGTGCCCAATGTGGACGGCCTGACCCAGGCGGCGGCATCTGCGGCCATCACGGGCGCGGGACTTGCCCTCGGCACCGTCACGCAAGAGTACAGCGACACGGTGCCCGCCGGAGAGGTTGTCAGCCAGAATCCCGCGGCGGGCGCAGGCGTTGCGCCGGGTGCCGCGGTAAGTCTGGCCGTGTCGGAAACCATCGATACGATAATGCTGCCGGGAGATGTGCCGCTGGAGATGGTGTGGATTCCCGGCGGGACGTTCACCATGGGCAGTCCGGACACCGAGCAGGACCGTAATTCAAATGAAGGGCCGCAGCATGCCGTGACGCTGGACGGGTTCTGGGTGGGCCGGTACAATCTCACACAGGCGCAATGGGCGGCGTTGATGGGCGGAAACCCCTCCTATTTCCAGGGTGCCAATGCGGGCGGGGTGACCACAGACAACCGTCCGGTGGAGTCGGTTTCGTGGGATGACGCCCAGGCGTTTATAACCAGGATAAACTTGGCCACGGGCATGAGCTTCCGCCTGCCCTCCGAGGCGGAGTGGGAATATGTGTGCCGCGCGGGCACGGCGACCCGCTTCTACTGGGGGGATGACCTGAACTATACCAATATTGGCAATTATGCCTGGTATCAGGCCAACAGCGGAAATCAGACGCATGATTCGGGCGGGAAGGCGCCGAACAATTTCGGCCTGTATGACATGAGCGGGAATGTGGCGGAATGGTGCCAGGACTGGTACCACGACAGCTACGCGGGCGCGCCGGCGGACGGCAGCGCATGGGAGACGCCAACGGAATCGTCCCACGTGGTTCGGGCCGGCGGCTGGTACGGCTACGGATACTGCCGCTCCGCCGCGCGCAACAACGGATCGACCACGAGCGACGACATCGGGTTCCGCCTCGCAAGGTAGATTCCGCTTTGCCGGCGGTCTTTGCCGGAATGCCATTGATAAAGAGTATAAATAGGGACAGTCACCTATTGTTATTGACACACGTTGGGAATTCTGCTAGCCTGTCGCTATGCCGAGAGTTGCACGAATAATCATTCCGGGCGCTGCCCATCATGTCACGCAGCGGGGCAACAACAAAGCGGACGTGTTTTTTGTCGATGATGACCGGCATGTCTATCTCGAATTGCTGCACGGACAGGCGCTGCGCTTTGGATTCCGGGTCGACGGCTACTGCCTGATGACCAATCATGTTCATGTGGTGGGGGTGCCCAAAGACGAGG
>CAITNO010000022.1 GCA_903893795.1 Candidatus Hydrogenedentota bacterium | reverse complement strand
GCCCTACTGGGAGCGCCGGCATCCCTGCCGGCTCTTTTCTTAATTAAGACAGCCGGCAGGGATGCCGGCGCTCCCCGTGCCCATGGCCCTCTGCGGTGCTATCCCTCCTGCTATTCGGCCGTCGGGTAGTGCACTTTCACATACTGCTCCAGCATGGCAAGAAACTGCGTGGAAATCTCCGCCAGGGTTCCGGACAGGCTGGCCACTTTCTGGCCGTCGGCGTAGACCGGGCAATGCGGAGATTCGCCGTTGCCGGGCAGGCTGATGCCGATGTTGGCGCTGCGCGACTCGCCGGGACCGTTGACGATGCAGCCCATGACCGCGATGTGCAGTTGCTCCACGCCGGGACGGGTCCCCGCCCATTCGGGCATGCGTTTGCGCACAAAGGCCTGGGTGTCGAGCGCCAATTGCTGGAACATGTCACCGCTGGTGCGGCCGCAGCCGGGACAGGCGGTGATGCTGGGCGAAAACTGGCGCAGGCCCAGTGACTGGAGTAGTTCCTGCGAGGCGCACACCTCCTCGCAGCGGTCGCCGCCGGGCATCGGCGTGAGCGACACGCGAACGGTGTCGCCGATGCCCTCGGCCAGCAGCACGCCCATGGCGGCGGCGGACCAGGTGATGCCCTTGACGCCCATGCCCGCCTCGGTCAGCCCCAGGTGCAACGGTTGGCGCGTTTTCGCTGCCAGGTCACGGTAGAGGTCTATCAGGTCGGCGGGGCGACTGGTCTTGCAGGAAATGACGATCTGATCCTGCCGCAGGCCACATTCCAGCGCCAGGTCGGTGGACTGCAGGGCCGAGATGACCATGCACTCGTTCATCACCTGCGCAGAAGTCTTGCGAAGTGCGCGGTCGGTGTTTTCGGCCATCTTGTCGGCCACCAGTTCCTCATTGAGCGAGCCGATGTTGACGCCGATGCGCACGGGCTTGTTCAGGTCGCGGGCCACGGCGCAGATGGTGGAAAACTGCTCGTCCCGCGCCGTGCCTTTGCCCACGTTGCCGGGGTTGATGCGGTATTTGTCGAGCGCGGCGGCGCAGGCCGGATGCTGGGTCAGCAGTTTGTGGCCGTTGTAATGAAAATCGCCGATGACGGGCGCGCTCGAACCGCCGTCGCGCACGCGCTGCACGATTTCCGGCACGGCCGCGGCCGCCCGGGGCGTGTTGACAGTGATGCGCACCAGTTCCGAACCGGCCGCGGCCAGCTCCAGGATTTGGGCGGCGGTGGCCGCAACGTCTTCGGTGTTGGTGTTGGTCATGGACTGGACCACGACCGGCGCGCCGCCACCCACGGCAATCCCGCCCACCATCACCCGGCATGTTGTGTTTCTGTGATTCTCTGCCATGGCCCGATTATCTCATGTTCCGAAGGTCCCGTGAAAATCGGAGGCGGAATAAAACGCCCCGGCAACTTTGAGCTTGCCGGGGGGAGTGAGAATCAACAGGCTCTCTGCGCCGTTTAGCTCCGGGGCTTCAGCAGCGGCTCCAGATTCTTCTGGACCTGCGCCCAGTTGACCACATTCCACCAGGCGCCCACGTAGTCCGCGCGTTTGTTCTGGTAGTTCAGGTAATAGGCGTGCTCCCACACATCCAGGCAAAGCACGGGGCTGGCGTCCCAAGGGGACAGCTTCTGGTGGTTTTCCACCTGAAGCACCAACAAACGGTCATCCTCGGCGCGGTAGGTCAGCAAGGCCCAGCCACTGCCCTCCACGGCAACGGCGGCCGCGGAGAACTGCGCCTTGAAGGCGGCAAAGGAGCCGAAGTCGCGGGTAATCCGGGCCGCCAGGTCACCGGCGGGCTCGCCGCCGCCGCCCTTGCCCGCGGGGGCCATCACCTTCCAAAACAGGCTGTGCAGCGCGTGGCCGCCGCCGTGAAAGGCCGCCTTTTTCGAGAGTGCCTGCACGGATGCAAAATCGTTTGCGGCCCGCGCCTTGGCCAGTGCCGCCTCGGCCTCATTCAGCCCCTTCACATAGGCTGCATGGTGCTTGTCGTGGTGCAGTTCCATGGTCTTCGCGTCAATGTGCGGCTCCAGCGCGTCATAGGCGTAGGACAGTTCGGGCAGTTTGTGCTCGGTCACCGCGCCTCCGCCGACCTCGGCCTTGGCATCCGCCCCGGCAGCCGCATCGGCCGCCAGCGCGGTCTCCACAGGAACAAGGAGAGTGGCACCGGCCGTCAAACCGCCGGCCACTTTCAGAAAATCACGTCGTGTGCTCATTTCAAATCCCTCCGTATACAGGTTAACGTCGCCTTCAGGCCCGCCAATACAGCAGGCACCCTGACGCGTCCGTTCTGGAAGTACCCATAGAAACGCCCGGAAGGGGCGTTGTATTTCTCCCAACCGGCACGGACGAAAATGCGCCCCAAAATCGATGCTCTCCCGTGCCTTTGTCAACAATTTATTGTGGTTTAGAGCGACTCCCCCCACAACATGTGCGAAAGAAGTTAGATTTCTGTTGCAACCCGCCCTTCCGTTCTGCTAAGGTACAATCCCGTTAGAGCAACGGGATCTCCCCCCTCTCTAGCCTATGCAGAATACTTGGGCTGATCTATTCGCAAGGCGGAGTACGCAGCATCGTGACCACAAGTTGGCCGCTACGATTGTTTGTTGATTCAATTCAAAATGCCATAGCCGCCTCTTCACGAAAAGCCCCCGAAATGCACCACGCAAAACCAGCGTCAACGCGCCAAAACCATGCCTGCGGCACGGGTCGCGGCGCGTTGCCGAATTTGAAACACATCGGTATCGGAGCAATCCCGCCGGAGAACCTGGAACGGGTCCGGGTAAACCTGGCGGCACAGAGGTAAGGAGAATCTAGCCATGACCAAGTATGTCTTCACAACAGGTGGCGTCGTGTCATCGGTGGGCAAGGGCATTCTTTCTGCCAGCCTGGGAATGCTGCTGGAATCGCGCGGCCTCAAGATTGCCATGATGAAGCTGGACCCGTACATCAATGTTGACCCGGGGACGATGAACCCCTACGAGCATGGGGAGGTCTTCGTGACGGACGACGGCGCGGAAACCGACCTGGACCTGGGGCACTACGAACGGTTCACCTCGGCCAAACTGTCGCAGAAAAGCAACGCAACCACAGGGGCGGTGTACAACACCGTGATCCAAAAAGAGCGCCGGGGCGAATTCCTCGGCAAGACCGTGCAGGTCATTCCGCACATCACCGACGAAATCAAGTCGCGCATCCGCCAGTTGACCTCCGAGGAGGAAGGGGTGGATGTGGCCATCGTCGAGATCGGCGGCACGGTGGGCGACATTGAAAGCCTCCCCTTCCTGGAGGCGCTGCGCCAGTTCCGCCTGGAAATCGGGCCGGAAAACTGCTGCTTCATCCACGTGACGCTGGTGCCGTACATTGAGGCGGCGGGCGAGCTGAAGACCAAGCCGACCCAGCACAGCGTGCGCGCCCTGCGCGACATCGGTCTGCAGCCCGATGTGATCGTGTGCCGCACGGGCAAAAAGCGGCTCGGCCCGGACCAGTGCGCCAAGATCGCGCTGTTCTGCAATGTGACCGCCGACGCGATCATCAACGCCGAGGACATCTCGCCGCTTTACGCGATTCCGCTCAATTTCAAGAGCCAGAATCTGGACACCACCGTGCTGCGCCTGCTGCACATGGACGCGCCCGAAGGCGATGTGACAGAGTGGACCGCCATGGTCGACCGTTTGAAGAACGCGAACAAGGAAGTGCGCATCGCGGCCGTGGGCAAATATGTGGGCCACGATGATGCCTACAAGAGCATCAACGAGGGCTTCGTCCACGCGGGCATCGCAAACGACTGCAAGGTGAAGCTGGTCTGGGTGGACTCAGAAAAGCTGGAGCAGATGGATGACGTCGGCGCGGCGCTGGCCGAGTTCGACGGCATTCTCGTGGGGCCGGGCTTTGGCTCGCGCGGCATCGAGGGCAAGATTTCCGCGGTCCGCTACGCCCGCGAAAACAGGGTGCCCTATTTCGGCATCTGTCTGGGCATGCAGATTGCGGTGATCGAACTGGCGCGGCACGTGGCCGGCTTCACCGGCGCCACCTCCACCGAATTCGACCCGAAGACGCCGCACCCGGTTATCAGCCTGCTGTCCGAACAGCGCGGCATCAAGGACATGGGCGGCACCATGCGGCTGGGACAGTACCGCTGCGACCTGGCGCCGGGCACCAAGGCCCACGCGGCCTATGGCGCCGATACCATCCATGAGCGCCACCGCCACCGCTATGAGTTCAACAACAGCTACCTGGACACCATGATCGACGCGGGCATGGTGGTTAGCGGCCGCCATCCCAAGGGCGACCATGACCTGGTGGAAATTATGGAACTGGCCGACCATCCCTGGTTCTGCGCATCCCAGTTCCATCCGGAGTTCAAGAGCAAGCCGATGTATCCGCAGCCGCTGTTCCGCGACTTCGTGACGGCGGCGCTGGCCTTCAAGGAAGCGCGTGCTTAGCCGCATCGAACAGGACCGCCTGGAACGCCGGGCGCGTTTGCTCTGTTCCTGGCGCGAAAAGGCCCGGGCGCTGGCCGAAGGCCGGCGTCTCCCCCGCGAACAGGACCTGCCCCAGTCCATGGACGCCCGGAAAACGGCGGCCTATTTTGACGATCAGCACCGCAAGGCGCAGCGAAAGCTGGATGATTTTCGCGGCAAGCTGCGCGAGCGCATGGAAAGCGCCCAGGACCTGGTGCGGGTGGCGCTGCACCAGCAGAAACGCCTTACCGCCAAGGCGGCCGAAGGGCATGTTGACGCCAAAGCCGTCAATGAGGAAAACAAGCGGCTCCAGACGGAAATCAGGCGGCGGGGCGCGGAGGCCAATCTGTGCAACGCCGTGCTGGCCCTCGACACCGCGCAGGCGCTGGGCGGGTTTATCGACCTTCCCCTGCCGCGTTATGCCCGCGAACTGGAGCGCTTCAAGGTGTCGGACAGCTCCGACTCCGATTCCCATGACCACGCCGAAAAGGAACCGGGCAAGAAAGCCCCCTCCTCCGCCTCCGGCGCCGCAGACTGGTTGAAGCGGCTGCGTCCCTACTTTCCACAACGGCTGGGCCGCTGGGATTTCATCGCCATTAGTGCGGCGCTGTTCACCGTGGTGGCCGCCTCCCTGTATTTTCTCTATTCCACCCAGTTCTCCGGCGCGATAGCCTTTGACCTGCTCCCGGCCCCGCAGGGCACCTGGGTGTTGTCGGCAGAGAACCGCACGCCGCGCACCGTCACCGTGGCCGTTCCCGGCAATGCCGGACAGGGCCTGGGCAAGACGGACTATGCCGTCTATGTGGAGATGAAGGAACCGGGTCAGACCGAGTTTCGGCGACTGCCCGACGCGGAGCGCGCCTGGCTCTACGGCGGCGGCCCAGGCAAGGACAACGGTCCTGTGGAACTGGGTTCGGGCCTCAACGCGAAATGGACCCTCTCCCCCGCTAAACTCGCCATGCCCAATCGCGACGCCCTCCTGCGCGTGGTCGTTCTCTCAGGACGCCGCACCGTGTACGCACAAGAACTCGCCTTTGAGACCAAATCGGGCGGCGGAACGGCAGCAAAGCCGCGCCACTGAATTCTTGGCCGCCGCCCGCGATGATTGGCGAGGTGGAGGGTTAGGTCATTGTTGCAGGAGCGGGAAATGCGGAAAGCTTGGGACGCGCCTGTCGCCTGCTATCCGCCACGCGGTCAGTTTTCCTCCACCCGGGTCCAGTCATCGCCGTTTCCACGCACGACTGTGCGGGTCGCCGTGGTTGGTGTCACGCGCAGGACCACGTAGTTGTATGCCTGGCCCGTTTTGGCGAGGCGGGCGCTTAGGGGGGCGCCGCCGCCTGCGGTGAGCGTGTAGCGCACGCCGTCCATCACGGTGCTGGCGTAACCGTGGATGTGGGCCATGAAGACCTCGTCCACATGGTGCTTCTGCATCAGCGCGTGGAAGGCTTCGGCGTTGCGGGTGAACCCGCGGCGCCGCGTGTCGGACACAAAGGTTGCCTCGAAGTAGGCGGGCGGGATGTGCATGAACACATACTTGCGGGCCGCGCCGGGTTTGCCCAGTTCGCTTTCGAGCCAGGAAAGGTCGTCGGGCTTCACCAACCCGCGGCCCTTGGTGCAGTTGTTGAATCCGACGAAACGGCATCCGCCGTAATCGAAGGAGAACTTGTCGTCGCCGTAGAGGGCGCGAAAGGCGGCGAAGTCGCGGCGGACGCCCTGTTCGTGATTGCCGGGAACGCAGAACATGGGCGCGGGATGGGTGATGTCGAGCAGCGCCACGTGGTTGCGCAGCAGTTCCGTGGGGGTGCCGTGGCGCACGATGTCGCCGGTGTGAAAGACCATGGCGGGATGTTCACCGGCGGCCCGCTCGTAAACCTCACGCGCCACCTTCACCACGTTGCGGGTGTCGCCGAGCACCACAAAGCGAAAGGTGTCGGCGTCGCCTTCGCGGCGGATGAGGTCGGCCGCCATAAGGTCCAGCCCGTATGCCGCGCGCAATTCGCGCAGTCTGCCCATGCCCAGTCCGGCGAGCAGCCATTGCACTGAAAAGAGCCCGGCCAGCGCGGCAACCAGCAGTCCGCCAACCAGCGCCGCGGCGCTCAGGCCGCTTTTCCAACCCAAGGCCGCTAGGGTCAGGAGAATGACCAGCCACAGTATCTTTTTCTTTCGCATTCCCTGCTCCTGATTTACCGCGAGGTTGCTTGGGCGGCGTTCTTTTCGGCCCGCTCCCGCGCGGCCTTGGCGCCGTCCTGGTCGCCCGACTGGGCAAGCGCATCGGCCAGATGGCGCCAGGGAAGCTCGGCGTTTGGCTGCTTCTCCACGATGGCGCGCCATTCGGTGACGCGTTCCGCCGCGCCACCGCGCATTTCGCAAATGCGGTCCAGCAGCGCCGAGGTGCGCGGCGATTCGGGCACCCTGCCCAGCAGTTCCCGGCATTGTGCCAGCGCCCCGTCCAGTTCGCCAAATTCCGTGAGCATCTGCGCCAACCGCAAGGCGTGCGCCAGATCTGCCGGCTCCAGTCCTCTTGCCAGGCGAAGCATGTCGGCCGCGCCGCGCGGGTCGCCCTTCCCGGCCCGCCGTTCCGCCTCTTCCGCAAACAGGCGGGTGCCCGCCGCCCAGGCGCCCCGTTCCAGGGAAAGCGCGCGCCGCAGATGCACTTCGGCCTCGGTCCAGTTTTCCCGGCGGGCCAGGGCCGCGGCCAGTTCAAGGCGTTTTGGCGCATAACCCGGATCGGCGTCAACCCTGCGGCGCTTTTCCGCGAGCGTCGCCTCGTCACCGCCATCGGGCGCGCCGGAGAGTCCGCAGGGCGCACGGAACAGATGGGTGTCGGCAACAAAGCGCGGTGGCAGTTCGGGCAGGGGCGCCCGCGCCCAGCGATGGGCCGCGAGGAACACCGCGCCCGCCTCATCAGCTTCCAGTTCGACGGCCACGCAAACGGGCGTGCCGCCCATCCAGCCGGGAACGGCCAGCGGCGCGAGGACAAACTCCGCAGAGGAAGGTTCAGACAGTTCCGCCTGCGCAACCACCCTTTCACCGCCGTCTTTGTCGATGGCGATCACGCGCATGCGGAGATTGGGCACAAGGAGCGGAAAACGCCCAACGACAAACACCAGCGGCGAGTCGTCCGAAAGGTCGCGCACAAAACGGTTCACTCCGCGATCAAGTAGCAGCCGTGAGGAAAGACGGAGATCGTCATCCCAGTCCATCCACTCCGTGGGCACCAGCTTTCCCCTGCCATCGGTCCAGCCTGATTCCTGCCACGCCGTACGCAGCGGCTTGTCAGCCCCCAGCACGCCGCCCGCCTTAATCTCTCCCGCCTGCGGCCCGCCGTGGAATTCCGGGGAGGCGTAGTCCGCCGCAGGCGTCAGGGCGCCGGAATGGAGCATGAAGGCCGCCATCGGCTTTCGGTCGCAGCGGGCGACGAAGAGATTAAACTTGTTCTGCTGCGCCTCGACGGAGCGGTCCTGCACCACCATGTAGCCATCCATCACTTCACGAAGACCGGGTGTGGCGGCAATCGACGCCATGCGTTGGCAGAACGCGCCCGTCGAGAACACCATGTAGGTGGGATGCTTGGCGAAGGTGGCCGGCCAGCAGATGCGCCCGCCCCCGGGAAAATGAATCGTTCCCGGGCCGGAACCCCGGGCAATCTCCCGGTCCGTCAACCCCCACAATTCGGTGACCCGGACGCCCTCGAGGAGATATGCATCCCAGCCGCCATACTCGACCACCCAACGGTCATCGGGTTGCCCGACGTCCTGCAGCTGTATGTGTTCGTCAAAAAGACTGGTGCCGCCGCAGGATACCGGGACCTTCGCCGGCCATCTGTAGGAGAGTTCACGCACTTTCAACAGGAGGTCCTGCGGAAGGACCGACCATGCCCCGGCGGCCAGTCCGGCAATCACCAGCACGGGCGCGAGTCTGCGGTGGCGCTGGAGGAGAACCAGCGCTCCCGCACCGGCCAAAAAGGCAATCAGCGCGTAGAACGGTGTCAACAGCCGGAAGTAATTCATCCAGTCGCCGCCGTTGCCGCAGACGACCGCCATGTTCAGCGCCACAAGACCGATTGTGAACAGCCACAGCGCGCGCCATCGCTTGGCCGTGGCCGCGACAAGCGCCAAGAACAGCGTCAGCGGGCCGACAGACCATGCGTATTGAACCAAATATTTCCCCGCCACCAGAAGCACCTGCCCGCTGACGCCGTTCTCCTTGGCGCGAACGGTATTGGGCAGGTAGTCCCCGTAATAGGCCAGACGAAACCCCGTGAGCGCGGCGAATCCGGCCGCCGTGGCAACAGCGCCAAGGAACGCCTTGCGCCGCTGTTCCGGCTCGCGCCAGGTGACGGCGAAGAGCCACAAGAACGCCCAGCCCGCGTAGGCGGGGCCCTCGGGCCGCAGAAGCATCATCATCACCGCACCCGCCGCGAGAACGGCCGGGCGCAGGCTGAGCGCCCCCACGAGCAGCAGGAGCACTGCCACAGACGTTGCCGAGCCCTCCAGCCCGTTGCCAAAGCTGGCCGGCACGGCCGTCATGCAGACGACTAGGAACAGCGGCAACCGGGCGGCCCAAGTGTTGCCGAAAGCGCGCACGCAGACCCACAACAGCAGGACCAGCGCCAGTGCCGTGTGGGTAAAGATCAGCAGGTTGTCGGCCCCGTCCATCGAAAGTCCCGCCCAGTGGAACAGGGCGATTTGAAAGGTCCACAGGAGATTGCTGAAGCCCTCCACATACTCACCGGGGTTGTAAACCAGCCCCTGGCCCTGCACCCAGTTTCGGGCATACCGATAGCAGATGAGGGCGTCTTCCTTGCCGTACATCGGCCAGTAGAGGGGCAACTGCGCCAAGCCTGCGGCAACCAGTACCACGTCGGCCATGCGCATCCTCCAGCCTTTGGGTTGCGCCAAAGAGCGCTCCTCTGCTTTCGCGACATTCATGGGGGGATATTAACCCAAGACCGCAGACCAAAGCTTTGCAGGCTCCGCCCACGGGCGACGCTGACAAAGCACCGCGACTGAAAGCGCCGCTTCCTGAGGGGCTGTCGCCGAATAGATCACCGGCCCGGCTGTCCGTTGATCTGTTTGAGCCCCTCGGACACGTTCGGCTGGTCGGGTCGAATGGCCAGCGACTTTTCGTACACCTGCTTTGCCTCGTCCGCTTTGCCCGCCTGCAGGAGCATGGCCCCCAGGAAATTGAGCGTGTCCACATCATCGGGCTTCAATTCCGCGGCCCGGTGTCCGGCGCTTACCGCCTCGGGCAGACGCGCGGCGCGGTAAAGCAGTTTCGAGTAGGCCGCCTGCGGCGCGGCCTCGTCCGGCACCTTTGCGCCGCCCGCCTGAAAATCTGCCAGCGCCTTGCGCAGGAGTTCGCGGGTCTCGATGTCGTAGGGTTGGGCGGCCCTGCCCAATGCGTCCAGCGCGGCCGACGCCTCCACGATTCTTCCCGCGCGCGCGTCGAGCGCCGCCTTGCCAATGACGGCCCGGGCATGGTCGGGTTTCAGCTTAAGCGCGGCGGCATAAGATTCGGCGGCCGGGTCATATTCCCCACGACGGTGCTGCACCCGGCCGATAAAGAACCACGTCTCGGCGGCATCGGCAGAATCACGGTCCAGTTCCAGCGAGCTATGCAGCGCCGCAAGCGCGCGCTCATCCCCTGCGGGCCCTGAATCGGTCCATGCCCGTCCTGCCGCGCGCCAGAGGCCGGGGTCTTTGGGACTCTCCTTGGCGCTGCGTTCCAACTGCTGCGCCGCCAAATCGTAGTATCCAAGCAATCCGAGCAGTTCAACGTACTCAGCGCGCACCTTGGCGTCTTTGCTCTCATCGGCGCCCGCACTTTGGAACAGCCCAAACGCATCCAACAGGTCATTGCGGTCGGGGGCTTCGCGCCGTGCCAGGGGTGCCATGGGCGGCGCTGCCGCCGCCTTGGCCGCCTGCTTGTAGCGCTCGACCTTCTCGCGGGCCAGCGATACAGGGTCCTGTGCCCAGGCCAGGGAACCCAGCAGGAGAACAAATAAGGCCGTAAACGTGATGTAAAAGCGTCTTTGCATCGATCTTCCACCGTTATTGGGGCGCATCCTGCCCCTGTTTTCTTGGACAACAGGGTAAACGAGACCGTGGCCCCGGCTCAAACAAAAGCGCCGGGCTGCCTCTCTGGGCGGCCCGGCGCGGAGTGCATTCAGTGCAACGTTCTAGCCCTGCAGCATGACCCGGCGGATGATGCGCTGGCTTTCGGTGGCGTCGAGCGTCTTCTGCGCCTTGCGCAGTTCCGCGGCATCGAGCTTTTCGAGCTTCTTCCAGAGAATCGACAGATTGCCCATGGCAATCTGAAGCGCATGGGTCGGCTCGATGCGCTGGGGCTGGATGTCGATGGTCACGTAGCCCTTGAACTTGCTGGACTTAAGGTAGAACAGCGCCTCCATCGTTTCCCACAGGTGCAGGGTGCCCGGAATCATGTTGTCGTCCCAGAGCTGGTATCCGTCGCTGAAATAGACCTGGAAGAGCTTGCTGGCGCGGGTCAGGAAAGCGATGGACTCGGCGGGATTCTCGCCGGCCATCAGCGCGTGGGAGAAATTGAGGCCCACGCCGACGTTCTTCATGGCGATTTCCTGGCACATCGACAGGGCTTTGCCGACCGAGGCGATGGTCAGCCGCTTGCGCGGGTCGCGGGGCTTGTAGGCGATGGCCACGTTCACATCGGGCGACGCATACTTGGCGATGGTCTTGATGGAGGAGATCACGGTATTCCAATGGGTTGTGTAATCCACATGGAAGGGATAGTCGAACCCGTCGGTGTAAAGACGCAGCACCACTTCTGTCGTCCCGAGCGCGCGGGCGATGTCCACCGCCTTGCGGCCCTCGTCAATGGCGGCATTGCGGGTCTTCTGGTGCTGATGGCCGAAACCGGCCAGCGCGAAACGGCGGGAATGGCTCAGGCTCGCGGCCACGCAGGAGCATGCAAGACCGTAGTCTTTCAACAACCGCTTCATTTCCTTGACCGGCATTTCGTTGGTGATGTCATTCTGGCGGATTTCCACCGCCTTGATGCCCTTCAACTTGGCAATCGTTGAAAGCACATCGGCCGTGCGCGGAACATCACGATAGCCTTCACTGCAAAAACCGTCATGCGCGTTGGAAAACACCCACAAGCCGGTAGCCAATCTTAAAGTCATAATAATCTCTCCTCGCGCGGTGCTCACCCTTATGCGAGACACCACTTACTTTGACTGCTTTTCGGGTTTCTCAGGCCGTCAACAAAGGGTTTAGATGTGGCAGGCATGTGAACACATGCCGAAAACCTTCGTAAATATGCAGATGGCCTGCTAGGTACGCCAGAACGTGCATACTGTACATTAATATCAAGAACTTGTCAATAGGTTCCCGGAAAACTCCGTCATTCCACTTATTCTACGGCTACTGCTAAATATTCGCCATTACAGAAAAGTGGCGAGCGCAGTGATTGGGGTACTTCTACCAGCCACTACGCTCGCCTTTCGTGGGAGTGTACCGCACTCTGGAGTGTAATGCGGTCCAGCTCATGTCATGGTGTTCTAAAAAACCTTCTGATAATGGAAACTATTCCTGGTCAATAAAAAGGAAGGCAACCCTTTCTGGTTCCGCCGAATCTGGGAACAGACCAGACGAAATGAGTGACGACAATCAGCGCCCTGAGTTGACCAACCGAAGGGCAATGAATGAAAATGCTGGATATGACCAAACGAGCTTCGGAAAAAGTGAAACACTTGCGCGGCACATACTGGCACCTGCTCGTGCAGGCGGGCGTGGTTGCCTCTATTTCCTGCGGGGCAATAGTTGCCGCGGCGCAACCCGACACTCCTGCGGTGCCGGGACGCGGCACGTCCGTCCCGGCCTACACAGAAGTCCCCCCGGACAGCGTGGATATGCAGCGGCCTAAGCTCCCACCTGTATTTCACGGGGTGGATGGAAGACGTCCACCGACCACGGGGAAGGTGCTTTGGAAAGGCAGCGCCCCGGACTGGGAGGCCAAAGCACTGCTCTTCCGCATGCGTGACTCGAACGATCCGGAAGCGCGGGCGCGGGCGCTGGAAATGCTGCCGCTGGATGAGGCCCGGGCCTCCGACCTGGAGAGGCTCTTCTATGCCGCACAGGACCCGCAACCTTCCGTGCAGCAGGCGGCATGGACCTCACTGGATCGATGCGCCGAGAAGGAGTTGTTTGCCTATGTCATTCGCACGCTGGCCTGGGGTACAGAAGACCGGGTAAGGCCCCTGGATGCGTCCCTGCCAAAGCTGGGTCCGCGGCTTGAAAAAATGATGACCGCCACGCTCGAAACAGAGCTTGAAGCAGCGCGGCACCGCCGCGCGGCCGCCTATTGCCTGGGCCGTTCCGGCGCGCAGACAGCCGCGCCGCTCCTGGCGAAACACGCCCTGGCGGGCCAGGGCGACTTGGCGGAAACCTGCGCAGTGGCGCTCTCCATGCTGCGCGCGCCAAGCGCCCTGCATGACTGGGAGACCATGCTGAGCCATCAGGACACCACCATTCAGAGCGTTGCCGTGCGCGCGCTGGCCGACCTGGACACGGCGCCGGCACGGCGCGCGCTGTTTGAGACCGCAGCGGGAAAGCGGCAGGCGGGCCGCGCCGCCGAGCAGGAGGCCGCGCGCATGGTGGGCCGGTGGCCGGACAGCGAGTCCATACCGGCCCTGATAGACATCATGCGGGCAAACACCCCGCTGAACACGCTGGCCGGAAGATTATTGCACGACAAGACTGGACAGAACCTGGGAGCAAGCGCGGAAGCCTGGGACCATTGGCTCCAGCAGGGCGGACAAAAACGGGGACCGGCTGCGCAATTGGAAATCAAGAACGAGCAACAGGTCGTCGGGGAACAACAGAACTGAGTAATTACAAATCTCATTGTGCGGGGGTGTGATTGCATGGACGAACTGACAGAATCGCAAAGGCAATGGCTGACGCTGGCACTGGTGCCCGGGGTGGGCTCGACGCTGTTTATTCGTCTGCTGGCGCGCTTTGGCCGTCCGGAAACGGCGTTGCGCGCCTCCGAGGCGGAGTTGGCCGAGACCGTCGGCCCGGCGGTGGCACAGCGCATCCGCCAGTACCGTGAATTCGTGGATGTGGAGGCGCAGGAGCGCATGCTGCGACAGTTCGAGGCCAGGCTGGTCACCATGGACGACCCCGCCTATCCCCCGCGCCTCGCGGAAATCTATGATCCCCCGCTGGCGCTCTTCGTTCGGGGCGAACTGCTGGAAACGGACCAATATGCGGTGGCGATCGTGGGCACGCGCAAACCCACCAACTACGGACGGAGCATGGCCGAACGACTGGGCGCGGACCTGGCCGCACGGGGCATCACGGTCATCAGCGGCATGGCCGAGGGCATTGACGCGGCGGCACATCGCGGCGCACTGCAGGCGGGCGGACGTACCATCGCCGTCCTCGGATCGGGCGTGGATCAGGTGTTCCCCGCCGCCCACGCCGACCTGATGCAGGAAATCATCTCCAAAGGCGCAGTGGCGTCTATATTCCCCATGGGCATGCCCGCGATGGCGGGCAATTTTCCGCGGCGCAACCGCGTGATCAGCGGGCTGGCGCTGGGTCTGATTGTGGTGGAGGCGGGGCCGACCAGCGGTGCGCTCATCACCGCCCGCCATGCGGCGGAACAGGGCCGCGAGGTCTTTGCCGTGCCCGGCCATGCGGGAAACCCCTGCAGCATGGGCCCCCACTCGTTAATCCGCGAGGGGGCCAAGCTGGTTGAAACGGTGAACGACGTGCTCGTGGAGCTAAATCTTCCCACAATCGCCTACCAACCGCCGCCACCTCCCCCGCAGGAGCCGCAACTGACACTGCCCATTGACGGCAAGCAGGAGAAGCAGAAAAGGTTTGCCGGGAGGGCCGCGCCGCCGCCCACTGGGAGCGCCGGCATCCCTGCCGGCTCGGGGAAGGAACCCGCCGCAATGCATGAAGCGCCGCTGCGGCCAACAGTGTCCGCGGTGGAATCGGACATTCTGTCCATGCTCAGCCCCGACGGCTCTTTCGTCGATGAAATTGCACTGTCCTGCCGTATCCCTGTTTCGGAGGCGCTCAGCGCGCTGACGATGCTGGAACTGAAAGGCCTTGTGCGCCAGTTCAGCGGCAAGCGGTTTGCGCCCAAGTGAGCAGCCTCACCGACAGGATACGGCGCGGGGAATCCATGGACGGCCTGCTGGGCGCGTTACTCGGTGCGGCCTCGTGGGTGCAGCGCACGGGCATGGCCATCAAGCTCCGCGGACCGCGCGTGCGTGTTGGGGCGCGGGTGATCAGTTTCGGCAATATCACCGCAGGCGGCACGGGCAAAACCCCGGCCGTCATCGAAAGGGCGGAACAGGAAGTGGCGGCGGGACACAGGGTCGCGGTGCTCAGCCGCGGCTACGGCGCCGCGCGCGTGACCGAACCCCTGGTGCATCCCCCCCACGCCGTTCCCGATGCCCGCTTGCTGGGCGATGAACCCGCGCTGATCGCGCGTCGTGTTCCCCAAGTCTGGATTGTGCGCTCTGCCGACCGGGTGGCGGGCGCGCAGGCCGCCGTGAATGAGGGTTGCGACGTGATTCTCCTTGACGACGGCTTTCAGGCCGTCGCGCTGGAGCGCGATGAGAATGTGATGGTAATTGATGCCGTAAACCCTTTCGGCAACGGCCATATCCTGCCGCGCGGCATCCTGCGCGAACCACTTTCGGCCATGGACCGGGCGACCCACGTGGTCCTCACCCGCTGTGACCAGGCGAAGGACCTGGCGGCCACCGTGGCTGTAGTTCAACAGCACTGCACCAATGCATCCATCCGTTTCACCCGCCACGCGCCCGTGGGCTTTCTGCGGCTGTGTGACGGCAGAACGCTGCCTTTGGAAGCGCTTCAGGGAGAATGTGCCGCCGCAGTATGCGGCATCGGACACCCTGAATCCTTCTTTCAAACCCTTGAATCGCTGGGCGTGGAACTGACCCAGCGCTCCGCGCTGGCCGACCATGCAACCATCCCCGCCGAACTGTTGTGCGGCACCACAATGACGGTGGTCACGGAGAAAGACGCGGCACGAATGGCCCATGCTCCGAAAAACGTGCTCGCTCTGGCGATACGTCTGGAAGATTGGATGCCACCCACAACCCCATAATTGTGCCCCAAACGTGAATTCTGTAACGGGAATGGAATACGGGTGTAAGGTCTGCCATAATCTGGGCCGTTGTAAAATGCGGTTCGTGCGGCTGTGCCGGAAAGGTTGAGTCCGGCCCTGCGGTCAGTGGTTGATTGCCGCCCTCCGCCGCACAAGTGAAACCCGAGTGCGGCGCCGTTTTTCCAGACGCCCGGCACAAGGAGATAGTGCGTGCTCAATAAAGCCTTCACAGTTATGCCGATTGCTCTGTTTTCCGTGCTGGCGCTGTGCGCATGCAAACCGATGCAGGGCACAAACCTGGCCATTACCGGTCAAATCCAGGGCAACGGCGTGGACGTTGGGTCACGGGTTGGAGGGCGTGTGGCCGAAGTGCCGGTGCGCGAGGGCGACACGGTGCAGGCAGGCGATGTGCTGCTGCGGCTGGAAGATTCGGACGCGCAGGCGCTGCTGCATGCGGCGGAGGCCGACCAGGCCCGGGCCGCATCGCTGGTGGCAAAACTGGAAGCCGGTGCCACAAAGGAACAGCTTGACCAGGCCGAGTCGGCGGCGCAGGCCGCCGCGGAAAGACTGCGCATGTTTGAAAACGGCGCGCGCGACGAGGACAAGCGCGGGGCCCGGGCTGCGGTGGACGCCGCCGCATCGCAGAGCGCCAACACCAAGGCCGATTACGAGCGGATTAACAAACTTTATGCCAGCGGTGCGGTGTCGCAAAGCGAATATGACCGCGTCCGCACCGCCATGGACACCATGGCCGCCCAGTACAAGGTGGCGAAGGAAAAACTGGACGCACTGAACAAAGGCGCGCGCGTGGAAGAGGTCGCCATGGCCCGGGCCGACTACGAGCGCGCCAAGGCCGCGCTGGAAGAGGTCAAGCAGGGTCCCCGAGCCGAGGATATCGCCGCAGCGAAAGCCGCCCGCGACGCGGCGGCGGCGGCAGTGGAGCGCGCCCGGGTCAATTTGAAGGAAATGACCGTCACCGCCCCCTCCAAGGGCGTGGTGGAGGCGCTGGACGTGCGTCCCGGCGATCTGGTGAAGCCCGGCGCGGTGGTGCGCCTGATTGACCCGGAAGACCTGAAGGTCACGGTGTATATGGGCGCGGCGCTGCTGGGCCAGATCAAACTGGGCCAGAAACTCCCGATTACGGCGGACGCCCACGGCGCTGAGCGGTTTGAGGGCGAGATCTACTTCATCGCCTCCGAGGGCGAGTTTACGCCGCGCAACCTCCAGACGCAGGAAGAACGGGTCCAGCAGGTGTTCGCGGTCAAGCTGCGCCTCAATTCCAACGGCGGCAAGCTGCGCGCCGGCATGACGGTAACCGCCCATGTTCCCGGCGTGCCGGAGAAATAACCCGTGGCGGTAAACAATTTCGAAGACCGGCCCGTCATCATCCACGCCGATCAGGTGTCGCGCCGTTTTGGCAACTTCACGGCCGTGGACCATGTGAGTCTCGACGTGTTGGAGGGGGACATCTTTGGATTCCTCGGCCCCAACGGGTCGGGCAAGACCACGCTTATGCGCATTCTGTGCGGACTGTTGCGTCCCACGGGCGGCCATGCAACGGTGCTCGGCAAGGATGTCTACGCCGACAGCGAGGCCGTCAAGAGAAGCATCGGCTACATGTCGCAGCAGTTCAGCCTCTACAAAGACCTGTCGGTCATGGAAAACCTGCGCTTCTATGCGGGCATCTATGGCATTCCCCGGCGCGAGCGCGTGGCGCGCATGGAGGAGGTTATCGAGATTGTCGGCATTACCGACCACCGGAAGAAGCTGGCCGGAAACCTTTCGGGCGGCTGGAAACAGCGGCTGGCGCTGGCCTGCGCGCTGGTGCACCGGCCGCGCCTGATGTTCCTGGACGAACCGACGGCGGGCATTGACCCGGTGGCGCGGCGCGACCTGTGGAACCTGCTGTTTGACCTTGCCGGACGGGGCGTAACCTTCTTTGTCACCACCCATTACATGGACGAGGCGGAACGGTGCAGCCATATCGGCTACATCTACTACTCCAAGCTCATCGTGTACGGCACGCCGGCCGAACTGAAGCTGCTTCCCGACGTGACCCCCAAGGGGGCTGAGCGGCTCGAAGTGCGCGTGCCCAACGTCGCGGCATCCATGCGCACCCTCAACACCTTTGACTATGTTCTCGACGCCACCATCTTCGCCGACGTGCTGCACGTGCTGGCGGAGCAGGGCTGCACCCGGCGGCTTATCGCCGACCTTGAAGCAGGCGGTTTTCCCGGCGCCGAGGCCAAGCCCATCCCGGCGACGCTGGAAGACGTGTTCGTGACGCTGACGCGGCAGCGCGCGCTGGAACGGGCGCAGGAGCAGGCCAATGTTTAACGGGCTTGCCGCCATCGTCTACAAGGAAACCAGGCACGTCCTGCGCGACCCGCGCACCCTCTTCCTGATGCTGCTCCTCCCCTGCCTAGAACTGACCATGTTCGGCTATGCGGTCAATCTCGACATAAAGCACATCCCGACCGTGGTGTACGACCTCGACGGCCGCAACAGTGCGCGGGAACTGGTCGAGGCCTATGTGAATTCGGGCTATTTCCGCATTGTGGACCATGTCGCCTCGGACGATGCGCTCAACCGGGAAATCGTGGCGGGCCACGCCAAGGTGGGCATCAAGATTTCGCCCGACTACACCGACCGAATCCTTGAGGGCAAGAGCGCCGAGGTGCAGGTGTTCATCGACGGCAGCGACTCAACCTCGGCCCTGCAGGCGCTGAACACCAGCAACGCCATCGGCATGCTCACATCCATGCGCATCGTGGGCAAGAGCATGGGCGGCACACCGGTCATGACGATAGATACCCGAAACCGGGTACTGTTCAACCCGGACATGCGCACCGCCAATTTCATGGTGCCGGGTCTGGTGGGCGTGATCCTTCAAGTCGTGGTCATGCTGCTGACAGCGTTCGCCATCGTGCGCGAAAAGGAGCAGGGCACGCTTGAGCAGCTCATGGTGACCCCCGTGTCACGCCTTGGCCTCATCCTGGGCAAGCTGGTGCCCTTCGGCGTCATCGGCATCTTTGAGGCCACCTCCGTGCTCACCCTGATGCGCTTCCTGTTTCACGTGCCCATTGCGGGCAGCCTGCTCCTTCTGGCCGGCTTCACCCTCGTCTTCCTGTTCACCACGCTGTCCCTTGGCCTGCTCATCAGCACCTTTGCGGAGAACCAGATACAGGCGCTCCAGCTTTCCTTCCTGGTGCTCCTGCCCTCCTTCCTGCTGTCCGGCTTCATGTTTCCGCAGGAAACCATGCCGCAAATCATCTATTACATCGGTCAGGCCGTGCCCGTCACCTACTTTCTGCGGGTGCTGCGCGGGATCATTCTGCGCGATGCGGGCTTTTGGGACCTGTGGCAAAACGGGGCCGTGCTCGCAGGCATGGGTGTGTTTGTGATTCTGCTCGCGTCCATGCGCTTCCGCAAAACGCTAAAGTAAGCGGCAAGGGTGTGGAGACACTCCGCTTTTGAGTGCGGTGGCCATGCCGCCGCTTTGCGGAAGCTGTGTTTCCGCACGGGAACGCCGGGGCATGGCCCCCGGCGAAGAATAGCGGCGGCATGGCCGCCGCAGTCAAAAAAAGAGCCGTGCCTGTCTACGCCGATTCGGCCTCGCAAACGAACAGACGCACATCATGATATTGGCTGTGCAGGTAGAGGGCCGCGCGGGCGGTGCCCGCGGCTTGAAAACCAATTGACTGAAGGCAGGCAGCCAACGCATCCTCTTTCGGTCCGGCAGGCGCGATGACGCGCTTGATGCCCCGCCCTTTCAGCGCCTCGCGCAGCAGCAGGCGCAGCGCGGACCGAACGCCGTCGTTGGCGTAATCCTCCTCTTTGCGGAGATAGAGCCATGCAGAGGCCAGCCCGGCAAGCCGGTCGGGCCGAATCTTGATGAGGCCCATGGTCGCACCGGCCCGGTCGGTGATCATAAACTCCTGCTCATAAGCACGGGGGTGCAGCGCGTCCATTTCCCGGTCATAGCGGGTGGCCAGCAACAGGCCGCTTTCGTGGCAGGTAAAATAGGCGGCCTCGTTCCAGTTCTCCCACCGGGTCAGCAGGTCGGCATCGGCCTCCTCGATGGGCCGCATGAGCACGCGCATTTGGAGCGCGGTCTTGGCCATCTTCGCCATCATCCAGAGCGACGGGCGGCCCGTCCGCCCCAGCGACTCGTAAACGCGGGTAAAATCAACGCCGGAGGAGGACAGCGTGTTGAACGCGGCCACGGCCCCTTCCATCCATGCCCGCTGCGCGTCGCACCACGGTTCGTGGGGTGTGCGGAAGCTGCCTGCAAGCGACTGGTGCACGGCGGCGGACCCACCGCCGCAGAGCCCGCGCGCCCAGCAGCGAATGCAGGCAGAGGTCGTCAGCGCGCCCACATCCTCGAAACGCCGCAATGCCACCTCGTCTAGCGGCGTGCCGACGCCCAAGATGCCCAGACGGAATGCTTTATGGCCCGTCAAATACCGGCCCGGCCAAACACCGCCGGAAGCATCCACCGCCAGCGCATTCAAGCCCGACGGGTCGGTGCGGAACATGGGGGTGCCGTGGAAAATACGCAGGAAGAGCGTGGCAAAGGGCTCGACACGAAAGTAGTGGTTCTTGAGCAGGCGGTCGGCATAGTAGGCCGCGTTGGCGCGGAGACTGTTCATCACCGCCACGGGATCGAGCGCAGGCATCAGGGCAAAGGCCCCGTCAATATCCAGATCGATGCGGTTGAAACCCGCCGTTTCCAGCGCGCACACTGCGCCGCCGAACCCGCCATGGCCGGGCCGGAGCACGATCCTGCCCGTCATGGTTTCGCCGCCCGCATTGAATGCGGCGGCAACACGGTCGAGCTTGTCGAGTCGCTTCGCGGCGGCGCGCGCCAAGTCTTCCATCGGCGCGGGCTTGTCGGAGGAGGACTCAAACCATGCGCTGATCACGTGACCAACCAAGGGTTCAGGAAGCCCCGAAAGGGACAGTTCATCGAATCCAAACGCCACGGTGAGCCGCTTACCCGAACTCTGCGCGCAGCGCATGATCTCATCTAGAATGGGCGCCAGCGGTTGCGGGTCGGCCCCCGGTGGCAACGCCACCTCCAGCCGCAGTTCCTTCTGCCGGCCCGAACGGGCGAAGAGCAACTGAGCCGCCTGTTCCACAACGGCCCCTGAGTCAATTGCAGGAGTGTCGGCCTGGCCAGAAGCCTGCCGGGACCACCAACCGCGCTTGGAGGTGGGCTGAGCGGACGTCTGTCCCGCGGGTCTCCATTCCACCCGCACCAAACAGAGACCCGGTTCAATTTCATACCGTTTCTGGAAGTCTTCCTGCCGGGGCGTTTGCAGGATGGAGCGCGATGCGCGCAACCATTCCAATTCGCCGATCACCTCTTCCAGTTCTTTCCGGGGATGCTGGTCCTCCAGCAGGCGGTAGACACGGTTGACGGGCAGGGCCGGGTAGTGTTCAAGCACGTCCCAGGAGGCCGCGTCGCACTCAAAACAGAAACAGGTGTCCGGGTCCAGCGCGTAGCGCTTTCCGTCGCACATGAACCGATGCAGGCGCGGCTGTTCCATATTACAATTCGTTCACTCCATCCAATTCAGAGGCATTTTGAACCACAGAGGACACAGAGGCATCTCAAATTTCAGATCTGGGATTTGAAATTTGAACTTCTCTGGGGCAGGCACAGAATGCGTATGGCAGACAGAAATGCCTGCCCCACACTGCGCAAACCCACCACGCACCGCCCTCATTTGTCGGTTTTCAATGGTCCACTGTCAACTGTCAACTTAATAAGTTCCCAGCGTGCCCTTCGAGCGGCTGTAATCTTCCATAAACCTGAACACGACCAGACCGATGCTTGTCCAAATGAAGCAGTTGGCCACGAGCCAGTAGAACGAGGGGTGCTGAAAGACGGACAGGTGCTCTCCGGCGGCATCCACCTGCCCCTTGATCAGCACGTACTTGAGGCAGATGGCCGCATCGGTAACGGGCAGCAGGTGCAGGGGGATGGTGATGAACCAGGCCTGCCGCATGACCTCCTCGCGGGCGAACACGGCCAGGCCGAAAAGCGCCATGCGGATGATAAAGGCCACCTGGCCCACCTGTTTGAACACAAGCACGAGCCCACCAACCATGAAACCAAATCCGATGAGATTGAAGAAGGTCAGCGTAAGCAGCACCACCACGGCAAGGGTGTCCCAGTGCAGACTGCCGCCCACGGTAAAGGTCACCATGAAGACCATGACACTGGATGACAGGATGCTGGTGACGGAGGCCACGAGGGTCTGGGCCATGAAGTTCGTAATCAGCCCGTGGGGGCTCATGCATAGCTGCTCCAGCACGCCGGTCGTGGCCATGCCCTGCAGGCCCTGGGTGAACATGCCGACCACGCCAAAGGCAAACATGCCGATGATGAAGCCAAGCACGAAGTTGGTGGCCGCCATCGGGTCCTCTATCTTGCTCATCGCGGAGCCGACCATGGGCCTGCTGTAGATAAACCCGGCAATCATGACCATGAGCATGCCATAGCCCATGATCATGCCGGTGATTGTGCGGAACCAGTAGCGCCGCATGACAATCCATGTGCGGACTAGTTCGGCCTTCATTACGAGAAAGAAACCCATATGACACCTTTCGTGGGCGGTGGACCGTTCAGGCCGCGTCCGTCCCGGAATCGTCCTTTTCTTCCGCATCCTGCAGGGGCTCGCCGGTGATCTGGAGAAACACGCTTTCCAGATTCTGCTGGCGCTGATTAATCGAAACCATGCGGCAGCCCAGACCGCGCAGCCGTTCGGTGACCCCGTAGATCGCCTCGGAGCGCAGCGCCTCCTCGGAGACGACCTTGACCATCAGCACGGGACCGTCGGCGCTCTGCTCGGTGGTCACACCCAGCACGCCAGGAAGATCGCCAAATGCCGCCGAGTCGGGCAGCGTGTTCACCTTGAAAGAAAACACCTGGTCGGAGAAGAGGTCAAGCAGCTCTGAGGTCGGTTTGCAGGCGACCAGCACGCCCTTGTTAATGATACCGATGCGGTCGCACAGTTCCTGCGCCACGTGCATGTCGTGGGTGGTGACCAGCACGCTGCGGCCGTGCTGCCGGGTCATCTCGATGATCCGGTCCTTGATGGCGCGGCTGCTCTGCACGTCGAGGCCGGTGGTCGGCTCGTCGAGCAGCAGCACGTTCGGGTCGGCGATGAGCGCGATGCAAATGGCAAGCTTCTGCTTCTGGCCGCGGGACAGCTTGCGCACCTCGGTATTCTTCTTTTCCTTGAGGCCGATAAAGTCGAGCAGGTCGTGGGCGCGCCCCTTGAGCACGCCGCCGCGCACGTTCTTGAGGTTGCCGTAGTACATGAGGTTTTCGTAGGGCGTGAGCGGCCACATGCTGGTGCGGGTGCCTTCCAGCACCACCCCCACCTTCTCCAGAATCTGACGGCGCTTCTTCTCCACATCCAGCCCGTCGACCATCACCCTGCCCTTGTCGGGGCGCACCAGTCCCGAGACCATCTTCACGGCGGTGGTCTTGCCGGCGCCATTGGGGCCGAGCAGACCAAAAATCTCGCCACGGCGGATGCCGAAGCAGATGTCCGCCGCCGCGTGAACCTTGTTCACCTTGTACCAGCGGCGGCGCCGGGTTTCCTCGTCCAGTTGAAGCACGTGCCGGGTCTTGAAGACCTTGTCGATGTGCTCCATTTCAACCATGTATTCGCTCATACTGACTCCGTGGGGCGGTGCATTTGGCCCGAATTGAGCGCGCGCTGCGCCTGCTCCGGATCTCCCGTCTCGTCAACCAGCACCAGATACTCCAAATACACACTTTCAAGGTTGCGCATCACATGAATCATGATGACGAGAGTGAGACTGCCCGTCACATGGTACAGCAGGCCCAGCAGCAAGGCAAACGCAAGGAACTCGGCCGAACCCGCAACGCTGTTGTGGAAGAAGTGATCATGAACCATCGAGAAGAGCAGCGCCGTCAAAACAACCGACGTCCACGCGCCTCCAGGCAGGCCCAGCAGCAGCGGCTGCGCGGCCGCGCGGTAGATAATCTCCTCGACGACCGCCACGCTGAAGAAACGCATCATGATCAGCGGATTATCGGCAAGAAAGCGGCCCAACCCGCGCACATCACAGGCATGGGCCCAGGTGTCGCGCCAGACCCGGTGCGTGATGAAGAGGGAAAAGGCGAACACGACATGCCCCATGGCCAGGCCCAGCACCACGGCCAGCGGGGAAACGAGCGCCCGGGTAAAGGCGCCGTACTTCCAGGCAAACCAGCAGGCCAGCACCAGCAGCGGCGTCTGCAGGGCCAGTGCGGGGAGGCTTGTGCGGCCCGGCTCCTCGGCGGGCCGCCGACGAAGCACCGCCAACCCGGCCCATCCCACATAGGCCAGCAGGAAGGCGAGAAAGGCCGCTTTCACCCGCTGCTCTCCGCTTCGTTCCCGGCGAGAGTCTTGATCATTTCCTGCAGCGAGAATCCGGCGGCGCGGGGCTTGGCGCGGCGGACCTCGTCGAATTCCTCACGCAGCAGCCCGTAGCCGTAGACGTCGTGCAGTTCGCCGTCGCGCAGCACATGCTTGGCCATGGAGAGTTCGCGCTTGGCCCCGGCAAATTCGAAAATGCGCCATGAGGCGGTGTTGAACGCGTAGATGTAGGCGCCGACGCGGTGCAGGTTCAGCTCGTCAAAGCAGTATTCCAGTGCCCTGTATATCGCGATGGCCGTGACGGTGCGGCTGCGCAGGTGCTTCATGCCGATGTAGAGGTCGAGACTGCACGAACGGTTGCGCCAACTGATATTCTGCAGGGACACCAGCCCTATGGGGCCCATGCTTGGCGAATCGATAAGCAGATAGACGCCGCCGGGCATGGTGTGGCCTACGCCCCGTCCCAGCATCAGCACAATCCGCTCGCGCACCTGCCGGGGCGACTGGGCCGGGTCTCCGTATAGAAAATAGTGGAAATCGGGCTCCTCCATCCACGCCACCACCGTGTCCAGGTCGTCGCGCTCGGCGCGGCGGATGTAGGCGTCGGTCTTAAAGGGCATGGCGGATTATCCTCCCTGGCCCGGCGCAGGCCGAAGCCGCGCCATGGTTTCGATGTCGTGCCAGGCCCCGCCCGAATAGAGGACCTGCCGCTGGATACCCCCGCTGACAAAGCCCGAGTCGGCCAGCAGGGCGCGCAGTTCGGGTTCGCTGTCGAGGCAGGTGCCCAGCACCTTTTCCAGATGCATGCGGCCAAAGGCGCGGTCGAGCAGGAATTGAACGGTTTCACGCCCGATGGGTCCGGCATGGTCCGCCGGGTCGATGAGCAGCACCATGACCTCGCAAAACACGGCCTCGATGCTCACGCCCCGCAGGCCGCAGAATCCGCACACGCGCCCTGCCGTGTCCTCAACGGCGAAAAACTGGTTGCGGCCTGCATCCTTGGAGGCGAGCATTTCGGCCAGTTCGTCGCGGCTGGGCAGCACGGGTTCACGGCGGCCATCAAGAAGGGCGGCCTTGGGACGCTCCGCGCGGTACACCTCGAGCAGGAAATCGGCGTCGTCCGGGTCAGCCGTGCGGATGAGGGTATGTTCAGAGACAATCATGGCCGGCGCTTCCTGCCAGATACACAAAAACCGGGGCAGACGCGCCAGCGCGCCCCGGTTGAAGGATTCCAGTGCTGTTTAGGCTATTTGGCGAGTTCGTTCTTCTTTTCGTAAAGAAAGTCCTGCCAGGCCCGCCAGACGGCATTCATGAAGTTGGTGAACGCGTCGGCTTTGGTGGTCGTTATCGGCTTGATGTGTTTCATGCTCTTGGTCCCTCTTTGTCAAGAGTTATTTACGGCCATATTAAAGCACATTCTTTTGCGTGAAGCAAGTCCCTAGACGCTGAAGGCTTTGACGCCGTAATACCGCCCCTAACGGGCGGTCGTGGTCGTGGTGTTGATGGAGTTTTGGGGATTCTTGTTGGCGAACATCGGCACCGCGGCGGTGAGCACTTCAATGATGAAGGTGAGCAGGACTTCCGGAGCGAGGCTGGCGGCCTGCTGCGGCGCGCGGGTGACAAGTCTAATGCGTCTCATGAAGCTGTTCCCCAATGGTTGCAGGGTCGATGATGAAATTCTATGACTCGGGAAAGACCTAGGCGGTCGTGTTGGTGCTGCCCGCCTTAAGGTTCACAAAAGGCTGGATAAGCGGCACAAACACATCGGTCAGGAACGACAGGACGAAACAGAACCGTGCTTGAAGACTGTCGGTGATGTTGGTGCACAGCCCCGTGGGAGTGGTGCTTGTCTGCGCACAAGCCGGAATACGCGTTATGCTCTTGGTATGACGCATCTTGTCTTGCTCCTTTGTGTCTGAGATGGACGCCGTGCTTTCCTGCCGAATCGGCATACCGCCTGACGGGCACCTTTCGAAGGTTGGCACCTGGCTCCGCGCCAGTCCATGGCTTCTGATTTTAGAAGACACGGTTCAACAGAGGATTAATCCCGCCGCCTGCTCGGAAGTTCCCACACGGAGGCGGAGATGATCAGGCGTCCACAATCCGGCTGGAGTTTTCTTTCGTTGTGATAAACGTGCCCATGATGGTGATCACTTGGGCCAGCACCGAGAAAATCGACCCAGCCGTCACTGTGGTGGCCGCCTTGCTGGGTATGCTGGAAATCGCACGTATATGCTTCATGTCTGGTCTCCTGAAAGTCAACATCCGACTTTGGATAAAGCACCCGCCTCGCACGGGATTCACAGACCCCTGATGCCGAGTGGCTGGATACTTATGCACAACTCGCCAAGCGCCAAGCACTTGGCGGCCTATGCCGTGGTGGAAGCTTCCTTGGTCGTGAGGAAGGTTGCAAAGACGGTAAGCAACTGGCCCACCACCGTCATAATGCTGCCCGCAGTGATGCTTTGGGCACGGCGGGGTGCTTTGGACACAATTATCAAATGCTTCATCGCTTCCGTCCTTTCCGTTTGGGCGTCCGGGTTCGAACGCGCTGTACCTGCATAGAATACCCCACTCATCCCTTTTCATTTCAACAACGCGCCTCCCCAGGGCAATGATGACGAAACGGGAGCCAGGGTGCAACTATTCTCCTGTCACTTGCAGTGCAGTATACAGTGCCCCGGGGGTTATACGGTACAATCCCTTGCGAGTCAAAGGTCGGCGGCGGCAGCGCTTGGTTTACGATGACAGGGCACGTTGGACCATTAGCGCGGAAGGAAAGGCAGAAACATGAAGCCCGATATGCAGGAAAAACTGCGGCAGGAACTTGCTGCAAAGGTCGGCAACGCCGCCATTCGCCTCCCATGAGAAGGCCAAGTCAAATTGTCGGTCGGACGTGGCCGACCGGCGTATCTTGGTCCCTTTTCCAAGGCATGAACCGGGCTCCCATACGCACTTTGTTCAGCCCGTGGGCTGGGTGCAAGATAAGGTTCGTT
>CAITNO010000021.1 GCA_903893795.1 Candidatus Hydrogenedentota bacterium | reverse complement strand
TTGCAGTGTTAGCATATGCGCGTGCTGAAAGGCCCGCTTCGTGAAAGGGTGCACTGTGTTCAACATATTCCGTCATCTCCCCAGCCTGTTTTCTCATGACATGGCCGTAGACCTTGGCACGGCCAACACGCTGGTTTACGTAAAGGGCCAGGGCATCGTGCTCAGTGAGCCGTCGGTGGTGGCGATCAACAAGGACACGGGACTGCCGCGCGCCGTGGGCAACGAGGCCAAGAACATGATCGGCCGCACGCCGGGCAACATCGTGGCCATCCGCCCGATGAAGGACGGCGTGATCGCGGATTTCGAGGTGACGGAGGCGATGCTGCGCTATTTCATCCAGAAGGTGCACAACCGCCGCCGCCTGGCCTGGCCGCGCGTGGCGGTGAGCGTGCCTTCGGGCATCACGGCCGTGGAGCGCCGCGCCGTGGTGGAGAGCACCATGCAGGCGGGTGCGACGAAGGTCTACATCATCGAGGAGCCGATGGCGGCCGCGATCGGCGCGGGCCTGCCCGTGCATGAGCCGCAGGGCTGCATGATCGTGGACATCGGCGGCGGCACGACGGAAGTGGCGGTGATTTCGCTGGGCGGCATCGTGTTTGCCAAGTCGGTGCGCGTGGCCGGCGACGAAATGGACACGGCCATCATCCAGCACCTCAAGCGCACCTACAACATGATGGTGGGCGAGCGCACGGCCGAAGAGATCAAGATTGCCATCGGTTCGGCCTACACGCTGAAGGAAGAGCTTCAGATGCAGGTGAAGGGCCGCGACCAGGTCATGGGCCTGCCGCGGACCATCGACATCACCTCCGAGGAAATCCGCGAGGCCCTGCGCGAGCCCGTGGCCGCCATTGTCGAGGCCGTGCGCGTCACCCTCGAGCGCACCCCGCCGGAGCTTTCGGCCGACATCGTGGACCGCGGCGTGGTGCTGGCCGGCGGCGGCGCGCTGCTGCGCGGCCTGGACCAGTTGATCGCCAAGGAAACGGGCCTCCATGTGACCGTGGCCGAGGACCCGCTCGGCGCCGTGGTGCTGGGCGGCGGCAAATTCCTGGAAGAGCTGAAGCACACCAAGCCCGAGGAAATCTGAGCAGCACCGGCCGGAACTGATTTCGCAGTGCCGCCCACGGCGGCGGGAAAGGGCGTTTGTTGTTGAACCTGGGGCGCATATTGAGCGAGCACCGGCCCGTGGTGATCCTGCTTGTGCTTGTCGGCGCTTCGCTGCTGTCGCTCATCCGGGGCACCGAGCCGACCGCCGTGCAGCGCGGCGTGTCCCGCGCCGTCTCCGCCACCGCCTATCCCTTCCTGTCGGCCAAGAACCGCGTCTACGACACGGCCTCGCGCGCCTACCGCTTCGTCACCGACTTTGAGGCCATGCAAAAGGAAAACCGCGACCTCGCAGCCGAGGTGGCCCATCTCAAGAGCAGCGTCGCGCGGGACGCCATGCTGGAAAATGAAAACGCGCGACTGCGCCGCATGGTGGGCTTCACCCGCAAACGCCCGCAGCTCACGCTTGAACCGGTGTCCGTGCTCGAATGCTACAAGGGCACCATCCGCATCGACCGCGGCGCCATCAACGGCGTGCGCACCTCCATGGCGGTCGTCACCGACGAGGGTGTCGTGGGCGTGGTCACCGAGGTGCTCGATTTCACCAGCACCGTCGCCACGCTGCACAACATTGCCGACTGCAACATGGGGGCCATGGTGGAGCGCAACAGGCTTCGGGCCTACGACGGCATCGTCCGCTCCGGCGGCAGCGATCTCAACCGCGGCAGCATCTGCACGATGGAATACATCGACATGAAGGAGGACGTGCGCGTCGGCGACGTCGTGGTCACCAGCCCCGAAAGCCTCTTTCCGGCGGGCTATCTCATCGGCCGGGTGAGCGCCGTGCACAACGGCGGCGGCTCCCTCTGGAAAAGCGTCGAGATTACACCCGCCGTGAACCCCTACAAGCTGGACGAGGTCTTCCTGGTTCGGCGCGACGTGGAGGACCCGACTTATCTGACCGGCTCGCGGAGCGATTTTCTGGCGGAAACGGCCGCCTTGCAGGCGGCTTCGGGCCAGGCGGTGGCGCATGGCGGCGAGACCCCCGACACCCGAACCCTGCAGGAGCGCTTTGCCCCATGAGATGGAAGCACTACTCCCTGCCCCGCCATCTGGCATGGCTGATCATCGTGGTTTTCTTTGCCCTGGTGCAGACCAACTGGCCCGACGCGCTCAAGCCGCAGGCCGTGGTGCCCGACCTCGTGCTGATCATGGTGGTCTACTACGCCATCGCCGAGGGGGAGGAGCGGGCCATGTTCACCGGGCTCCTGGGCGGGCTCTACCAGGATGTGGCCGTGCACACCGTGCTGGGGCACCATGTGATTTGCCATGTCATCGTGGGCTACACCATCGGCCGCCTTTCCACGCGCCTCATCACCGAACACGCGGCGATCAAGGCGGGGCTCGTGCTTCTGGCGAGCCTGGGCCAGGGGCTCCTCTTCGTCTTTATCCAGTATGTGCAGCAGCCCCAGCGGGGCATGGTCTATCCCATCCTGACCGCGGCGGTCCCCTGCGCCTTTTACACGGCCCTGCTCGCACCGGTCCTCATCCTGATGCTGGACACCGTCATGGGCCGCCGCGACGCCATCGGGCGGAGCCCCGCCTGAGATGCTCATCCAGCCCAAGAATGAGCCCGAGCGCTACGAGGGCGTCGAGACGCGGGTGCAGTTCTTCGGCGTGCTCCTGCTGGCGTCGCTGGCCGTGCTCTGCGTCCGCCTCTGGAGCCTGCAGGTGATTAACCTGAGCGAGTTCAAGGCTCTCGCCGACCACAACCGGGTATCGCAGACCCGGCTGGCCTCGGACCGGGGCCTCATCTTCGCGCGCAACGGCGTCGTGCTCGCCGACAACCGCGCCAGCGCCGACGTGGTCTTTGTGCCCGGCGACTGCGCCGAGGAGCGCCTGGACACGGTGTGCGCGCGCATCGCCGAGATCACGAGCACCTCCCCCGTGTGGGTCAAGACCGAGGTGGCCAAGTTCAAGCACTCGCCCTTCACCCAGATCATCATCAAGCGCGACCTCACCAAGGCCGACCGCATCCGCGTCGAGGAGCACCAGTACGAGCTGCCGGGCGTGACCATCATCGTCCATCCGCAGCGGCGCTACCTGCACGGCGAAACGGCAGGACAGTTGCTCGGCTACCTGGGCGAAATCAACCAGAACGAGCTGGATTCCTGGAAGGACGAGAGCTATTCCATGGCCGACCTGGTGGGCAAGGACGGCCTCGAACGGGAGTACGAGCACCAGCTCCACGGCAAGGACGGCTACATGGTCGTCACCAAGTACGCCTCGGGCCAGCCCCAGTTGATCACCGACGCGTCGGGACAGCCCCGCATCGCCGAGCGCGACACCCGCGGGCATCTGCTGGAGCAGGAGGCCGACCCCGTGCCCCCGCGCTCGGGACGTCCGCTGCGCCTGACCCTCGACCTCGATCTCCAAAAGAAATGCGAGGAGCTGCTGAGCAGCGTCGTGGGCGCCATCGTCGTGCTCGACGCCGACACCGGCGCCGCGCTGGCCATGGCCAGCACGCCCAACTACGACCCCGGCGTCTTCGTCACCCGGGGCCACGACTCGGAGCGCGCCGACCTGCTCATGGGCAGCAATCCGAACCGCATGATCCACCGCGCCTTCCGCGGGATTTACCCGCCCGGCTCGGTGTTCAAGGTGCTGCTGGCCGCCGCCGCCCTCGAGGAGGGCATCATCAAGCCCGGCACCACCTTCTTCTGTCCGGGCCACTACGAGCTGCCCGGCGGCAGCCGTCCCTGGCACTGCTGGAAACACTCCGGCCACGGCACGGTCAACGTCGTGGAGGCCCTCACCTTTTCCTGCGACGTGTTCTTCTACAACGTCGGCGTCAAGCTGGGCGTGGAAAGAATCTCCAAGTGGTGCCACGCGGTCGGGCTGGGGGAAAAGACCGGGCTGGATCTGCCCGGAGAGATGCCGGGGCTCATTCCCGACACCGCCTGGAAGGCCAAGCTCTACGCCGACAAGGACCGCTCGGAGCAGCGCTGGTACGACGGCGACACGGTCAACCTCAGCATCGGCCAGGGCAACACGGTCACCACGCCCCTCCAGTGCGCCGCGCTCATGGCCTGCATCGTCAACGGCGGCTACCGCGTGCGCCCCTACCTCAACGAGGAACTGGGACCCAAGAAGTCGGAGCGGATCTTCAGCGAGAGCACCATCAAGACCGTCACCGAGGGCATGCGCAAATGCGTGCAGCAGGGCCCGCCCCTGCCCGCAGGCACGGGACGCCTCGCCGATATAGAGGGCTTCGACATCATCGGCAAGACCGGCTCGGCCCAGGTCGCCTCGCAGTCCTTCCAGGAAAAGTACAAGGGCGACGAGGAAAGCATCCCTTACGAAATGCGCGAACACGCGTGGTTCGTCGCAGGCGTGCTCGACCGCAACCCCAAGATCGCCCTCTGCGTCCTGGTGGAGCACGGACTCCACGGCGCCCGGGCCGCCGCGCCCTACGCCAAGGAAGTGATTGACTATTTCTACAGCCACAACGCTGCGCCCGTGGCTGAAACCGCCCCATCCCCCGATGCGGCCGCGGCAAAAAGGGAGTAACCCCGTCATGCCCCCCCGTCGGATGAATGTGCAATACCAGGACGTCAGCCTGCGCGTCTTCAACTGGCGCAACATGCTCCGCATCGACTGGCTGCTCTCCCTGCTCGTCCTGCTCCTGGCTTTGGCAGGCTGGATCACCATGTACAGCGCCAGCCGCAGCAGCGACATCTCCTACTTTCACCGCCAGATCGTCTACTTCTTCCTCGGCCTGGTCATCACGGTGTTCATCGTCTGCATCGACTACCGCTTCCTCGTCGGGCTCGGCCCCCTCATGTACCTCGCCGCGCTCGCCATGCTCTTCGCCGTGCTCGCCGTCGGCACCGTGGCCAAGGGCAGCGAACGCTGGCTCGTGCTCGGCCCCTTCCGGCTCCAGCCCTCCGAAACGACCAAGCTCATCATGGTCTACGCCCTCACCTGGTACTTCGTGAAACTGGGCCCGAAAATACGCAAGATACGCTGGTTCCTCCTCACCTTCATCCTCGCAGGCGTGCCCATCCTGCTCATCCTCAAACAGCCCAACCTCGGCACCGCCATGTCGCTCACCCCGCTCATCATCGTCATGCTCTTCGTCGCAGGCTGCCGCGTGTGGCACCTGGCGGTCGTGGTGCTTCTTGGCCTTTCCATCGTGCCCCTCATGTGGTGGGAAATGCACGACTTCGACCCCGACGTGCAGCGCGAGCCCCGCGGCTTCTACGACCTCAAGCACTACCAGAAAATGCGCGTCTACGCCTTCCTCAACCCCGAATACGACCCCCGCGGTTCCGGCTGGCACACGCTCCAGAGCAAGATCACCGTCGGCAGCGGCGGACTCACCGGCAAAGGCTACCTCAAAGGCACCCAGACCCGGCTCAACTACCTTCCCGAGCACCACACCGACTTCATCTTCTCCCTGCTCGCCGAAGAGCAGGGCTTCGTCGGCGCCATTGTCATCATCGGCCTTTTTCTCGTCTTTCTACTGCGGGGGTTGTCATTCGCCCGCGACTGTCCCGACATGGCCGGCACGCTTCTGGCGTCCGGCATTGTCACCATCCTCGCGTTCCACATCTTCGTGAACATCGCCATCACCATAGGCCTCATGCCCGTGACAGGCATCCCCCTGCCCTTCCTCTCCTTCGGCGGCTCCTTCTACCTGACCACCATGGCCGGCGTCGGCGTGCTCCTCAACGTGCCGGCGAGAGGCAAGGGTCTCATCATCGCCTGATTTCCACGGCTACACCGGGCCATGCCGACAGTAGGGTACTCGCAGTGGCGCAACGCGCCACGAAGCGCACCATCTTGGCCACGCCGCTGTGATGAACCAAGTGTAAGAACGCTTAACCACGGAAAACACGGAACTGCACGGAACCGGACGAGGCATAACCAACAGACCGCAGCGGCGCTCCTTTTCCGTGTAATTCCGTGAATTCCGTGGTCCACGCCCGCCCCCCGTCATTCCCGCGCAGGCGGAAATCCAGACCCTCGCCATTCTGTCGCTAAACGCGCGTACGCGCCACTCATAGTCTGTAGACATTTGGTCTTTGCGCGTCCATGATTTAGAGCATGAAGAACAGCATCCTCCTCAAGTTCGGCGAGAACGTTCACGTCGGCGACATAGAGCCCGACGAGCGCTGTGTCTCGCCTGTGAATATCGTGGCGCTGTCCACGAGATTGGGATGTCATGCTGCGGGACTGCTAAAGGACCGGGCTTGGGCAAACAAATCGCTTTCAAATGGCTCGATGGAATGGTATTCGATGCCTCTTGGAAAGACGATGTTGAAGGTTGACATGGAGCAATGAGGAATTAGAAAGGAGTCATTCAATGAATCGAGTTTGCCGTGCAGTTTCAAGTATAAACAAGTTGGAATTACTGCCACTGCGGTTTAGACTCTTTCATGGGAGAAAGTACCCTTCAGAAGACTTGGACGATTGGGGCTCAGACGGACCCATCTTTCCCGCCTCTTTCGTTCATACCACCTACGGGCATAATATCCGACTTGGAGGTCCACAGTCGGGTGAGGCGCACCTGGAACTTTACGTCAGTGAAGATGACCAGGTCTACTACGACGGGGTATGGTACGGGGACTGGACGATATACCCGGCGGGGTGTGACACGGACTTGCCCATTGCCGTATGTGATCAGTCCAAGGCCGACTGGGAGGACGAAACCCCTTCAACCTGCGAAGTTAGTTTCGCGATGAATCGCCATGAAATCCGGGTTGGGGGCGAAGCGTTCGGGTATGGTGATGGTCTTTCCCTCGTACAGCGCGAAACTGTAATTCATTACCGCCGAAGTCAGATGTTCCTTGATCGTCGCCGATAGCACCAGCCGGTTCTTCTCGTCGAAGGTGATGAGTCCCTTGTCGAAGGCGGCATCATGCAGCCGTGAAAGGCACAGTCCGTTTCTTGGATCAGCGCGATGCTCGGGATGCGTGCTCCACGGAAGAATGTGACTCGCAATGAGCAACTCCGGAATCGGAATTCCCGTTACGCAACAGCGCCCGCTGTAGGCTGAAAGCACGACCTTTCTGAAGAACGACTGGGCAAGACGCACTTTGGTCGGCTGCATCTTTTCCGTAGGATTCGACGCATCCCATACGCTCCCGTATTCGGCTTCCTGAGTGCTTTGAGACGGCTCCGTGTTCTGCCCAGTGCCTGCAACCTTGTGAAGCTGTTCTGTCCACAGCCCCTCGCTTTCGGCGCTTACAAGTTCCCAGTTGTCTTGAAACTCCTTCCAGGTTGCGAGGTCCAGACTGCTGGCGCCCTGCAGTCCGTGCACACCTCGCAAGCTTTCCTCCGGGTCCAGTGAGGTAATGTTATTCAGTTTCATCGCCACACTGCCTGGGGTTCTCCCAAGCATCTCCGCAAGTCCGACAACTTCCGGTGCACGTGAATGCTGCCGCCCGAAGGGAATTCGATAATAGAGATTGATGACGAGAAGTAGTTCGTCCCGCGTCCACTTGCTGCCGGATTTCATGCTGTTCCCGCTCCTGTACTGTTCGCTCCAGGATAAACCTGTGGGGCATACTTGTCCAACTGGCGTTGATCCAATGGAAAGGAACCCATGACCGACGTATTCACCAAAACCAAGCGCTCCGAAGTGATGTCGCGCATCCGTTCGCACGGCAACGAGCGGACGGAACTGCGGCTGATTGCGATTATGAAGGACGCGGGGATCACGGGTTGGCGGCGGCATCAGCCGGTGTTTGGCAAGCCCGATTTTGTGTTTCGTCCGCAGAAGGTGGCGGTGTTTGTGGACGGGTGTTTCTGGCACGGGTGTCCGAAGTGTTACCGTCGGCCCGGGTCGAACCGGAAGTTCTGGGACGCCAAGCTTGTGCGGAACCGCGCGCGGGACGCGGAGGTGACAAAGTCGCTGCGCCGGGCGGGCTGGAAAGTCGTGCGCATCTGGGAGCACCAGTTGAAACATGCGGGACGGGTGGCGTGGAGGCTGAGGATACAATTAGGAATTGGGAATTAGGAATTGAAGGCGGAAGGGCGAAGGGTGAAAAGGGCCAGTAAGACGGAAGGCTGAATTCCCGTTTGCGGGACCTTCCAAAAAGGACCGGCAATCTCGAAACCGGCTGCACAGTTCAAGAACAACTCACCCTCTCCGTCATTCCCGCGCAGGCGGGAATCCACGCCTGGCAAGGACTCGCGCACCCGCGCTACCCCTGGATTCCCGCCTGCG
>CAITNO010000020.1 GCA_903893795.1 Candidatus Hydrogenedentota bacterium | reverse complement strand
GCACCCAGCCCACGGGCTGAACAAAGTGCGTATGGGAGCCCGGTTCATGCCTTGGAAAAGGGACCAAGATACGCCGGTCGGCCAAGTCCGACCGACAATTTGACTTGGCCTTCTCATGGGAGGCGGGACGCCTGCGGTACGGGAGCAGAATCTTGTTCCCACGCGCCACTGGGCAAGGCAGGGCAGGCGGGACGCCTGCGGTACGGGTTCACAGGCGCCAGCCGGTTCCCCAAGGGGGCCATTGAATCACCGTCTATGACCAGACGCGCCAATATGCTAAACTTAGTTGGGTAGTTTCTTAACTTTTGGCGAAGCCGCGTGTGAACGTGTGCGGAAAAGACCGGGCGGGGTGATGTGAGTCCCTTCTGCGGGGTTGGCTCCGGCACGCAAGGATGCATCCCATGAAGCCAGCCGTGTCTGTCGTGGTTCCGGCGTACAATGCCTCACGCACCATGGAAAGGTGCGTCGAGTCCCTGCTCGGTCTCTCCGGGAATTCCCCCGCGCATGAAATCATCATCGTTGACAACGGGTCAGATGACGAGACACCGGAAATTCTGCGCCGTTATCCGGGCATTGTGATGGTGGAGGAAAAGGCCGTGCGCGGCCCCTCTGCCGCGCGAAATGCCGGGGTGCGCGCCGCGAGCGGGGACATCATCGCGTTTACCGATGCGGACTGCGTGGTCACACCTGACTGGCTGGTTCACGGCGTCTCCCCTCTTGCCGACACGGCGGTGTGCGGGGTGGCGGGCATCATCAAGGGCGTGGAGCCGAAGAACGAGATTCAGGAGTGGATGAACTCGCGGAACATTCTGGACGCGAAAGCGGCCCTGGCCAATTCTTTCCGGCCCTATGTGCAGACGGCCAACGCCTTCTTCCGGCGGGAAGATTTCTGGAAAGTGGAGGGGTTCGACACGGTGCTGCTGTGCGGCGAGGATTGCGACCTCTCGTGGCGCATTCTTGAAGCAACGAAAGGCCGGCTGGAGCTTGCGCCCGAGGCCGTTGTTTATCATGACCACCGGTGCAGCGTCCGGGGGCTTTTCCGCCAATCCTCCAAGAACGCGAGCGCCTCGGCGCACCTTGCGGCAAAATGGGGCGACGCACTGCCGCCCAAATACTGGAAGGTGAGCGTTTGGGAATGCCTTGATTTGATGCGCAGCGGACTTCACTATGCGGGCGCGAGTTTGCCCGGCAAGCCGGGCAGGGAGCGCATGGAGGCCAAACTGGATTTTCTTCACCGGCTGGGCCGCAAGAAGGGGATGATCTCCTCGGCATGGCAGACAGGACAGTACGGACGATGGTAGCGGCGCGCGCGACAGGCGCTTCTTTTCGCGGCAAAGGAACCCAGGCCAAGGATGTGCTCTTTCTCCTGCCTGCATTCCCAGAGCATCCGCGAACCGGCGGCGAGGTGTACAACCGTCATCTCATTGACCGGCTGCGCGGGCGAGGCATGAATGTGGAGGTGCTGGTCCTGCCCGAGATCAACCGGCAACCGCTGGTGGCCGGATGCCGCGCCCTGTACCGTCTCCTGGCGGACTACCGGGGCAAGGCCCGGGTGGTGGTCTATGACACGTGGCTGTACCGGTGGCTTTGGCCGATCATGGCCGTGCTCCGTCTCCGCACCCCTTTCCGGCTGATTAGTTTTGCGCAGCTTTGCTATTGGGACACCTACGCGTCCCTGCTGTCGCGGACGCTGCACCGCATGCTGACCTGGGCGGCGCTGCTGCCCGCGCACCGTCAGATTGCGGTGAGCAACACCATCCTGCACGACGACTTGGACCCTTTTTGCGGGACCCGCAAGGGCCGGGTGGTCTATCCGGGCTGCGACTGGGCCGACGCCGAGGTGCGCCAGGCCGACACGGGGCGCATGCCCGCGCAGATTGTGTCCGTGGCAAACTACGGGGAACGCAAGGGGTTTCACGTGCTTGTGGAAGCGCTTGCACGGGTGGCGGAACGGGCGCCTGAACTGTCGAAACAGCTTTCCCTTCGCCTGCTGGGCAACCTGGAATTTGACCCCGCCTATGTGGCGCGGCTGCGGGAGCGCATCTCCGCGGCCGGACTGACCGACCGTGTTGTTCTGGACGGCTGGAAATCGCGGGAAGAACTCAGCGGGCTGCTTGCGGAATCGCAGTTGTTCGCCTTTGCCTCCACTTCGGAGGGTTTCGGCATGGTGGTGGCCGAGGCCATGCTGCACGGGCTGCCGGTGCTGCTGAGCGATTTCAACGTGGCCCCCGAACTGCTGGGCGGCGATGCCGAGGCGGGTTATGTGGTGCCAAAGACCGATGCCGACGCCTTTGCGGCGGCCATATGTGAGTATTTCACTGTCCGTGATCGCCGTAACATGGGGGTGCATGCGCGGGACCGCGCGAAGGCGCTGGTTTCCACCTGGGACCATGTGGCGGAGCAGTTTGAGCGCATCATCTCCGAAACCATTTAATCTTGGATCTGGTCACTGGACGGGCATGACTTGAAACAACCGGGATGCGGCATATCCCGAAGAGGATGAATATGGGCCTGTTGAAGAGGGGTACAGCGAGCACAGCGAACAGCGCCGTTCAGGGCCACGCCTCGTCGGTACTGGCCAACACGGCGACCAACTATCTGCGCCAGATTATCAATGTGGGTGCGTTTTTCATTATCACCCCCATGTTCGCAAAACGTCTGGGCAACGACGCCTTCGGCCTCTGGTCGGTGCTGCAGGCAACGGTCGGCCTGCTCGGACTACTGGATTTCGGTTTTGCCACGTCGGTTGTAAAATTTGTGGCGGAGACCAGGGGCCAGGGCAATGCGGACCGGCTAAAGCGCGTCACGGCCACCCTGTTTGGCGTCTACATCATTCTGGGCGTGGTGGTGATTGCGGTCGCTTTGTGCCTGACGCCGTTCCTTGCCACGCTCCTTAAGATACCGGCCGACAAACTGGCGGCCGCGCAGATTGCCTTTGTGCTGGTGGCATTTCGTTCCGCGCAGGCGGCCCCCATGGGCATGTTCTTCGGCATTCTCACCGGATTTCAGCGGCAGGCCTGGGCGAACATTGCGCAGATCATCGGCACGGTGCTTTACAGCATTGCCGCGGTGTGGGCGTTGATGGTACACCCGTCGATCGAGATGCTGGCCCTGGTGAGCCTGGTGACGGGAATCATCACCAGCGTGTTCGCGGCGGTCCTGTGCTCGGCCAAGTGCCCGGGCATCAGCATCCATTTCCGCAATTTTGACCGGCGGCTGGTGCGGGAGATTTCCTCCTTCTCTGTCAGCCTGTTTCTGGTCCAGGTTTCCGGTTTTATCTACACCCGAGTCGATGCGCTGGTCATTCAGGAGTTTCTGACGCTTTCCGCCGTGGCCTATTACAGCGTGGCCTCCCGCATGGCCAACGAGGCCTCGGGGCTTTGCCGGCAGTTGACCAACGCGCTTACCCCGCTGGTGGCCGAGTTGCAGGGCTCGGGCGATGAGGCAAGAATCCGCATCACCTTCGAGCGCGGGTCGAAACTGAGCCTGGCCTTTGCGGCCCCCTTGCTGGTGGGACTGTTCTGGTATTCGGGGGATGTGCTGGCGGCGTGGATGGGCGAGGAGTACCGGAGCGCAGGCACCGCCTGCCGCATCCTGCTGGCGGCGATGCTGTGCAGTGTGCTGCACGCCAATGCGGCCAACATACTTTCGATGACGGGGCACCAGAAGTTCCTGGCCTATGCGTTCATGGCGGGCCAGGTGGCCAATCTGGCCATGACTGTGGCATTCGTGCTGCCTTTCGGCATGAACGGCGTGGCGCTTGCGACGCTGCTTTCGACGCTGGTGGTGGACATTATGGTGGTCCAGCCGAAGGCGGGGCGCAAGTACGGTTTCACCTTCTTCTCCTACTACCGGGTGTCGGCACTGCCCTCGGCGCTGGCGAGCGTGCCCATGCTGGCCGTCTTTTATGTCGCCGGCCGCTTTCTGCCCCCCCATTCCCTGATGAACATTGCCTGTCTCGAACTGCTGGGCTGCATTGCCTTTGCCTGCGCCTTTGCGGCTTTCGGCGTGAATTCGACCGAACGGGGCTATTACTGGGAACGTGTGTCCAGAATACTTCTGCGCAGGCACTGATCCGCACACCGGTCCCGGAGGGAGGTCAACCGGTCGAACCATGGCTGCACGAACCTTCCCACTCCCCCACCCCGCCACACTCAGGTTTATAGAGGGCGTGAATCAGGGAAACCCTGAGTCGCGCGGGAGAGATCTTGGGCGACAATATATCCGACATGCGGCGCCGCTTAACAGGGTGAGATTTGGGCGTGGGTGTCCCTTTGGGCAGGGGCACGTTTCTTGAGGGTTGTGAAACGCGGCGCCAGAAGGCAAGCGATGGCCGGTCCGTTTCCAGGCAAGAGGGTTCTTTCGGGGTCGGAGGCACACCACTGTCCGAAAACGACAGTCGCGATAAGGCGGGACCATTCAGCATCCCTGAAGCGTTTGCGCCCGGGGGCATTGGCAACACATGTGTCTGTTTTGGATCGGGCGAAAAAACAAACAACTTCACCGTCAGGTGACAGGCAGGCGAGGGTGTTATGAACGAGAATGCACGCGAGATGTGTGTCGATGTTGACTGCAACCGCACGGTGCCTGCTTTGTTGGCCAGCCCGGGACATTCCCATCTGCCGTGCGTTCCACTCCAACTGGAAGAGTCTGCCACGGACGCCCTTTTCCGGTCCTGGCAGAGCCGGCAGGACAACAGTGTGAAACAGTTCACCGGATGGTTCTCCGGCGAGGAGCGCCGTGCCAAACCACGCGCGTTCACCGGGTACTGTCCTGCTGAAAAGGATCCCACGGAAGACGATTACAGGAGGTGAGACAATGAGCGGAAGCCCCCTCGCGGAGATGTGCGGCATTGCCGTCGTTCCAGATCACAACCGCATCAAGGTGCGAGTTCCCTTTCTGGAGACGGACATGCAGGGCGGCTTCATTGAGGAGGAACTTCTACCGCTGGTTGGGCAGTATCGTGAAACCACCTGGGTATTCGACCTGTCGGCGTATGAACACGGGCTGACCCTGTCCCTCGCCGGATTGCTAGACCATCTCCGCGATGAGGGGCGACAGCGGGGGTGTGTTGTAACATTTCTTGGCATCAATGATGCTCTGGTATATTAGTGTCCGGCGACTGAATGCGGGCAGACGCTCTCGGGACGGCGGCAGGCAATGTTAAAGCACCGCCCTGACAGGTGGAAAAGACCCCGCACAATCGGCGGACGCCCCCACCAGGGCGGCCAGAAAAGAGCCTTTTATTCAATGCAGCGGTGGATAAACATTGCCGGGCTTTCACCGACCACCCGCAGAAGAACTCTGCTCCTGGGCATGTCCCTGGCGGCGCTGCTCGCTTTTGGCCTGAGCAGCCTCGCGGTGTTTCTTGAGTTCCGGGCGGTCGATGCGGAGATGCGCCGGCAGTTGACCATGTGGGTGCAGGCTGTTTCATTGTCGGTCGGGGCCGAAGATCTGGCCCAACTGGGCGCCATCCCATCCGACCGCGGCACCCCCGCGTTTGAGCGGGTGCGGGCGGCGCTGAAGCGGATCAAGGATGTCCGAAAAGATGTTCGCTTTGTCTATCTGCTGACCCTGCGGGAAGGCAAGGTGGTTTTCCTGGCGGATTCGGAACCTGACAATTCCGCGGAAATATCCATGCCCGGAGATGAGTATCCCGAGGCCACGGCCCTGCTGCACGAAGTGCTTCAGACAGGTTCCAGCAATGTGGAGGGTCCGGAAAAGGATCGATGGGGCATCTGGGTAAGCGCCTTTGCGAGTGTGCCGCTTGCAGGCACCGGCCGTTTCATCTGTCTTGGCGCGGATGTGAATGCCAGTCGCTGGAATCTGGAGGTGGCCCGCGACGTGGGCCTTACCGCATGGGTGGCTTTCTCGCTGGACGTGCTCTTCATCGGCGGCATTGTGCTGATGTTTTACCTGCGCCGCCGCACGGCGCGGCTTGCCGCCTCGGAGCAGCGGTCCCGCAACATTGCGGAATGCGTGTCCGACTGGCTTTGGGAAATTGACGGCAAGGGGCGTGTCCTTTACAGTTCGGACCACGCACAGCGGATTTGGGGATGTCCTCCCGAGGAGATCCTGGGCAGGCAACTGGATGATTTCATTCCCCGCGGCGACGGAATGACCTGGCTGGCGGCCCTGTCCGCCGCAGGAAACGAACCGGTTCAGGAAACGCATGTGGTGGCCCAGGCGGGCGGCGAGCCGCCGCGCGCATTTCTGGTAATGGCCATCACGGTGGTCGATCATTGGAACAACCGGGCTGGCTGGCAGGGAAGCGTGTCGGACATCACGGAGGCGGAACAGGCCTCGCGGATGCTGCGGCAGAGGGACCGCCTGCTGGAAGGCGCGGCGCATGCGTCGTCCGCCCTGCTTATGGGAAACCGGGCAGAGGACATAGAGCGGGTGCTGGGCATACTGGGCACGGCCGCGGATGTGGACCGGGTCTATTTCTTTGAGAACCACCACGACCCCGCCACGGGCGCGCTGCTGATGAGCCAGCGCTTTGAGTGGGTCAGCGGCGGCGTGACCCCGCAGATCGAGAACCCGGCACTGCGCAACCTGCCCTATGACCCCGATTTTTCCAGATGGCGTGAAACACTTTCTTCGGGGCGTGCGCTGATGGGGCGTGTGCGCGACTTTCCTGAAAATGAAAGGGGCCTGCTGGAGGCGCTGGACATACGCTCCATCATTCTTGCACCCATTCTGCTGCACAGTGATCTGGTGCCGGGGGGATACTTCCTGGGGTTTGTGGGTTTTGACGACTGCCACAAGGACCGCGAATGGAACGCCAACGAGACGGCGATTCTGATGGCGACCGCGTCGAGTCTGGGAACGGCGGTGCTGCGCCGCCGTGACGCGGACAAGATCAGCTCCATCAACACGTTTCTCAAAAGCGTTCTGAACTCCTCCAAAGACGTGGCGATTATCGCCACCGATGACGACGGCACGGTCAACCTGTTCAATTGCGGCGCCGAAACCATGCTCGGCTGCCGGTCGGGCGAGATCGTGGGCCGCTTTACACCGCTTCAGTTTCTTGCCCCGGAGGAACTGGCTGAGTGGGGCCGCCGCCTTTCGAAAATTCACGGACGTGAGGTCTCCGGGCTTGACGTGTTTTCGCTCGGTGCCTTCGCCCAGAACCCCTTTGACGGTGACTGCGAGTGCATACGAAAAGACGGCGCCCGCATCGTTGTGCATCTGATGGTCACCCGCCTGATGGACGCGAAGAATGCGCCGTCGGGCTACCTGTTCATCGCCATCGACATCTCGGAACGCAAGCGGGCGGAAAACGCGCTGCGGGAAAGCGAAGCCCTTCACCGCACGCTGCTGGCCAGCCTCAGCGCCGGTGTGATCATCGTGGACGCGCACACGCACATAATCGAATCGGTCAACCCGGCCGCGGCAAAACTGCTCGGCGCGCCAGAGTCCGCCATTCTGGGCAAGGTGTGCCACCAATTCATGTGCCCCGCCAAGGCGGGCCAGTGCCCCATCACGGATCAGGGGATGGAAGTGGAGAATGCCGACCGCGAAATGCTTCGCCACGACGGATCCCGGGTGCCCGTGCTCAAGTCCGTAAAGCGCATCCAGATCGGCGGCGAGGACAAACTCCTCGAAGTTCTGGTGGACATTTCGGACCGCAAGCGCAACGAGGAGTCGCTGCGTCTTCTGGATTCGGCGGTGCGGCACGCGTCGGATTCGATGATCATCACCACGGCAGAAACGGACCTTCCGGGCCCGCAGATACTGTTTGTGAATCCGGCCTTCACTGCCATTACGGGTTATGAGCCGGAGGATGTTCTGGGGCGGACGCCGCGCATGTTCCAGGGACCGGCGACCGACCCTGGATTTCGCGCGCGTATCCGCGCGGCGCTCTCCCGGGGCGACTCTTTCAAGGGCGAAACGATCAACTACCGCAAGGACGGCGTGCCCTACTCGGTGGAACTGCACATTTCCCCGGTGAGGGACAACACGGGCGCCATCACGCGCTTCGTGGCGATTCAGCGCGACGTGACCAGCCGGCACCGTTTTGAGCAAGTGCTGCGCCAGAAGACGCAGTTGATTGAAACCATCAGCCGCGCCCAGACCGAGTTCATCGAGGACGGCGAATCGCGGGCCGTGTTTGGCCGTCTGCTCCGGGAAATCCTGGCCATCACGTCGAGCGACTATGGTTTCATCGGCGAGGTCCACCACGATGCGGACGGTGAACCCTATCTGAAGACCCACGCCATGACCAATATTGCCTGGGACGAGGAGACCCGCCAGCTCTTTGCGAAGAACTCACTGCGCGGCTTTGAATTCCGCAACATGAAAACGCTGTTTGGTACGGTCATTACAGGCGGCAAGCCGGTTATCGCCAATGCTCCAAGCCAGGATTCCCGAAGCGGCGGCCTGCCTGCGGGGCATCCGGAAATGAGTTCCTTCATGGGACTGCCGTTCCTTCTGGGCGACGAAGTGGTGGGCATGCTGGGCATGGCCAACCGTCCGGGCGGTTATGACGAGACCCTGGCGGCACAGTTGGAACCGCTGCTGACGACCTGCACCAGTCTCATCCGGGCGCACCAGGGTGAACTGCAGCGCAGAGCCGCCGCCAATGCGCTTCGTGAGAGCGAGGAGCGGATTCGGAACATCCTGGACACGGTGGCGGACGGCATTATCACCATCAGTGCGGCGGGTCTCATCGAGGTGGCCAATCCCGCGCTGGCGCGCATTTTTGGCTATGCCCCGGAAGAGATGCTGGGCAAGAACGTTTCGCTGCTCATGCCGGAACCGGACAGCCACAACCACAACGCTTTTCTGGCACGCTATATCGAAACAGGAGAGCAGCACGTCATCGGGCGGGGCAGGCAGTTGCAGGCGCTGCGCGCGACCGGGGAAGTGTTCCCGGTGGAGCTTGCGGTCAGCGAACTGTTTGCATCGGGACGGCGGCTTTACACGGGCATCATCCGGGACATCACCGAGCGGGTCCGCACGGAAACCGAGCTTGAGGAGTCTTACCAGCGGGAGCTTCTGCTGCGCCGAAGGATCCAGGAAACGCTGCTTTTCGGAAAGCGGCCGGAAAACGTCCGGGGTCTCTCGGTCGGCATTGCCAGTTTCCCGTCGAACCAGGTGGACGGCGACTTCTATGACTTCTTCGAGTACAGTTCCCACTGCCTGGACGTGGTGGTGGGCGACATCATGGGCAAGGGCACCACGGCTGCGCTGCTGGGCGCGGCAACAAAGAACCATTTCCTTCGCGCGCGCACCCAGTTGCCTCCCGGCGTCAACGGGCGCCTGCCCGATCCCGCGGACATCGTGAACCAGGTGCATGCGGAGGTGACGCCGGAATTTGCGCGTCCCGACATTGGTGTTTTCGTCACGCTCTTCTATGCGCGTTTTGACATGAACGCGGGGGTCTGCACCTTTGTGGACTGCGGGCACACCAAAACCCTTCAACTGCATTTGGACGGGGACCACTGCGGCACGCTTGAAGGCGAGAACATGCCCGTGGGCGTGCTGATTCAGGAACACTACGAGCAGCACTGCACCGTGTTTGCCCCCGGCGACGTTTTTGTAATTTATTCGGACGGGATCACGGAGGCACACAATCCCGAGGGGCTCTATTTCGGCGTGGAGGGCATCGAAAACGTGGTGCTGGAATGCCGCCACCGCGACAGCGGGGAAATCGTGTCCACGATCATCGAGCGCACCTCCGAGTTCACGCAGGGGGGGGGGCTGTCCGACGACGCGACCTGCCTGGTGGTGAAGATTGCGCCGGTGAAGGCGGCTGCCTGCACGCTGGCGGCGGCACTGGACCAAATTGAAAGCGCCAGAAGCATCGTCCAGGCCTTCTTTGCAAACCTGTCCCACGCCGAGGTGCCCGAGGAGGTCATCATCAAGGCGGAGCTGGGCATGGTGGAGGCCCTGACCAATATCGTCAAACATGCATTCAGGTTCGAAGAGGGCCATACTGTCGACATGCGCCTGGAGGCCTATTCGGACCGCGTGTGCATCCGTTTTGACTATGACGGGCCGTACTTTGCGCCCGGCACGGTCGTGGCACCGAATGAGGAAGACCTGGCCGAAAGCGGCTATGGCCTTTTCATTGTCGAGCAGTGTTTCAGCCAGGTTGAGTATTTCAAGGCGGAAGACCGCCGCAGCGCAGTATTGATGACCAGAAACTTCCACGACGAATGAAAGGAATCCAAGCACCATGCGAGTGACAAGTGAAACCAGCGACAGTGTGACGATTGTGATGCTTCACGGCGACAGTCTGGACGCGGGCAATGTGGCCGACTTCAAACGGGAAATGGCTCCGCTTATCGAGGGATCGGTGAAAATGGTCATGGACCTTTCGGCGGTGCAGTTTGTGGACAGCTCGGGCCTGGGCGGCATTTTGTCCTGCCTCCGGCTAATCTCGGGACAGGGCGGGGCGCTGGTGCTCTGCTCGATGACCAAACCGGTGCGCACGCTGTTTGAACTGGTCCGGATGCACCGGATCTTCGACATCGTGAACACGCGGGAAGAGGCGATCAAGCTGGTGTCGTAAGGATTGAGCAAGGCGGGCGTTCCGGTCCGCGGCAAAAGGGATGGCCATGGCAAATGCAGACGCCAGGTTGGGCTTGTTCGTCTTTGTGGATGCGTTTGGCTGGGAAATTCTCCGGCAAAACACGTTCATGCAGGACGTGCTGCCCTTCCGTTGTCCGCTGGGAACCATCTTTGGCTACAGTTCCACCTGCGATCCCACGATACTCACGGGCGCGCTGCCGCGTGAGCACGGCCATTTCTCCTTTTACCGCTACGCCCCTGAAAGCTCGCCCTTCAAGCATGCGCGGCTGTTCTCCCTGCTTCCCGCCTCCCTCACGGGGCGAGGCCGGGTGCGCCATCACATCAGCAAATGGTACAAGCGCCACCTGGGCTACACGGGCTATTTCCAGCTCTATAACATGCCTTTTGACCTACTTCACCATTTCGAGTACACGGAGAAGCTGGACCTCTACGAGCCGGGCGGGATCATCGGGGGCCAGCCCACGATTTTCGATTATCTTCGTGAACGGGGAATCCCTTTCTTTCACTCGGACTGGCGCAGGGGCGAGCGGGAGAATCTGGCGGCGGCGAAGGCGGCCGTGCAGCACAAAGAACTTCGTTTCGCCTATGTGTATCTTGCCGCGATGGACGCGATTCTGCACCAGCATGGTCCGCAGAGCAAAGAGGGACAGGCCCACATCCGCTGGTACGACGGCCAGTTGCGGCAGCTGCTCCAGGCGGCGCAGGAGAGCCACGGGGACGTGCGCATGCACGTCTTCTCAGACCATGGGATGACGGCAGTCACGCGGTGCTCGGGGCTGATGGCCGCGGTGGACCGGCTTGGGCTGCGCTTCGGGGTGGATTATGCCGCCGTGTTCGATTCCACGCTGGCCCGGTTCTGGCTGTTGAACGACCGGGCGCGCGACCTCATCCCCCGGCTTCTGGCCGAAGTGGAGGATGGGCACGTAGTATCGGACGAGGAACTGCATCGCTGGGGGGCTGATTTCCCGGACCGCAGTTACGGGGACCTGTTCTATCTTCTCGACCCTGGCGTGCTGCTCTGTCCGGGGCATTTGGGCATATCGCCGCTGGCGGGCATGCACGGCTACGCGCCGGAGGACCGGGACAGCGTGGCCATGTATGCCGCAAGCCATGCACCGGAAAGCCCGCCCAAGCGGCTTGAGGATCTTTTCGGGCTCATGCGCGCAGAGGCGGACGCGACATGAAACCCTGGGTGGTCATGCGGGCGCGCAACGACATGCCGCTGGTGGCGGAAACGCTGGACATGCTTCGGCGTCAGAACCTGCCGCACCGACTGGCAGTGTTTGACAACGGGTCCACCGACGGAACGCGGGAAAGGGCCGCGGCACAAGCCGACCTGGTGGTGGACGTGCCGGAAGGAACTTATGTTCCGGGCCGGGTGCTCAACCAGGCGATGGAGGCCACGGACGGCGAGACGGTGGCCTTTCTGAATTCGGACTGCACCCCGCTGGACGGAGACTGGCTGGCCCGCCTGCTGGCCGACTTTGATGAATCAGGACAGCCCCGGGTGGCAGCCACTTTTGGCCGTCAAGTTCCCCGGCCCGACTGTCTGCCGCTCTTTGCCAAGGACACGGAGAACACTTTTGGCGACGGCAGCCTGCAACGGTATTGGAAGCACTGTTTTTCCATGGCCTCTTCGGCCATCCGTCGTTCCGTGTGGCAGGAACGTCCCTTCAATGAGGCAATTCAATACTCTGAGGACATCGAATGGACCTGGACGGTCCGCCAAATGGGCTATGAGATCCGGTACGCGGCGGAGTCGCAGGTGTACCATTCGCACAATTACACGCTGAAGCAGTGGTACCGCCGCCAGTTCGGCGAGGGCAAGGCGGACGCGCACATCTTTGACTGGCCGGCCTGGGACCGCTCGTGGCTGCGCTATTCGCTGCTGCCCTGCGCGCGCCAGATTGTGTCCGACTGCCGTTACAGCCTTCGGGCGGGCGAGGTCGGGGCAGCCTACCTCTCCCCCATGCTGCGCGGCGCGCAGTTGCTGGGCCGACGGCGGGGATTTGCAGCGGGTTGGAAGGAACGGGAGGCCGGGCAGTCATGAACAGCTATGCGCAACAGGGGTCGGAAGCATTCAACACCCGGCTTGACGGGACGCTCAAGAGGCTTACGGCGGACATCGTGGCCGCGCTTGGAGACGGGCTGGAGGCCCTGGTGCTGGGGGGCGGCTACGGCCGGGGCGAGGGCGGTGTGGTGCTTCGCAACGGCGAGGAGCATCTCTACAATGATCTTGACCTGCTGCCGATAGTGACGCGGCACGGCGTTTCCCTTGAGGCCGCGCATCCGGTGACGGAACGCTACGGCAGGGAACTGGGCATCGAGGTGGACCTGGGGCGGCCCGTGACCGTCGCGGACATTGAAGCGTGGCCTGCGTGGCTCATGTGGCATGAATTTGTGCTGGGGCACACCGTGCTTCACGGGCGGCCGGACATCTTGACGGCGCACGCGCCGCAACGGGTGTTTGATGCGCCACCAGCCGTGGAGGCATTGCGCCTGATGCTGAACCGGGGCGCGGGCCTGCTCTGGGCGCGGCGGGTTGCGGCGGGAATCGACGCGCCGGTGGACCCGGATTTTGTGCGCCGGAACGTGTACAAGTGCGCCATGGCCCTGGGTGACGCGCTGACGGTGGTGCACAGGCGGCATGTGACCGTCTATACCGGACGGGACGCACGCGTTGCGGCGTTGGTCCGTGAATTGGGCCTTTCTTTTTCCTTTGACCTTCCCGCCCTCTACGCCGAGGCGCTGCACTTCCGCTTTCGTCCGGACCAGGCCCCGAACAGGACCTGGGACGATGCGTCCCTTCGAGAAATGGGTCGGCACTGGGCGGAGGTGCTGCGGCATGTTGAAGAAATGCGGACGGGGCAGTCCTGGAAATCGACCGCGGACTATTGTGCGTGGCCGGGGGTTCGGGAAGCGGATATGAACACGCTTCAGACCTGCCCGAAGAACGTCGCGCGGAACCTTTCGGCAGGCAGTCTCTCGGCCCGGCATCCCCGGGAGGCATTGTACCGCCGGCTGCCCGGGCTCCTGCTTTCGGGGATGGGGGTGCCTGACTGGGCAGCGCAGTCTGAACAATTCCTTTCCGTGTGGCGGAGGTTCAACTGAGATGGCAGCCCTGTTCCCATCCGTTTCATCCTCCGGCACCACCGTCCGGGAGAAAGGCGCATGAAGTACATCATCTTCTTCATGACCTTTATCGCCGGTGTGCCGATGATGACGCTGGCCGCGATGATGCATCCGGCCATACCGGGGATGCTGCTTTCGACGCTTATTTTCTCCACCAGTTGGGGCGCATCGGCCGGAATCCGCTTTGTGTCGATGGAGTTGTACCGGGGTCCCGACCGGGGTTTTGAAATCACCATAACCGACCTGATCGCCCTTGCGCTGGTACTCTGGCTCCTGCTCACAAAGCTGCGCAGCATCAAATGGATTCCGCCCAACAGTCTGTGGTGCCTGCTGTTCATGCTGCTGGCGTGCGTGTCCACGTCCATGGCGTCGGTGACCATCTACAGCGAATTCACGCTGCTCAAGCTGACCCGTGCCTACCTCATCTACTGGTGCGTGTGCAACTGCATTCTGGCCGGGGTGGATCGGCGTTATGTCTGGTTCGGCTGCATGGCGGTTGCTGGCTATGTGACCCTGCTGGCGTTGGAGCAGAAGTACCTGTTTGGCCTTTACCGCATCCATGGACCCTTTGACCATTCCAACACGGTGCCGATGTATCTGAACATGATTCTTCCGCTGTTGATGGTCTGGGGCGTTTGTGACGCGCGACTGGGAAAGATATTTGCCTTTGCCTCCATGGGGGCCGCGCTGGGCATGGTGTTTTGCGTGCTGGCAACACAGTCGCGCTTCGGGCTGGTGCTTTCGGGCATTTGCCTGGCGGGGGCGATAGGCTACGCCAACTGGCGGCACCGCGGGTCGCGCACGACGGTCATTACGGCCATCATGCTGCTGGGCGTGGTGGTGGGCGGGGCGATGGCGGCAAAGACGGTCATCAACCGCTTCCAGACGGCGCCAAAGGAAAGCGAGGCGGCCCGGGAAGAGTTCAACACGGCGGCCCGCATGATGCTGGGTGACCATTTCTTCGGGGTGGGCCTGAACAATTTTTCCGACGTGCTCTCGAAGGAGCAGCGCTACCGGGAACATATTGTGGTCATGAAAGCGGAGGAGCAGGCGGGGGTAGCCCATCACATTTACCTGCTTACGGCGGCTGAAATGGGCCGCATCGGCCTCGGGGTCTACCTGGTTATCATCCTTAGATTTTTGTGGATGGCGCTGTGGGGCGCGCTGCGGGGGCGGTCGGTGGAGAACGGACTTCTCTGGGGGCTGTTTCTGGGCGCGGGAGCGCTGCATCTGGTGGGACTCAAGGAGTGGGCGCTGCGCATCACGCCGCCCACCTATATGTTCGCCATTACCTCGGGCCTGATCGCGGCGTGGTCACTGCGCTGCAAAGCGGCGCGGCGCGCGCAAAAGCGGGTGCCGGGTCTTCAGCGGGGAGCGGGGCCCGCCCAATCGAAAAAGAACCCCACCAGATACGCAATCGCACCGTCCGGGTGACGTGTGAAGCCAGGACAAAAGGGCATGTCGATGGAAAATGAACATCCTGAGAGCGGCAAGCAGCAGTTGCCCTTTGACCCAAGAACACTATTGATTAGCATTTTCATGAAATGGCGGATCCTGCTGTTGGGTCCGGCGCTCAGCGTGGTTCTGGCCGTAATCGCCTCCATCAGTTTTGGCACACGCCAGTATTCGTCCGAAACCAGTCTGCTGTTTTCCGCGAAAGAGGGGGACATCATCGGCGGCGTGTACCGGGTTCCGTCACTTCGCACCCAGGTCAATTTGGTGAAACTTCCGGAGAACATCAAGGAAATACGGGAAAAGCTGGGCCTGCACGCATCCCTGCAGTCGATTGGCAGCGCCATCACGGTGACTGCACAGAACGAAACGGCCCTTCTTTTCATTCACACCACGGCGGACACGGCGGAACTGTCCACAGACCTTGCCAACACGGCACGCGACGTGTTTCTCAAGAGTTCGGTGAAGATGCGGACCGATGAGGCGGACGGCAGCATCAAAAAGACGGAGGAACGGCTGGCGGTTGTGACCAACGAACTGCTGGAGGCGGACAAAGCGCTGGAGGAATTCAACAACATCAACAAGGTGGTTGATCTGGACAAGGAAGCCCAGTGGTTCCTGGAGCAGTTCACCGCGGTGGACACACTTTACCAGCAGTCGAAGATCGAACGAAGCACCGTTGATTTGCAGCTTGCCGACCTCGAGAACATTATGGACAACCTGAAGAAACAGGTGGCGGAGGAGCAAACCACGAGCGGTGAACTAGAGGGACTGGGGGCCGCCAAGACCCGCGCCGACCGGCTGCGGGAAAAGATATTCACTGATGAAACGCACCGGATGAACCAGGCCAAGCTGACCGAGGCGGAAGTGACCCTGCAGCGAAACAAGCAGGGCTTTGCCGACGGACTGGTGTCGCAGGCGGATCTGGACAAGGCGCAGGCCGTTCACGACGCGCAGAAAGCCATTACTGTGGACACCCAGCAGGTGAAGGACTGGAAGGACGAGCTGGACCGTCTGGACAAGGAGATCGTGCCGGTCAAGGGAAAGACAGACACGCCCTCGGCGCCCATTCTGCGGGAAATGCTGTCGAAGTCCTTTCAACTGCAACTTCAGAAGTCCTCCCTGGAGGACAAGGTAAAGCAGCTTGGGGAGGCAAAGGACAAGATTCGTGCGACCCTCGACAATCTCCCGGGAAAGCAGAAGCAGGAAGTGAATCTGCGACGCAATGTGCAGGTTCTGGCCGGAGAGCGACAGGAACTGGGAGAGAAACTTGCGGCGGCCCGCGCGCTTGCCTCGCGCGACACGCCCGATTTCATGGTTGCGGCAATCGCTGAACCCCCGCTTTATCCGATAAAATCAACGAGAAAGATGATCGCCGCAGGGGTGTTTGTGCTGGGTTCGGGCGTTTCGGTTTTTGTGGTGCTTGTATTAATCCTCCTCAATTTCACGATACTGTCGCGGGCGGAATGCGAACTGCGAACGGGGTTGCCGGTGCTGGCGGAGATTCCGGCACTGCCCCCGGGCAGCGCGCTGTTCACCGCCGGCGCTGTCAGCGTGTGCCACGAAGAGTATCGAAGACTCCACCTGCTGCTGCGCAAACGATTCCCCGAGCCCGGCACGGTGCTGACGGTCTCGGCGCCGGAAACGGGATGCGGCACCTCTTCGGTGATCGCGGGCTTGGCCATCGCCGCGGGCAGGTCCGACGAGCGGGTGCTTGTCATTGACGCGCACCTCAAAGCGGAAAGCGGCGAGGCCGAATTGGCGGATGCAGACGGCCAGGAGCATCAATCCGCGCTGGGCGATGAATGCGGGGAGGACACCCGGTCCCATCCCGGTCTGGGTGAATACCTTTCGTTTCAGGCGGACCAGGCAGAAGAGATTGGCATGGCCACGAACTTTTCCGGGGTGACCTTCATTCCCTGCGGCCGGTCCGTGGTGATGACGGACATGATTGGGTCGAAGCGGATGTCCGAACTGCTGGAGGAGCTTTCGCACAAGTATTCGCTGGTGCTGATAGACACCTCGCCGGTGGGACAGTCCAGCGATGCGGTCATTCTGGCGAACCAGGCGGACGCCGTGCTGCTGGTGGCGCGGGCCGGACAGACAAACTTCTCCTCACTGCGCAATGCCGCCAACAGTCTGGGCGAAGTGGACAAGCCGCTTGCCGGCGTGGTGCTCAACGGCGTCCTCCGGGCGTATCTGGAGCGGGCATGATGGCACGCATTCTTACCGTCACCAACCTCTATCCCCCGCACTATCTGGGCGGGTATGAACTTCTCTGCCGTCAGGTGATGCAGGAACTGGCCGCGCGGGGTCACGAGATTATGGTGCTCACCTCGACGCACGGGTCGGGCGAGGCGGTGGAAACACTGGACGGCATGGAGGTGCGGCGGACGCTGCAACTGGATACGCCCTTTGGCTCGCCCCCCAGCGTGTCCCGTCTTCGCCGGATGCGCGCGGGTCACCGCAACACGCAGGCCTTCAAGGATGCCGCGGCGGCCTTCCGCCCCGAGCTTGTGTTCATCTGGAGCCAACTGCGGCTCACGATTGCCTGCACCCGCGCGGCGGAGGCGCTGGGCATGCCGACGGTCTGCACAATGAACGACCCCCATCTGGGCAGCTTTGTGGCCGCGCCTTTCCGTCCCACGCCGAAAGGGATGGTGCGCTGGCTGACTGACCGCACGATTTTCCGCGAAACCACGCTGCTGGGACTGCGGCTGGACCGGACCACCTGCATCAGCCAGATGCTGAAGGATGACCTGCTGGCGCTGCATGTGCCCATGGAGCAATCCATGGTCATTTTCCAGGGGATTCCGCTGGAACAATTCCCGATGAAGGAGCGGCCCGGCGCGCTGGGCTCGCCACTACGGTTGCTGTATGCAGGGCAGTTGCATGCGTACAAAGGCGTTCACACACTGCTGGAAGCGGCGATGCTGCTCCAGCGCGAGCAGGGCCTGGCATTGCAGGTTTCCATTGCGGGGGACGGTCCCGCCGAATACCGGGAGCAATTGCAGCGGCAGGCGGCTGAATATGACCTCAATGTGTCGTTCCTTGGCAGGGTGCTCCACAGCGAACTGCCCGCCCTGTACCGGGACAGTGACCTTTTTGTCTTCACCTCCACCTGGCGGGAACCCTTTGGGCTGACCCATCTGGAGGCCATGGCCAGCGGCACGCCGGTGGTCAGCACGGTTGACGGCGGACACGGCGAGTTCCTGGTGCACATGGAAAACTCACTGACTTTTGAAAAGGAAAACGCGAACGCACTGGCGGACCGGATTCTTTCGCTGGTGCAGGATGCCGCGCTGCGTGAACGGTTGGCGGCGGCGGGACGGCGCGAGGTGGAGGAACGTTTTAACATGCGCCGCTATGTGACCGACCTGGAAACCTTGCTGCTCGGACTGCGGACGGAGGGACAGCCGTGAAGATCGCCATGGTCCCGAGACGCTTTGTGCAGTCCGACTGGGGCGGCACCGAAACGGTGGTGCTCCAAACGGCGCGGTGCCTCAAGTCACTGGGCCATGAGACCGTTATCGTCTGTCCGAATGCCCTGGCCACCTCGAACAGCGAGACCATCGGCGGGGTGGACGTGATTCGGACCGGTTATTTCTATCCCTACCTCGGCCTGCGCCGGGGTGCCCGGCATATACTCGACAGGAAGGGGGGCAACATGTTCTCCTTCTCGCTGTTGCGCAAGCTTCTGGGCATTCCAAACATCGACCTGATTCACCTGCACACGCTCAAGCGGATCGGCGGGATTGGGCGCTTTGCGGCGCGTCGGCGCGGCATTCCCTATGTGGTCTCGCTGCACGGCGGTGTGCACGATGTTCCCCAGTCCGAGGCGGAGAGCTTTACCGAGCCGACGCGCGGCGCGTGGGAGTGGGGCAAGCTGCTGGGCTGGGCGGTGGGTTCGCGGCGCGTGCTGGATGACGCCGCCGCCATCGTTTGCGTGGGGCAGGAGGAACAGCGCCGCACGCAGGCGGTGTATCCCAATAAGCGGGTTATCTTCCTTCCCAACGGCGTGGACCTGGACCGATTTTCCCAGGGGGAAGGCGCCCGTTTCCGCGCGAAGTATGGCATTCCGGACAGCGCGCCGATGCTGCTGACCATGGGCCGGATTGACCCGCAGAAGAACCAGCGGATGCTTCTGGAGGTGATGGCTCAATTGGCGCCCAAGCATCCCGAACTTCGCCTGGTGCTGGTGGGCCATGTAACCAACGAGGAATACCGGAAGTCTCTGGTACGGGAAATTGCCGAGCGGTCTCTGGCGGATCAGGTGATACTCATACCGGGTGTGTCGGCGGACGGCACGGATCTGGTGGACGCCTACCACGCGGCGAACCTGTTTGTGCTGCCTTCGGTGCATGAGCCCTTCGGCATCGTGATACTTGAAGCCTGGGCGGCGGGGCTGCCTGTGGTGGCGAGCCGGGTGGGCGGTATTCCGTCGTTCGTTGAGGACGGCGTGGACGGGCTGCTGGTGGAGTCGAACGATGCGGCAGGGTTTGCCGAGGCTGTAACGAGCTGCCTTTCGAACCCGGAACGGGCCGCCTCGATGGCCGCGGCAGGGAACGCCAAGGCCCACGCCCGCTACAGTTGGGACGCGGTGACGGGACAGTTGCTTGACCTTTACCGGGAGGTGTTGGGTGAACATCCTCTTCGTTAACGAAAAATGCGGGAGTTTCGGCGGTGTGGAGCAGAACATCGCCGAAACAGCGGCCGCCCTGGCGGACCGGGGGCACCGGTGCGCCCTTGCCTATGCGGAGCGCACGGGCAGGGATGAGGCCGTGTTCTCGCGCGGCTTTGCGGAAACATTTCCGTGGACGGAAATGTCCGCGCGCGGGGCCGCATCGGCGCCGGATGTGGTGTACCTGCACAAGGTGCCGATGGTGAAGCCGCTGATTGCGGCTTCGGGTGCGAAGCGCTCGGTGCGGATGGTGCATGACCATGACCTGTGCTGCCCGCGCCGTCACAAGTACACCATCTGGACGGGTAAGGTCTGCACGCGGGCCGCGGGCTGGCACTGCATGACCGATTTGGCTTCTCTTCAGCGCGGCGGCCGGGCGGGATTCACGCTGCGCGGTCTGGGCGCATTCTGGTCTGAACTGGCGGCCAACCGGTCTGTGGACCAACTGCTTGCGGGCAGCCGTTTCATGCGGGACGAACTGCTGGTGAACGGTTTTCCGCAGGAGCATGTGCGGGTGCTTGCGCCGGTGACGGAACCGGAAGCGGGGGAATTGTCGCCCTGTCCCGCCGAAGCCCGAATACTCTTTGTCGGACAGGTGATTAAAGGCAAGGGGGTGGACCTGCTGCTGCGCGCCCTTTCCCGGGTGGAAGGCCCGTGGACAGCGGACATCATCGGCACGGGCAACGCCTTTGAAAAGATGCGCGGCCTCGCAAAGGAACTGGAGCTCGCGGAACGGGTTTGCTTTCACGGCTGGGTGGACCACCGGCAACTTGGGGAGTATTACCGGCGCGCTCGGGTGGTGACGGTGCCTTCGCGGTGGCCCGAACCTTTTGGCATGGTGGGACTGGAGGCCATGCGCCTGGGCAGGCCGGTGGCGGGCTTTGCCGTGGGCGGCATTCCCGACTGGCTGAAGGACGAGGAAACGGGACTGCTGGCACCGGAACAGGACGTGGCCGCCTACGCGGCGGCACTGACCCGGCTGCTGCACGAGCCGGGCCTTGCGGAGCGGATGGGCGATGCGGGGCGCGCACGGGCCGCCGCGGAATTCTCTTTCGGACATTACATTGACTGTCTGGAAAGCATACTGGGAGGGAACGGCGCATGAACGTGGGAGTCACAACTTTCGGCGGCGACGGCGGCCGTTCGGGCATTGGGCGCTATATCACGCAATTGCTGCGCGCCCTTTCGACGATCGACACGGGCGCGCAATGGCAAGTGGCCGCCCATGCCAAGGAGGCTTCTGTTTTCATGCCCGATGCGCCAAACTGGACGCTGTCGGCGGTGCCGGAACGCTGGCAGTCGCCGGTGGCCAATGTTGCCTGGCATCAGGCATTCCTTTCCGGCTGGTGCCGATCGGGAAAGCAGGACGTGCTCTTCCTGCCCGCAGCCAACCGGCGTCTTCCCTGGCACTGTCCCTGCCCGACCGTGGGGGTGGTGCATGACTTTTCGGCGCTGCATGTGGCGGCCAAGTATGATGCGGCGCGCATGTTCTACATCAAGACCGTGCTGCCTGCGCTCATCCGGCGGCTGACCCATGTGGTAACGATCAGCCAAAGCAGCCGTCAGGACCTGCTGGAATATGCCAAGGTTCCCGCGGAGCGCATTACGATCACGCCGCTCGGGGCGGACCACAGTTTCTTTTATCCCGGCGACCGGGAACGCGCCACGGCGGCGGTCTTGGAACAGACCGGCGTCACGTCGCCCTACCTGCTGTATGTTTCCAGGCTGGAACATCCGGGGAAGAACCATGTGCGCCTGATTCGGGCCTTTGACCTGGCCAAGTCGCGCCATGACCTTCCGCACCGGCTGGTGCTGGCGGGCAGCGACTGGTCCGGGGCGGAGCAGGTGCATGCGGCGGCCGAGGCTGCCAAACACCGGGACAGCATCACGTTCCTGGGCTTTGTGCCGGGCGGACTGCTTCCGGACCTTTACCGCGCAGCGGACGCGGTGGTGTTTCCGTCGCTGTTTGAGGGCTTTGGCCTGCCGGTGCTGGAGGCGATGTGCTGCGCCACGCCGGTGGCCTGTTCCAATGTGTCCTCCATGCCGGAGGTGGCCGGGGACGCGGCCCTTCTCTTTAATCCCATGGACGAGGAGGAGATTGCGGACGCCATCGGGCGCATCACGTCGGATTCGGCGCTCCGTGAGGAGCTGGTGAGGCGGGGGCTGGCGCGGGCGGCACTGCACACTTGGGAAAACACGGCGCGGCTCACGTGGAAAGCAATTTCCAACGCCGCCAAGTTATCATGAACCGGAGGAGTAGATCATGACGGTCCAGGCGAACACGAGGGAAAACCAGGCATCGGACCACGCAATGCGCGTCGCCCTTTCGGATGAACTGTACCGGCGCTTTTCGGGGCCGGGCTGGCCGCAGCGTTTCCGCTACTGGCGGAAGAAATACGCATGGTCGCTGATCGTCGGCGGCACGCGCTGGATCAAGCGCTTTATCGATTTTACGGCGGCGCTGGCCGGAATGATCGTGCTGTCGCCGCTGCTGCTGGGGGTGGCCCTGGCCATCAAACTGACCGACCACGGGCCGGTGCTTTTCTGGCAGACGCGGGTGGGGCAGTACGGGCGCGAGTTTCCCTTTCCCAAGTATCGCTCGATGGTGGTGAATGCGGAGGCGCTGAAGGACAAGCTGCTGGAACAGAACCAGCACGGCGGCGAGGGCATCACCTTCAAGATGAAGAAGGACCCGCGCATCACCTGGATTGGCCGCATCATCCGCAAGCTGAGCATAGACGAGCTGCCGCAGTTGTGGAACGTGCTGATCGGTGACATGTCGCTGGTGGGGCCGCGTCCCCCGGTACCGCGCGAGGTGGCGCTGTACACGCTGTCGGACCGTCGGCGGCTCGATGTGATCCCCGGGCTGACCTGCATCTGGCAGGTGAGCGGCCGTTCCGACATTCCTTTCGACCGTCAGGTGGAACTGGACGTGCAGTACATTCAGAGCCAGAGCCTGTGGCTGGACGTCAAACTTCTCTTTATGACCATCCCGGCGGTGCTGCTGGGGAAAGGGGCCTACTGAGCCGCCATGAAACCCGGTACGGACAACAGCAAGACACTGCTTGCGGAGGAACTGGAACGGCGCTTCTCTCGGCGGGGCACGCTGCGTGCCCGGCTGCGCCGCGCGGTGCAGGTGCTGCTGTGGCTGGGCGTGGTGCAGACGACTTCGCTGGGAAAGCGCGCGGTGGACATGGGCGTCGCGCTGCTGCTCGGCATGCTGTTCCTGCCGCTGATGGCGCCGCTGTGGCTGTGGTCCAAAACGCAGGGCAAGGGACTGGCGCGGAGTCCGCGCCTGGGCCGGTGGGCGGTGCCCTACCGGGAATGGGAACTCACGCTTCCGGACACGCGGCTGGGCCGCATCGCCGCGATGCTCCATCTCAATGCGGTGCCCGCGCTGTGGAACGTGGTGCGCGGAGAGATGTCGCTGGTGGGTCCGCGCGCCGTGGCGCCGGGCGAGGTGAGCCTGGCGGAACAACTGGTCCGGCGGCGGCACAACGTGCGGCCGGGACTGGTGTGCCTGTGGTGGATTCGCCAGCGCGCCAACATCGCCTATGGCACGGAAGCGGAGGCGGACGCGGAGTATGTGGACACGCAGACGGTGAAGGGTGACCTGGCCATTGTGCTTCGCGCCATTCCGGCGATGCTTTACGGGGAGGGGATCGCCTCGGCCAGCGACGAGGTGGCCATTCTGGGGATGCGCATCAACAACCTTACGATGGATGAGACGCTGGACGCGCTGATGGCGTGGGCGGACGGGGACAAGCCCCGGCAACTGTGCTTTGTGAACGCCGACTGCATGAACATCGCCTTCCGCAATGCGGCATACCGGGAAGTGCTGAACCGTGCGGATCTCACGGTGGCCGACGGTATCGGGCTCAAGCTGGCGGGCAAGATTCTACGCCGCGACATCCGGCAGAACGTGAATGGAACGGACCTGTTTCCGCGGCTGTGCGCGACACTGGACGGGCGCGCGGGCAGTGTTTTTCTGCTGGGGGCGAAACCGGGCGTGGCCGACGCGGTGGCGGACTGGATTCGGGAGCGGCACCCGGCGGTGCGCATCGCGGGAACGCGCAACGGCTATTTCACCGCGGAGGAGGAGCCTGAGGTAATCCGGCAGGTGGCGGAAAGCGGGGCGCAACTGCTGCTGGTGGCTTTTGGCGCGCCCCGGCAGGACCTGTGGCTCGCCGAGCACCTGCCCCAACTGGGTGTGCGGGCGGTGATGGGCGTGGGCGGGCTTTTTGATTTCTATTCGGGCCGCATGCCCCGGGCACCCCAGTGGATGCGGGAAATCGGCATGGAGTGGGTGTTCCGCTTTATCCAGGAACCGCGCCGCATGTGGCGGCGCTACCTGGTCGGCAATGTGGTGTTTTTGTGGCGGGTGCTTGCGCAGCGATTGCGCGAGGGCTGAGCCGGTCAACCGTCATGGGAGTGAATGTCATGGAAGCTGCAATTCTGGCGCTGGGCGAGAACAGCGCGCTGGAGCCCCTGAACAGCCGGTTCCCGGGACCGATGATGCCGCTGGTGGACCGGCCGTTCATCCAGCATGTGGTGGAGCACATCGTCGCGCGGGGTGTGCAGGAGGTGCACTTCTTCCTGAGCCACCTGCCGGAGTGCATCGAGACCCATTTTGGCGGCGGCGAGCGCTGGGGTTGCCATTTCTATTATCACCTGGTGCGCAACGAGGCACTGCTGGGCCGGGTGCTGCGCAGTGTGGCTTTTGAAGAGGGGCCGGTGCTGCTGGCCGATGCGGACCGGTTCCCGCTGATGAAGGAGGGCGATGAGCGCCTGTTTTCGGGCACATCGGCGATGACGGTGAACTGCGGCGGGGAATGGACGGGCTGGGCGCGGGTGAGCGCGGCGCTTTTGGACCAGTGTCCGGAAACGGATGAACCGGATGTGCTGGCCGCGTGGATAAAACGGCAGACCCGCCCGCAGAACCGGATTGAGGTGGAGGAATGCCTGAACATCCGCAGCTTCGGCGGGGTGATGGAGGCGCACGCGCTGGCGCTGGCAAAGCGCGCGCCGGGCATGATGTTCGCCGCCCGGGAATCGGACCCGGGAATCTGGATTTCGCGCAATGTGCGGCTCCATCCGGCGGCGCGTCTGGTCCCGCCGGTGTATATCGGCGAGGACTGCCGGGTGGAATCGGGGGTGAGCCTTGGACCCAATGTGGTTGTGGGGGCACGGTCGATTATCGACGCCCGGACGGTTGCCGAAAACACGGTGGTGTTTCCGGGAACCTATGTGGGCGAGGCGCTCGAATTGCAGGACGTTATCGTTGACCGCAACTGCCTTGTCAACGTGCGGCTCGATTCGGGGGCCACGGTGACGGACAGTTTCATACTGGGTGCGGCGGGCAGTGTGCGTGTGGGCGACTGGCTGCACCGGTTGGCGGAGCGGGTCGTGGCACTGGCGCTGCTGCTGGTGCTTTGGCCGCTGCCGCTGATTGCGCTGGCCGTGGCGACGGCGCGCGGCGGGGGGTGGCGGGTGCTTGACGGGGTGCGGATGCCTACGGAGCCAAGCCCGGCCTCGTGGACATCCATCCCGCTCGGATATGTTGCCTGTTCGGCGGATGCGACCGGGGGTTCGTGCGGGCGGCTGGCGCGCATTTGCGGCTGGTTTGTGCCGGGGCTGGTGTGGGTCATTCTTGGCGACCTGAGCCTGGTGGGAATGCCGGTGCGCGACCGGGAGGGGTTGCTTGCGCTGGACGATGGATGGAGAAGCCTGTGCCTTTCCTCAAAGGCGGGATTGATCACCGAGGCTGAAGTCGCCGGGGCCGGAGGAAGCAGGGATCTGCAGTTCACCGCCGATGCCTTCTACGCGACCCGGGCCGGATTGCGCCATGATGTGTTGTTGTTTGGCCAGTACATCCTTGGTGCGGGCGGCAAGCTGTCCGCCACCACGACGGGGGGCGATGATGCTCTGGAAACAGCCCCTGAAAGTGAACTCTCATGAGCCCAACGAAAAAAACTGCCGTTAAACCAAGTGTTGCCCCCGACTCCCTTGAGGCGGCCATGTTCTGGCACGCCCGGCACAGTCTGGCCCTTTCCAGCCGGACGCTGAGCCAGGAGCAGGCGCTGCTGGCGCTGTCGCTGGCGGTGCGGGACCGAGTGACGGACCGGATGCTGGACACGGAGGAGCGACATGCGGCGCAGGCCGGCAAACATGTCAGCTATCTGTCCATGGAATTCCTCATGGGGCGCTCGCTGCGCAACAACCTCATCAACCTGGGGCTGGAGAAGGACTGCGCGGAGCTGCTGGGGCGGCAGGGAATGTCGCTGGGGGACCTGGAGGAAATCGAGCCGGACGCGGCGCTGGGCAACGGGGGGCTGGGACGGCTGGCGGCCTGCTACCTGGATTCCATGGCCACGCTGGACCTGGCGGGGACGGGCTATGGTGTCAATTATGAGTACGGGCTGTTTCGCCAGCGCATCACGGACGGGGAGCAGCGGGAACTGCCGGACCAGTGGATGGAGGCGGGAACGCCCTGGGAGATTGCCCGGCCGGACGAGGTGCTCTATGTGCCGATTTACGGGCGGGTGGAGGAAAGCACGGACCGGCACGGCAACTACAACCCGATGTGGATGCACTGGACGCTGATCAAGGGACTGCCGCACGACATGCCGGTGGTGGGATTTGGCGGCAAGACCGTGCTGAAGCTGCGGCTCTTTTCGGCGAAGGCGTCGCAAGAATTCGACATGCAGATTTTCAATGAGGGCGATTTCTTCCGGGCGGTGGAGCAGAAGATCGCCTCTGAGACCGTGTCAAAGGTGCTGTACCCAACCGACATGTTTGACTCGGGGCGGGAACTGCGGCTGGTGCAGGAGTATTTCCTGGTGGCCTGCGCGCTGCGCGACATTCTGCGGCGTTTCGCGACGCTGAAGAAGGACTTCACGGACCTGCCGAAGCATGCAGCGATACAGATGAACGACACGCACCCCTCGCTGGCCGTGGCCGAGCTGATGCGCGTGCTGGTGGATGAGAACGGGCTGCCCTGGGAGACGGCGTGGGAGGTGACCACGCAGACGCTGGGCTACACCAACCACACGCTGATGCCGGAGGCGCTGGAGACCTGGCCGGTGAACCTGCTGGAGAAGGTGCTGCCCCGGCACCTGCAGGTCATTTACGAGATTAACCGCCGCTTTCTTGAAACGGTGGACCTGCGCTGGCCGGGCGATGACGAACGGGCGGCCTCGCTGTCGATCATCGGCGAGACGGGGCGAAAGCATGTGCGCATGGCCCATCTGGCGATTGTGGGCAGCCATTCCACCAACGGGGTGGCCCCGCTCCACTCGGGGCTGATCACGACGCGGCTCGTGCCGAACTTCCACGCGCTCTGGCCAGAGCGCTTTGGGAATGTGACGAACGGCGTGACGCCGCGCCGGTGGCTGCTTTCGGCCAATTCAGGGCTGAGCCGGGTGATCACGAAGGCCATCGGCGACGCATGGCCGGTGGAAACGGAACGGCTGCGGGAACTGGAGCGGTTTGCCGGGGACGGCGCATTTCTTGAAAAGATTAGGCAGGTGAAACGGGAGAACAAGGAACGGCTTGCGAAGTTGATTAAGGACGGCATCGGCCTTGAGGTGGACCCGGCGGCGCTGTTTGATTTCCAGGTGAAACGCATCCATGAATACAAGCGGCAGCTGCTGCACCTGATGGCGGTGGTGCATGACTATCTGCGCCTGGTGGACGACGGGGTGACGCCGGTGGCGCCGCGGGTGCACCTTTTCGCGGGAAAGGCCGCGCCGGGCTATTTCGTCGCGCGGCGGACCATTCATCTCATCAACCAGGTGGCGCGGGTCATCAATGCGGATTCGCGCGCGGCGGATTGGCTGCGCGTTGTGTTTCTGCCCGATTACCGGGTGAGCCTTGCGGAGAAGATCATTCCGGCGGCGGACCTGAGCGAGCAGATTTCCATGGCCGGCACTGAGGCTTCGGGCACGAGCAACATGAAGCTGGCCATCAACGGCGCGATGACGCTGGGCACGATTGACGGGGCCAACATCCAGATCCGGGAGTGCGCGGGCGAGGAGAACTTCTTTGCCTTTGGCCTGACGACGGACGCCATTGCCGGAATACAAGAGCAGGGCGGCTATGACTGCCGGAAGGCCCTGGCGGGGTCGGTTGCGGCGTCGCGCGTGCTGGCGGCATTTGCCGGGGGCAGGTTCTCGCCCTCCAATCCGGCGTCCACCCGGTGGGCCTGGGAACTGCTTGTCGAACACGGCGACCATTACCTGCATCTGGCTGATTTTGACGACTACCTGCGCGCGCGTGCCGAGGCCGAGACGGCATGGCTGGACCGGGACGGCTGGGCCCGCATGTCGCTGCTCAACACGGCCCGCATGGGTTACTTCTCGAGCGACCGCGCCATTGGCGAGTATGCTAGGAACATCTGGGGCATGGAGTGACGCGAACGGGAATGGATGTGCAGGAACCGCCGGGCGGCACCGGTTACGGCAGGTACCAGTATCCCCAAAGCCGTTCTTTTGGAACGGGTTGTTTGTCTTTCAGTGCGGCGGAAGGCTTCCAATCCTTGGACAAAAGTTGGGAACAACTGAATATGGTCGGGGAGACCGTTTCCTGAATCGTGAATTCGCACTGGGGGGTGTTCAGGGTGGGATGGCATGACCATTTTCGCCAGACGGGGACTTCGGGATTGGTGAAGGTGACGAATTCTTTGCGCGAGGCGTCTTTCGGCGACTGCCAGACTTCGTGCCTGAGGGCTTGGGAGACCTCCTCCGTAATGCCGAAGATGGTGATTCCGGGAACGGGGTCGGCGATGCCGTCCTTTTCGCTGACTTCGTGCTGGATATTCACAGGATAGGCGCTGCCAATGCCCGTGGTCCAGCACATGCCCATGGGATTTGCGCCAAACATGAAGTCGGTGTTGAGGATGGCAGCGCGGCGGTATTTTTCGTCGCCGGTGAGCGCGTGGGCGATGAGGAGGCAGCGGGCCTGATTGGCCATGACGGTGCTGCCCCAGGACATCCAGTAATCCCTGCCGCGGGGCCAACTGCACCGGTAGGGCATCTGGTCGACCAGGGCAACCAGTTCGTCGGCAGTGTCGAGAAAGAGCTTATTGCGCAGTTGGACGCGCTGGGTCTCGGGCAGAATATGCAGCCTGTCGTCGGCCAGCGCGAAGCAGAACCAGGGGGAATAGTCGCGGAAGCCGAAGGGCGGCTTGTAGGGGGGCGGGAGCGCCTTGATGAGGTCGGTGAGGCCGTCTAGGTGCTTTGTGTCTCCGGAATACAGGAACATGCGCAGTTTTGCAAGCAGCAGGCAGGGGGTGAGATATTCGTCTTTCTCCTCCCAGTCACAGGTGTACTTTTCGCCCTGTCCCCTGTTTTTGGCGGCCTGAATGGTGACCTTGCCGAGGGAATTCTGCGGGGAGGACCCATAGGCGAATGCTTTTGCGGCGAGCCGGCCGTATTCTTCGCTGCGGGCGGCATCGAAGGGCTTCAGTGCCTGGGCCAACTGGGCGGTGGCCGCCGCATACAGCAGGGAACTCCATCTTGTCCTTCGGGAGAAGGCGTATTTGTCGTCGGACTCCATGGGCGGATGGGTCCATGTTTCCACGGCACCGGAGACACCGCCGCTGACGTTCATGCTGCGGGTCCACACCTTGAGCCCCCAGTCGGCCTCATCGAGAAGGTCGGGAATGCCGTTTCCCGATTCGGGGATGTTCAATTGTCCGTCTGAAAAGCGGTCTGGCGCGAGTTCGTAGGCGTTGAGCAGGTCGAAAAGGACGGTGTAGTGGGCGATGTTTCTGTCCCAGTCGGAAGCATCGTGCCAGCCGCCGACCACATTCTCGGTGGACCGGGAGGTGTCGGTGGTGGCGCCGATAATGTCGAAGCGGGAGTAGTCTTTGGGCACGCCGAAATTGCCGATGCCAAAGGCTATGTACTCGCTTTCATAGACGGGCTGGGTGTGGCACTTGGCCCTTTTCCAGTGGGTATAGGGCTCTTCATAGGCGATGCCGCAGCGCTGGTGGTAGAGACACCTTGCGGTGGTATAGAAGGCCTCTCCGTAGACGTCGGCCGATTGGCGAAAGGGCCATGACCGCCCCACGCCGGGGATGGAGATGAAGAAGTCGCCCTCCTGCTTGAAATCGGTGAAATCCATCTCGTAGACGTCTTCTCCGGTCAGGAGCGGGCGCTCCCCTTTGCCGGGGTCGGGCCGGTCATCGGGCCGGGACGGAGAACGGGAGTTCTTATCGCGGAGGGTGACGGGTCCGGAATAGACGGTTTGTCCGGTTTTGGCGGAGACTATTTTGAACTCTTTTGCGCCGGAGCAATCCAGGGGGCCAAATTTGTACAGACAGCATCCGAGATAGGCGTACTTGGCGGGCGCATCGGGCAGGTAGCCGACCTGATTGACCTTTATGGCGCGAGACAGGGTGCGCATATCGTCATACGGAAAACGGACCTGCTTTCCGTTCCCCAGCCGGATGGTGTAGTGCCTTCCATTTTGCAGGGGCGAGGGCATTTCCAGATAGGCGTAATGGGCATAGTGAATCTCGGGACCGCCCCGGACTTCCGGCCCTCCAAGACCGATCAAGACCTGCGCGGCTTTGGAGGGGGCGGCTTCGGCGTGGTACTTTTCGTCGTCGGGGCTGCCGATGCGGTAGTAACCGGGGTCGTCGAAGCTGCTTTCTCCGGCCTGTTCGCGCGCCTGGGCGATGTAGGTGTCGCGAAGGCTGGAAATGTGCCTGCGGGCGCCCCAGTCGGGGTGTATTCCCGGTCGCTGGCCGGCATCCCAGGCATCAAGGGCCTGGCCGTAGGCGCCGCCGGACAGCTCGTCCATCTTGCGGACGACTTCATCCAAATTGCTGGTGACGACAATGAGCCAGCGATTTGAGAGAACCAAGAGCTGGTCGACACCCCTGTATTCGGGAGTGCCAAGACTTTGGGATTCGATGGGGGGGCTGTTGGGCTCCTGGGGGTCGGGTGCCGCATCTGCGGAAAAGGCCGGGGAAAGAAGCGCTGCAAGGCCAAGCATCCACGTCATGCTGGCGGGCAACATCCATTTTGTGAAGAAGACCACCGGTACCATTCCTTCTTCAAAGGTGGCGATCGAAGTGCCGCAATAGGGATTCGGCCTCTTCAGAAGCCCCTTCTTATACGCTGTGCTCCCCAGTTGCCGACCAGTGTAGCACCGGCGTTTGCAGGGTTCCAATTTGCTTCGCCCCCGGTCCCACCCCTCCCCTATTGCACGGACGACAACATCCCCGCCGTCTCCAGAAAAGAACCGGCCGGACCTTCTGCCTTTTGCAGGGGGTCCGGCCGGAACAGATTCGTTTGTATGGGGTGCCGCCGCCCATGCGGGACGGCGGCACCGCTGCATGCTAGTTGATCGTAAAGTAGTTGTCGCTGAAGTCGGACAGGGAACCATCCCTCGTCACGACCCTGACCTTGTACTTGGTGCCGAGGGTCTCGCCGGCCGGAACCGTCCACGTAAGTGTGTTGAGGCCGTTGCGCGCGGGTTTGGCGCCCGTTGAAATGGTCTCAGAAGCACCTGTCGTGTAGTTCCACAACTGCACCTTGACCACGTCGGCGATGGCGTTTGTGGTCCAGGTGATCGTGGCCGGCTGGCCATGGGTCCAAGTCTCCCCGCCGTTCGGCGAGGTTACGAGCACCGACGGCGTGCCTGTTCCGACCGCGAAGTACACATCGTTGAAGTCGCCGACCGACGCGGACTGGTAGACACGCAGCTTGTACATGCCGCCCAGCGCCTGGTTTGCCGGCACCGTCCAATTCCACGCACCGTTGCTGACGGGAACGTTGCTCGCCAGCAGCGTGTTCGTGGTGGTTGCATTGGTGTAGTCGTACAGGTAGATGCTTACGTTGCCCGTGACGCGGTAGGACCACCATGTGAGCTCGACCGAACTGCCAGGGACAAACACCGGTGTGCCGGTGTTCAGTGAGCTTACGCGAACGAGCGGCGCGTCGGGACCGATTTCGAATTCCCCGCTGTAGGCCGCCGGGGCATTCTGCGCCTGTGTCGCCAGCACGCGGATCTTGTAGGTGGTGCCTGCTGTCTGGGCGACCGGAACCGTCCACGACCAGGTGCCCGCATTGGCCGCGACACTGTTGGTCAGTTCGACGTAGGTGCCGTAGTTCGCGTTGTACAGCGCGCTGCCAACGACACTGCTGCCGTTGTAGTCGTACAGCCAGATGGAGGCGTTGCCGGCCAGGAGCGAACCGTCCCACGTGATCGCGTGGGTCGTGCCCGCGGCCCAGTAAGCGCCGGTGGCGGGCGCGGTCACCGCGAAGGTCGTCGGGGCGGACCCGCCAACCGTCACGCTGTTGTCCGTGCTCGTGGAGGCTGTGTTTGCATTGCGCGCGCTGTCCTGCGCGGCACCGGCCGGTATCGAGGGTACCAGTGTTCCCGTGCCGCAGGAAGTGACGCGGATGGTGTACGCGCCGCCCGTGCCGGCAAGGATGTTGGCCGTGATGCCCGTGGCCGTGCTGCCAGCCCAGGAGACCTTGTCAATCGTGAAGCCGGTCACCGGCTCGCTGAACTGCACCGCAAACTGCACCGGGTAGGAGGCGCTGGGCGTCGGGGCCGGGTCGATCTGGCCGGAGGCCTGATTGACCGTAACCGTCGGCGCCACGGTGTCGTTCGCACCGATTTCAAGGTAGGTGCCGCTGAATGCGCTCTGCGCCGCCCCGACAACACGCACACGGTAGTAGGTGCCGTAGGCCTGGTTGGCCGGAATGGCCCAGCTCCAGGAGCCCTGGGATGCCGGTATGCCGGTGGCAAGGGTGACCGGATGCGCACCCGCATCACCCGGAGCCGGGGTGTAGTCGTAGAGGTAAATGGCCACGTTGCCCGTCACCAGCGACTCGGTCCAGGTGATGGACTTGGTGGTGCCCACGCCCCAGTAGGTGCCGGACGCAGGCGCTGTCACTGTGATTGAGCCGGAGCCGCCCGATACGGTAACGCTGTTGTCGGTGCTCGTCGAGGCGGCGTTGTAGTTGCCCGCCGCACCGTAGACCTTGCCCGCCGCGATGGACGGAATCAGCGTGCCCGTGCCGGAGGCCGTCACGTTCACCGTGTACGACGCGCCCGAGCCCGAGACGGAGGCCGTGATGCCCGTGGCGGTGCCGGACCAGGTGAGTTTGCTGGCCGTGAAGCCGGTCACCGGCTCACTGAACACCACCGTGAACTGGACGGGGACACCGATGGTCGGGGCCGCAGCCGGGTCTGCCTGGCCGGAGGTCTGGTTGATCGTCACCGTCGGGGCGCTGGTGTTGGCAAAGCGGACGACGCCCGGGAATCCGTAGCCGTCAACCGTGGTGAAGGCACCTGTGCCGTAGAGCGCGGTGTCGGTCACGCAGAGCGCGTTGACCGCACCGGCCGAGGCAAGCACCGGCACCCAGCCGCTCTCCACCGAGGCGGCCGCGTCGAGCACGGCAAGACCGCTGCGCGACAGGCCGCCGATGGTCGTGAACGCGCCGCCGGCGTAGATGGCACCGCAGGAGGCCGCAAGGCCCTTCACCGCGCCGTTCGTCGCGCTGACGGCAGTCACGTTGCCGGTCGTCAAGTCAAGCTTGGAGACGCTCGTCGGCAGGCCCAGGTACAGGTTATCGCCGGAGACGGCCGCGGCCGTTACCGTTGTGGTGACGTTTGTCATCCAGCCGTAGAAGGCACCGGAGGACAGCGTGATCACGCCGAGGCAGTGGTTTGAACCCATGTTGGCACCACCGAAGTACAGGTAACCCTGCGAAACGGCGAGTGCGTAGATGTAGTTTGACTGGCTCGTCAACCGGGTCACGGCCTTGGTGGCAACATTGACCGCATCGACCGTGGCGCCGCTGGCCACGTACAGGGTCGCACCGTCCGCACTGAGCGCGAGGGCCTTGACCGGGTAGGTGCCCGACTCAACGACGGGCTGCCAGGTCGCGTCCACCGTGCCGGTGGCGATGTCGATCTTGGCAAGGTTCTTCCAGCCCGTGGCCGGGACGCTGGCGGCCGGACCGGCGCCGGTGAAGTTGCCGCCGACGAAGAGCGTGGCCGGGGTGGCGGCCACCGCGTAGATGGCGCTGCCGCCGCCGTTGTTCACGGCCCACGGAACGACCGTCTCGAGCGAGGTGGCGTAGTCAAAGGCCGTCACCGTCAGTGCCACAGAGCAGGTCGTCTCGTTCAGGACTTCGTCCTTCACCGAGATGGTCGCCATATGCACGCCGGCGCCGGTGATCTCCGTGCCCGCCACCGGGCTCTGGGTGATCACAAGGCTGCCCGCCGCGGTCACATCGTCCGTCGCCGTGACTTCAGACACCAGGTTCGGAACCACCGCGCTGCACACGGCGTCGGTCGCGAGCGACCGGCCGGACGGGCAGTGGGTGATGACCGGAGCGTGGTCAGTGAACACCACATTGACGACACGGGTAACTTCGTTGGCGGCGTTGTGGCCGTCGCCGACGTTGTAACGGACTGTGTAGGAACCGGAAACGTCCGTGTTCACCGGGTTTGTCACCACGATGCTGGCTGTCAGACTGCCCGCGCACGCGTCGGTGGCCGTGGCACCCGCATCGGTGTAGGACGAGCCGCGGTCCACCTGTATCGGTGTGCTGCCGAGCAGCGTGATCACCGGCTTGACCGTGTCGGATACGGTCACGACGCGCGTGACCTGGTCGGCGGTGTTGTGGCCATCGCTGACGCTGTAGGTCAGCGTGTACACACCCACCGCGGCCGAGTTCACGGAACCGCCGGTGGTCACCGTCAGGCTGCCCGCGCACGAATCGGAGGCCGTGGCGCCCGCATCACTGTAGGTGGAGCCGCACTCAATGCCCACCGCGGCGGAGCCGTTCAGTGTGAGCACCGGCTTGGCGGTGTCGGACACGGTCACCACACGGGTCACCTGGGCGGCTGCGTTGTAGCCGTCTGTGGCGTTGTAGGTGAGCGTGTATGCGCCCGTCGCGGCCGTGTTCACCGAGCCGCCGGTCGTTACCGTCAGGCTGCCGGCGCAGGTGTCGGAGGCCGTCGCACCCGCATCGGTGTAGACGGAGCCGCACTCGACCGTCACCGCGGCGGAACCCGCAAGCGTGATGACCGGGGCGACCGTGTCGGTGACGTTCACAACGCGCGTGATTTGCGCGGCGCTGTTGCCGTTGCCGTCACTGGTGTTGTAGGTCAGCGTGTAGCTGCCCGCAGCGGCCGTGTTCACCGTGCCGCCGGTCGTGACGGTGAGCGCAGGCGTGTAGCCGTCGCTTGCCGTCGCGCCCGCATCCGTGTAGGAGGCGCCGCAGGACACCGATACCGGCGTGGAGCCGTTCAGCGTGAGCTTGGGCGCACCGACCTGGAAGTAGTTCGGCGAGGCGGGGCCAAAGGCGCTCCAGTTGCCGCCCGCGACAACGCGCAGACGGTAGTTGCCGGCCGCCTGGCTGTTCGGGACGGTCCATGTGGCCGTGCCCTGGTAGGCCTTGACACCGGTGATCGGAAGCACCGTGTAGGTGCCGGCCGGGTAGCTGTAGAGCCAGAACGCCACGTCCGCCGTGCCGGGCACGAGCGACGACGTCCACGTGACCGTGTGCGTCGAGCCGTTGGCCCAGTAGTTGTTCGTGGCAGGCGAGCTCACCGTGACGGACGCGGTGCCGGTGGTTACCGTAACCGTGTTGTCGGTGCTGGTCGAGGCCGTGTTGCCCAGGGTTGACACCACACCCGTGGCCACGCCCGCGGCAAGGGTCGGCTTGACCGTGCCCGTGCCCGACAGACTCGTCACGCTGATGGTGTAGTTCGCGCCGGAGCCGCTGATTGCGTAGGACGTCGGCGTGATTGTGCCGCCGCTCCAGGTCACATCGCCCACGGCGAAGCCGCTCACGGCCTCGGAGAAGGTTACGATGAACTGCATCGGGTAGCTCGCGCTCGGGGCAAGCGTCGGGTCAGTCTGGCTAACGGCCTGGTTCACCGTCACTGTGGGCTGCTGGCCTGAAACGTTGACCACGCGTGTGACCTGGCTGGCACTGTTGCCGTGGCCGTCGCTCACGCTGTAGGTCAGGGTGTAGGTGCCGAGCGCGGCCGTGTTCACCGAACCGCCCGTCGTCACCGTCAGGGTGCCTGCGCACGCATCGGTCGCCGTCGCACCAGCGTCGGTGTAGGCTGTGCCGTAGCCGACTGTCACCGGCGTGCTGCCGAGCAGCGTGATGACCGGTTTCACGGTGTCAGACACTGTCACGACACGCGTGACCTGGTCGGCACTGTTGCTGTGGCTGTCGCTCACGTTGTAGGTCAGCGTGTAGACGCCGATTACAGCCGTGTTGACGGAGCCGCCGGTCGTGACCGTCAGGCTGCCTGCGCACGCATCGCTTGCGGTTGCGCCCGCATCGGTGTAGGTCGCGCCGCATTCGGCACTGGCCGCCGAGGAGCCGTTCAGCGTGATAACGGGCTTGGTCGTGTCGGAGACGGTCACCACGCGGGTGACTGTGTCTGCGGCGACGAAGCCGTTTGTCACGTTGTATGCAACCGTGTACACGCCCACAGCGGCAGTATTCACCGGGTTGGTGACGACGATGCCGGCCGTAAGAGTGCCCGCGCACGGGTCAGTAGCCGTTGCACCGGCATCCGTGTAGGCCGTGTGGCATTCCACCGTCACTGCGGCGGAACCGGTCAGGCTGATCACCGGCTTGGAGTTGGTGGAGACTGTCACGACGCGCGTTACCGCGTCTGCGGCGTTGTGGCCGTCGCTGACGTTGTAGCGAACCGTGTACAGGCCCGGACTGGACGTGTTGACGGGGTTCGTGACCTGAATGCTGGCGGTCAGGCTGCCGGCGCAGGAATCGGTCGCCGTGGCGCCCGCATCTGTGTAGGTGCCGCCGCACTCAACCGTGACCGTGGCGGAGCCGCTGAGGCTGATCACGGGCTTGGTCGTGTCGGAAACGGTCACCACGCGCGTGACCTGGGCGGCATTGTTGCCGCGTCCGTCGCTGGCGCTGTACGTGAGGGTGTAGGAACCGACCGTGCTCGTGTTCACCGAACCGCCCACCGTCACCGTCCGGGCGCCCTCGCACGCATCGCTGGCGCTTGCGCCAGCGTCCGTGTAGGCCGTTCCGCATTCGGCGGTCGCCGCGGCGGAGCCGTTGAGGCTGATGACCGGACCGGTGGTGTCGACAACACGGACTGTCCGCATGGTGCTGTTGCCATTGCCGGAGGCGTCGGTGACGTAGTAGAACACGTAGTAGGTGCCGAGTTCGGACGTTGTCACTTCGCCGACCGTGACGATCTCCGCGGAGATGTCACCGGCGCAGATGTCCGTCGCCGTGGCACCAGGTTCGGTGTATGTTCCGCCGCAATTAACCGTCATATTGGCGGAGCCGTTAAGCGTGATGGCCGGCGGGGTGGTGTTAATCACCGTCACCTTCCGGGTCACCTGGTCGGCGGCATTGGGTCCATCGCTCACGTTGTAGGTGATGGTGTAGGTGCCCACGGCGGCCATGTTCACCGGGTTATGGGTCTGGATGCTGGCCGTCAGATTGCCGGCACAGCCGTCGCTGGCGGTCGCGCCCGCGTCGGTGTAGGTGCCGCCGCACTGTATCGTGACTTCGGCAGAGCCAACCCGGCTGATGACCGGCTTGGACGCGTCGGAGACGGTGACGATGCGCGAGACCTGATCGGCGCTGTTGTGCCCGTCACTGACGCTGCCGTAGGTGACTGTGTAGACACCGGGCACCGCCGTGTTCACGGGGTTGGTCACATGGATCTCAGGCGTAAGGCTGCCCGCGCAAGCGTCGCTGGCGGTTGCGCCGGAGTCGGTGTAGGTACCGGTGCAGTCCACTGTCACCGCAGCGGAGCCAATCAGACTGATGACCGGCTTGACCGTGTCGGAGACCGTCACGATGCGCGAGACCTGGGCGGCGCTGTTGCCGTGGCCGTCACTGACGTTGTAGGTCACCGTGTACACGCCGAGCACGGCCGTGTTGACCGGGTTGCTGATCTGGATGCCTGCCGTGAGGCTGCCCGTGCAGGCGTCACTCGCCGTGGCGCCGTACTCGGTGTACACCCCGGTGGAGCACTCCACGGTCACCGCGGCGGAGCCGGTCAGGCTGATCACCGGGGCGGCGGTATCCACCACCGTCACTGTGCGCGTGACCTGCGCGGCACTGTGGCCGCTGCTGTCGCTCGCGTTGTAGCTGATGGTGAAGATACTGCCCAGGGCCGCCGTGTTCACGGTGTCGCCGCCAATCGTCACTGTCCGGGCGCCTTCACAGGCGTCCGCCGCGGTTGCGCCGGCTTCGGTGTAGACGCTGCCGCACTCCACCGTCACCCCTGAGGACCCGGTCAGGCTGATGGCCGGCCCGGTTGTGTCGACGACGCGCACGGTGCGCATCGCGCTGTTGCCGTTGCCGCTGGCGTCGGTGGCGTAGTAGAACACGTAGTAGGTGCCGACGGCCGCTTTGACGTTGCCCACCTTGACGATGTCCGCCGTCAGGTCGCCGCCGCAGGTGTCCGTTGCGGTCGCCCCCAGTTCAGTGTATGCGCTGCCGCATTCCACCGTCACTGTCGAGGAGCCGTTCAGGCTGATGACCGGCTTGGTGGTGTCGGAAACGGTCACCACACGCGTCACCTGGTTGGCGGCGTTATAGCCGTCGGTCACGTTGTAGGTCACCGTGTAGACACCGACCACGGCGGTGTTCACCGGGTTGTTGGTCTGGATGCTGGCAGTCAGGCTGCCTGAGCAGACATCGGTTGCCGTGGCGCCCGCGTCCGTGTAGGTGCCGTGGCATTCCACGGTCACCGCGGCGGAACCAACCCGGCTGATGACCGGCTTGGTGGTGTCGGACACGGTCACGATACGCGACACCTCGTTGGCGGCGTTGATGCCGTCGCCCACGTTGTAGGTCACGGTGTAGACGCCGAGCACCGCCGTGTTTACCGGGTTGACGGTCGTTATGGCGGCCGTGAGGCTGCCGGCACAGGCGTCACTGGCCGTGGCGCCCGCGTCTGTGTACGCCGCGCCGCATTCCACCGTCACTGCCGCAGAGCCCGCAAGGCTGATCAGCGGCTTGGTGGTGTCGGAAACGGTCACCACGCGTGTCACCTGGTCGGCTGCATTGTAGCCGTCGGTGACGTTGTAGGTTACTGTGTAGACACCGACCACGGCCGTATTCACCGGGTTGCTTGTCTCGATGGCGGCCGAAAGGCTACCCGCGCACACGTCGCTGGCCGTTGCGCCCGCGTCGGTGTACGCCGCGCCACACTCCACGGTCACTGCCGCAGAGCCCGCAAGGCTGATCACCGGCTTGGTGGTGTCGGACACCGTCACCACACGGGTCACCTGGTCGGCTGCCCTGAGGCCGTCACCGACGTTATAGGTCACCGTGTAGACGCCGACCACCGCCGGGTTCACCGGGTTGACGGTCGCGATGGCGGCCGTGAGGCTGCCCGCGCATGCGTCGCCGGCCGTGGCACCCGCGTCGGTGTATGTGCCACCGCACTCAACCGTGAGCGCGGCGGAGCCCGTGAGGCTGATGACCGGCTTGGTCGTGTCGGAAACGGTCACCACGCGCGTCACCTCGTTGGCGGCATTGAAGCCGTCGGTGACGTTGTAGGTTACCGTGTAGACGCCAGCCAGCGCCGCGTTGACCGGGTTGCCCGTCTGGATGCTGGCTGTAAGGTTGCCCGCGCACGCGTCACTTGCCGTGGCGCCCGCGTCGGTGTAACCGGCGCCGCACTCAACGGTGAGCGCGGCAGAGCCCGCAAGGCTGATGACCGGCTTGGTCGTGTCGGTCACGGTCACCACACGCGACACCTCGTCGGCTGCGTTGAAGCCGTCGGTCACGTTGTAGGTTACTGTGTAAACGCCCACCACCGCCGGGTTTGCCGGGTTGGTTACGGTGACGTTGATCGTGAGGTCGCCCGCGCACGAATCGGACGCGGTCGCACCCGGATCTTCGTAGGCGTCACCGCATTCCAACGACACTGTGTCGGCGCCCGTGAGGCTGAGCAGCGGCTTGACCGTGTCGGTGACCGTCACCACACGCGACACCTGGACCGCGCTGTTGCCGCTGTCGTCGGTCACGTCGTAGGTGATGGCGTAGGAACCGGGCACGTCCGTGTTCACCAGGATGCCTTCGATGCCGCTGTTGACGGTCACGTCCAGGCTGCCTGCGCACGCGTCGCTTACGGTCACGCCTGCATCGGAGTACATGCCACCGCAGTCAACTGACTCTGCTGCGGAGCCGATCAGGCTGATTACCGGTTTCGTGGTGTCAGCCACGGTCACCACACGCGACACCTGGTCGGCCGCATTGTAGCCGTCGGTCACGTTGTAGGTCACCGTGTAGACGCCGACCACCGCCGGGTTCACCGGATTGCTGGTCTGGATGTTCGCCGCAAGGTTTCCGGCGCAAACGTCGCCCGCCGTGGCGCCCGCGTCTGTGTAGGTGTCGCCACACTCCACTGTCACCGCTGAAGAGCCCGTAAGGCTGATGACCGGTTTGGCCGTGTCGGCAATGGTCACCACGCGGGTCACCTGGACCGCTGCGTTGTAGCCGTCGGTCACGTCGTAGGTCACGGTGTAAACACCGGCGACCTGCGCGTTGACTGGGTTGTTGGTCTGGATGGCGGCCGTGAGGCTGCCAGCGCACACGTCGCCAGCGGTTGCGCCGGCGTCTGTGTAGGTGCTGCCGCACTCAAGCGTAACCGCCGAGGAACCCGTGAGGCTGATGACCGGCTTGGTCGTGTCGGAAACGGTCACCACACGCGACACCTCGTCGGCCGCATTGTAGCCGTCGCCAACGTTGTAGGTCACCGTGTAGACGCCGACCACGGCCGGGTTCACCGGGTTGTCAGTCACGACGGCGGCAGTGAGGCTGCCCGCGCACACGTCGCCGGCGGTCGCGCCCGCATCCGTGTAGGTCGCGCCGCACTCAACCGTCACCGCCGAGGAGCCCGTGAGGCTGATGACCGGCTTGGTCGTGTCGGACACCGTCACCACGCGCGTCACTTCGAGCGCGTCGTTGTGGCCGTCGTTCACGTTATAGGTCACCGTGTAAACGCCGACTACGGCCGTGTTCACCGGGTTGACGGTCACTATGGCTGCCGTGAGGCTGCCCGCGCACACGTCGCT
>CAITNO010000019.1 GCA_903893795.1 Candidatus Hydrogenedentota bacterium | reverse complement strand
TTCGGCGCGCCGAACAGCACAGCCGGCAGAGAGGCCGGCGCTCCGACTAGCCGAGTCCGTGCCAATTGTCACAACTCCAGCGTCTTCAAGTAGTCCCGATTCCTTTGGGCGCTTTCCTTGGGCGCGCCCATGCCCGGCAGCACATCCTGCTCCACCGTGATGAATCCGTTGTAGCCCCGTCCGCGAAGCCATTGCGTTGTCCAGGGAAAGTCCACGCAGCCCTGGCCCAGTTCGCAGAAAACGCCCTTTGCCACGGACTGGAAATAGTCCCAGCCTTCGGCGGCGGATTGTGCGGCCACTTTGGGTTCGCAGTCCTTGTAATGCATGTGGACCATGCGGCTGGCGAAACGCTCGAGGCCGTCGCGGGTCAGGCTGCCATCACGGTCGCCCGCGCCGAAGGCGTAGTGGCCGGTGTCGAAGACGAGGCCGAGCAGTTCGGGGCTGGTCCGCTGCAGGAGCGCGTTGATTTCCTCGGGTGTCTCCACGAAGCCCGCGCAATGGTGGTGAAATCCGACGGGGAGGCCCGTGGCCTCGCGCACCGCGCGCGCGACGGTTTCCACGCCCTTGGCGAAGACGGTCCATCCGGCGTTGCACAGTTCCATGGCCGCGGTCACGCGTCCGGCGTTCTCGGTGCGCTGGGCCACGCTGCCGTTGTCGTCGGCCAGGATGATCATGGGGGTGTAATCCGGCGAGGCGGCGTCGGCCAGCAGCCGGGCCACGCGCACGGCGGATTCGGCGCCGGCCGCATGTGCGGCCGCGTCGCAAAAGCGCACGGGCACAAAGGCGCCGACCAGGGTGACGCCGCGCGGTTCCAGGACCGCGCGCAGCGCGGCGGGCTCGGTGGGCATGAAGCCCCAGTCGCCCAGCTCGGTGCCGCAGTAACCGGTTTCGGCCAGTTCATCGAGCATGCGCTCACAGGTGAGCGGCTGTCCGCCGAGACCCTCGAATTCGAGACTGCCCCAGGAACAGGGCGCGTTTCCGACGCGTATAGTTGCCATCTGATTATTCCTTGGTCTTGAGTCTATTCAACCCGCGTTGCCCCACTCCGTCATTGCGAGCGAAGCGAAGCAATCTCTTGTAACCACAGCCCGAAGTCTGGGTCATCGCGGGCAAGAGATTGCTTCGCTTCGCTCGCAATGACGTGCTGCTGCGCATTTGCTCTTCGCTAAAACTGCCGGCTCCATTCCTGGGGCCAGCGCTCGACGACCACCTTGGTCTCGGTGAAGAACTCCACGGCGTGCTCGGCCTGGCCGTGAAGGTCGCCGAAGAAACTGTCTGCCCAGCCGCTGAAGGGGAAGAAGGCCATGGGCGCGGCGACGCCGATGTTGATGCCCACATTGCCTGCGCGGACCTCGTTGCGGAACTTGCGCGCGGCGGCGCCGCTGGCGGTGAAGATGCAGGCCATGTTGCCATAGGCCCGGTCGTTCACCATCGCGATGCCCTCTTCGAGCGTATCGGCGTGCATGAGGCTGAACACAGGGCCGAAGATTTCCGTCCGCGCGATCTCGCCTTGGGGCGGCACTCCGTCAAGCAGGGTCGGGAAGATGAAATGGCCGCCTTCATAGCCGGGCACTGTCTGCCCGCGCCCGTCCACGATAGGCCGGGCACCCTCGGCCTCGGCAATGCCGATGAGGCGTTCGATGCGCGCCTTGCTCTCGGCGCTGATGACGGCGCCGGTCTCGGCGTCCTCGTCCAGTCCGTAGCCCACACGCCGGGCGCGCGTCGCTTCACCGAAGCAGCCGCGGAAAGGGTCGCGCGCCGCGCCGATGGTGATGCCCGAGGACAGGGCCAGGCAGCGCTGCCCCGCGCAACCGAAGGCCGAATCGGCCAGGATGCGCGTGGCCGTTTCCATGTCGGCGTCGGGCATGATCAGCACGGGGTTCTTGGCGCCGCCCTGGCACTGCGCGCGCTTGCCATTGGCCGCCGCCCGGGCATAGATGGCCCGCGCGGCGGGCGTGGAGCCCACCATGCTGATGGCGCGGATATCCGGGTGGTCCAGCAGGGCGTCCACCGTTTCTTTCGCGCCGTTGACCAGTTGCAGCACGCCCGGCGGCAGGCCAAGCCGGTCCACCAGTTCGAAGACGCGCTGCTGCGTCACGGGGCATTTCTCGCTCGGCTTGACGATGAAGCAGTTGCCCGTGGCCAGCGCATAGGGCAGAAACCAGAAGGGGATCATGGCCGGGAAATTGAAGGGGGCGACCATGGCCGCCACTCCGATGGGCTGGCGGAACATGTGCTCGTCGATGCCGCGCGCAATGTCCTCGTTGTTGCGACCCTGCATGAGCAGGGGAATGCCGCAGGCCACCTCGACGTTCTCGATGGCGCGGCGCAGTTCGCCGACGCTTTCCCGGTAGGTCTTGCCGCATTCCTCGGTGCAGGAACGGGCCAGCGCATCGAGATTGTCCTCAAGCAGCTCCTTGAGCTTGAAGAGGAACTGGATGCGGTCGGGCGCGGGCACGCGGCGCCATTCCTTAAACGCCGCCACGGCGGCGCGGACGGCGGCGTCCACCTCGGCGGGGGAGGAAAGCGGCGCGTCCGCGAAATGCTCGCCCGTGCCGGGATTGATGACCGGGGCGCACTCCGACGCGGCCGAATCCACCCATTGCCCATTGACATAATTCATTAAACGCTTGGCCATAACATTCTTTCCCGCGGCGGGCGCGGCTGTTTAGAAGAAATACCGCTCCTGGGCGCGCATCTTTTCCCAGTCCTTGCGGACCTCGCGCACCGACTCCATTTCGCTGACCTCCGCCACGGGCACATCCCACCAGCTGTCATAGCCGGGCACGTTCACGTAGCGGTCGTTTTGGATGTAAATCACCGTGGTCTTGTCTATCGTTTCCGCCGTCTTGATGGCCGCGGCGAAATCGTCGTAGGTTTTGCACTCAATGACATGGGCGCCGAGGCTGCGGGCGTTGGCCGCCAGGTCCACCGGCAGCACCTCAACGTTCTCGCCGAGGTTGTCGCCGGGCAGCACGTCATCCTGCGGATAGACGTAGCGCGTGGCGAAGCCTTCCTGACCCAGCGAACGGCTGAGCGAACCGATGGACTTATAGCCGAAGTTGTCAAAGATGACGATGGTCAGCTTGAAGCCTTCCTGGATCGAGGTGACGATTTCGGAGTTCATCATGAGATAGCCGCCGTCGCCCTGCATGATGTACACATCGCGGTCCGGCGCGGCCATCTTCACGCCCAGCCCGCCGGCAATTTCGTAGCCCATGCAACTGTAGCCATATTCGAGGTGGTAGTTCTTCGGATGCCGCGAGCGCCACAATTTGTGCAGGTCGCCCGGCAGCGAGCCGGACGCGCACACCATGATGCTCCCGGGCTTGCCGATCTCGTTCACCGCGCCGACCAGCTCGCCCTGGCTCGTCAGCGGCTTGTTGCGGATGGCGTAGATGCGGTCCACCTCGGCCTCCCACGCATCGTGCAGATCGCGGGCCTTGGCCTGGTAGGCGGCGTCCGTCTGGAAGCCCGCCAGCGCGTCGGCCAGGTCCTCCAGCACCGCGCGGGCATCGCCCAGCAGCGGCATGGCGCAGTGCTTGTTCGCGTCGAATTCCGCCACGTTGATGTTGATGAAGCGCACATTTGGATTCTGAAAGGCGGTCTTGCTGGCCGTGGTGAAATCGCTGTAGCGGGTGCCGATACCGATGATCAGGTCGGCCTCGTGGGCGATGACGTTGGCCGCGCTGGTGCCCGTCACGCCGACGGCGCCCAGGTTCATCGGGTGGTCATAGCGCAGACTTCCCTTGCCGGCCATGGTCTCGCCGACGGGGATGCCGGTCTTTTCGACGAATTCCTTCAGCATGTCGCAGGCGTCGCTGTAGATCACGCCGCCGCCCGCCACGATCATCGGGCGCTTGGCGCCGCGAATCCATTCGGCCGCGCGCTGGAGCGCCGCCTTGTCGGCGCGGACGCGCGGGATGTGCCAGACCCGCTTGTTGAAGAAATCTTCGGGATAGTCATAGGCCTCGGCCTGCACGTCCTGCGGCAGCGCCAGCGTCACGGCGCCCGTGTCGGCGGGGCTGGTCAGCACGCGCATCGCCTCGGGCAGCGCGCAGAGAATCTGGTCGGGGCGGTTAATGCGGTCCCAGTAGCGGCTGACCGGTTTGAAGCAGTCGTTCACGGAGATGTCCTGGCTGTGCTCCGATTCCAACTGCTGGAGCACGGGGGCCACGTTGCGCCGCGCAAAGATGTCGCCCGGCATCAGCAGCACCGGCAGACGGTTGACCGTGGCGCCCGCCGCGCCGGTGACCATGTTGGTCGCGCCCGGGCCGATGGAGGACACGCAGGCAAAGGTCTGAAGACGGTTCTTCATTTTCGCATAGCCCGCCGCCGCATGCACCATGGCCTGCTCGTTGCGGATTTGGCGGTAGCGGAAGTCGGGGTTCTGCTGCAGCGCCTGCCCGATGCCTGCCACGCAGCCGTGGCCAAAGATGCCGAAGCATCCGGCAAAGAGGGGCTGTTCCACCCCGTCGCGTTCCGAGTACTGGTTCTTCAGAAAGAGAATAACTGCCTGCGCCATAGTCAATCGCATGAACCGACCTCCTAGTGTTTAATCACGGACAACCGCCACAACAACAAGAAGCTGAAATGTGAGACCACCAAAGACGCCGTCATGGGGGACAGCGCCGAACTCCGTAATTATGCCGGAGTGAACGGCAAAAGAAAAGTATCCACGAGGCGTCGGGAGGACGGTGTGAAGAGCCGCAAAGCAACTCCCACAAGTCTTCCGTTTTCCCCGCAACCTGTAAAGAGTTATGCCCTTTCGCGCCAGTAGTCCGGCTGCCTGTGCAGTTGCGCAACCGCCATTATGCGGATCATGTCCGACTCGACTTTGTAGATTACTCGGAACGGAAAGCGGTTCACAAGACAGCGCCTGATATCTTCGTCCAGGAGCGGCCACGCATGCGGAAATTCAGAAATGCGCGCGATGGTCCCGTAGACCGCTTCGGTGAATTCGAGGCCGAGTCCCGGTTGACACGCCTCATAGTAATTCACCGCCGCATCAAGCTCTTCCTCGGCGCGACGGTGAAGATAAAACTTCATCGGGCGTATTTCCGGCGAATCCGGTCGAATACTTCTTCGCCGGGAACAAGGTCAGTCTCGCCCCGCTCCATTTCGCCAACCCTCCTCTTCACTTCTTCCATCCAGAGACGATCAATTTCGGGCTGCGTTGGGAGGTTCAGGCTTGTCAGAATCTTGTCCACCAGCGCGAGGCGCGCCTCAGACGGAAGAGCAAGCACCTCATCGGAAATCCTCTCTGCTGCGGTCGGCATGGCCTTCATCCTTTCTCAGTGCAGAAAACCTCTTATGTCAGCCGGTGTTTTCTCTATTGTGCGACTGCGTCACGGGCCAATTGTACGAAATCCATTATACCATTCGTGCTTGGCGCGCCCTTTCGTGGGTGTCTTAGAGCCCCCCCCGGGCCTCGACGAACTCCATCACCTCGTCCCAGGTGGGCATGAAGTTGGCGCAGCCGTGCTTCGTCACGACAATCGCGCCGCAGGCCGCGCCAAGCCGTCCGGCCTTGCGCCAACCCATACCGCGGATATGTCCGCAGATAAAGCCGGCCGCAAAGGCGTCGCCCGCGCCGAGGATGTTGTAAATCTCGACGGGATAGCCCGGTGCGTCAATCTGTTCGACCGCGCCGCCGTCACGCTTCACATGGACCCGCGCGCCGTCGGCGCCGCGCTTTTGCACCAGCGCCTTGGGGCCCAGCGCCAGCAGTGCCGCAATCCCCGCGTCCACATCGCCCGCAACCTTGGTGTCCGACACCTGCGAATGGGTCAGCGTAATCTGCGCCGGGTCGCGGAGCATGGCCGCGTTGATTTCGTCGTCCGTGCCGAGGACGATGTCCACCAGCGGCAGGATGGCGCGCGCCGTCACGCCGAAGGCGCGCGGGTCGTGCCATTGGTCCGGCCGGAAGTCGATGTCAAAAACCACTTCGGCACCGGCCGCGCGGGCCTGTTCCGCCGCAAAGAAAGTGGCGCTGCGGCAGGGTTCTTTGCAGAGGTTGGTGCCGGCGAACTGGAACACTTTGCACCGCGTGACCGGGGCCGCCAGCACGTCGTCAATGGTCATTTCGATGTCGGCGCAGTTGTCGCGGTAATACACCAAGGGGAACTTGCTGGGCGGCTCAATGCCGAGCACCACGGCGCTCGTTCGGTGTCCGGGCTTGCGGGGGACGAAGGCGGTTTCCACACCTTCCCGCTGCAGGAAGTGCAGGATGAAATCGCCCACAGGATCCGCGCCAAGCGCGGTGAGCACGGCGGTGTTCATGCCCAGCCGCCGTCCGCCGACGCTGATGTTCAGCGGCGACCCGCCGACATAGGCGGCGAACTTGGTGATTTCCACAAAGGGCGCGCCGACGTCATCGCTGTACAGGTCGATGGACGAACGGCCCATGTGCACGGAATCATAAAGTGTTTCTAGCGTCATGTGGAACTCCAGGAGGCCAAGGCATGGCTCAAGTGTGAGGGCAAACGGTCATAGGGGCTCGATGAGCATGTTAAGCCGGAGCAGTTCAGGGGCAGTCGGCTGCTTCAGGTCATGCGACACGCAGAAAATCTCCAGCCTCCCTCAGAGAATCGAGAGAGGGGCTGGAATCATCCAGGTCCACAATATCCGCCGGAACGGACAAAACGGAAAAGACCTCACCCACTGCACGGTAGAACTGCTCGGGCGGCATGCCACGCAAAGCCAGGCCCAGTTCCGATTCCGGACCGGCCTCGCCGCGCGCATGCGCCCCAAAGAGGTACACTTCCCGTGCTCCATTGCGCAGGAGAATGGCAACCGCTTTGTCAATTTCTGCTTGTATTTGCACCAAGGCACGAATCTCCCAACGGGCTATGAATCGAAGCGCCAGCCATTATAGCATGAGGCCTTTCTGGGTCCGTCTCAATACAACGGCAGACGATCGTCGCCGCCGCGGTAGCTTTCTTTCACCCAACTGTACCGGGGGTCGTCCCGGGCCATCAGGCTCTGCGCGCTGCCCGCCAGCACGTTCAGATAATAAGTGGTGTAGCCCGGCGCACTTACGACGGGGTGATAGCCTTCCGGCACCAGCACGGCACAACCGTCGCGGGCAAGTACGACGGCGTCAATTGGGAATCCCGCCTGATGCATGGGGCAGCCCCCGTCGGTGTATACCCGCTGAAAGGCGTAGCCTTCGGGCGGGTTGACGCGGTAATAGTACACCTCCTCGAGGTCGGCCTCCAGAAGCTTTCCCGCTGCGTCCACCGCATGCACGTCATGTTTGTGCGGCGGATAGCTGCTCCAATTCCCGCCCGGTGTGTAGACTTCCACCAGCACCAGCCGATGCACCGGCGAACCGGGCGGCAGGAGGTCGTTTATCTGCCGTGTCACATTGTCGCCGCCGCGCAGACCACTGCGAACCGTTTCGGGCTTGATAAGCCACGGTTCATGGTCCTCGTCGGTGGGGCACCAGGTCACCGCAAATTCCCCGGCCTGTTCTGCCGTCACGTTAAACTTGGTGCGGCGCGGCAGATACAGCGCATGCGCGGCACCCTCAAAAGGGGAACACCGTCCGCCAAAGCCGCTCCAGACCCCCTTGTCCGAGCCAACCGTGTAGCGGCCGCTGAGGTTCACCAAAGCCAGTTCGTTTTCGCCGGTGTCGAAGTTCCACGAATCGCCGGTCGCAAGCCTGCGCACCTGGAAGGAAATGAGGTCCCAGCCTGCGCTCTCCGGCGTGATGGACAAAAGCGGTCCCGGGTCGGCCGTTTGCGTATCGGGCAGAACGAGCAGATTCTCGGCGTTGTACTGTTTCACACAAGCACTCCCATGCTTTTTCCGGCAGATTTCAATTCTTCGCATGCCTGGACCACCCGCGCGGCCATGCCCTCGCGGCCCTTGTCGAGCCAGGCGCTGGCCAGATAGTCCTGCTTCACGCCCACGTTACCATCCACCATCAGCACCCCGGCGTAGCGGGTGAACATGTGGTCCGCCACGGACCGTGTCAGCGCATACTGCGTGTCCGTGTGGATGTTCATTTTGACCACACCATAGCCAAGTGTTTCGTGAATCTCCGCCGTCTCCGTGCCGGAACCGCCATGAAACACCAGCCACATGCGCGCGGCATCACCGTGCCTGGCGGTCACCACCTCCTGGCCTTCCCGCAGAATGGCGGGCATCAGTTTCACGTGCCCCGGTTTGTAGACGCCGTGCACATTGCCGAAAGTGGCCGCGAGCATGAAGCGCCCCCCCTTTACCCGGCTCAGGGTTTCATGCACCAGCAGCATGTCTTCCGGCGTGGTGTAGAGCTTGGCGTTGGGCGCACCCGTGATGCCGTCCTCCTCGCCGCCGACCACGCCCGCCTCCACCTCCAGCACAATTTCGTTGTCGCGGCACTGCGCCAGCAGTTCCTCCGCGATGCGCAGATTCTCGACCATCGGCAGGTCGCTGCCGTCGTACATATGACTTTGGAACAGGTTCGGCTGGCCTGCCGCGCGTCTGCGGGCGGTTTCGGCGATAAGCGGTTTCAGAAAGGAATCGACCTTCGCGGTGGGACAGTGGTCGGTATGAATGGCGACAAGAATCCCGACCCTGTCGGCAACCCGCCGCGCATGCTCCGCCAGCGTGATTGCCCCCAGCACCGGGTCTCTTGCCGGGCCGGAGGAGTGCATTCCCGCCGCCACGGAAATCTGGATGATGCCATCGCTCTGCGCCGCGGCAAAGCCCTCAATGGCGGCGTTCAGGCTGGTCAGTTCCAGCACATTGATGGCCGGATAGGCAAAGCCTTCAGACAGGGCCCGGTCCAGCATCCGGACATACATGGCATGGTCGACAACCGGCATGACGCTATTCTCCATCGTGCGGCGGCAATGAACAGGCAACCCACCGCCCTTCGCCGGAGTCTAGCAAAGCCCCTGCGGCACTTCAATTAATTGGGAATCGGGAATTGAAGACAAACAGAGCGGTGGAGGCATCAGTGGATTCGGGTTGTCGAAATGGTGGACGGAGCCTCTTTGGCGCGAGCGCTCTTTGCGGATTTTTCGAGCGAGACCAGGTCGCGCCGCGGGTTGGCCCATGCCTTTGACACGGCGGCGTTCACGAGGCCGACCGCCTTCCTGTAATCGGGGTCCTGTGCAGTGGCGTAGGCCGCCCTGTTGCATGCCTGCCGTCCCTGTGGGGACCGGCCCCGCGGTGCGGTCAGGAAAAGGCTTTTCTTGGGATGTTTCAGGTCTATCCAGTCCAGCCTCGTGACGTCATCCGGGTTGTGGCAGGACGCGCAGCGGCGCCCGTGTATCTCGCGGAGTTGCTCGCGCAGTTCCTTGTCTGCGGCAAGGTCATATTCGGGACTGTCGGGGCGTTTGTTCACAAAGCGGTCGTGGTAGGGCGCGTTGGCGTCTATCCACATGGACAGCCGCAGCCGCTCCTCCGTGCTGAGCCGCATGTTTCCTGGATGTTTTTCATCGTCGAGCACAGAAATAAGTCTGCTCTTGAGGGAGCCGTAGGCGCCCGGCGGGGTAATGCTGGCGTCCTGTGCGCGGGCCGCGGACATGGAAATCAGGCTGTTGGCCAGAATGGTCTCATAGGCGCGGTTGTGCCCGTAGCCGACGACCTGCTCGTCAAAAGAGATCAACCCTCCGGAGAAGTCCAGCGCACCGGCGGGTTTGAGCCCTCCGTGGCATTTCACGCAGTGTTTGTCGAGCACGGGCTGCACGTCCCGCAGGAAATTGATGGGCCGGTCTCCCCAAGGGGCCGGGAGCAGGACATCGGAGCCCTTCCTGAGGGCTTCCGTGGTTCTCTCTCCTGGCTGCATGGGCGCGCCCGCCCGGCTTTCGTGGCAACCTGCGCATCCGCGAAGTTCTCCCGGCTGGAAACTGATGAAGGACCGCATCCGTCGCAGTTCCATGCGGTTCTCGTCGAGCAACTGAAAATACACCGCCGTGTCCGCGGGAACGCGGAAACGCACGCTCCCGTCGGGAAGCACCGGCGCATCGCCCAGGATGCGCACCGGCGTCCAGTTGGTCAGGTTCTTCCGCTCCGCACCGGGACCGCCATAGCGGTGGTCCTCGCCGTAGCGATGTCCGCCGGTCTCATTGTCATAGGGCCAGCCGACCGGCTCGGCGATGCGGAGATAGCGTATCTTGCCCGCCGGAATGTCGGCGCTGCCGTGGCCGATATTGTTCACGATGCACAGCGCGCCTTTTGCCGCAAGATTCGCCCCATCCGGGAGCACGGCAGGGAGCGTCCTTGGGCGCAGGGGAATGGGCGAGAAACAGGAGATGAGCGGGTCGCGGAAGACGAGTTCCTTGTTCCCGTACACGTCCACATAATAGAGCCCGTAACCGGTGGGTTCGGTGGTCTTGCTTCCGTGGGTGTAGGAGACAAGGAAGGACTTTTCGGACAGTGCCCAGGGCGTGCCGTAGAAGCCGTCGTAGTCGGACACACCGCCCTCGGGCACGGGGGCGCCGTCCATTCCACCTTCCGGCGGATTGATGTTCGGCGTCACAATGCCGATGCCGTGGGGCTCGTTGATGCCCTTGCGGTGGTCCAGCAGCACCAACGGCCCGACGGGAAGGGTGTGATGGCCCGCCGCAATGGCGACCAGTTTGCCGCTGCCCGGTATGGACCGGGTCTCCTCGATTGCCCAGGGATTAACGAAGTGCTGCTTGAAGATGGCGTCGGCGCCCGTGCCGTCCGGCCGGATGACCCAGGGGGACTGGATGAAAGCCCAGCTTCGCTCGTGGTATTCCCAGCGGGTGTAGGCGACCATGCCGTTGTCCAGGCAGTGCGGCAGATAATCGCCGTCCTTGTTGGCGCTGAGCCTGCGGATGCCGCCGCCGTCCGGCCTCATCACATAGAGATTGCAGCTTGTCTCGTCCTTGTCATACTCGTTGCATTGCAGCGAAGTGCCGCAGCGCTCTGAAACGAAGACGATGTCGCCGCCGGGGGTATAGGTCGGGTCGAGGTCGCTCCACTCGCCGGAGGTAAGTTGGCGGACATTTCCGTCATCGAGCCGCAGTTCGAAGATATGAATGGGCTCCACTTCGCGGCGCAGCCGGTAGCTCTGCGCGCGGTCCAGCCAGCCTTCCGTAGGGTCCGCGCTCTTCGCGCGGGCATAGCCGAACACGATGCGGCTGCCGTCATACCACAGGTCCATCCCGTGCACATGCCCCGGTCCCAGGGCGTTGCTGAGCAGCGCACTCACCGTGACGGCGGGCGTATCGGAAGCTTTGTCGCGAAGGTCCGCAAGGGAGGCGAAGAGTCCCTGGCTCTCCGGACCGGGGGAGAGCACGCAAAGGTCTCCACCGGGTTTGGAAACCCAGGGCATGTGGTTCAGGCAGACATCGGGATAGGTCTCTTGGGTGAAGCGTTTGACGAAAAGCAACCGGTCGAAGTCCAGCAGGGGATTGCGCAGCACGAGCCGCCGAAGCATCCAGCGGACTTCCAGATAGAGCCCGCGCAGGGCCTCCTCCGGGGCCTTCGCGGGCAAAGCGGCGAAGCGCGCGGCCGTTGCGTCCAATTCGTTCAGCATGGGATTGACGTCCAACCCCTGCTCAAGGAGGCGGGATGCCTCCTTTTTCGCACGGTCAATACACGCCGGTATGGGATATTCCGCCGTGATGGCCGTCTTGGCCGTGGACCAGGGACTGAGACTGCTCTGGTCCGCAGGGCGGCCCAGGGCGATATTCTTCACGTTGTCTCCAAGGGCATAGACCTCGACCTCGTCGAGATGGAGAAAGATGGGCGCGGCACTCGGAATCACAAGACGGAGGAAGCGGGTTTTCAATCCTTGGCCGCCAAAGGAAACTTCAAGGGGCGGCGCGCCGCTGATCCCGCCGAAATGGATTCCCTTGTTGTCATGGCACAGGTTCCAGTTCTTGCCGTCATCAGAGGAGAATATTTGCAGCGTGTCCGCGTTGTGCAGCCCGGGGGCGTAGTCGAGCCGGTTGTAAACAAGCATCCGCCCAACCACTTTGTCTGGCCCCAAGTCCACCTGCCACCAGGGGTTGGGTTCCTGGTTCGTGTGGAATCCGTAGGCACCGTTTTTGACGCCGTCGCACGCGCCGGCCGCATCCGACTGGGTCGTGACGGGGCGTTGGAGGCTGCGCAGCCAGTCGTCTTCGACCAGCTTCCGCATTTCACCCGCCGTGACGCTCCGCGCTTCCGGATGGGCGACACAGGGATCGGGCAGGGACGGCACCCGGTCAACGGCAAACACCGTCGAAGAGAGGCCCAGCAGCACCAGCCACAGTCCCGCGATTTTCGGCAAGATACTTCTGTGCAATGTTCTTCGGTTCCTGCGATGTTCGGAGAGGTCGAATTCCAAGTTCATGGGCTCAACGCTTCTGCTGCATGCGCATTAGTCTGGAATAATTACATCGTCAAGGCTGCCAATGAAGGGGCCGGGCCGCTCCATTTTGAGGGAGGTGACCGCCGCCGCGAAGCGGCAGGCTTCCTCCGGGCTGTGGTTCTGCCGCCAGTAACAGTAGGAGGCGAAACAGGTGTCGCCGCGGCCGGTGCGGCCCGAGAGGTTGCGCGGTGTGAAGGGGGCTGCGAATATCTCCCCATTCACGCAGACCAGCACTTCGGTGTGATGGGTAAGCATGACCTCTTTCGCGCCCCAGGAGGCCAGAATCTTCGCGGCAAGCCTGCGGTCGGTCTCTCCCGTCAGAGTCTCCGCCTCGGCGTGGTCGGTCTTGAGATAGTGGACGGCGGCGACCACTTCCCTCTTTTTGTCCCAGTCGCGGAAGACCATGGGGCCGTTGTCGTTGACCCGCATGAAGCCTTGGGCGTCAATGGCGACCTTGCCGCGCTCGCACATGGCCAGCACGAACGGCTCGGGGAACTCGCCTTTCATGAGGCCGCCGAGGTAATAGACATCGGCGCTGACATCCTCCGGCACATCATCCAGCGTAAACGGCGCGGCCATGCCCAGGGCCTCGCAGGTGCGCCGGTCCCGGTCCGCGGTGTGGTAGGTGTTGCGGATGGATGTCGTATGCGGGGATTCGCGGAAGCTGTGCGGCACGCCGTGGCGCTCAAACACCTCCAGCGCCGACCGGTCCTCAGGATTGAGCTTGGTCACCGCCAGAATGCTGGCTCCGAGGTGCTGCAGGGCAACGGAGGAATAGACCACGGCGCCGCCGATGGAATACTCCGTCTCCTCGGGCGTGATGATGATGTCTTTGGAAACGGCCCCGAGAATCAGCAGGTCGCAATGAGTCATGGATATCAGTCCTTCGCTTTCACATTCCAGAGGAGGCACGCAAACACCACGGACGCCACGGCGGCGCCCATCCAGAAGAGAAAGGCATTGTTGAAGTCGTGTATGGGATGGCCGTCCACGGTGATGGCGCCCGCATGAATCAATTTGCCGCTGACCCAGTCCTGCAGGGACGCGCCGAGATAACTGAACATGCCAATCATGCCCATGGCGGCGCCGCTGGCCCGTTTGGAGCAGATGTCGATGGCGATGAGCCCCCCCACAAACACGAGCGTGCCGCCCAGGCCGAAGCAGAACAGGGCCACCCCGGCCAGGGTGGAAAGGCGGTACTTCGCGGTGATCTTCAGGCGGCTCGGCGTCTGTTCCACGGCATATCCCGTCCAGAAGAGATACCATCGGTCGTTCTTCACCAGCCAAACGTTGTTTTCATCCTTCTTCCCCTCATGGAAATCCACGGTGGTCCGGGCGGGAAGCTCAATCTGTTTCTGTTGGAACAGTTGACGCAGCGAGTCGTTCACGGGCCCCTGTTTGAAAACTTCTTTTGACGACAGGTCCATGTCGGCGATATGGGTGGACGGGCTCATGTACAGCACGACCAGCCCGGCAATGAGGATGAGGCCGTACAGGAGCGTGGTGACGTTTCGGCGCGCGCGGAAGAAGAAATCGGACACGAATCCCGAAGTGATGGCGCCCGTCAATTCAAAAGTCTTTGCCCAGCCAAGCACCAGCCCCGCCGTGATGAGCGTGTAGTCTTTCGACTCCTGCAGGTACATGGGTCCCCAGCTGTTGATGCCGTAGCGGGCAATGTACACCGTCGTGCAGGAGAGTCCGAGAATCCAGATGTAGGGGTTCTTGAGCACCTCAAACTGCGCTCGGTTCACATCATCGTCATGGCGAACGGTCTCTGCTGGATGGTCGTCCTTGTAGTCGGCGACCGTGGGCAGGCCATAGGCGCGGGGGCGGTCGGCAAGCATCCAGTACAGGATCAGCGCGACCACGATGGATACGGAGCCCGCCATCCAGAAACCCCAGCGCCAGCCGAAGTAGGAGATGACCGTCGCGGTGATCACCATGCTGAGGCCTTCGCCGAGGGGGTGGGCGGAACTCCAAATGGCGTAGCGGGTGCCGCGCTCCCTGTTGCTGAACCACTGCGAAATGGACGCGCCGCTGGGGGCCGAACCCATCGCCTGAAACCAGCCGCTGACGCCCCAGAGCAGGACAAACAGCCAGAATGCGTGGGTGAATCCGAAGATGACCAGAAGGGCGGCCGAGACCAGCAGGCCCGTGGACATGAAACGGCCGATATTGCTTCGGTCGGCCAGAAATCCGTTGGTCAGCTTGCCGAAGGCATAGACCAGAAAGAAGGCGGACCCAATGGTCCCCAACTGTTCCGCATCGAGCACGCCGCTGTCAATGATGGGTTTCTTGGCGACCGAGATGGTGAGGCGGCAGACATAGAAGAAGCTGTAGCCGAAGATGAGGCCGAGAAAGACGGTGCGCCGCTTCCGTTCGTAAAGGCGCCGAATCCCCTCCTTGTCCGCCAGCAGCGGCAGGTCGGGACCGGTCTTGAAGAAATCCAGCAACATCATCCCTTGCCTTTCCCTGTCGCACGACCGAAGCCGGTGCGGGCACGGTGTGCGAAGCCGACAATGCCGCCACTCAGACCGCATGCATCTGAAGGCATCTTTGACCCTAAATTCAGGATTCAATCCTAGCAGGTGCCACAGGGTGATTCAAGACTCCAAACGCGGCTGATATTGGGCCTGACGACCCCATTTTGCCTTGCGGCCCCGGCAAGCCATCACGGCCACGCATTACCCGTGACCCGGGTACAACGTTACGGCTACCGCCGTGTGTGCGGGCACGTTGACGCTGTTCCGGTCGACCCGGGTCTGCTCCGAGGTGCTGAGCAGCAGTTCGCAGAAGCTGTCCAGTGAAACGGTGGTCGAGCGTTTTCCAAAGTTGATCAGGACGGCCACCGACTGGTCCCCGTGGCGGCGCACATGGCCGAACACATTGGCGGGAACTTTGTCCAGGAGCGTGAGCGATCCGGCGTGCAGGGCGGGCAACTCGCGGCGCAGTTTCAAGAGCGCCCGGTACAGGTTGAGCAGTGAGTGCGGCGCGACCGTCTGGCTTTCCACATTGCAGTCGCGTTTGCTTTTTTCATTGACCGGCAGCCACGGCACGGCGTCCTGCAGACAGAAACCCGCATTTGGTCCCGCGGTCCATTGCATCGGTGTGCGGTTCATGTCCCGGTTGAGGTTGATGGGCAGCCATTTCCGCACCGCGTCGGGCACGCGGTCCCACAGTTTTGACACGGGGTCCTGGGCCTGCGATTTTGGAATGAACAGGTCGGTCATTCCGATTTCCTCGCCCATGTACACCGTGGGCACGCCCCGCGCCGTCAGTTGAAACACCGCCAGCATCTTCGCGAGTTCCATGTCGCCGCCGATGCGGCTCATGAGCCGCCGCATGTCGTGGTTGCCAAAGACGTAGGTGGGCTGGAAAGGCGGGGGAAAGCGTTTTTCGAATTCGGCCACGAGGTTGCGGAACCACTTCGCCCGGCGTTGCCAGGGAAGCAGGAAGATCATGTCGAAGAGGAACGCCAGGTTCAGCCCGTCGTTCGTTTCGCCGCCCAACAGTTGTCGCACCTCCCGCTTGTCGCCCATGGCCTCCCCGAGCAGGATGCGCTCCGGTTCGCCGAACTCGCGCATTACATTGCGCAGTTTCTGGCAGAAGGGGAAGATATCGGGATGGTTGTGCTGCATGCACGGATTGTGGAGGCCGGGCATTCCGCCGTCGTACAGCCCAGGCTGAAGGGGGTTGTTCCGGAATTGCGCATCCTTCATGAGCGCGCTGAAGAGGTCAAGCCGGAAGCCGTCCACGCCCCGCCGCAGCCAGCGTCGGACCACGTCGAACATGGCGTCCTTAACTTCGGGATTGCGCCAGTTTAGGTCCGGCTGAAAGGGCAGAAAGGACGCCATATACCACTGGCCGCGTTCCGGTGCGTAGTGCCACGCGCCGCCGCCCGGGAAGGCCACCCAATTGTTGGGCGGACGGCGGGGCGAACCATCCCGCCAGATGTACCAGTCCGCCTTCGGGCCGCTGAGGGATTGGCGCGATTCGAGGAACCAGGGGTGCTGGTCGGAGGTATGGCTGAGTACCATATCGAGCAGCACCTTGAGTCCGCGCCGGTGCGCCTCTTCGAGCAGTTCCTCGAAATCTTCCATCGTCCCGTATTCGGGCGCCACGCTGTCATAGTCCGTGATGTCGTAGCCGTGGTCGGCCAGCGGACTCAGGTAGAACGGTGAGACCCAAATGGTCTCGAAGCCGAGGTTCCGGACGTAGTCCAGCTTCCCGATGATTCCGCGCAGGTCGCCGATGCCGTCGCCGTTCGCGTCGTGGAACGAGCGCGGGTAGATCTGGTATACCGTCGTCTTGTGCCACCAGGGAATCGTCATGGCAGGCATTCTCCAGCCAAGACTCGCGCCGTGCCTATGAAAATCAAAACGGTAGATCCTTCGTTTCCCCGTACTTACGGTCCATTTCCTCCTCGCATTCCTTGCAGTATTCCCAGGTGGACACGTGCTGCACCCAGCCGGTGCCGACGAGTTCGGGATAGGCGTTGGGCTCCAAGAGCACCTTGTCCCGCAACAGGCGGTAACAGTCGCGGGGCGTGAAATGCTCGCACACGTCGAGCGCCACGCCCACCATGGCCAACTGCACGAGCAGTCCCTTCAGTTCCGCCTCAATCCGCGCGTCATCCAGTTCACCGTCCGGCGGAAGCTTGCTGGTGTCTTCCAGCAGCAGAAAGAGAGGCTGTGCCTCGCGGTGTTCCATGCATTCATCCATCAGCTCCATTTCCGGGATGACGTCGGCATAGGCCTCTTCGTTCTCCGGAGACTGGTGCAGCATGCGGTCGATGGCGGCCGATTCGGCATCCAGGTGCTGCTGGAGGGGCGACCTCTCCGATGGGTCACCTTCCTCCTCTTCCCTGTTGTTTTCCTGCGGCGACCATTCCCGGATGTGCATCCCATCCTCGTCATTGGTGAACATCGTGATGCCCGGCCCGGCGGAGGGGGCTGCCTGATCCAAATCAGGCGGCAGTGCCAGATTCGGCAGCGGCACCCAGTCCCCCTCGTCCTCCTCCTCACTATCCGGAGCGTGTTCCGGTTCGCGCACGCATTCCTCCACGATCGCGCCGGGCATTTCTATCACGACGCGCCCGTTCTGGCTGTACCATTCAAGGTACAGTTTTCGCTTCCATGCCGTGGGCGGTGCCTCGCCCAGTTCGGCGCGGCGCATAAACTCCTCCACCGAACAGGGCATGACTTTCACCCAGCCCTGCGCGGTCATGTCGCCGGTCGGGCCGATTTGTCCCAGCTGAAGGCCGGAGTATTGTGCGGCAGGGTAGACGGGTCCGTTGCGTTCGTCCTCAGAAGGCATGAACCGGAAATGTCGGCCGCGCAGGTCCTTGGCGCAGTTGCCGGTCAATTCCATGTGCAGCACAGTTTCCTCGCCCTCCTTCTCCCCGCGCAAAACTATGTACCCGTGTGTGGAGTAATTGCTCTTGTTGAAAAGCTCGCCATACACCACATATTCACCCAACCGAAATGCCATGACGCCTCCTCTTCGCTGTGCAAAAATTCCAATAAGCCTGTTTCATCCACCGGGAACACACGGTCCCTCTCACGTGAACGGACGAATCTTGATGTTGCGAAACTCGATGGCGCCGCCGTAATCCTGCAGGGCAATATGGCCTTTTGGGCTGAGGCCCCAACCGCCCTTGCCATAGGCGGTCAGATAGTATCTGCTCGACTTCACATGGGCCCGCCAAGCTTCGGTGTCTATATCGTACTCCAGCAACTTCTCGCCGTTCATCCAGTGCTCCACATGCTTTCCATTGGCCACGATCCGTGTCTGATTCCACTGGCAAGCGGCTTGGTCACGTCTCTGGCCGGGGCGAACACCGCAAAACATGCCCCAGCGGAGGCCAGTGGATTGAGTCCGTCCATGTGGCCGGTGTTGTCCAGTATCTGGTATTCGGACCCGGTCTCCCATGGCTGTTCACCGTCCTCGGTCGCCCGGCAGATGATGCCACTGTTGCCACCCTTGGTCATTTTCCATTCAAGGGTCAATTCGAAGTTGTCGTATTCGTCTTTGGTGACGATGTCGCCCGTGGTGCCATACTGTCCATGGCGTGACAGCAGCGCCCCGCTTTCCGCCGTCCAACTCGCGGGCATTGCGGTTGATTTGTAGCCGCGCCAGCCGTCGGTGGTCTTTCCGTCGAAAAGCAACTGCCAGCCGTTGTCTTTTTCGGCCTGGGTGAGGGTGTTGGGGTCTTCCGCCTGGGCGATGGGCACCGTGCCCAAGGCCACGAGCGTCAACAGGGTGACAAGACGGAAAACGGTCCCTCTTGGGAACGCCAATCTCCCGATTGGCCGGCCATCGTGGCAAGCCTGGGTACCCGCCTGCGCGGGTATGACGAAAAAAGCGACGATGAATCTGCGGTCAGCCGTCTTTAGGAGCTGAATCAGACATTCCCGTGATGTTCGTTCCATCTTTCCTCTCCCCTTCTATTTGGCGGTGACGAGGCCTGCCGGTGTGCAGGTCAATTGCCAACCTTCGGGCAGCGAGGCCACAATCGGTTCATCGGCGGCGCCGGTGCCGGTGACCGTGACGTTTTTGCCGCGCACGGTGATGTCGAGCACGGCGGCCTGCAAATGGATGCGGGTGATGTTCAGCTCGGGCCAGTCCTTCGGCAGTCTAGGATTTATGGCGAAGCCGTCCGCCGTGGGGCAGAAGCCGAGGAAGCCGTAGAGCATGACCTGCGGCACCATGATGCTCTCGAAGAACTCCTTGTCGAGCCCGAGCCCGCCGGCGACGTTGCCGCCCTGCATGGTGCCATGTTCGGAGTCCTTGTAGTAGGCGCGGTATCCGCCGGCCGCCTGGGTCTCGTCGAACCAGACCAGCAGCTCCCGCAGCCGCTGCCATGCGTCGTCGGGACCGTCGGTCATGAGCCGGGCCATCAGGTCGTGGTAGGAGAAGCCGAGCACCGCGCCGCCGTCCTGCACCTGCGCGCCCCAGGGGATGCTCTCCGGACTGCTCCATACCCAGATGTAATAGTCGAGGTTGCGCTTGGTGGTGGAGCGGGGCCCGAAGCGCCAGCGGTAGATGTCGGCGCCGGTCGAGGTGTCGCCGTCCACGGTGCGGCGCCCGGACTCCCAGTCGCGGATCGACCTGGCCTGCTCGGGCGTGGCAAAGCCGTAGTACACGGCCTCGTTGTTCAGGAAGGTGAATCCGTAGTCGTGCATGCCGCCGTCGAGGTCCACCGTGCCGAAGCGTCCGGTCGCGCTGTTCCAGAAGCGCTTCGTCCCAAAGTTCTTCACCTCCTGGGCGTGGCTGCGCAGGTCGGCGGGGTCGAAAGCTTCCGCGCCCGTGGCCACGCACCACTGCGGGTGCCGCGTAATCTGTTCTTCGAGGTTGGCCAGGTCGAGCAGCGTGTCGTAGTAGTAGACCGTCGCCAGCGCGTCCTCACCGCTGAAGGGAAGAATGTCCCAGTAGTTGCTGCCGATGCCCACGCCGGGAACGACGGTCTTTTTTCCGTCCGCGTCGATGCGGATGCCGCTGTGTCCATCATGGCCGGGCCAGGTGACGTAAATGCACTTGCGCTGGCGGGTATTGAACTCGTTCATGACGAAGCGCATGGCCGAACGCACCCGGCCGATTTGCTGGCGCAGGAAGGTGACGTCGCGGGTCCAGAGGAAATACTCGGAGCAGCCACGGATGAAGTTCAGGTTGTTGATGTCGTGGCGGGTGTCACAGGCGGTGTGGAACGATTTGATCACCAGGCTGGCCGCGGCGGGGTTGTCGAGGTGGATGCGCAGTCCCGTGATGGTGCCCTTCCACCCGGGAATGCGGTAGACGGGAATCATCGTCCGGGTCTCAATGGTGGTGATGACTATTTCGCCGGCCGATTTGGGCCCCATGGGCGGCGTCACCTGCGTTTGGCCTTCCGGCGTGGCGGCGGTGAAATAGGCGCGCCGTTCCGGCGCGAATTCAGGCTGCTCCTCCGTGGCCCACTCCACGTAGCAGCGGGCATGATCCAAGCCGGTGGCCCACCAGTTCAGCCGCAGCCAGGGTCCGTTCTTTGCGTTCATATTGAACGGCGGGGTTTGCAGTGTCGCCCCCGCTTCGGTGAGGTCCACTGCCCAGCCGTGGTCGTTGATGTCGCCCCCTTTTCCGCCGGAAACGGTCCACCCGTCGGGCGTGGCGGGGGGCGCGTCATAGCCCTGCACCCCCGTGCCGCGGAAATGCCAGCCAACGCCGCCCGCCTCCATCCACCGGGGGAAGGGCCAGCCCTCGGCGTGGGCCGGGCCATCGTGCTGCTGCGTCAGCACGTAGCCTTCCCCGTCCATCTTCCGGTCCGACAGGGCCTGCGCCCAGCGGGCGCGCATGGCGTCCAACTGCCCGCCCGGCGCCGTGGTGGGCCACAGCGTGGACATGGGCATCCACTCGTCCCACAGCGGAATCAGCGGCCCGGCGGGCTCATAGTGGAGCCAGAACAGGGAACGCAACGAGTCCATCTCCTTTTCATGGCCGGGCACGGCAAAGTGCGGGAAATCCTCCGGAACCGGTGCCGCGTGTGCCGCCGTGGCCAGAAGCAGGGCCAGCAGACCTGTCGCCGTCTTTAACATGCCGATTCTCCTTGTGGGTGTTTACCACTTGAGTCTGGCGAATGGCCCGGCACGTTTTCAAGGGGGGCCCCGGCCTGCGGGATGCAAAAGAGCGGCCTGCCGGGACTGTTTGGAATGCAGGCGGGCATTTGGTAGTCTACCCTATGCAGGTCAGTCGAAGTGCAACCTGGGAGAGCATGCAATGGCGACAATCGTTTCACGTGCATTGATGGTGCTCTTCCTTGTCCTTGGCCTGCGCGTGTCACGGGCTGAATCAACCGAGTCCAGCGCCACCCCCGAAGCGTCCAAACGCCCCGCTTTCGACAACAGCAAGCCTCAGATATTGATTCGCCGTCCTTTCGAAAAGCTGAACGGCGTTGAATATTGGAGCTCGGGCCACCCTGGTTACGATTGTGAACGGAATGGTGTGGTGATGTTTGGGTTTGTCTTCTTTGAGGGGGGCACGTGGCATGATGCCTACGGATTCAGCCCTTCAAAGCAGCCCTACGGAGACAACTTCTTCATGCGCATGGTTGACCCTTCGGGGAAGTATCATCCCGCGGGCGAAGCCGTCGTAAAGGCCATCGGTTCCACTGAGGGACGGGCGGTCCTGTTCCGCGACATGGAATGCGAGCCCAAGCCCACGGGAAAGTGGTGGCAGGACTATGAAGTGCTGATCTCGAAGCCTGCATGGTGTTCCCCGTCCCGTCCCGCCGCCTCGCCGCCTGCCGTGGAAGAATTGGCCGGACGCATGAAGCGGGAAATGGCTGCGGAGGAGGAAAAGGAACGCCGGGAGTGCGAGCAGTATCCTAGCCTGAGTGCAGACTGCGACCAGGAACCCTACAACCCGTCCAAACTGGCGGCACCCAAGCTGGTGGAGGCGGCCGAATTCGACATTGCGCCGGGTGAAACGGTGTTCTTTGTCCAGCTTTGCCGCGAGTACCCCTGCAAAGACAGCAGAGCCTCGGAAGAGGGATACAATTCCAGCAACTGGTGCGCCATTCTCCGGAAAGACGGATTGGAACTGCTTTGGACAGCGTCCTGGGTGTATCTGCATGACAAAATGATTCAGCATTACTGGCCATTGGGTGCTGCAGATGTCGACGGTGACGGTGTGTCCGAGGTAATCATAGTTGACGGGCACTATGGTGGAGGTGATTTCATGCTCTATCAATACAAGCCCGGAGACCACAAGCTGTCCTACGAGTACGCCAACGGGGACCAAATGTGAACCACGATCGCCGCCCGAAGCGGTGGAGGAATTCTGGAAGTACGAATGACCGTACGCCGCAAGGAATGTCCTGAACTCAAGGAGCCACACATAGATGAATCCCAAAGACACATCGGAAGAACTGCAGGGCGATCCTGTTTCGCGCCGTCAATTCATCCAGCGCACCGCCGCCGTCGCGGCGCCGTTTATGATTGTTCCGCGCTATGTCTTGGGCGGTGTCGGCCACACGCCGCCCAGCGAGAAGCTGAACATTGCCGCCATTGGTGCCGGCGGACAGGCCGCGGCCGACCTCAATGAACTGCGCGGCGAGAACATCGTGGCCCTGTGCGATGTGGACGACGAACGGGCGGCGCAAAGCTTCGAGCGTTTTCCCAAGGCGGCCCATTATCGCGATTTCCGGAAGATGCTGGAGAAGGAGGACAAGAACATTGACGCCGTGCTGGTGGCCACGCCGGACCATTGCCATGCGGTGGCCAGCATCGCGGCCATCAAGGCGGGCAAGCACGTCTACTGCGAGAAGCCGCTGACGCGGACCGTGCATGAGGCGCGGGCCGTGGCCCAGGCGGCCCGTGAGACCGGGGTTGCCACGCAGATGGGCAACCAGGGCATGGCCTTCGAGGGCAACCGGCTCATCAACGAGTGGATTTGGGACGGTGCCATCGGACCCGTGCACGAGGTGCATGTCTGGTCGGACCGGCCCACGCACAAGGGCAAACTCTTTTGGGCGCAGGGTGTGGAGCGGCCCGAGGACACGCCGCCGGTGCCGGACACGCTGGACTGGGACCTGTGGCTCGGGCCTGCGCCGTACCGTGCCTACAACCCGGCCTACATGCCCTTCAAATGGCGCGGCTGGTGGGATTTCGGGTCGGGCGGGCTGGGCGACATGGGCATCCACAACATCGCCCCCGTGTATTCGGCACTGAAACTGGGCGCGCCTACGGCGGTGGATTCGAGTTCGACGCTGGTGTACAAGGACGCGCTGCCCCTCGCCTCGACCGCGCACTATGAATTCCCCGCGCGCGGCGACCTGCCGCCCGTCCGGCTGCACTGGTACGACGGCGGCATGATGCCGCCTCGTCCCGAGGAACTCGACGCAGGCGAGGAACTGGATCGGGAAGACGGCATCATCTTCGTCGGTGAGAAGGGCAAGATTCTTGTCGAGGGTTGGGGCGGAAACGAGCCGCGGCTCATCCCAAAATCACGGATGAAAGCCTACAAGCAACCCGAGAAGACCCTGCCCCGCTCCATCGGCCACCACAAGGAATGGATTGAGGCCTGCAAGGGCCGCGGCACGACCCGTTCCAACTTCGGATTTGCGGGTCCGCTGACGGAGGCCCTGCTGCTCGGTACCCTTTCCGTAAGAACAGGAAAGCGGCTGCTCTGGGATTCGGAGAGCATGAAAGTGACCAATGATCACGAAGCCAATGCGTTGCTGCACTACAAGTATCGTGACGGCTGGACGTTGTAATTCTAAATTTACGCGCCACAGTGGATAGGACAAGAAATGAATATAGTCACGGGCTGACCAAAGTCCCCAAGCGTCGGCCAAACTGCCCTTCGGCCTTCTTCGGGTCTTGGCAATCCGTCCTCATCGGACGGTAACAGAAGAGCCCCCCATCAACTCCTGAATCATTGCCAGGGTATCGGGCGAGTACCCGGTATAGTGATTGTTCACGTAACCGAACACCGGGAGACGGCGCTCGATGAGTGCCTGGAGATGGGGTACCCACTCTTCCACGTCGGGACGGCGGTCGACTATGGTGCCATTCCAAATCTTGGTGATCTTTTCGATGGCGTAACGGTCACCCAGCCAGCGGATATAGGCGAAGGGACCGGTCAGGATGCCCTCTCTGGCAAACAACGCGTCGGGTCGGTATATCCAGGGGTGGTCGATCAGGGCAAGGGCGATATGGTGTTCGGCCAGCAAATTGAACAGGGGCTTGTCGAGCCATGCCTTGTTGCGGATTTCGACGGCCCACTGAAAGCCTTCCGGCAGGGCCGCCAGAAAGGGGTTGAGCCGCTGCAGGAGTTCGTCCCTGGTCATGCCGCTGGCCTTGGAATAATAGGGGAACTGAAACAGGATGGGGCCGAGCCGGGGGCCGAGCACGGTCATGGTGTCGAGGAATGACTTCAGCTCGCCGCCGCAGTTTTCCAGGCATTTTTCGTGCGTTATGACTTGGGGCGCTTTGGCGGCGAAGACAAAGCTTTCCGGCGTGCGGTCCCGCCAGCCTTCCACAACGGACCTGCGGGGTGTGGCGTAAAAAGTGGCGTCTATCTCCACCGTGTCGAGTTTGCGGGCGTAGGCGGCGATGAAGTCCCTGGGCGCTGTTTCCGGCGCATAGAACTTGCCCACCCAGTCCGGACAGCTCCAGCTTGAGGTGCCGAGGCGCAGCAACGTGTTGTTTGCGTTCATGAGACTCCCTTAACTCTTGTTAAGAACGCTCATGAAGCGACAAATCATCCAGGAAATAGGAGGAGGAATCCGTGCCTATGCCTGGTTTCGCCCTGAGGAGTCCCCCTGTTCGCCCTTCTTGACGCGCTGGCCCAGTTCGCCGATAAATTCCCGGTCGCCCAGCGTTTCCAAATAGGCCGCCCGGCGTTCTTGGAAATGCCTTCGCGTGATGGAAAAGAAATCATGCACCGCCTGAACGCTGATGACGAGAAAGAAGAGCAGCAGCACCGACAGGGCCGCGCGAAAACGGTTCGCATCCTGCCGGTACTCAAAGAGGCGCGCGCCCAGCACGAGCACCACCGGAACGGACAGCAGCATGTAGAAGCTGACGGGCCGACGCTTGTGCGCCGCCGCCAGCCCCTCGCGGATGTACATCCACAGGGTGCGCGGGGCGGTGTTCTTTTCCGGTACCGGTTCTTCCATCAGCGCCTCAGTGGCAACCGCAGCCTCCGCCCATGGCGCATCCCCCGCCCTGGTGGACGGAGGAGTCGCAGGAGCCGCAGGCCGGTTCGGTGGAGGGGCCGCTCATCGCGGCGAACAGGCTCATTTGTTTCTCAAGGTTCTTGGAGCCGCACTCGGGGCAGACCGGCGCTTCCGCGCCGCGCACCAGCACTTCCGAATAGGCACCGCAGGATTTGCAGGAATAAGAAAACAGGGGCATGGGAACATACACTCCTTGGTAAGCCGACAATTCAAACCACTTCACCCAATTGTAGCAGGATTCGCAAAACGGCGCTATTCTGTCCCGAATCCCATAAGGGCGTCCTCCACCTGGAACGCCTCCTCGCTCTTGCTGTCCGCAGGACAGTCGCCCGACCTAAGCAGCGGTTTCTTCTCCTGGAACAGGGTGATTTTGCCGGAGGCCAACTGGACCCATCCGAAAAGGCCCAGTTCATAGCCCGCCGCGCCGATGAACATGGCGTCCGCAGTCTGGCAGGCGGGCTGGAAGGTGTAGGTGCCGCCGACCAGAAAGGCCGTTTGCGCCCAAGGCACGATGGATTCCTTGAAAATGTCCACTTCCACGCGCGGAAAGCCCAGGCCAAAATTGGCCGCGATATGGCTGGGCGCGCCGGTCTCGTGGGTGGAGTCGCCGAAATTGACCGTGCCCACACTGGCCGCGGCCGTGGCACCGGCACCGTCGAAGGTGAATCCCAGCGTGCTGTCATAAGAGAACTTGGAACTCACCCGGGCGGAGGCGCCCAGAGGAACTGTGGCATTCACCACAAACTGCACCTTGACCTTCAGTTCCACTGGGACCGGACCCACCATGAAGGGTATGTACATGATGGTCGCGGGTATTTCCAGGTTGACGGCATCGTTCCCGGAGGCCGCCACGGTCAGGCTGACGGTCAGGTCGCCGCGCATTGCGTCCAGTTCATGGCCGAACTCCTGCGGTTCCCCGCCCGCAAAGGTGATGCTGTCCTTGCTGCGGAAACGGTCTATCTTTCCGGTCGCCTCCAGCTTTGCCTGGGCCGTGCCAACGATCCCCTTGGTGATGACAAAATCATATGTGGCGACGGTATTGTCCAGCGTGCAGTTGATTTCGTAATGGTACGCGCCGATGTCGAAGGAGAATTCCACCGGCGTTGCCGCCTTGGGAACAACCCGTCCCTGTCCGGGAATCTCAATGGCGGCGATCTTCTCCGGCGTGAATTCCACGCCGTAATCCCAGGCAACGGTGCCGTCGGTGATGGCCTCGTTGAGCGTCATGTACTCCGTTTCCACCGTCACGCTGCCGCCGTTCGCGGTCACCGCGCTGATTCGGCGGGCCGCCACCCCGTGGATAATCAGCGGACGCCCTACTTCGAGCGGCAGTCCGGCGGCGGCCGCCCCGCCGGCGTCGAAGGTGTACACATGATTTTCAGGGTCGGAACCGGTCATCAGGCCAAGGTGGGCCTCGTCCACCACCACCGTCTTCGGCGCATAGGTGACATCATAGGTGACGGTGTCCGCCTTGGGGCCGAGTGACACCGTAAGATTGACGGGCGTTCCCTTCTCCGCCGCGGTTCCTGCGGCGGGCGTCTGGAAAGCGACTTGGCCCGCAGGCACGGCGGCATCGTAGTCTTCCTTCGTTTCGCCGACGGTGTATCCCGCCGCCGTGATGGCCGCCTTGGCCTCGGCGAGGGTTTTCCCCTTGGTATCCGGAACAACCTGGGCCTTGGGCTTGCAGCCAGCTCCCAGCAGCACCAAGGAAAGGCAGAGCAGAACGGGCATCATCCATCGAACAGTTGAAAAACGCACGGTTTGCACCCTCATTGGTTGGCGGTCCTGTCGGTTGATTCTATCACGGTCGGCACCGGGTCAAACTTCAGTAGTTTCTTACGAGGAGTTCGTTGATGGCGCCGCGCTTCCCCGCATCGGAGTTTATGGAACGGGTGGCGGGGACGCGCTCAATGGTCAAGCTCTCATAGAGCCGATCGAAGAAATCATCGTCCGGGTCCACATTGCGGGGATCGGAATTGCTCAGCAGGAGTTTCGCGCCGCGCGCGTCCATCTCGCGGCAGAAGGCGGCGAGGCGCCGCTGTTCCTCATCACCAAAGGCGCCTGCAGCATAGCTGTTGAAGCTGGCGGTGCGGCTGATCGGCCGGTAAGGCGGGTCAAGGTAGACAAAACACTTCTCGTCGATGAAACCGGTGGCGCACCCAAAATCACCCTGCTCAATGCGAACCCCCTGCAGCAGCCGCGACACCTGCCGCAGATTGTCGGCGTCGCAGATGCGCGGCGATTTGTACTTGCCAAAGGGCACATTGAACAGGGCTTTCGCGTTTACGCGGAAAAGGCCGTTGAAACAGGTGCGGTTGAGGAAGATTGTCTGCGCGGCCCGCTCCACCCCCTGGTCCGCCGGGTGTTGAAAGTCATAGGCGGGGCGGTCATTGTTGAAGGCGTCGCGCAGGGCATAGAAGAGCCGCTCCTGTCCCTGCGGACTCTCAGCCCCATATTTGTACGAGAGCATCCTTAACGCCTTAATCAAAGGCTCCACCGTGTCGCGGACCGTCTGCCAGGTGAGCACGAGTTCTTCATTGGCGTCCTGGAGCAGAATCTCCTGAAACTGAAATCGTTGTGCCAGGAAAAAGTAGACGGCGCCCCCGCCGACAAAGGGTTCCACATAGCGGCTGAGTGTTCCGTCCGTCAGTTCTTCGGGGAGTCGCGCGGAAATGGCGTCCAGCAGTTGTCCTTTGCCGCCCGCCCATTTCAGGAAGGGCCGCGCGGGTTCCGTGCCGGTCATTTCGCCGTGCGCTCCATGCGGAATGCGCCGTTCTGCCAGACAACATGGGTGCGCTGTCCGATCCAGTCGCCCGTGTTGATGTACAGTCCCTCGCCTCCGGGGGCGGGATGGGTCTCGATCGTGGGCGCATGGGCATGGCCGCAGATGACGATGTCGGCCGCGCCTGCGGCGAGCAGTCCGCGGGCATGCTCGCGCAGCGCGCGGGCTTCCGGGCCGTCCATGGGATTGGGCGTGCCGAGATAGGTGCGGCTGCCGTGGCTCACCCCCTGGGCAATGCGCATCGCCCAGTCGGGATGAATCATGCGGAAAGCGCCCACCACCAGCGGGTTGCGCGCGATCCGCTTGTAGACGCGGTAGGCCTGGTCGGTCTTGTTCACCCCGTCGCCGTGAAAAAACAGCGCCCGTTTGCCGCCAAAATCCATCTCGACCTGGTCGGGGTGAATGGCGAAACCTATTTCGTCCCGCAGGAAACGCCCCGCCCAGAAATCGTGGTTGCCGCAGAGGAGATGGAGTTCGACACCGGCGTCATGCAGCGCGGCAAAAGCGCGAAGCACGTCGAAATAGCCTGAAAAGCAGACGTGCCTGTATTCGAACCAGAAATCAAAGAGATCGCCCACGCAGATCAGGCGCTCACAGCCCTGCCCTCCGAGGGATTCGAGGAAGCGCACGAAATCAGTGCGGTGTGCCCGTCCGTCCTCTCCGGTCTTGAGGTGGACATCGGAGAAAAGAACCGTCGGTTTCACAGCAGGCCGAACTTGCTCAGCGGCCAGAAACGCAGCACGGCCTTCCCCACGATCTGATCGTCGGAGACGGCCCGGAAACTGCGGCTGTCCTTGCTCACGCTGCGGTGGTCGCCCAGCACATAGTATTCACCCTGGTGCAGCACGCAGGCGTCCCGGTCGGGAGACTGCATTTCTTCCGGCAACAGGTACCCTGTTTCATCAATCTGCCAGTTGTTCACACGCACCCGGCCGCGGTCATACTCCACTTTTACGGTGTTTTCGGAGGACCCGGCGTCGTCCTTGCCCTTGGCATCCACGGTGTTGCGCCGGTGTTCGGGATGGGCCGCGATCAGCCGCTTGACGTAGCGCTTGTTGTCCACGCCGTCAAACACAATGATGTCGCCCTGATGGAAGGGCTGCCATTCGCCCAAGAACGGGAGTTTGCTGAGCTGGTGGGGCAGTTTTAGGACCAGAATGCGCTCCTGGTCGTGCAGGTTCGGAAGCATGGAGGGTCCAAGCACCTCGTATCCCTCCAGCACGAAAGTCTTGATGCCCCAGAACGCCACCAGGAAGATTACCACCATCTTGATGAGTTCAAGGAACTCGCGCTTCGCTTCCTGCCTGGGTTCCCTGGGGGCCTCCTGCTCCGGCTGGGGGAGGGGCGTGGTCTCTTCAGTCATGTCCAAACGATCATACTCCGTGCGCAGGCCTCATGCCCTTCCGCGTTGCAAAACTATACCACAGTACGCCGCTTCCGCGCCATTTCAAACAGCTTCAAGTCCAAGCCTGCGAACGAGTTCCGAATCACTGCGGTAGCGGGGCATGATGATTTCCACGTCCTTTGCCACCACCTGGCGCGTAACAAAAAGCGCCGAGGCCGGGTGGCGGTAGGCCGTGTCTTTGAGGTACTGCCACCATTCGAGTTCGAGCGAGGTGCGGCCCGAAAGCGCCGCCGATATGCCGCGTGGGTCGCGCGTGTCGCGGGCGGCCTCCACCTCGTCGGCCAGCGTCTGCTGGCCCTGTTCGGCGCGCTGTTCCCTTTCGAGCCGCTCGCCGTATTCTCTGGCCAGCCCGCAGGCCTCGCGGTAACGCGCGGCAAATTCGTCCCACTGCGGGTCGGTCTGGCGAATCCACTGCTCCAGAAACTCGATGCGCAGCGCCAGCGGCCGCGCTTCGAGGCGCCCGGCGATTTCGGCGTTGCGCAACAGGTAGTGCAGGCCTGTGCGGACATGCACCTCGGGTGTCTGCAGCGCCACGGCATCCTCGGGGTTCTTGGGGTATTCCCCGTGCAGAATCAGCACCCGTTCCTGGTAGTTCGGCACGGCCGGCAAGGGTTCGGGGAAGGCCGCATAGTCATAGTCCAGCCCGCTGGCCATCACGTATCCGCGCACACCCTTCCTGATGTCGCCCGCGTCGAGCGCGGCGTCCGCCTGGGCCAGAAACTCTTCCTGGATGCGTCGGCGCACCCGCAACACCTCGTAGGCCTGGGCGGCGGTGGTCAGCTTGGACAGGCGCAATGCGTTGTCGGCGAGCCGCATCAGCGGCTCCCAGGGCAGTTGCGGCGGGCCCTGGCGCTGCAGTTGCGCACGCACGTGCGCCAGAATCTCCGGCTGCTTCATCAGGTCCAGTGCGCTGCGGTAGAGGGCGTCATTCTCATCCGGCGGCAGCAGGTATTCGTATTTCGGCCAATTGATGTCCTCGGTCGAATCCTGCCGGAGCGGGGAATAGGAGATGAACAGGAAGCGGAAATTGACAATGTCGCCCGTGGCCACGGTGTGGGCGAAGGATTTGGCGATGACGGCGTCCGTCACCTGGGCCTTTTGCTGGGGTGCGCGCGCCATTATCGTTCCCCCCCTGCAATCATCGCGGCCACAAAGCGCGACCGTTCGTCCCAGTCCACCGAGGGCTGGGTGATGTCATAGAAGGGCAGGCGCTCGTGGATTTCATGGAAAAGCTGCTGGCGGTAACGGCGGAGCACGCTGCTGGCGTGGCGTTCATGGGCCGCATCCCAATTGCTGTTTTCCACGCATTCGGGGTCGCGTCCGGCCTCCAGCATCAGCTCTTCCATGTACACCGACAGGAAATCGCGCAGTGCCTGATCAAACTGCCGCCGGCACTTGTCCGAGGCCTCCGTCTTGTCCGCCTGGGCGCGCCATTCCTCCTCGATCTGCATGACTTGGGCGCGGTCGGCGAGGTATTTGTCGCAACGGTCCTTGTCGCGGAGAATGTAGAAGGCCGCGTTCAACTGGGCAATTGCCAGCAGAAAACGGTTGCGCCGCTCCTCGGTGACCTGGACCTGGCTGATTTCAATCAGCAGGTCCTTGATTTTCTTGCGATACACACGGCGCGCGTCGGCAGGCTTGAACTCAGGGTCCAAACCCAGCACGGCCACGTAATCGACATATCCGGAATCAGATGCCATGGGACACTCCTCTAAAAAAAGGATTGTACCGCCTAAACCGGTCATGCCGCAAACAGCGGCGGCAAAAGCGGGTAGGCAATCTGTGGAGGAAGTGGCCGTTGTTGTTGGATTGAAACCCGGCCGTGCCCGCGCCCACAATACCAGCATTGCAGCAATTTCCCCCGCGTCATCAGGGAAAGGAGGTGCCTCTCTTGGACAACCCCATCATTTGGTCTTTCATTTACCGGAAAGCCGTCCCCATCGCACTGCTGCTGGCGGCCGGACTGTATCTTCTCCTCTTCGCCTCGGTTTGGGCGTTTCAGGAGCGCATTTATTTCCATGGTCGGACGGCGGAAATCACGCAGACACCGGACAGCCTGCACTGGCCCTTCGAGGAAGTCTGGCTCGACGTTTCCGGGGAGAAGACCCACGGTTGGTGGCTGCCGCTGGAGAACGCACGGGGTGCCGTGCTGTTTTCGCACGGTAGCGGCAAGAACATCTCCCATTATCTCGATGACGCCCAATATTTCCGGGACGACGGCTTTTCGGTGCTGCTTTACGATTACGGCGGCTACGGACAAAGCACCGGGGAGCCCTCGGAAGGCCGGTGTTATACCGACATCCGGGCCATGTACAAGCATCTGACCCAGGTGCGGGGCATCCCTGAAAACCACATTGTGCTTGCGGGCTGTTCCATGGGCGGCGGCGTCACGGCAGATTTGGCGGCCAATGTGAAACCCGGTGCGGTGATTCTGGAGAGCACTTTTCTGTCGGTGCCGCGGGTGGTCGCCGACACGATCCCCTGGCTGCCCGCGATTGCGATTACCAGAATTCAGTTTCGCAATATCGACAAGGTGGGCGATATACAAAGTCCCGTGCTGGTCGTGCACAGCACGGAGGACAATACGGTGCCCTTCGTGCAGGGACGACGGCTGTATGAACTCATACACAGCCCGAAGCAGTTTGTGGAAATCCGCGGCAGTCATGGCGGCGGGAAATTCTCGTCGAAGGACGTTTATGGGCCGGCGCTGAAGAAGTTCCTGGACGAGCATTTCAAACCTGGAAGCTGAACCAAACAGGGCGAAGGGAGGGAACGACATGTTGAAAGCGATTGGACGGGCCCTTGTTGCGCTTGCAAAAGTCATCGCTGCGGTGCTGATGTGGGATTTCTTCTTGACCGAACAACTGATACAAGCCTCTGGCGCGAAGAAAGAGGCGGACGAATTCCATGAGTTCAACAAATACGCTTGGGCACTGGTGATTCCGGTCTTGATTGTGATTGGGGCTTGCATCGGGGTGCTGATCTACCTGCTTCCGAAGGTATAGAGTGGGGCGCCTGTCCTTTCCCGGTTCCCGTGTGCAACTTGGGTAAGACATCCACGGTCCGATGTGCATTATGATGTCTGTGAGTCATCACTTCAGGAGAACGTCATGAAGAAGTTCCGTCCCTTTTTGCCCGTCATCCTTGTCCTCGTTCAGGCTTTGGCATTCGCGGCGGCATCGCCTCCCCCGGTGCCGGTGGTCAAGGCGTCCACCTTCCCCGCCGGAGCGGTGCAGGAGGTGATGGACGGCATTGTCGCGCGATTGTATGCGCAAGAGAGCATCGAGGAACTGCGCGCGCTGGACGAGGCGCAGGTGATGGCGTTCATCACGCCCGAAGAGCGGGCCACGCTTGCCACGAAGTATTGGTGTTTCGATGCCAACGTTCCGGTGGTGGTGTCCATCCTGCGCGACCGCGCGCAAAAGGTGGTGCCGTTTTGGATGGCGGAACAGGGTTTCCAAAAGTCCGCTCTGGAGGTTTGCAATGCGAAGTACACCTACGAGGTTTGGCAGAAGACCTGTCCGGCGGGCCCCGTCGGGCTGGGCATCAATGGTTTTGAAAAACAGCGGCCCAACTACGTCGTGACGGTCGGTCCGGCCAATGCCGGGGACAAAGTAACGCTCTCGAACTTCTTCCCGGCGGACCAGAAGCTGTTGGAATTGCGGGTTGGCGGTTTCATGTATCTCGACTGGCCCGACCTGCTTCTCACGCAGGTGCCGAAGGAATTGGAGGGGCAGATCCTGCTGCCCAGTTTCCGCGGCCGCGCCCGCGAGGCGCATCTGGTTGATGACGCCTTTCGCCTCACGGCGCAACCGGCGGGACAGGTTCCGGATCAGGTCGCGCTGACCTGGGCCGGCGACCCAAAGAGCACGCAGGCCATTCAATGGCGCACCGATTTGTCCGTGGACACAGGTGTGGCGCGCTACCGGGCGCGCGGAGAGAAGGAATGGAAAGAGGCGCCTGCCCGGCGCTGCATCATTGAAGACCGGATGGTGGCCAACAATCCCAAGTTGAACCATTTCACCGCGGAACTGTCCGGTCTTACGCCAGGCACGGTGTACGAATACACCGTCGGCGCGGACAGGGAGGTCGCGCGCAGTGCCGCCGCCACCTTTACCACCGCCCCGGCGGAACCGAAGCCGTTCACCTTCCTGTGGATGAGCGACACGCACAACCGGCCCGAGGTCGGACCGCTGCTGGAAAGGGCGGCGAAGCGCTGGCCCGATGCGGCCTTCCTCACGGTGTCGGGCGACAATGTGGGCACGGGGCAATATGCCAATGACTGGGACACGCTGCTGGGGATGTGGTCCGGATTCGTCCAGACCAAGCCCTACATCCCCGGCATGGGCAACCACGATGCGATTGACGGACTGGGTCCGGACCTCATCATGGGCCTGTTCGACCTGCCTAAGAACGGGCCGGAGGGCATCACGCCGGGCTGCGCCTTTACCCTGCGCTACAGCAACGCCCTGCTCATCATGCTCGACGTGACGGAGGGGATGGAGCAGCAAACGAAGTGGCTGGAGGACACGCTTAAGAACACCGACGCCACCTGGAAGTTCGCCGTGTTCCATTTCCCGCCCTTTGACCCCGACGGCGACGAGCCGGAAATCTTGAAGTGGTGGGTGCCGCTTTTTGACCAGTACCACGTTGATTTCGCGCTCAGCGGGCATGTGCACCACTATCTGCGGTCCAAGCCGCTGCGCGGCGGCAAGGTGGTCGATTCGCCCAAGGACGGCACCATCTACTGCGTCACCGTCAGCATCCCCGGCGACATGCGCCGCCCGCAGAAGCCTGACTACACCGAGTATACGGACTTCTCGCCGAAGGCCTTCTGCAACGCCTTCACCATCGACGGGAACCGTTGCACCATGCAGGCGATGGGCCAGGACGGGAAGATTTGCGATGAGGTGACGGTGGAGAAGTAATCACTGGGAGCGCCGG
>CAITNO010000018.1 GCA_903893795.1 Candidatus Hydrogenedentota bacterium | reverse complement strand
GCCGGCAGGGATGCCGGCGCTCCCAGTAAGGCAGCCTCTTTGGCAGCTCAGCGTTTTGCGAAATGGGTTGGGAGCAATGCGGAAAGACCGTGCGCATCTCTTGGGAATGTATGCCAACGGTTGTTGTCTCATCTGAGCACTGCAGTGGAACCGCCTCCTGACTCTGAGAGGTACACCATGCTGGCCGCTTTGTCCTCTGCAATCAATGCCTGAACCTTTTCGCGGGGCACGCCCAGCGCCTTGAGGATTTCCCCGGCCATCAGCCAGTCTCCGGTGGCGTTCATGTGCACACCGTCGCCGGTGATCTGGTTTCCCTGCACATCGGCGGGCTTGCGGGCCAGGGCCTGGAGGAAGACCTCGTGCAGGTCGGCCAGGAGACACTTCTTCTCGGCGGCAATCTCTTTGACCGCGTCACAGTACATGATCAGCCGCTTGTTGCCTTCCGAACTTGCGTTCTCCTCAATGAGGGTGGGGGTGCACAGGAGCACGCGAATCCCTGCGGCCTGGGCTGCTTCCACCATTTTGGTGACATTTGCCCGGTAGTTTTTCAGCACCTCGTCGCTGTGGGGCTCTTTGACCCGGTGCCACACATCGTTGATCCCGATGTCGATGGTGACGAGCGTGGGCTTCCTCTGAATCACATCCTTGTCGAAACGGGTGATCAGGTCCTCGGCCTTTTGGCCGCCGATCCCGGCGTTGATAATGGCGGGAATATTGAAGTCAGCATACTGTTTGGCAAACACCGCGTCCATGTCCCGCAGATAGCCGCCCTGGGCCGTGATGGAATCGCCGATGGCGACGATCTGCCCGCCGTTTTGTATCTTCAAGTCTTCCGTCTCCATGATTTGTATGGCCGTCGGGTCTCCCATCTTTTCGTGAAGCGGTGCACGCCAGACGACCTTCTTGTCGGGGGTGACTTCGAAGAAGGGCGGGCTGTCGGTGCGACGCTGGTGCATGAACCAGTTGTTGACGACCGTGTTGCCGTTGGCCAGACGCTGCAGATTGCATATCCAGTAGAGCTTGAGGTCGGGCAGGTCCTGCTGCGTGAGATGCCACACGGTCTTGTCCTGTGCGTCAACCTCGATGACACCGCCGCGGTAGCCTATCAGCGTGTTTCCGTTGGTCAGCCGCACGGCGCCGAAAGCGACATCTGGCACCTTTATGTCGCGCAGCACGGTTCCTTCGGCGTCATACTCGCGGACGGCCTTGTCCTCCAGATGCCCCACCAGGTAATGGCCGTTGTCGAGCTTGCGGGCCAGGCGCATGACGCCGTGGCCGCTGGTGTCGGTCTTGACTGGAATAGTCTTGACAATCGCGCCCGCGGCGGCAACTTCAATCAGCCTCTTGGCGGTGCATTCTGCAACCAGCGTGTTGCCATCGGCCAACCGCTGGCAGCTCCACACCTCGCTCGTGGTCTTATACTCCCAGACCACCCTCTTGTCCGGCGTGACTTCGCGCGCGCCGCGGTTGGCCACCTTTCCCTCGCCCGCACCATCGGTGAAACTCATCAGCACGTTGCCGTTGGGCAGCAGCCACGCGTCGGCGCATTGCACGGCCGGGTATTCCCAGACAATGTCACCGGAGGCGGCGACCTTGAAAACCCGTTGCGCGCCGATGTCGCTGCACAGATAGGCGTGCCGGAGCTCCTGCGTCCATGCCGGCACGGCTGCAAAAATGGTCAAAAAGAGAACACCAGAGAACACTCTTCCTAGGGTTTCGTGGGCGCGATTCATGTCCGTACCTTTCCTGCCGTGCAATCTCGTTTCGAAGAAGAACACCGGGCCACTTGTGGGATTGTGCAGGATTCATCACAGGCCCTTCAAACGCGCCTTTGAGGCGCCTCCTTGTTCCGAAGACTGCCAAGCTGTTTGGTGTTGAGTCTGTCAACCGTGCCTCAACGTGGATTATTACGGCCGTCCACACCTGCTCAAAGGATCAGAATCTGGAGCGTCTCTTTTTGCCATGTCTCAAAGGGGACGCGGCTTCCAGCCGCGTTCTTCTTGCGCCCGACCATGCGCCCCATATGGACTGCGGCGGCAACGAGGCCGCTTTGGCTGCCGCGGCGAATACAGGGACAAACGCAAGCGCAGCGAAGCGTTGGGTGTCTGTCCCTGTTTTGCCAAAGCGATGTCGTCGCTGCGCGCGGCCGCACACACTCCAAAAAGAAGATGCCGTCGTGGTATCATCATCAACACCAACGCGGCAGACACCCCTGCCGCTCCGAATACCCGGGAGGAAAGGGTAATTATGGATCCCGATGCCCCGTACCGAGAAGCGGAACAGAAAATCGAGGAAGCGCGGCAGAGCGGTGCCACAGAACTGGACCTTTCTGAGCTCCACCTGACGGCGCTGCCGGAATCGCTGGGTCAGTTCACACAGTTGCAGACGCTCTACCTTGTCAACAACGACCTGACGTCGCTTCCGGACTGGTTCGGCCAACTCACGCAATTGCAGACGCTCGTCTTGCAACGCAACCGCCTGACGGTGTTGCCGGAGTCATTGGGCCAGTTCACGCAGTTGCAGGCACTGGACCTTTCCGACAACAACCTCAGCGCACTGCCCGAGTCGCTGGGCAACCTCACCCAGTTGCAGTGGCTCTCCCTACTCGGTTGTTGTCTGACAGTGCTGCCCGACTCGCTGGGTCAGCTCACGCAGTTGCAGACGCTCGATCTTTACGAAAACAGTCTGACGGCGCTGCCCGAGTCGCTGGGCAACCTCACGCAGTTACACACGCTCGACCTTGCAAACAACCGCCTGGCGACACTGCCCGACTCGTTGGGCAAGCTCACGCAGCTACAGACGCTCCATATTTCCGGAAACAGACTGACGGCATTGCCCGACTCGCTGGGCAAGCTCACACAGTTGCGGGCACTCAGCCTTTACGACAACTCCCTGACGGCGCTGCCCGAGTGGCTGGGCCGGCTCACAGAGTTGCAGAGGCTCATTCTTTCCGGCAACAGACTGACTGCAATACCCGAGTGGCTGGGCCAACTCACAACGTTGCAGGATCTTTACCTTTCCCGTACCGGCCTGACGGCACTGCCCGAATGGCTGCGTAATCTCACGCAGCTGCAGACACTCGACCTTTCCGGCAACTCCCTGACGGCGCTGCCCGAATGGCTGGGCCAGTTCACGCAGTTACAAAAGCTCGACCTCAGCGACAACCGCCTGACAGCGTTGCCCGAATCGCTGGACCGGCTCACTCAGCTGCAGACGCTTGATCTTTCCGACAATGACCTTACAGCGCTGCCCGACTCGCTGGGTCAGCTCACGCAGTTGCAGACGCTCGACCTTTCCTGCAGCGGTCTGACGGCACTGCCCAAGTCGCCGGGCCTGCCCGCACAGTTGCAGACGCTCCGGCTCGACGGCCTCCGCCTGACGGCATTGCCGGAGTCGCTGGGCGATCTCACGCAGTTGAACGCCCTCTATCTTCGCCACAACCGCCTGATGGTGCTACCCGAGTCGCTGGGAACGCTCGTGCAGTTGAAGTGGCTCCTACTTGACGGCAACCCGCTGAATCCGGCGCTTGCCGCAGCACGTAGGAAGGGTACGGCAGAGGCGTTGGCCTACTTGCGCGAACTGGGCAAGAGGGTGTAGGCGCGGGATAATGCCCGCCTGCTCCTTTTGATGGGCGGTAAGCGATGGATGACCCAAGGCCAGAGCCAACGCCGCGCGTGTCTGCCCCTGCTTTCGCGGCCCGGTTGTCGGCGTCAAACTAGCCAAAGCGGTGTCGCCGCTGCGCGCTGCCACACGCACTCCAAAGAAAGACGTTTCTCATGGAAACTACAGGGGCAATGCGTGCTGGCATCACTGCATCATCGATGCAACCGACGCCGTCAAGAATCGCTCATTTGGATGCCAGTCGGGCGCAACCCTCCACCTCTCTCTCGCATCCCCACGCGCCAATGGGTTATGCTGATTGCCACCAAAGCGCGCGGAAAACCGTCGCGCGGGAAGGTTTCATGGAAAAGATCCGCATCGACAGCCCTATCGCCCCGTATGGTTTTCAGGTTTCGACCGATGCCTGGCATCGGCTGGATTTGGACAACCTTGACGGGACATCACCCCAGGAGACGGCCGCGCCGCGTGTCCGTATCGCCCGGACCATCGCCTCGCGGATGAACGCCGCGCGGGATTTGTCCGCGCCGGAGGCACACCCCGCGCGGGCGGGTGAAATCCTGACAATAGGCCTGATCACGCGCGTGCTGCGCTACATTGCGTTCCGCTACTGTGTCGTGGCCCACCCGGGAATCATCGACGGTGGGTTGGAGCATGCGCGCCTCCTCTGCGGCGATGCCACCGTGGACGCCACGCTGCCCGAATTCACCGCACAGTTTGCCCCTGATGCGGTGCGGAAGGGGGAGATTACCCCCAGTCATTGGCTCAACGGCTCCAGCGACGAACTGCCGAACCTCCATACGGCGGTCATCGAAACGCTGCTGTTGCAGGTGTCTTCGGAAAACCCGGCACTGGAACCCTACCGTGAACTGCATGATCCCGCGCCCCTGCGTACCGCGGCGCCCTTTGAGCCCTACATGGGGGCGCTCGAAGTGTGGTTTGCCGTGCAGGCTCCGGTTTCAGAAACGGGACTGGCCATACTGGAGACGCTCCGCGCCCCGGCCAGGAGGAGTCCGAACTCGCTGGACGGACAGTTGGAATTCATCCTGCGCGAATGGCGCGCATTCATCCCGGAAGAGATGTTTGAGGAACTGCTCCTAGCCCGCGGCGTGCTGCGCGAAGAAACGGCCATGCGCGGGTTCGGTCCCGGTCCGTCGATGCCGCTGTCCTTCGCCGACCATGACGCCTACAGCGAGCCCGAAGGCTTCACGCCCGACAAGGACTGGATGCCCAACGTGGTGCTCATGGCCAAATCGGCCTACGTGTGGCTGCACCAGCTTTCCATCAAGCACGGGCGGCCCGTCGATCGGCTGGACCAGATCCCCGATGTGGAACTGGACCAACTCGCCCATTGGGGATTCAACGCACTGTGGCTCATCGGCCTGTGGGAACGTTCCTGCGCATCGCGCGACATCAAGCGCCGCATGGGCAACCCCGAGGCGGAGGCCTCGGCCTACTCGCTTTATGACTACGACATTGCCGCCGACCTCGGCGGCGAGGCGGCCTACCACGACCTGGCCGAGCGCGCCTGGCGGCGCGGCATACGGCTGGCCAGCGACATGGTGCCCAACCACATGGGCCTCCATTCGCGCTGGGTGGTCGAGCATCCGGACTGGTTTATGCAGTTGTCCGAACCGCCCTTCCCCGGCTACACCTTCAACGGCCCGGACCTTTCGCCCGACCCGCGGGTCGGACTGTTCATTGAGGACGGCTACTGGAACCACTCCGACGCCTCTGTGGTGTTCAAGCGCGTGGACCGGTGGACGGGGGAAACGCGTTTCATCTACCACGGCAACGACGGCACCAACATGCCCTGGAACGACACGGCCCAGCTCAATTTCATGCTGCCCGCCGTGCGCGAGGCGGTCATCCAGACCATCCTGCACGTGGCGCGCAAATCGCCCATCATCCGTTTCGATGCGGCCATGACCCTCGCCAAGAAACACTATCAGCGCCTCTGGTTCCCCAAGCCCGGAGAGGGCGGCGCCATCCCCTCCCGCGCCGAGCGGGGCATGAGCCGCGAGGAGTTCGACCACGCCTTCCCCGAGGAATTCTGGCGGCAGGTGGTGGACCGCATTGCCGCCGAGGCGCCCAACACCCTCCTGCTCGCCGAGGCCTTCTGGCTCATGGAAGGCTACTTCGTGCGCACGCTGGGCATGCACCGGGTCTACAACAGCGCCTTCATGAACATGCTCAAGATGGAGGACAACACCAAGTACCGCCAGACCATCAAGAACGTGCTTGAGTTCAGCCCGGAAGTGCTGCAGCGTTTTGTCAATTTCATGAACAACCCCGACGAGGACACGGCCGAGGCGCAGTTCGGCAGGGGGGACAAGTATTTCGGCACCGCCGCACTGCTGGCCACCATGCCCGGTTTGCCCATGTTCGGCCACGGCCAGATTGAGGGGTTCACCGAGAAATACGGTATGGAATACCGCCGCGCCTACCGCAACGAGTCGCCCGACATGGGCCTGGTGGAGCGCCATGAGCGCGAGATCTTCCCGCTTGTGCGGCGCCGCCACGTGTTCAGCGGCGCGGGGCATTTCGCCTTCTATGACTTTGTCACCCCCGAGGGATGGGTGGACGAGAACGTCTTTGCCTACTCCAACCGTGACGCAGGCGAGCGGGGACTCATCATTTACAACAACGCCTTCAGCAGCACCCGCGGCGTGGTGCACACCTCCACCGCCATCAACGAGGGTTCGGTCGAGGCCAAGCGGCTGCGCCGCTGGACGCTGGATCAGGCCCTCGATCTCGATTTGGACGGTGCGGCCTATGTCATTTTCAGCGATGTGCGGTTGGGACTGGAATACCTGCATCATGCGCCCACGTTGGCCGAACGGGGCCTTCACACCGAGTTGAACGGCTATGAATACCGCGCGCTGATCGACTGGCGCCAGGTGCGTGATTTTGACAATTCCTGGGGCAGACTGCATGCGGAACTGGCAGGCCGGGGCGTGCCGAGCATTGACGAGGCCTACCTCGAAATGAATCTGGCCGCGCTGCTGGCCCCCTTCCGTGAACTTGTCGCCCCCGACACCTTTGCCCTGCTGTCCGCCGAGACACTTGGAGAAGAGGAGTGGCAGGTCGTCGAAGACCGTCTCTCCGCCTTTTTCGATGCCATCCAGGACAAGATTCTGCTGCCCGGCTGCCGAGAAGAGGCCCTGCGGCGCGCCCGCGCCGAGGTGGACACGGTCCGCAAACTGCGCGCGCGTCTGACCGCGCTGGATGTCGAGCCCGGCGTGCTGGAAACATTGTTGGAGGGTATGCCGGAGGGGGATGACTTCCCCTTGGACTACTGGCGCGTGCCCTTTGCCGTTGCGCTGCTTCGGCCCATCGGCCTGATGGCCGCCCCCGGTCCGGAAAGTCTGGAACAGCCCGCATTGGAATTGATGCCGGCCGACCCGGTTCCGGCGGCGCACCCCGCCGCGCCGGTGTTTGACGTGATTGCAACAAGTGCCGCCTGGATGCGCGAATGGTTCCTCACCCGCCAGATTGCCCGGTCCTTCCAGGGGACAGGTGCCGACACATGGCGCGCCGGCATGGACGCGCGGCTGGTGCGGATAGCCATCGCCTGCGACCGGGATGCCGCCGCGCTGGGCACGGAAATATGGGCACCCCTGCTGGACCGCATTTTTCAGGATTCCGACGTGCGGGCCTTTCTGATGGAGAACCGTTTTGGCGGACACCGCTACGTCAACAAGGAACAGTTGGAGCGCCTGTGTGCGGCACTGCCCCTTTCCCTGGCCGCAGACCTGTTGTCGCAGGAGGGGCCAGACGGGGAAACTGCACCCACGCTGGAACAATGCTGCGACGACCTGCGCATTCTCGCCGATTCCGTCGCCGATGCCGGCTATGAACTGGACCAGGCGATTGTGGGACTCATATAAACGGACAGCCGTCAGAGAGCTGTCGGCTTTCCCCCAAAACCTTCTTGAAGATCAGCGGGACTGGGTAATGGGGGTGCTTGCCGAGGTCGCCACAGCGCCCTCCTCAGCCCGGATAACGCCGCTGGCGTCACAGTAGAACCCCCGGTTCCCCTCGATTCCGAAATTCAGCGGATTGGCATTGACGGTGTAGTTGATTACCGTTCCGCCCAAGGTGAAGAGGTAGCCGGTCTTCGCCTTGGTCCAGTCTCCGCTAAGGTACGGCGGAATGGCGGCGGTCATCTCTGAGAAGTCCTGAGAATAACGCCCGTTTTGGGTGTTAAACGTGGTCTCGGCGGACATGATGGCCCGAATCGTCCCCACGGCGGAGTTTTCGTTTGCCTGCACCCGTGACCTGAGCAGATTGGGCACCGCTATGGCCACGATAATTGCGATGACCGTAACCACGATCATCAACTCTATGAGAGTAAACCCGCGCGACTTGTTCATGGGCTCACCTTTATTGACCTGACATCACCGCCGCTCCCGAAGCCAAGCTTCCCTTACCAGCGGTTGGATGATATCCGGTCGTATGTGGACAATTCACCGAGTTTGTCAAGCATGTTTCGTGCCTATTCTTCTAACCTATTGAAAACATAAGGTTTGTGTAGAATATTCCCTTCTCAAGCGACAATGCAAGTTCTCAGGAGATACAATTATGGGCGGTAGATGACGAATTTGGTTGCATTTTGCGCCAAAATATCCTCAAAAGCGCGCCACATCCCGCCCTGCATGTGGTACAATTTTAGCTTGTCACTAACAAAGTGACCGCCCGCCTGACAGCGAAGAGGAGATTCAAAAAGCAATGACAGAGACGCTTTCCACCCATCTTGCCATCATCGGCGCCGGTCCCGGCGGCTATGCCGCAGCGTTTCACGCGGCAAATCTGGGCGTGGACGTGACCATGATCGATGTGGAGGCCAATCCGGGAGGCACCTGCCTCTACCGGGGCTGCATTCCCTCCAAGGCTCTGCTGCATGTGGCCAAGCTTGTCAATGACACCCGGGAGGCTGCCGAATGGGGACTGACCTTTGGGGAGCCCCAGATGGACTTGGAAAAGGTCCGCCAGAAGACCCGTTCCGTCGTAAGCCAGATGTCCGGAGGGTTGGGCGACCTTTGCAGGGCGCACAAGGTGCGCTATTTGCAGGCACGGGCCAGTTTCCTCAATGCGAACACCCTGGCCATCTTTCACCAGGACGGCTCCGAGGACGTGCTTCACGCGGAACACACGATCATTGCCAGCGGTTCACGGCCGGCGCTGTTCGGTCCGCTTATCGATTCTCCCCGGTTGATGAATTCCACCACGGCCCTGCAAATGGAGGAGATTCCCGAAACACTCCTGGTGGTCGGCGGCGGGTACATCGGGCTGGAATTGGGCTCGGTTTACGCCTCTCTCGGCTCCCGGGTCACGGTCGTTGAAATGACCGACGGTCTGCTTCCCGGTGCGGATCGGGACCTCGTGAAACCCCTGCAGGCCCGTTTGGAAAGCCTAATGCACGCCATATTGCTAAAGACGAAAGTGGCCGAAATCAAGGATCAGGGCTCGTCCATACGGGTGGTGCTGGAGGGGGAGGACGGCGTTCCGCAGCCGCACGAATTCGACAAGGTGCTGGTCTGCGTGGGCCGAAGGCCCAATTCGAGCGGGCTCAATCTCGCCTCCACGAAGGTCGTGGTCAACCCGCACGGTTTCATCGAGGTGGACCTGGCGCGGCGCACGGCGGAGCCGAGTGTCTTTGCCATCGGCGATGTGGCGGGAGAACCCATGCTCGCCCACAAAGCCTCCGCCGAGGGCCGCGTGGCGGCCGAAGTCATTGCCGGCCACAACAGCGCCTTTGAGCCGATGGCGATTCCCGCCGTAGTGTTCACCGACCCCGAGGTGGCCTGGTGCGGACTCACGGAGACCCTCGCCGAAAAGGAGGGGCGCTCGGTGAAAATAACCCGCTTCCCCTGGGCCGCGTCGGGGCGCGCCAGCACCATAAGCCGGTCCGAAGGACTTACAAAACTCGTGTGCGATCCCGCCACCAACCAGATTTTGGGCATGGGCATATCGGGCGCAGGCGCCGGGGAACTTATCGCCGAAGGCGCGCTGGCCATTGAGATGGGCGCGCTGGCGAACGATCTCGACATGACCATCCACCCCCACCCGACCCTCAGCGAAACGGTCATGGAATCAGCCGCGGTGGTTTTCGGCACCAGCACGCACCTTTACCGTCCGCGCCGGAAATAACCCAAGGCGGGGTGCATCATCCGGCAGGGCCTCAAACGGCCATGTCGCCTCGAATCTGGTCCACCCAGCGCCGGACCCGGTCCGGGGTCTTGGCCCGATCATTGTCCTGGTCCAAAGCCAGTCCGCAGAAATGGCCGTTCACCAGCGCATCTGATGCCTTGAAGGAGTACCCCTCATTGGGCCAGAATCCCACCACCCTGCCGCAGCGCTGCACGATCTTACGGTAAAGGATGCCCATCGCGTCGCAGAACTGCTCGGAGAATCCGTAGGAATTGCCCAATCCAAAAAGGGCCACCGGTTTCCCCTGCAGGTCAATTTCATCCAGTTTCGGCAAGAAGTTTTCCCAGTCCTGCTGCAGTTGGCCGTCATCCCAGGTGGACACACCCAGAATGAGCGCCTCCGCGCCGGACACGTCCTCGACCGAGGCGCACGAAATGTCCCTTACGTACTCCACGGTGTCGCCCAGCGACTCGGCTATCAGTGCGGCCACCTCCCCTGTGTTTCCCGTGGTGCTTCCGTAAAATATTCTCACATTTGCCATGGTTTCAGGCTCCTTTGTTTTTCCTACCGCTATAAACATCGGTCATGCCGTTTTGAATCCCCATGGGGAGAATCTCATCAAGAGGTGCTGCGGCCCCATGCACGGCAGGCAACCCGCCCGCCGGGAAATGGCAAATCTGTTGCCCCGTACACTAGACTGCTTTCCTGCGCGGCGGCGGGCGTTGCGCGCCATCCCAAGAGGGTATGAACGATGGTCAGGACTCTGGCGTTTGTGTCGGTGCTGTTGCTGTTGGGTGCGGTCGCGTGGGCCGGAAGCGGCCCGGTCGGATTCAATGTGCGCGACCACGGTGCAAGGGGTGACGGCAAGGCCAAGGACACCGCGGGCGTGCAAAAGGCCATTGACGCCTGCGCGGAGCGGGGCGGCGGCACGGTGCTCCTTCCGGCGGGCACCTACCTTTGCGGCAGCATCCACCTGCGCAGCAATGTGACATTGCGGCTTGAGGCGGGCGCGACCATTTTGGGAAGCCAGGATGCGACCGACTACGACAAGATTGAGAAGCTTGATTTTAAGAACGCCTCCGATGCGGAAACCTCGTTCTTTCACCATGCCCTGATCTGGGGCGAGGAGGTGGAGCGCATCGCCATTGTCGGCGAAGGGGTGATTGACTCCAACCGCGACCGGCGTCACGGGCCCAAGGCCATTGCGCTCAAGCGCTGCAAGTATGTTGACATCACGGGTGTGCGCCTGCAAAACTGCCCCAACTACAACATCAGCCTGCTCGGCACCGATTTTGTCAACATCGACGGGGTGACGATTCTCAACGGGCATGCCGACGGAATCGATCCCGACTCCTGCCGCAACGTGCGCATCGCCAACTGCCATATTGAATCGTGGGACGATGCGATTGTGCCCAAGAGCAGTTTTTCCCTGGGGGAACGGCGCTCCTGCGAGAACATCACCGTCACGAACTGTTACCTGGCCACGGGCTGCAACGCCTTCAAGCTGGGCACCGAATCGGGCGGCGACTTCAAGCACATCACCGTGGGCAACTGCGTGATGGCAGGCCTGCCGGGTGACCGCCCCGCCCTGGGCGGCGTGGCGCTCGAGTCGGTCGACGGCGCAAACATCGATGGCGTGGCCGTGTCCAACCTGTCCATGCACAATGTGTCGACACCGGTGTTCATCCGCCTGGGCAACCGGGGGCGCGACATGGCCACGCCGGTTCCGGGCTCGCTCAAGAACGTGGTGATGGACAACATTGTGGCCACGGACGCGTCGAACACCTGCTCCATCACGGGCATCCCCGGCGCGCGCGTGGACGGGGTGAGCCTGTCTAATATCTGTATCCGCTTCAAGGGCGGCTGCGCCTGGCGTCCCGCCGACGAAGCCGTGCCGGAATGCGAGGCCGACTATCCCGACACCGACATGTTTGCCGCGCTGCCCGCCTACGGCATGTATGTCCGCCACACGGACAGCCTGGTCCTGCGCAATGTGCAGTTGCTGTTTGACGACGCCTTCTGGAGGATAGCCACCCGCAAAGAACATGATGTGGAATGGCCCGCCGACGGCGGCACGCCGACCCCCTCCGCACCGGGCCAGCCGGGCCCGGCGCTGGTGTGCGACGATGTGGGCGGGCTGTCCATCGACATGCTACAGACGCGCACGGCACCCGAGGGCGGATCGGTGCTGCGTTTTGTGAACGTTCGCGATGCGCTGCTGCGCGGCAGCTTTGCGCCCGAGGGCGCCAAGACTTATCTTGAAGTGTCGGGCAAATCCACCAAAGGCATCCATCTGATTGGAAACGTGCTCGACAGCGCGGAGAAAGCGGTGTTTGTCAGCGGGGCAGATGAGAAGGAAGTGGTGGTGCGCTGACCGCCGCGGAAGCAATGGGGCATGGTCCTTCGTGGCATGGGCATCCTGCCCATGTTCCGGGTGGGTGGCAATGCCCCCGAACACGGGCGGGACGCCCGTGCCACAAATAGGGGCATTACCGGGTTGACGGTTGGGCAACGATAAAAGGCAGCCCTGAAAGAGGGCTGCCTTCTCTGAACAGCAAACCATGTTATCGTCATTGCGAGCGCAGCGAAGCAATCTCTTGTAACGATACTCCCGTAAAGCGGGCGCAGGCCGGCGAGAGATTGCTTCGCTGCGCTCGCAATGACGGTCTCTATTCCACCGTCAGCGTCTTCTCCGACTCCACATTCTTCAGCAGGTCTTCCTTCTTGAACCAGGTCGGCTTGAACTTGCGCTGCGAGTACAGCTTTTCCGACTGGTCCACATGATGGGGTGAATTGGGGTCTGCGCTCTGCCCCCAGACCACCACGCTGTAGGAGTCAATGCCGTCCTTGTTCAGGAACGACAGCATGACGGTGCTGGAGCCCTTGTACGCGACGAACTTGCCGGAGTCTTTGGGCTCCTCGTGCGAACCGGTCACCATCGGCGTCTGGGTGTAGTCTTTCTTGTCCCGGTTGCCAAAGTCCGCGCCGTCGCAGGCGAAGAACTTGCCGTCGCGCCCGACGGTGGTGATGTCGCCCCATTTCACATCGAGCGTGCCATACTTGGTCTTCATCTCGGCGAGGGTCTCTTCCAGCGCGTTCAGCATTTTGACCTGATCTTCCCTGCCCAGCGGTGTGCCGTCGGCAATGGCCGCAGTGTCGATCAGATTCTCGCACTTGGTCCGCCAGAACCGGACGACCGGCGCGGCAATGCTGTCCTTGCTGAATTCGCCGTTCCACGCCAGGATGTCGGCAGCAGCCTTGGCGAACTCAGGATTGGCCATGTAGTCCTTGGCCTTGGCGGGCTTTTCGCCCTTGCCTTCCTTGGTTTTGGCCCCATCCTTGGCCTTCGCGGCGCCCTTGGTCCTGGCGGCCTTTGCGGGTTTGCTGTCACCCGTGGTGATCTTGTTCATGAACGTGGTGGTTTCGGCGACCCTGGTCTCTCCGCTGAGGTCGGCCGTGTCGGCCTTGCCGGTTTTGGTTTTGGCCTTTGCCTTCGCCTTGGCGGGTTTGGTCGCCTTCTCCCCGGTCTTCTTTTTCTCGTCGGCCGGCTTTTGCTTGGCCACCCCGCCAACGGTGTTCAGTGCCGTTTGGAGTGCCTCCTGCCAGGGCTTCGCCAGGAGGTCATACACGTCAAGCGTGTAGGCCATGGCCTCTTCCCGCGTGATGGAACTGTCTGCATCGAGCAGGCCCAGGAGCCGCGTGCTGCGGGGTGTCTGCTTGTCCCACGAAACGTTGTAGATATAGTCCTTGTACTTGTCCGGTGTCATGATCGAATCGCGCATCATGTTGGCCGGGCTGCAGTTGCAGTTCTGGAAATAGCCCTGCGCCGGGTCTTTGATCTGGACCAGGTCCTTGATGTCGTGGAAGCCGAGCCAGCGCGTGGCGTCGGTGCCGCCGGGGATGGGCGCGGTCCATTTGACGCCCTCGGGACGGATGGGCACCGAGCCGTTGCGCAGGTACGCGATGTGGCCGCCCCGGTCGGCGAAGGAGATGTTCTGCTCCATGAGGTCGCACATGCCGAGCGCCTGCTGGAACTCATCGCAGGATTTCGCCTGGAGCATCTTGAGGGACTGCTCAAGCAGGCCTGTGGACTCAATGTAGCGGCTTGCGCCGCAATAGGCGATTCCCTTGGCCGGGTCCGGGTCTTCCCACACGGGACCGTACACCGAATCGAGCGCCGTCTTTGTCACCGGCGCCTCGCCGCGTACGTTGACGGTGAAGGTGCGGGTGCCGAAGTCCTTCCACTCGCCGTTGTACTGGTATTGCAGCGGGTTGGCCGGGTTGAGCTTCACCATGTACACGTCGGAGGTGTCGGGACCGCCCGTGGTGCAGGCCCAGGCCACGTTGCCCGAATGGCCCAGCACCGGCAGCGGCGAGCCCACAAGCCAGTAGCCGCAGGTTTCCACGTCCGGCGTGTGCATGCGGCCCTCGTAAAATACGGCCATGCCCTGCCAGGTCAGGTGCGGGTCGGTCATCAGGATGGCCGAGCCGTCGGCCGAGCGGGCCGGGGACACGGCGAAGGAATTGGAAGAGAAGGGGGGCGCGTCATTCTTGTGCTCCACTTTCTCTTGGATTACGTCAAGGGGCCAGTTGAAAATCATGGCGCGTCCCACAGCCAGGCACTGCCAGCCGTGCAGTTCAAGCGCCACGGGCGATTTCCTGTCTGGGTGCTCTTTCAGATACTCCTGCACGCCGCGCATGAAATTGTCCCCAAGCGCGCGCACCTCCGGGGGGGCGCCCTTCTCCCAGTAGGCCTTGCAGCGGTCCGCGTTGGCCACAAGCTGCATCCGCAGGTCCTGCCCGAGCGCGTCCTTGCCCGCCACCTCGGCGAGCGACCCCGTTGCCGTGCGGATGTTTATATACAGGTCATCCAGCCGGTCCTCCGCCTGGGCGTATCCCATGGCGTAGGCGGCGTCGGCAAGCGTTTCGCCGTAGATGTGCGGAACCCCCCAGGTGTCCCGGTAAAGCGTCACCTTCGCGGCGGGCATCGCGGCCGCCTTGGCGGCCGCCGCGGCCTCGGCCTTCGCCTTGATGGCGTCCTGAACGGAAACAGTCTGCTTGGGCGCGGCGGGTGCAGGCGGCGGCTGGACCTTCTCGACAGGCGGCGGCGGGGTTTCCTTGTTGCCGCATCCCAGAAGCGCCGTGGAAAGGAAGGCCAGTGTGAACAAAAGTCGGGCAGTTGGTTTCATGATCGTTTATCCCGGTTGATGGGCGGCCGGAAACGGCCGCGACAGGGGGGTATTCTGGCAGATTGCGCAAACTGTAGCAAACAACGCCCCTGTCAAGGGTTTTTGGGGGCGCCGCACCGACCTCTCCCACTTTCCTTCAATTCACCGGGGACATCCATGTTGCCTGCTCCATAAGTCATAGTTCGCAAAGAAGATAAACCACAGAGGGCAGAGAGGAACATGGTGCAGCAGCGCCACGATGCACAGGGTTGGGGAGTTTGGGCCAAGGTTTAGAAACACGAAACGGGCGGCAGTGCGGGCCTTTCGTGGTTCTAATCTTGGCGGTGTCTTGGCTGCGGCTATGACGTACCGTTTACTCTCCAGTACAATGTTCTATCCTTTTCAAGCATTCCGGAGACCGAAAGACCATGACTTCACGCGACCTCATTCTTACCACACTGGGCGGCGGCACCGCCGACCGCGTGCCCATCTCCACCTATGAACTGGTGGGGTACAACAGCCGTTCTTTCGAGAACAATGACCCGTCCTATGCGGAACTCATGCAGCTCATTCGCGAGAAGACCGACTGTCTGTGCATGTGGGGCCCCGTTTCAAACGAGACCTTTCTTGGTTCGTCCCACCCGGTGGACATGGACGTGGAAACGGAGCGCATCGATGACGCCACCATCACCCACCGCACGCTCCACACGCCCAAGGGAGACCTTCATTCCGCCACCAAAGTGTTCGACAACGTGCACACGACCTGGCAACTGGAGCATTGGTGCAAGGATTCGGCCGATGTGGACAAGGCGCTGTCCATCCCCTACGCGCCGCTTCAGTATGACGCTTCCGACTTTGCCCGCGTCATGGCGGAGGTGGGTGACCGGGGCATCATCATGGACAGCCCGGCCGACCCGCTTTGGATGGCGGCCGACCTGATGGAGTTCGGCCAGTACACGCTCTGGGCGCTGACCGAGCCGGAGCATTTCGCGCGGACGGTCGCCCTGATGCACGAACGGGTCATGGAAAACCTGCGCCGCCTCCTCGCGGTGAACGTCTGCGACCTGTACCGCATATGCGGCCCCGAATACGCCACACCGCCCTATCTGCCGCCGGAGTGTTTTGACCAGTACGTGACGCCCTATGTGCGCGAAATGGTCGACCTTGTCCATGCGGCGGGCGCGAAGGCCCGTTTCCACTGCCATGGCAAGATTGCGCAGGTGCTCGACATGATTGTGCAGACCGGCACCGACGCCCTAGACCCCTGCGAGGCCCCGCCTGACGGCGACATCGAGCTGGCCGACGTCAAGCGGCGCGTCGGCGACCGCCTCTGTCTCTTTGGCAACCTCCAGCTAAAGCTGCTCGAACACGGCACGACAGAGCAGGTGGTTCAGGCGGTGCGGGACTGCATGGACGCCGCGAAGCGCGGCGGCGGCTACGTCATCATGCCCACGGCGGCCCCCATCAACAGCCCGCTCGCATCCAAGACGGTGGACAACTACCGGTGCTATATTGAGACCGCCCTGGAGTGCGGCGCCTACTGAGGGCGGGTTCGGGCGGCTTTGGAAAGTTTTTCTCGCGTTGCGCCGTGACCCTATAATGATGCCATGCGTCCAGTATGTTTCCAAATGGAAAGAGCGGTCAGGAGGGGATTCATCTCCGTGTGGATGGTGTTGAAAAAACATCCCCCTAAATCCCCCTTCCGCCTCCGCCAGCGCAGCTTCGGCGGACAGGTCAAAGGGGGGCTTTCCGGCCGCATGGGTTTTGCGGTGGTGCTGTCGGCGGGGTTGGCCTGTCTTGCGGCTGTTGCACAGGTGCTTCCCGAGCCGGCCGTGCTGTGGAGCCAGGCGACGCTGTACCGCGACGAGTGGGGTGTGCCCCATGTCTATGCGGAAAACCCGCAGGCACTGGGCTTTGCCTATGGCTATGCTCAGGCCGAAGACCATCTGGAGACGCTGCTGCTGGCCTACCGCATGGCCAACGGCCGGCTGGCCGCCGTGCTGGGCCCTGCCTATGCCGAGTCGGACGCCTTTTCCATCAAGATGAACCACGCCCGGCTCGCGCAGGCGGCGCTCGAACAGGTTGATCCGGTCACCCGCGACCTCTGTGAAGGCTTTGCGCTCGGCATCAACTCGTGGATCGTCGATCACCCCGGCGCGGCGCCCGCCTGGGCCGACGGCGCCCAGGCCAAGGATGTGCTGGCCCTGTGGCACGCCTTTCTGATGAGTTTCGCCCCCTTTGACGCCCCCGGCATCTGGCACCGCCCGCCGGCCATGGAAACCGGAAATGCCTGGGCCATGGCCCCGTCGCGCACCGCCGAGGGCAAGGCCGTGCTGGTGATCAACCCGCACGAGCATTTCGACGGCGCGTTTCAGTGGTGCGAGGCCCACCTGGTTCTGGGCGATCTGGATGTGTCCGGCGCGGCCCTGTGCGGCGTGCCGGTCATCGTCATGGGCCACAATGCCGTGCTGGGTTGGGCGCTCACACCGAATTCCCCCGATTTTGCCGATGTCTACAATGAACGATTCGCGGCCGCTGGAGGGGAGAACGGGAAGAAGCAGGACAAGGGCGACCGGCCGCAGATCACGCCCGACATGGTGGCGCTGCTGGAGTACATGGCCCAGGCGCGGCCCTACTATGTGCGCACCGATGCGGGCATGGAAGAGCGTCTTGTCCCATCCTACCTGGGTCCGCGCGGCCCGCTGTTTGAAGACAGTGCCGCCGGTCTCTTCTCCTGGCGCATCGGCGGCTACTACGATTTTGGCGGACTGCGCCAGCTCATGGAAATGGGCCGGGCCCCCAGTCTTGGGGCGTTTCAGGACGCGCTCCGCCTGCAGCAACTTCCCTGTTTCCACATCACCTACGCCGACCGGGACGGCAACATTTTCTATTTGTACAACACCAAGACGGGCGCCCGCCCGGAAGTGCCGCCCGCGGCGGCGGCAAGCAAGGAGGAGGCCCAGACCGTGCTCCGCTGGGACCGCCCCCTGCCGGTCGGTGTGGACCTCGTTTCCTGGGTCAACGGCATCTCGGTCGATGCGCTTCCGGCCGTCACCAATCCGGCGTCGGGCTATGTGCAGGCCTGCGGCAGTCCGCCCTGGACCGTCACCGAGAATTCCGGACTGGCGGCGGAAAACTGGCCGGCCTGGCTTCTGGGCGATGCCGAAAGCTACCGTGCGCGACGCGCCCGCGAACTGCTGCGCGCGGGCACCCGCAGTTTCCGCGACAACCAGTCCATGCTCTTCGACACCGTGGTGCCCGCCGCGGTGGACACGGTGCCCGCGCTGCTGTCCATGGCGGAGCAGCGCGCCGACCTCGTCAAGGCGGCCCATCCCGACCTTGTCAACGGCCTTGCCCTGCTCAAGGACTGGAATTTTGTGGCCGACGTCAACTCCCCCGGCATGACCTTCTACCACGTGTGGTGGGCCATGCTGCGCAACCAGGCCGGACGGGGGGTGGGCGAGCGGGACCTCTACGCCCTGCTCGCATCCAACACGCCCGAAGCCCAGGCGGCGGCCCTGCGCGCCGCCGAGGATGCGTCGCGCATGATGCGCAACGAGTTTCAGACGCTGTCCGTGCCTTGGGGGGAACGGCACCGGATGCGCCGGGGCACCCGCGAGGAGGCCGCGCCCGGCGCCGCCACGGGAGAGCCCATCCTGCTCATTTCCGACCAGATCTGGGATGACGGCAAGTGGATTGCGTCCTACGGCACCGGGTTCGCCATGGCCGTGCAGTTTGGTGACATCCCCGAGGCGGTCAGCCTTTCACCCTTCGGCACCTCGGACAATCCCCGGTCCGCCCATTACACGGACCAGATGGACCTGCTGACGCAGCGGCGCTTCAAGCGCGCGCTGTATACGCCCGAGGCGGTGATGCGCCACGCCGACCACGCCCTGGGCACGGTCATCACCCTGCTGCCGCAGGGGGTAACCGGCGCGGTGACTTTCCACGGCGACGGACCGATGCAGGCCCGGCTGCTCACCCAGACCAAGGCGCCCGGCGATTTGCCGGAGGGCTACGCCGCGTTTACGCTCTATGTGTCCCCCCAGCGCAGCCCGCAGGGCCGCGCCACCCGGCTTGACGTGAGCCTGTGCGTGCCCGCCGCCGTCTGCGCCGATGACAAACTGGCAGGACTCGCCCTCTTCACCTATGAGGACGGCCTGGGCTGGTATCAGCCCGAGCCCCAGGAATTCGACGCCGCGACCCGCGCATTCCACGCACGACATGACACGGTCGGCAGAGCCTATGCCGTGCTTGGTCCCGCTTCGGCGCTGCAGCCGCTTCCGCCTGAAGCCGCCAAAACGGACACGGCCGTTACGCCCGGCGCCGAAGCCGCCGCCGATGCGGGTCCTGTCGGCATTGACGTGCTGCTCCAGCAGCATGCGCTGCCCCGGCCCGTTACCGGCACGCCCCGTTTCAAATTGGAACGGCTGGATACCAGGAAGAAAGCCGGGACCGGGACGCCCGAGGGGAATGCCCCCGGGCCTGAAACGGTTTCTGAACCGGGCAAAGTGTTCAAGTTCGAACGGCACGACGCGCCCGCCGCAAAGAAGGAGAAGGGGGCGCCCACCATGCCCGAGGTCCCTGGATTTCGTTACGGCCCGGGCATGCCTGATGAGTTTGGTGTGCCGCGCACGCCCGGCGGCGATTCCCCGGGAAGGAAATTCAAGATAGACCGGCTCGACAAACCCGAGTTGCCGCAGGGGATGGACGGAACATCCGTGCCGGAAACACCCGCACCGGAAACTCCGTCACCCAAGGCCGTGAAAGATGTCCCGGAGCCGCCGAAAGCGGCTCCAGCAGACACGGAAACGGAAAAGGCGCCGGAAGCGCCGCCTGCGGCGGAAGCGCCGGAAAAGGCGCAACCGGCCAAGGATGCCGGTGGGCGCCCGGAGCTGCCCGCCGTTATCCCGCAGGATCCCTCGTTCAATTTCGGTCCCAACTTCAAGGGTGCCGGGTCCGATTCGGACAATTCCGCCTCTGGAAAACACGGCACGTTCCATATCGAGCGGGTTAAACCCTAGACAAACCGTAGGGTGGGTGAAGTCCTGCAAAGCAGGACGAAACGCACCATCTTGGCAGTAAGATGCGATGGATGATGTGTTTCGCTTCGGGCACCCTGAGACAGTACTGCAGCCAGAAAGGCCGGCAGGAATGCCGGCGCTTCCAGTGGAAAGGTCTCCTTTAGAATGACCGTTTGGCTATATGCCGGATTCCTGCTCTTCGTTTTTGTCATGCTCACGCTCGACCTCGGCGTGTTCAACCGGAAGCCCCATGCCATCGGTACTGTCGAGGCGCTGGCATGGACCTCCTTCTGGGTGAGCCTTTCGCTTGTCTTCAGTGCCATTGTCTACCAGATGTACACCCACGACTGGCTGGGTGTCGCCTCCTCCGGGCACGGCTTGAGCGGACGCCAGGCGACGCTGCAGTACATCACGGGCTACCTCATCGAGGAATCGCTCAGCGTCGACAACATGGTCGTGATTGCCCTTGTCTTCGCCCATTTCGGCATACAGACCCGCTACCAGCACCGGGTGCTCTTCTGGGGCATTCTGGGCGCACTGGTGATGCGCGGCGCGATGATTGCCGCAGGCACCGCGCTGATTTCGCGTTTCGAGTGGATTCTCTATGTGTTCGGCGCGCTGCTGCTTTTCACGGCGGCGAAAATCGCCTTTGCGGGCGACGAAAAACCGGACCCCGAGCGCAATGTGCTGGTGCGCCTGGCGCGGCGCGTGTTCAATGTCAGCACGGAAGCGCATGGCACCCGTTTTTTCATCAAGCGCGGCGGCAAATGGCACATCACCCTGCTCTTCATCGTGCTGCTGGTGGTGGAAAGCTCGGACGTCATCTTTGCCGTTGATTCCATCCCCGCCGTCATCGCCGTCACCCGCGACCCCTTCCTGGTGTTCACTTCCAACATCTTCGCCATTCTCGGCCTGCGCTCGCTCTATTTTGCCCTTGCCGGACTGCTGGATCAGTTCCGCTATCTCAAGCCCAGCCTCGTCGTCCTGCTGGCCTTTGTCGGGATCAAACTGATCGCCGAGCACTGGTACGCCATTCCCACGCCGGTCTCGCTTCTGGTGGTGGCGGTCATCCTTTCCGTGGGAATCGTCGCCTCGCTCATCGACCTGCGCCGCCACCCGGCGGTGCTGAGGCAGGTGGCCGATATGGCCCAGGCCGCCGAGGAAATGGCGGTTATGACGCTGCGCCAGGCGAAACGCATCGCCGTGCTGTTCATTGGTTCCAGCGTGCTGGTCGTGGGATTGGCACTGCTGTTTCTGCCCGGCCCGGCCTTTGTTGTCATTCCGGCAGGTCTCGCCATCCTCGCCACCGAATTCGTCTGGGCCCGCCGCATCCTGAACCGCATCAAGAAAGAGGCCCGGCATTTCGTGTCTGTTGTGGTGGATGGTGAAAGCAAGGATGACACGAAGAAGAAATAGCGCCACCGCGTCACAGCGGACAGGAGGAGGCTACACGTACCCAATTCCGTAGGCGATGGTCGGGACGGGGAAAACATCGCGGAAGGGTGGGGGTGGGGTGATGTTCCCCGTTGTGCCGAAGACCAGTTGCACCGCCTCCGCACGCGAAAGAACCAGGGTTTCACCCAGCATCGCCAGGGTGCAGATGCCTTCGTCTTCGCCATAAGTCAGCGACTCTTCGGCCGCCTTTCCGGCGCGCCGTTCAATCCACGGACGGAGACGCTCCATCAAGCGCGCAAAACTTACGATGGTCCATGCACCGTCCACCGAAACGGGTGTGAAGACCGCGCCCGCCTGTGTCAGCGTTTCGTGCAACACGACGTCATGAGATTGCAGGGTTATCTTCAGCGAGGATTCCCCAACGGCCCCGGACACAGCCTGCAATGCCCCCGCAATGGCGGCGGGCACTCCGCCGAACTCGGCCACCTCGCCATGGCCCCTGTGCCCCCTGTTTACCGCAACATATCCGCGAAATGTCCCGTCCTCTTCTATGACCAGCAGATGATGCCACCCCTCGGCGGCGGCGTTGGTGCTGATGCGGTCGTTCCATTCCTCCTTGGGCCGGACAAAACGGGTTGGCTTTGCGTCATAGGCCTCCGCACAGGCGGCCAGGTCCCCTGCAAGGGCACTGTGCACGCGCAGGCCGGGATGGTGAAGCTGTTCCAGGATGGGCGTGTCTGCGATGCATCGGAAATCCTGTCCCACCGGCATCGCTCCGACGCGCCGGTACAGGGTGCGGTCACCGGAGATGAGCATTACATCCACACCGTCCGCGCGGGCCTTGTCCAAGGCCATTTGCACCAGTTGTGAGGCCAGGCCCCTGCCCCGCTGTTCCTCCTCGGTTGCCACGGCGCCCATGCAGGCCACCCGCAGAGCGCATGCCGCGATGCGGGCATTCCGTTCCACCATGCCCACATGGCTGATTACGCGCCCGTTTTCGGAAAAGACAAAGAGGTTCTCCAGATTCTTTTCATGAAACAGCCGCGGAAACAGGTCACCCATGATTCCGGTTCTGCCCGGCATGAAGACGCGGTCAGCCAGTTCGGTGACTTGCGCCAGCTCTTCGGCGCGTGCTGTTCGGGGACAGTCCAGTTCTTCAGAGAATCTCATGGATTGGCGGGTTTAGCGGACTGCGCCGCCGTGTCCGCCGGAGTCGGTGCTGGAGCAGGGGATGGCGCGGCTGTGGAAGGTGGCTCAGTCACTTCCTTTACCTTTTTCGTAATGGCTTGGGCCAGCCCCTTCATTTCCTCACTAAAGGGACGGACTTTCGGTGGCTTTGCTGTTGCGGTCTTTTCGGATTCCGGTTTTTCGCCGGCGGGCACTGCCGCGGCGGCTGGTGCGGGTGCAGGGGCCGGTGCCGCCGCCTTGGATGATTTTACGGCCGGCGCCGAAACGTCGGTTGTTGTGCCGGCCGGTTTCACCGCTGGCGCAGGAGCCGATGAAACCGGGGTGGTTGCCGCCTTCACCTTCTCCCAGATGGCTGCGGCCAATCCCTTGAAATCGTCGTTGAAATGATGGTTGCCATCGCGTTTGAGCTCGGTCACGCTTTTCGGGTCCAGCTTGTCGCAAATGCACTCATCATCTTTTGAACTCGCCACACAGAGCAGCTTGGGTCCCTTGACCTTCTCGATTTCCGGCTGCACGGGAAACTTGTTCCGCTTTGTGGGCGAGACCACCCAGTCTGTCATGTGGAATTCAAACATTGTTTCCGCCGTGGGGCCGATCATGACAAGCATCGCCAGTTTGTCACGCAGGTCCTCGGGCACGCGTGTGGCGACGAAAGGGACGATCTCCGCGCCCAGCGAATAGCCCAGCAGCACGATGCGCTGCTTGTTCCACTTCTTCATGTAGAACCGCAGCGCGCGGTACATGTCGCTGGCTGTTTCGTCCGGCGTGCGCGGCTTGGAAAAATAACGGTGCGAACTGATGCCGATGACCGGGATGCCGTGCGCCGCCAGCACTTTCGACACGGTGTCGTCGAGCCCCCACCAGCCGCCGTCGCCGCTGATGAGCAGACCAAGCATGTCCGTCGATTCCTGATCCTGCGGGAGTTCCGTGATGGGCAGGTCGGCAACCTCCGGCGGACCGGCATTTGCCGAAGTCTGGACCAGTTTTCTGGCGGCGTCCTTGTTGGCCTTTCTGGCGTCCACGTTGGCGTTCTTGGCGGCAGCCTCATTGGGAACCCCGCCTGCCGCGATGGTGGCGGCCTGCTTCGCTGCCTGATTGGCGTTATGTTTGGCGCTTTGGCCGTCGGTTTCCTCGACGGCCTTCAGGACATTCTTCTTGGCCGCCTCATAGCCGCGCTGTTTGGCGGCATCGTCGGCGGGTTGCCCAAGCGCCGGAAGGGCCGCGCTTGCGATGAGGACGGCCTGAACCACTGTCAATATTCCGGCCAGCAGGGCCGGATGCACGCGCATTTTCATGATCGCGATGTTTCTCCTGCGATATTTGTTTCATAGTCACCCGAATCATACTGCGTTTATTATACCCCCGGCCGCCGGGGCAGTGCATGGGTTGACGTTCCGGCACCGCAATGAAGCCGTCCAAGTGAGAATTGATGGCAGGGGGTGTGTGCAGGTCAACCAGGCGAAACCGCGCGTCCACCGCAGTGCCTTCTGCTGTGCCCGTCACGCAGTTATTCCGTTATCGGCTCTCCCCGGCTGCTGATGGTCACCCAGGCGCGGTTGCTTATGCCCGGCACGGCGTCGCATTCCAGTCTTGCGGTGTTGTCACCCGGTTCCAGGGTAAGCGCGTCGCCCTGCGGCGTCACGGTGGCAATCATCTCGCCGGTGGGTCCGTAGAGTTTGCAGTCGTCCATGCCGCGGTATTCGAGATAGGCGCCGACTTCCATTTCCACCGGGAAGCTGAGCGTTTTGCCGCCGATGGTCACCCTGGGCTGCACCAAGTGGTTTTTAACCAGCGGCAGCGCCTTGACCGGGCTGAGGTGGCAGGCCACTTCCTGGCCCTGCGGCAGGTTGTTGAACCAGAAACTGAGCTGGGCGATCTGGCCGTAGTCGATACCCTCGCGGTAAACCGAATAGGCGGCGTTGCGGTAGGGCCAGCCGTGGTCGGCAATGTCCGTGCTTTCTATTTCTAGCAGTTCGAAATAGCGCCAATCCGTGAAGTCCACCGTGATGTGGTGGTCGCCGTAGCCCAGGGCCGTGGTGTTGCGCGGGCTCATGATCTGCACGTTCAGCGTCTCGCCTTTGCCGTCACCATGGACCCACACGCCCAGCGCCTCTTTGCCGGCGATGCTCAGTGGCGGGGTAAAGTTCTTGCCGGCGCTTCCATAGGCGCCGTCGGGGATGGGCAGGTCGCTCTTGCCGGTGAGGAGTCCGCTGGCCGCGCCGCTCTTGACCAGGTCGGTGGACGTGGCCAGATTGACCTGCACGGTGCTTGCCGCCTGATGCTCGGTGTAGGCGTCGGTTTTGGCAAAGTCCTCGATCACGGTGCCGTTCGGCGAGTCGTAGGCTTCGGCGGAATAGAGCGCCTCAATGCGCATCTGCAGGGGCTGCGCCGCGTGGCTGTTCTTGACGGTCCAGGTGTTGCTCCAGCCGTCCTGCCCCTGCACCTTGTGCTTGGCGTATTCCACCGGGCGGAAGGAGGCCTTTTCGTCCGCGCCGGTTTCCATCGCGAAATCCTTTCCCGGTGCGGCCAGTTGCTTGAGGATGGAGGCGGGCACGGTCTTGGCGTGGCGGAGGTTCTCATACTGGCGGAAGATCGGCGCCAGGCGCTGGTAGGCGGGCACCGTGTTCAGGGTTTTCGGATCGACGCCCATGAGTGAGATGCCGGAGTTGGTGGCCAGGCACTTGGTCATGAGATATTCGATGTCTTCGGGATAGGTGGGCTCGTTCCACAGCGCCTCGCCGCCCTCTTTCGCGGTCTGCACCGCCCACCAGCCCAGGTTCATCGGGAGGAAGTTGCCCGCGCCCGAGGCGTTGGCCGCCGCGTGGATGTCGACAAAGCGCTTGTGCGCGCGGCCGGGGTGATCCCAGGCGCCCATGCGGGCGCGGACGTACCAAAGGTGGTGGTGGAAGGTGCTCATTTCAAAGAGGGCGGGACGCTCCAGGCGCTTGGCGATTTCAAACACGAACTGGGATCCGTAGTGCCACGCCAGGTCCGCGCCGCCGAGGATGCCTTCGCCGTCCAGCGCGTCGAGGTAGATCATGTCGAATCCGCATTTGTTGAACGTGTCGGCCGTGTTGAACGCCACCTCGGAGAGCAGCGTTGAGTCGGCATCGGGGGTGAAGAGGCCGAAGCACTCTTTCAGATGGGCCACTTTCGCGCCCTTGTCATGCGCCGCCGCCGTCGTTCCATAGGCCCCGCGCGTGCAGTCGGAAAAGCCGAAAGGCACCTCTTTGTTGACCGTCTTGTAGGTGATCAACTCGTCGTCGATCTGCACTGTCACACTGTTGTGCACGAAGAAGCCCGTGATGGTGTTCATGTCGGCGGTGGACTCGTCCACGGCTATGACGGGTGTGTCCGCCGCCACCGCCCCCGCCAGCGTCATCGTCCGCTCCTTGCCCAGGCGCGGGTCGGGGACGGGCGTCACATACTTGGCGTCCTTGGCAATGAAGAAGGCGTAGGTGTGCAGCCCCGCCGAAATGCCCGCCGCATGCAGTTTGTCGAGCACGGCCTTCACGCTTTCCCGGCCGTTCGGGAAGATCTTCGGGTTGGGAAGGCAGTCGCCGAAGCGGAGCGAGGTGCCCGTGTGGAAATCGATCTGGTTGAGCCCCAGGTCCTTGACGGTCTTGATCCACTTGTCCACGGTGTCCTCGTTCAGGGCGCCGAAGTCGAAGAGGTAGGAGCCGCGGTTGATTTCGCCGTCGAGCGCCCAGGGGCCGCCGATGTTGGTTTTGGGCAGATCCTCCGCCGTGGCCACCGCCTCTTTCATCACATCACGCAGCGCCGCGGTCGGGCAGGCCACGATGGCGGCTTTTGCCCCCTCGATGCCGAAACGGGGAATGCACATCGCATGCAGCCTGCTGCTCGGGCCGGGAATCTCGGGGACGTTGGTCTGAAGGTTGAACGCCAGCACACAGGCCGCGAAGGGGTCGTCCAGCGTGCCTTTCAGCGTCAACGGCACGTCGAAAAAGGTCAGTTCATCCACGTCCTTGCCGTAGAACGCCGTCACTTCCAAGGTCAGGAAGTGCTTTTCCAGTTTGACCCGCACGCTGGCCTCGGCCTGCGCGCCTTCAAAGACGAGTTTGAGGGTGTCCCCGTTCATGTAGGCCGTCGTGCAGGGGAAGGCGGCGATGCCCTTCCTCACTGTGGCCACGGCACAGGGCGGGTCGGCCTTGAGAAAGTCCTGCCCCGAGGCTTTGTCGGTAAAATGCCTGTTCAGGCCGTCCCAGCCAAATTCCCAGCGGACCGTGTCATTTTCCAGCACGGTCGGCGGCGTCTCGGCCCGCGCTCCCATGCCGCATGCGCAAAACACTGCCAAACCCAGTGCCAACCACCGTACAAAGGAATTCATGTCTGTTGCTCCCGCAGTTGAATTTGCACCACTGTACACCCTGCGCGGCCGAAAATGGAAAGCGGAATCAGCCCTGCAGCAGCCCTGCCAGCACGTTGTTGAGCAGATGGAGCAGGATGGGCGGCCACAGCGAGCCGGTGACCTCCATCATCAGGCCGAAAATCCAGCCCGCAAAGAGAATGCTTCCGCCGAGGGGGAGCAACCCCCAGTGGGGCCCCTGTATGTACAGCCATCCCGGAATGTGGATACCCAGGAAAAGCAGCGCCGTCAGGAAGTTGGCCCGCTGGAAGGAATGCCCCTCCCTGAGCCGCTGGAAGATGAACCCGCGAAAGAGCAGTTCCTCCGCAAAGGCAATGATGAACATGCCCAGGAGAAGCGCCGCATGGTCCGCCGCGGTCATGGTCGACAGTTTGTGCAGGCCGCCGCCCTGCAACAGCAGTGAACTGGCCGCACAGGCCGCGAGGAATGCGCCCATGACAGCCATGCCCAGCGCAAGGGCGCGTCCGCGGGGGAATCTGTTTAGCCGGAGATAGGCAACGGGACGCACCCCGTCATTCCACCTCAGAAAGACGATCACCGGCAGCACCCACAGGGAAATGCGCAACCCCTGTGACCAGCACTGGCGCAGCCAACCGGATTCGATGGCGTAGTCCACGGGCATGAGCAGCACCACCCGCAAAACCCATGCGGCGTAGAACGCCAGCACGAAGGCCCAGAAATGCCTGTCGGGGCCGAGGGTGCTTTGGTGGATGTGGCGTGGACGGTTCATGCGCAAGAGTATGCTTTTGAAGCGCGGGGAAAGCAACCCGCGCCAGGGGCACAACCAGGCACCCGGCAAACCGATCGTTCCGGGAATATCTTCTATGAGCACAAGATGATTTCGCGGAGAATGGTTTCAAGAAGGGCGAGAACTCCCGGTGCATGACAGAGTCCTCTCTTCCGTCATTCCCGCGAAGGTGGGAATCCAGTCTCTTCAAGAACCCTGGCGCACGCGCGGGACACTGGATTCCCGCCTTCGCGGGAATGACGGGGAAGAGGCATCTTTACTCGAGTTGTGCAATCATTTCGGGCGTGCCAGTCATTCTTGGAAAGTTCCCTGCGCGGGAAACATGGGGCGGGAAAATTGTGGTGTCGCCAGTTGTGATGTGTATCATGACTTTGTAGCCGCGCAACGGATTGCTTATCGCCTTTGTGAAAGGATCATTGTCATGTGTCACGCCACCCGCTTTGCCCTGATGGTGCTGGCGCTGTTCTTGTGCGCGCAAGTCTTTGTCGCCGCGCAGGAAACGGCCGGTGCGGGCAAGACCATTGATGTGGGCGATCACAAGCAGTGGCTCATGGACGATCTCTTCTTGGCAACATCAACCAACATCACCCTTCGTGTGATGTCCGCCGCCAAAACCAATGAGCGCACACTGGTGTCTGACCGACCTTGGGAGGACGCCACGCTGAACTGGTTCAGCGTGATGGAGGACGGCGGCAAATACCGCATGTGGTATGAGTGCTACGATGTGGAGGGATGGCCGACCACCAACGACACGTCCTTCTGCTATGCGGACTCGGCCGACGGGATTCATTGGAAAAAGCCCGCACTCGGACTCTTCGACTATCATGATTCGAAGGACAACAACATCCTCTTTCGGCAAATCGGCGCGGAAGGGGCCCACTCGCGGGTGCACGGCGCGGGCGTTTTCAAAGATCCGAACGCGCCCCCGGAAGCGCGCTACAAGGCCGTGTCGCAGGGCATGTTTACGGCTTCCAATCCGCCTTACCGGGTCGCGGGCATGTGCTCCCCCGACGGATTGCATTGGACGCGCCAATCGAGCCCCATCTGCGATCTCTTTGCCGACAGCCAGTATTCCGCTTTCTGGGATGGATCCATTGGACAGTATGTGCTTTATGGCCGCGTGTCCGGTCACGGGCGCGCCCTTGGGCGCAGCACCAGTGCTGTCTTCGACCGTTTCGCCCCGCTGGAGCCGGTGCTGCAAACGGACGACCAGGACCCGCCCGGGACGGATCTCTACAATCCCGCCGCGTTCAAGTATCCCGATGCGGACCGGGTCTACCTGATGTTTCCAAGCCTTTATCGGCATGACTCGGATACGCTGGACATCCATCTGGCCGTGAGCCGCGATGGCATTCATTGGACCTGGCCGGAGCGGGGCAAACCCTTCATCGCCCTGGGTCCGGCGGGCGGCTTCGACAGTGGTTCACTGTACATGGGCCAGGGCATGTTCCGCGCGGGCTATGAACTCTGGACGTACTACAGTGGCGCGGCACTGAAACACAACGAGGCTGAACTGGACGCGCTGGCCAAGCCGGAGAACAAGCGCGTGTTCAGCCGGGTCGTCTCGCGGTTAGACGGCCTGGTCTGCGCGCAGGCAGGCGCCGAAGAAGGAACCTTCACCACACCGCCGCTGGCCTTTGAAGGCAAGACGCTTTTGCTGAACCTGAAGACGGACGGCGATGGGGAAGTTCGGGTGGGCTTGTGCGATGGCGACGGCAAGCCTGTTGCAGGACATGCAGTCGAAGACTGCATCCCCATCACCGGCGACCACATCGAGGAAACGGTGGCTTGGAAGGATGGGGCGGACCTTGGTGACCTGATGAAGGTGCCGGTCAAGATGATGGTCAAGATGCGGAACGCCAGCCTGTTCGCTTTTCGCTTTGCCCGCTGATTTCCATCCTGGGACCGCCAATCTC
>CAITNO010000017.1 GCA_903893795.1 Candidatus Hydrogenedentota bacterium | reverse complement strand
TTCCTGCTGTTCTCTGTTTGCGCGTCCCATTGCCATGCGTGACGTCTCCCACGTTAACTACGCGCCCATTGTAACATAAGTACAGATTAATATCAATACACATACCGTAAACTCGGCCGACTTTTGCCACGGGCTGCTAGGTGCCGTTCCCAGCCCGGGCCAATCAAAACTGCTCTTCAACAACACTGGTGCCTCCGATGATCTGGCCGTGGACAACAGCGGCAATCTTTACTTCATCAATAATGATCAGGTCATGCGCGTGAACAGGCGCATGATTGAGACCCCTTATGCGGGGATTTCCAATTATGTTCAACAGTACTACGATGAGGACGGTCATCCCGCAGTTCAAACAGTGCTTCACAACCCCTCCCGTCTTGCCTGTGACGGTGTCGGGAATCTCTACATCGCTGAATATGGAGATGAAGCCAATGGCGTGGTGCGGGTTCGCCGTGTTGGGACGGACGGGATTATCCGAACGGTTGCTGGCGGGGGCACCGATGAATACGATGATGGTTCCCAGAAGCCGGCCGTTGAAGTCACGTACATTAACCCCATAAACGACATCTGTGCGGACAAGGACGGAAACCTTTTTACGTTGGAATGGATGGGACCCATTCGCAAAGTCTCGCCCTCAGGAATCAGCACAGTCATAGCTGACGGGAACACCATTAATTCATGGGCGCCCAGGTGCATGTGTGTTGATGGCCGGGGCGGTCTGTTTGTGATTAGCCACGTTGTCGAGTATAACTTTCCCACATATCTCTATCATATAGACGGTTATGGCGGGGTCACTACCCTAAGTGATGCGTTCGCGTATGTTAGCGATATTGCGAGCGACTCCCTGGGAAATCTTTACTATTCAGATCAGGACGATTATGGGGGCCGGGTTTACAAGTACAGTGGCTCGGGCGCAGACGAGGTGTATGTGGACCTCGATGCCGAGGGACAGCCTTCAGGCAGGGTGCGTGGACTGGCATTCGACAGTGCTAATGCGTTGCATATGACCACACAAGATGAGAAGGTTTTCCGGAAGAGCCAAGGCAATACAACTGGTTTCCAGTATGTGGATATTGGTGACGCCACATTGATAAAAGTCAACGATAACGACGGGCGCACCTATGAAATGACGCTTTCTGGTCGTCACATGCGCACACTGGACTCCGTCTCCGGCAAGGAACTGGAAGCGTTTGAATACGACAACCAGGACAGGGTAATTGCAGTACGGCACAACGGCAATGAGAATGTCAAGACCCACATAGCATATAATGGCACTACGGTGACGATCACTTCGCCGGAAGGGTACGTCACGGTGCTAACCATCAATGGCGAGCAATTACAGTCCGTGAGATACCAAGATGGCGGAGGATATGATTTTGCCTACAGCCCCTTTGGTCAGCTAACTCAGGGAGATGTGAACGGCAGGGAATACTCCGTGACATATGATGAGTTGAGTATGGTGTCGTCCGTGCGTGACGAAAGGGGTAACGTATTCTCATTTAGTTCGCTCTGGGACAATATACCGGGCCATACGATGTCCTATGTCAGCACGCTTCCCACTGGGGAGTCTACTACTATCCAGGATTCGGTTTCGGAAGGTTCCAGTCTTCCCAGAAGACGAGATATGGTTGACGCAAGCGGCTTGAAGACGACGATCAGCAGTTCATTGGACGGGTTGCACGAGCTTCTTGAAACACCGGATGGAATGACTCAGCGCACGGTGCGAGGTATCGATTCTGAATTCGGCACAAATCCTGTGATCGCCTCAACGCTGACAACGCCGTCGGGCAAACAGGTAGAAGTGACCAGCCAGACGACATACGATGACGTTGATCCTGAATCGGGGGAGGTTATAGAGACAACGTCTACAACGACGCTGACTCCTGTCTCGCCATACGCGACCAGGACGGGCGTGGTCGTGAATGATCGTGAATACGACACAGCCAATGGATTGGGCATGATTACCACGACCAGTCCTGAAGGCCGAAGTGCGCGAGTGTTTTACGACAATGAAAGGCTCGTGCCCACGAAGATTTCGGCACCGGATGTCCCGGATATAGATTATGTGTATGATGAATATGACCGTTTGTCGACAGCATCCGAGAATGGTCGAAGCGTCACGTATTCCTATGCCGATTCCCCCGATCACTTGGGAAAACTCGCCCAAATAGACACGGCGGATGGGGCAACCGTCCTCTTCGACTACGATTCCTATGGCCGGGTGACGGACACACAGGTCTCGAAAGGAGGCGAGTCCCATAGCCTGCACAGTGCCTACAACGTTGACGGAGACCCTGTTTCTATTACTACTGACGGCATTCGGTCCCATAACTTCACATACGATGCCAAGCACAATGTCACAGCGTACATATCGCCCATGGGCGCGGTGCATGGCTACGCCTATGATGGATCGGGGCGTCTAACAACGACAACGCTGCCTTCCGGAATCCAACTCAGAAATGTCTATGAGCAGGGACGGCTGGTCGCGCTGAAGACCAAGACCGGCCCAAGTGAGCCTGAAGACACGCTGGTTACTATGAATTACGATTCCGTGACGGGGCATCTGGCCAGTGTCCAACGCGGCGCGTCTGAAGGGATGAGTTTTGTCTACGATGGGGCATTGCCGCTGTCGATCACTCAGACGGGTGTTCTGACCGCCACAATTGAGACCGAATACAACGCCTTCCTAGAACCGTCGAAAGTCAGGTTCCCATGGCATCCAGCACTGGGCGGCATAGATTTGGCATACGACGGGGACGGTCTCCTGACTAATGTGGGCGAGTTTAGCTTTGCTCGTCAGTCGCAGACAGGAAGGGTAGAAAGCGTAAGCGACAGCAATACAACTGTGGCTTGTTCATACACCATGGACGGCGATCTATACGGCATCGCCGCCTCCATCGGTGGTGCTGCTGGGGGCTATGCTTGGTCGGTTGAATATGACGCCTTGACAAAGAAGATTACCCGCAGAGCGGACACACTAAACGGCCAGGATGTCGGTCTATTCGATTACGCATATGACGACTTTGGCCGGTTGACGTCTGTTGTCCGTCATGGTACGGGTGCTACCCTCGAATCATACACGTATGACTCGTGGGGGCGGCGCATAACGGGCAAGAACGGCGAGACCTACACATACAATATGGACGACCAGCTCATTCGTTCCGGTGCGGAGGGGACTGCTGGGCACCGCGATTACACCTATTCGCCCGACGGTTGGCTTGCGGCAAAGGCGGTAAACGACTCAACCATGGCCACCTATGAATACCTGCCAACGGGCGAGCTCTTGCAGGCTACGCAGTCTCAAACGGGCGTCACCGTCGAATATGCCTATGATGCAGGAGGACGACGGGTTTCCCGGACAAAGAAAGATGCAAATGGCGCGACGCTGGACGTGCAGCGGTATCTCTGGGCCGGGAAGACATCACTTTTGGCCATTTACGACGGGGAAAAGCCGGCCAGTGAGCCGTTGGCGCATTTCGATTACATCGGTGGCCGCCTGCCGGTGTGCATGTGGCAAGATGCCTTTGAGTCCATACCGGGCTATGAGCGGTATTATCTTGCTTATGACCAAGTGGGTTCACTTCGCGCCATTTTTGACGATTCAGGCGAACTTATCCATAGAATTGACTATGATTCATGGGGCAATATCACGTATGAATGGGTAAAGTCCAGTTATGAGAGCGTCCTGGTGCCCTTCGGTTTCGCTGGCGGCCTGTACGACCGCGATACCGGTTTGGTCCTCTTCGGTTACCGCAACTACGACCCCGAAATCGGTCGTTGGACCTCCAAGGACCCCATCGGCCTCAGCGGTGGGACGGCAGATTTGTATGCGTACTGCGGAAACGATCCCATAAACAATGTGGATCCGACTGGATTGTTCGATTCCGCATATTGGGGCGGTTTCTGGCAGGGGTTTCATGAAAGCATAACTGATTCGCTTGCGAGTCTAATATCAGGCGGCAGGGATGGAATGGGCTGCGTAGAGCAAGCGGCGTTATATGGTGGACAGGGTCTCGCTACCGCCACAAGAGTGTGTCTGGACGTAGGTACGACTGCGGCAACAATGGCGGGGGGCATGGCTGTACCCGGAGTCATACCTGCCGCCGGATTTAACGCGCTGGCCTATACAGCGACGACAACCCAGACAGGGGATGACTTCTCTTTCTCCAAGATGGCGTTTGCGGGGGCGGCTGGCGGCATAGGCAGTGGGATCGGGAGAGGTTTCGGGAGAGCGATGCTGGACGATGCTGTCGGGCCAGGAGTGAACGCTGATGGATATCGTACATTGATGAACTGGGCATTGCCTATGGCTCAGCAAGGACCCGCGAAAGCCTTTACGGCTTTCAGCAAATTTGTGTACTGGTCTTCGGAACAGGGGAAACAGATGATGTTGGCCCAAGATGCCGAGTGGGAAAGGGCTTCGAAGATTCGCTGATGCCAAGAAACTTCTCCTATTATGGCGCCACGATTTTCAACCCGTGGTTTTTTTGGCCCATCTATAGAACAGGTGTATTATCAGATAGTGCCTCTAATTGCCGCTAATGACCGTGGCATCCAGATGCCAGTGGAAGGAGAAGAATAATGGACGAGGAAATTGCAGTTATTCGTCTCAGATGGTGGTTGGGAATGCGCGCCGAGCATAGATACCGGGCCATAATTGTGGTCTTGTGTTTTGCTTACCTTGGCATGCTACTGTGTGGAAAATACAAGAAGGATATTTTGGAAACAGCACTTCTCGTAAGTGAGGGAATAACAACGACGGCGACGATTCAATCCGGAGACGTGAAATATGGCGACTATGGCGCGTCCGTGTTCGCTGACATCACTTACGACGGTCATATCAAGAAGAATTTGCCCATACATGGAGACCCCCGCGGTGGAAAGACTCTCCGCGTAATCTATGCGCCATCAAATCCTGAGATAGTGCGGATTGGTGATGAGACAAGCACATGGTGGGAACTGGTCACATATAATTGGGGCGGTGGCGGAATGTTTTGCCTGGGCATAGTAGCGACTGCGGCGTTCATTGGTCTGGCATTTGCATCGCTGTTAATTGTAATCATGCCTGTTCCGCAGGAATATCTTGACGTGCCCTGCGCGCCACAGGACTTCTCGGCGCAGTTGCGGCGGGTGCCAAAGCAGCAATGCGGTATGGGAAGCGCTGCAACACCAGAAGATGGTGCTGTCGAAATTGCCAAGTGGCACATGCCCATACTTCAGTGTGCGTTGTGCAATGCAGTATTGATGGTTCCCGGCATGTGGCCATTATACGTGACATTTATCCCTATAGAAGTGTTGTGCGTTTACCGAATGGCACGGGCTGTGGGGATGATACCCGCGATGCTCTGGTTGTGCATGTTGGGCATGTGCGTGCCCGTGCTCAACCTTCTATTACTGTTCATCCTGTCGCAATGGTCATCGAGAGCCTTACGTGACGGCGGATTCAAAGTGGGGCTCATGGGTTTGAATGTGCGCGAGATTGATTTGCAGCTAAAGGCTGCCATTCAATCTCGCCGCTTCAGCATGACCGAAAGTAATGGGGCAACTGAAAGAGGACGTTCAAGATACAGGAATTGACTGCCGCAAGTCATGCTTACATCGGAGAAATGCAATTACTATTAGCGAAAGGATCCAACGACATGATTCAGTCGGACCTTAGGGTTCTTGAAGTCGCCCGGTGGCAGAGATACGTGCTCTTATGTTTGCTGGCAAACATTGCCAGCATATTTCTACGGCAACCGTTGATCTTTCTCATATTGCTTCCTATCCAACTGTATTGTGTATACACACTGGCGAGGTCAGTGGGAGCATCCAAGGTAACGGTGTGGTTCTGGTTGGCGGGCATGTTCTTGCCACTCATTAGCCTCGTGCTGTTGTTGGTGTTGTCCCAGAGGGCAACGAAAGCAATACGTGAGACTGGGTTCAAGGTAGGGCTTATGGGTGCGAATCTGAAGGAAATCCAGACAAGGATGAACGAATACTCGCCTTCGCCCAATCGTTGAGGGTCTTTTGGGCAAAATCTGTGATCCGTGGGCATTTTTGGGCTTCGGCAACGAACCCAGTGCATTCAATGGGGTTAGTGTTAGCACTTCATAGCTTAGGTAACCATAGGCTTTTCTAGCGATTAAAGTGACACGCTTCTTCTTGGATATCTCGACAGGCAGAAGAAACCGCGAAGTGCAAGTCGCGTCACCCCGTCCTCAGCACTGCCCGCAGCCCCACCAACCGTCCAACCGCCACCTCCTGCCTCCCCTCATCCATCTGTGTCAGCGACCGTAACTGCCCCTCCGTCACCCCCGGCAACGCCCTGAGCCTGACCCTCAAGTCAGCCGGGATTCGGAACAAGTACAGGAACTGCTGAACCCTCGTCCGGTCCACCCCAAGCTCGTGTGACAACGCCCGTTGACTTGAAGCTTCCTGCTTGGTGAGGAGTTCATTTAACCAGTCTGCCACCTGGATTGGATTGAAGCGTAAGATATTCGATTCCAAGTAGTTACAGTCAAACTCAAACGTCCCAATCCGGCAACTTTTTACTACACACTGGGGACGCCATTTTTTTGCCTTTGATTTTCAACGACTTACGGCGATTCCTCGCATGTACCCCCAACGAGATTCGAACTCTCTGACAGGTTCGCAGTGGCTTGTAAGATGACTGGAGGGGGGCAGGGTCAGTGGTTGATCGCATCCTCGATTTGTCTCAGAACTCCCACTATTTCATCAAAAGACGGGGGAGTCTCGTCAAACATGCCGGATGATTCCATTTGCCTGTAGTCTTGTCTTAAAGCTGCGAGGAGCGGCTCATCGGGAACAAGACGGAAATCCCTTTCCAGGCAGGCATCGTAGTTGGCGTAGGCCGCATCGAAAAACACCTTCTTGTGCCTGACCACGTCCTTGAGAAGGTCGCGGTCAGCCAAGGCATTTCTCCCAATCTCTGTACGTTGGAGCATGACGAGATCGTACCAATGCCGCGAGATTCTTTCGGCACCGGTTGTCTGCTGGCGATGGCAGGCCACATGCATCAGCGTGGCCTTTTCCCAGAACGTTCGTTCGGGGGACAGGACCACAACGTCTGCCTCGGGAAAATCGATTGCGGGAAGTTCGTTGGCAATCGCAGCCGTAATCCTGTGCGGCCCGTTCGGTTCGGTCACATTGCGGCCGCCGAACTCCAGCAGAATCCAGTCCCCCATGTAGTGGGTGTCCGTACCAAGACCCGACAGATAATGGAGTTTGACCTTCTCTCCATCGCCGCTGATTTCGACATGCCCCTTGCCATTGGTCAGTTTGTTGAAGGAAGCCGAAATCGGAGGCATGAGGTCCTGATGGATGTACCTGCGAACGCATTCCTTGAGCTGTTCGGAAAACAGCTTCTTTTTGGTATTGGACATGCCGGCGGCGAAAGGATTGACGGACAAGCCCACGCAAAGGTCGCGATAGTCCAGCGTGACATCGACATCCTCCGAGAACCGGTGAATGGCTTGAAAGACTTTGGACAGCGAAGTTCCTCCCTTGAAAGCCATTCGAACGCCTCGTTGCATTCCAAAGAGTTCCCTCAAGGCCCAGCAAACCCAGACGTCTTTCTGGAGCACTTGGGCGGAGCGGCCCAACTTGGCCGACATTGCGGTGAGGATGTCCGCCTGTTCGTCTGCCGGCAGACGCAGAAACTCAGGCATGTGGCACCTTCCCCTCGTGGTCGGCAAAGGCGTCGCGCATCCAGCCCGGCATGACTTGGGTGGCCGTTCGAAGCGCCTCGAACTCTTCCGGCGCCAATCGTGCGCGCACCCGTTCAATGGTCTCCGGGGAAACGTTATCTTTGCCAAGATACCACAGTGCTGTGAGGGCAACACCTGCCATGCTTCCCGCCAGGGCGAGTTTGCGTGCGCTTACATGCTTCAGGGTCACCTCCATCTGTCCCAGATAAAACCGGCGATTGGGTCCGCTCGTGTAAAAGATGGGCCGCGCAGGCACTTGTGTGCTAAATCCGAGCCGCCTTGCTGCTTCCGCTCCGTGGATTTGGACAACGCCGCCGAATTCTGCTGCGATGGCCTCCGCCACTTTCATGGGCTCAGCAGGCACTTCACCGATGTGGGGACTTGTTCTGGGGCGCAGGTAGACGCCCCGTGTGGGCCGGGACAGCACTCCGTCTTTAACAAGGCGGCTGAGCGCCTGGTCCACCGCCGCGCGGCTCCCATATGTTGCGAACGTTTTGGCGGAAACCGGGTGACCAAGGGGTAGCTGTTGGGCTTTCTCGCGCACCATTTCCGTTGTACCCATCATTTTTTTCCTATTCTTGTAAGGAATTATACATGATTATCTGACAAGATGTAAAAGGGCGTGTTGTCCACCGCCACCCAACAAGTGCTCAACAGCAACCCGTTGCCTGCGCGCCTCCATCTGTGTCAGCGGTCGTAACTGCCCCTCTGTCATCCCCGGTATCACTCGAAGCCGCACCCGCAATTCGACCGGGATTCTGAACAGATAAAGGAACTGTTGAACCCTCGTCCTATCCACCCCAAGCTCCCGTGACAGCGTCCGCTGGTTCGAAGTCGCCTTTTCCGCAAGAAGTTGATGCAACCACTCGGCCACCTGAATTGGATTGAACCGTAACACGCTATCGCATAATGAGTTATCATCGTATTCGGCAACGTGGACGGAGTACTTAACTGCTTTACATTGGGGACGCCATTTTTTTGTCTGGACATAATTCGTTGTCTGTCCCGAAATTGCCCGAAATTGCCGTCCCGAAATTACCTTGCACCGCTAGAATCGTGCTCACCAGATCCATCTGGACAATCGTGCGGGGCCGGGATTGACCTTTCTGATGCGGTTGGGAGTAGAATCATGTTGAACGGGGTAAAGTGCCCCGGCAAGAAGAGGTAGGACTTCCAGGCAGAAACTGCGGGTACTAGGAGAAACGCTACCATGACCAGACCGAAATACAAATCAAATGACGACCTGCTCGACCTGCTTTCACATGTGGACCTGCAAAGCAGCGTGGCCGTCTACACGCAGGTCGAGAACTCCATCCAGTATGCCATTTCCTCCGGCCGCCTGAAGCCGGGCGACCAACTTCCGGCAGTTCGCGAACTTTCTGAGCGCCTGAAGGTCAACACAAACACCGTTTCCAAATCGTACCGCGACCTGGTTGTCATGGGCCTGCTGTACACACGCCGCGGCATGGGCGTTTTTGTCTGTAAGGACATCGATGAGAAGTGCGGGGAAGACTGCCGACGCCGGGTCCTCATCCGCCTCAATGAAGTGGTCTGCGAAAGCCGCGCCGCTGGTTTTAACGACAAGGAAGTCGTTGAGATTGTTGAAAAGGTGCTGAAGTTGAAATCTAACCCGTACGGCGCCATGGCGCCTGCCCTTTCCGTCTACTTGCGTAAGCGCAAATAGGTTGGTGGCCTACAATGCCCGTTTTGATGTGGACCACATCCGCGCTTGGTTTGAAAAGAATGGCGACAGGTACTATGGCTCGTGGTTCTTTCACCCGCCGATAGACGTGATGGGGCTGGCAGCAATATAGCCTCCATGATACCGGAGGACATGACGGAATGAACGACGACTCCACCAAGTTTAACAACAGCTTTGGGCTGGTATTGGAACCGGCGCTTGAGCCTCTGGTGTGGGTGCCGAACCGTCATCAACCTGCCCCTGCGGTCTCCTGCTGCTGCCATCCGCAACGTAAATAATAAGACTCCGGTAAAGTTATGGACAATCCCCCGATTCCTCAGAACGCACTCCCCTCCGAGCTTCCCTCTGAGCCTTCGCCTCAGACGTTGTTGAAGACTTTTGTGCCACCCGTCTCTGGCGAGATTGTCACAAGTCTTCTTGCCGGGAATACGTATACCATTGGCGAAAAGATAGGCGAGGGACATTACGGAATCATACATTCCTGCGCGGATATCTGGGAGAACGAGTTGGCCATAAAGGTTCTGAAGCCACTTGGAACCTATGAAACCGTTAGAACTGCGGCGGAGGCAGAGTTTGCCAAGCTCGTTGTGCTTCGTCATCCGGACAATGCGCCGGAGTTCCCCCTCGGTTACACCCGGCCTGGCTGGCGCAGCATTACGCGCACGGGACCGAGAAGCCCCGAAGTTGTCAGCGGCGTGTCTGCCTTGAATTTCGTGATGTTTGTTCTTGTGCGCCGCGCCTCGACAGGGAGCGCGGCGTCGCCAATCAGCCGGTTGGGCCAGTTGTTCACGACCTTGATCTCGAGTTGGTTCTCGCCCGCCCGCGCCGCTTTCGCGATATCGACCCGGAAGGGCCTGCTCCACAGAACCCCAAGCGCCTGGCCGTTCAGCGTCACTTCAGCCATTTCGCGAAGGTCGCCCAAATCGAGCGCCAATCCGCCTGCCACCACCAGTTCCTTTGCGAGGGTGAAAGTCTTTCGGTAAACGGCCGTGCCGGAATAGTGACGAATCCCCTCTTCGGGACGCTCCGTCCAGCTAGTCAGCGCATCAAACTGAACCTTTTCCGGGCCGCCCCATGCAGGGTCGAATGAAACGGACCAGTCCGCGCCCAGGGTGACCGCCTCCTCGTATTCCGGAAAGTTCCCATTCCCGGCGCCCTGGGCGTCTGGCGCGATGGGTTTGGCGAAAATAACGAACAACGAGCCACAGGGATCGAAGGCGAGAGTCACCGTGGTCAGGCCGCCCTGCTGCCCAAACGCCTTCGCCTCCCGCATCGAGCCGTCAAGGGGTTGCCACAGCTCCGGCTGCCTGCCACTCACGCGAAAGGTAAAGGTTCCTTTCACGGCGTCTTCGCTCCGGTTCGAAAGGAAGTAGATGTCCACATCCCCGGCGCGGCGGTGTATGTATCCGTACGCGTCGGCATCCCCGTCCCATGCGCAATCGGGGGCCACATTCATTGCCAACAGAACTTGCTTGGCGTTCGCGCCTTCCATGACACATCCCTCTTTCAGGGTGGCCGCGCCCTTCCACCGTCTGTCGGCGATTTGTGCAAAGCGCCGATCGGCGTCGGTTCCTCCTGTCAGACTGGTCCTCCGTTCAGGCTTGGCGCCGAGCACCGGCGCGCCGCCCTTCACGAGCTGCTCGACCTTCTCCATGGCGCTTAACGACAGCGTCTTGTGGTCCGGGAGGACCAGCAGCCGGTAGCGCATGCCGTCCGGCAAAGAAAGCGCGCCCTCGTTTACGGTCAGCCGGTCACACAGCACCGTCTCGTCAATCACATCGTAGTCGTAGCCGGGCAAAACTCCCGCCGGGTCGGCTTCTTTTCGGGCCGCGATGTTGGGCACGTGATCCCCGTAGTAGTAGCACACATCAGCCACAAACCGGCCCTGCTGCAGCAGAAACTGACAGCGATTCATATAGCCGACGACCGCGCCCGCCTGCGCCCACCAGGTTGCGTTGGGATTAAAATGCGTGCCCGCGAAATACTCCTGTCCCGGACGTCCCATCTCCACGGGCGAGCAGGTAAAGGTATGGATAAAGGTGAGGTTCAGCCCCGCGCAGGCCTCGTGGTCAAAGCTGGGCTTGGCCGAGCGCCACAGGCTTTCCTCCCAATGCGGGCCCAGGGCGGTGAAGCCTTCTGCGCCCACGAGCGGCCTGCCATAGGCATGGGCGGCGCTGGACGCCTGCTTGACGAAGAACCGGTTCTCCGGCTTGGGCCGGTGGGGTGAAGGCGCCCAGAATTCGCTCATGGGCATGTCGCTCTTGCCAAAGCATTTCAACCCGTCAAAGGGGCCCGCATGCGGTCCGCCCGACTCCGGATGGATGCCCAGGTTCGCCTTGTGCGCCAGCTCTGCGAAGACGGCGTAGTGGTTCTCCGCAACGCATTCTCCGATCGTCTTGCGGAAATCGGCCAGGTACCGGTTGCTCTTGTCCCGGTCCCCGATAATCTTTCCGGCAATCACCGGCAGGAAGGGGATGGGGTCATAGCCGCGCCGCCCGCGGAATTCCTTTTCAAAATCAGGCGACCAGTTCATGCCCCCGCATTCCCAACTGTCGGAGTGCAGGTATTTCAGCGACTTGCCCGCGAGCGGGCCGACATCGTCTATAAGCGGCTGAACATGCCGTTCCCAATAGGCGCGCAGCACCGGCGCGCTCATGTAGTCCACCACCGGCCCCTGCCATGCCCCGCTGGCGGTCGAAATCTTCGCGTCGGACAGCGTATAACCAAAACGCAGCACCACCCAGGCGCCCTTCGGCGCTTTCCATTGCAGGCCGCCCCCGGCAGACATGTTTGCGGTCAGGTTAACCACGTCGTCGATGCGGACGCACGCTTCGCCCGGCAACGGGGCGCTTTCCTTCAACAGGGGCCGGCAGTCCGGTGCGGAACCGCCCAACTCGCGGAAGGCGGATTTCTCCTTCAATTGGTGGAGGGGCCGCTGCTGCTCGGTACGTGCGGTCTCGCGGTACGCCAGCACGGCAATGTCGCGGTAATATCCGTCTCGGTGTTGCGGCACCGGCAATACGATGCCGCCCGGCGCATTGTCCTCCACCCGAATCTCGGACCACGTCAACTGCTTCGCCGCTTCCTCCTGCGTCAGGTCCGGCGCGCCAAGATTCCAGCCGCTCTGGATGTTCAGGCTCAGTTCGAGGCCGAGCCGGTCCGCCTCCCTCACCGCGTGGGTGAACAGTTCACGCCATGCGGGCGACCCAAAAATCGGGCCCGCCGGGACGGGATTGTTTTCGCGTTGACTGGAGCCGTCCGCGTCAAAGATTAATGCGCCGCCGAATCCTTTTGCCTGCATTTCCTCCAGATCGCGCGTGATGGCCTCCCTGGTCACGTTGCCATTGAGCCACCACCAGAAACAGCGCGTGCGCGCCTGAATCGGGGGCGAAACAAAGCCTTCGGCGAGCCTAGGCAGCACTGCCTCGGCGCGCACTGGTTCGGAGGCGGACCCACTCAAATCGCCCGCAGCTTCCGCCCATGAGGGGGAGCCGACCGAGAGCGCACAAGCCACCGCGCACAGGAGGAAAGGGTTCTTCCATTTTGACAATGCGGCGCCTCGTCCAGGGAAAACATGCTGGGCGTTCATGCCGCTGTGGAATCGTTCTACTGTCTTCATATGTTCCTCGCAATACGCGTTTCCTCATCCGGCGCTTCATTTTATTCTGCGCACTCGAGGCACTCAGGATCGTGGTTTTGTGCCATCCATCGCGGAACCGCCACTCTCTGTCCATGCCCTTCCATCGGTGTCAAAGGCAGCGACTCACCCTCCGTCGTCCCTGGTCGTATTCTTGAGTCGCGTCCGCCGGAGCCACTTCTCCAAGTTTCCCAAGAGTCTCTATTGCAGACCCACGACAGAATCCACTCTCCGTTCGCATTGCTGCGGATGCCGCTAAAGAAAGGCGCTGCACCGGCAATAAGGCAGTCTCTGTTTTTCTTACGGTCTGCGACCGCTCACGGCCATCAGACTTGTCAAGGCAAGGCCCATCAGGAACAGGTCCGCTATGCGCCCCTTGAGCCCGCCGAAGGTTGGGCTGGACTTGCTGCAACTGCAACCGCCTGGGCTGGTCACCTTATTGAGTTCGTCAAGGGTGATTTGTCCGTCACCGTTGGTGTCCAGTTGGGCGAACTGCGCCGCCGTCAGCCCGGATATGACGGCGTTGGCCTCGGCCATGCTCAGACCGCCGCTATGGTCGGCATCTGCCGTGGCAAAGGCGTTGACAAGGTCTTGAACGGTGACCTCCGTGGGAATCAGCAGGTTGAGTTCGTCCAGGGTAACCTGTCCATCGCCGTTGCCGTCCACCTGGGTGAACAGCGTCTGTGTCAGCCCCTGCAGCGCGTTCATGGCTTCGGCCAGACTCAGTCCGCCGCTATGGTCCGCGTCTGCCGTGTTAAAGGCGGCGCGAAGGTCGTGCGCGACTTCGGCTGGAGTGTCCGGCGGGTTTGTCTCACCCTCCGTCTCGCCTTCACCCTCGGTGCCGCCCTCACCCTCCGCGGCACAGGGGCCTGTGGAGACGACAAATGCGACGGCGGTTCCTGCCGTCGTCGATGCGTACGCCGCAGGATCCTGACTGATGATCGTGCCTGGCTCCAGTGTGTCGCTGCACTGCTGCGTAACCACGCCAATGGCAAGATACTCCATGGTCAGCAAATACTCCGCGGCAGCCCTTGTCCGACCGACCAGATTGGGCACCATTACATTGCAGGGACCCTTGGAGATGGTCAGCTTCACGGTTCCTCCGGTCGGTACGGACTGATCCGCCGCCGGGTTCTGACTGATGATATAGCCGTACGCCAGAGAGTCGCTGCACTGCATGATGACTTCCGCAACAAGGTTTTCGGCAGTGAGCGCGCCGAGGGCCGAAGTGGACGTTTGTCCCTCAAAGTTGGGAACCATGACATGACTGTGGTCTTCTGGCACAGCGGCCCTGCGTTTAACGGTTAGGGTGTGGGTGTTCTCTTTGGCGTTCAGGTCGGCCGCCGGGTCGCGCAGGGTGAATTCAAACCCATAGTCGCCATCGGCGGCGTCGGCGGGGATGGTCCAATCGACGCGGTATTCACCGGGCAGGGAGCCTGCCTCCAACGGCAGGTCGGTGACAAGCGCCGTCTTGGCGGAACCCGGCTGGTTGATGGTCAGGAGGGCTTCCATCGTGGGACGGTTGTCGTTGTCCCAGAGGGTGAGGTGAACGACCTCGCCCGGCTGCCAGGGACGGATATCCGGGTGTTGGGGACCCAGTTCAATCCGGGCAATGCGGGGCGCGGGGGCCGCACCCTCCTGAATCAGTTTCACCGGCAGCGTGAGGGTGGGCGAGTCCGGATCATTGGTGTTCAGCGTGATGGTTGTCTCGAAGGTCCCGGTTGCATTTTGATCGCCCCTCAGCAGCAAAAGCCCGTCGCTCATTCGATCCACTGTCGTGCGCTCCCCGTCCGTCTGGCTCAGCCAGCCGGGCAGCGTGGCCGGGTCGGCCCACACCTCCAGCATGTCGTGACCGCCGTTGTGCAGGGGGATGAGGACCGTAAACAGGCCGGTCTCGGGGCGGCTCGCCTCCCATTTCTCGATCAGCAGTTCCGCCTTTGGGTTGGGGTCATAGCCGTTTACCGTGACGTCCGCCGCGTTGACCAGTTCGGTCGTGCGCAGGCCGTCGCTGGCGAGCACCTTGAAGCGATAGTGGTTGCCCGCCGGCCAGCCGGCCGGATTCATCCTGTAAGAATACACCCGCTGATCCCCGACCAACTGCGAAGGGATGCTGTTGGCCATCTGCCGCCAGGTGACTCCCCCGTCGAAACTGACGTGGAATTCGTGGGACAGGACAACGCCGGCGCCGTCGGGATCGCCGGTGGTCCACTCGATGGTGGTGGGTCCGCCAAGCGTGCCGACCGGTTCTCTGACCCACTGGACGACCGGGGCATTGGCCGAAACGTTGACGGTCTTCCAGGCAACGGGCGGGGCGCCGGCCACGGCATAGCCCATGCGCACCGCCGTGAGTTGCGCATCGGCGGGCACACTGAAATCAAAACATGCGCTGTAGCGGGCTTCGAGCGAAAGGTCCGCCGGGCGGGTCATCGCGGCCGTGCCCGCGCTAAAGTGCAGTTTCGGCGGCGCGACGGGGATGTAGTGGATGCCAAGCCGTGCCTGGCCGGCCCCCAGCAGTTCCACGTAGAGCGTATCGCCGGCGGGCGCCGTTGAAACATAGGGGTTGTAGGGGTCGCATACTGTGGTGAATACCGGGTCCAACACGGCCTGCCTGCCGTTCATATTGAAATAGCCGTGCAGGCGCATGCACGGTGCGGGTGCTGCTTTGGGGGCGGCGGCGTCCTTCGGCAACGTGAACGAATCGGCCGGCAGTTTATACGCATAGTCCATCAGCGCGCCGTGCTCCATTATGCTCAGCCAGGGGTCGGTGGCCGTGGGATACATGACACGGGGCGTCTTTGTTCCTTTTCCGTACAGATTGATGATTTCCTCGTGCGTTTTTTCGCGGTAGCCATTGGTGGAAGGCGGGAAATTGTTTATACCGCCCAGGTAATCGCCCATTTCATCGTCATCCTGGCCCAGGGTGTGTATAAACTCGTGCAGAGCGCCGTGCCTGTTGACGGCGGTGGGGTCAATGAGCACTGCGCCGTTGATCCCGGGGCTCTGAACGCCGCCGGCATCTCCGGTGCGAAACCATGCCTGCAGCCAGCCGGGGGGCACAAGGCCGACCACCAGGTCCACCCCCGTGGTGCGCTGACGATCCTGGAGTTGGCTGCACAGCGCGCGCACCGCCTGCGGGCCGTTCTGCCACGGCCAAAACCATGGAATTGTCAGACCACCATCCCTGAATTCAACCTTTCCCGGAAACATCTCCTTGAAAGTGTCTTCCAGGGGAGTCAGCACGGACGACGGCACCGGCAGGAGCAGGGAAAAAGAGGCGGAAGGGTCGGGCGCCCACGCCCCCACGCCGCAGCCCACCCATTCAACTGTGTGCAACTGTTTTTTCTCTTCGCGGGTGGCCTGTATGTGATATTCCGGACCGGTGGCGATCAGTTTTCCGTCCTCGCAGTCGTCGGACTCACTCTCAACGGAGTTGTTGTCGGGACAATCGAATACGACCCGTGTGCGATACACCGTCTCCTCCCGTGTTACGGGCACGGCGAAGAATTGCCGGTCGTTCCGTCGAAGGTCAACGGACTGATAGAAGGCCACCTTGATCTTCTCCGTCCTGAGCGCGTTCCCCGACTTCCCGTCGAGCAGTTGGAGCTCGCCACCGTTGCAAAACGGTCCCTTGCCGCCCGGAGAACCGGGGGCGTAAGTGTATGCGTCGGGATGCAGCGTGTAGCGCGGCGAGATGTAGCAGGGAAGCGACGTGACCAAGTTTGGCGCCCAGTCAATCAACTGCGTGTGAATCTTCTCGAGGACGACCGTGGGCACGGTTGTGACCTCGAATTGTTTGGTCTCCAGGTCCGGTGTTGTCTCGTCGGCGGCAATATAGATTTTTAGGTGCCCGTCTTTGTCGGTAAGCAATTCATAACCGCCGAAGCAACCGGCGCCCAGCCGTCCTCCCCAAACAGTTGCCATGGCGCTCAATGGATGTTTGTCAATGTCTTTGACCAGGACGTCCAGGCAGCCCGAGAACTTGTCGAATTGGGGGAGGGTGTAGTGCCGCGAGCGATAGCCGTTGCAATGGATTCTGGTCCCCGGCGCGACGGGGTCCACCACCAGATAAAGCTTCTCGGAAGGGGTTTCCACCTCCGCCGTTGTGGTCGGCCCGTCGCCCTTGCCCAAGGGAACCACCACGTCGCCTTTTTCATCGGTGGTCGTCCATTCACTGGCGTTCCATGCCGCGTAGTTGTTCAGGACTCTAACATCAACATCTGGGGCCGGTTCCGTCTGGCCGCACCCCAGTGGGGACGCCTGCACCACATGAATATTGAAGTTCTCGTCAAAGGAGTCCAAAATCCAATTGTCGGTGTCGCCCGTAACCGAGGTGCAGGCTTCGATGTCGTCTAGTCGCTTCGTTTGAATGGTGTATCTGGGGACATACAGACGGTATACATGCGACACCGTAACGGTGCCGTACTTTGTCTTGAAGATGGCAGTCATCGTCAGTGCGGCGCCGTTAGCACTTCTAAAATCCAATGGTCCGATGGCCCAGGAAAGCCTGGTGCCACCACTGTTGTCACTGGAAGTTCTGTGACCACCACCGGGAGTTTCCAGATCGAATGCAATGGAATCGACCCCGTAGACATCCGGTTCGTTGAACGCGCAGGTCACGGTGAAGGTCAAATTGGACCCCTGCTGCAACCACAAGCCTGTGCTGAAGTACTCCGGCACCCCCATAATGGCATCTTTTGTTGATGAAAAGGCAAAGGTGGTCGAAATGCTCTTGTAAAAACCTTGGTAATCCCCTCTGGCAACTTGACCTTCAGTGACGAAGGCAGCTTGCGCCATGCCGGCCAGCAGGAGCGTTGGGACAAACACCACCAGAATCAGACGAATACGCCCCCGACCGTCACACGCTGCCTGGATACGCATAGTTTCCTCCTTGTCCGTTTGGCAATCGCAGAGTTTCTTGAACGGCCACAAACGGCCGTAGCCGCTCATTTATTGCACGCTCCAGAGACAGGGCAGACCCGCCATCCAACAGGAATCTTGAGAAAGGGCAACAAGGGCCAACTGCCCGTTACCCCGCACCTGCCCGTTAGGTCTGACCGTCCTTGCCGGGTTATCGCCTGGTCCGTTCCTCGACAGGAATACCAGCCTCAATTTTACCCAACACGTACACTTTAATCCTATCTGTTTCTCTTGTCAATATCATTTTTCACAGAGTTTCCCCATCCGACTGGAGTGACTTCGGATTCATCCTTCCTTCTCCCCCTTTATTCCCCGGCTCCGCAATTCGTCCTGGATTCGGAACAGGTACAGGAATTGCTGAAGCCTCGTCCGGTTCGTCCCAATCTCGTGTGTCAGCGCCCTCTCACTCAAGGTGTCCTTTTTCGCCAGAAGCTGGTGAAGCCACCACTTGTCCGCCTGCATGGGATTGAAGCGCAACACGCATTCAAATAATGAGGTACAGCAGAATTCGGCAACGTGGACGGAGTACTCAGCTATTTTATGTTGGGGACGCCATTTCTTCCTTCTGCCGTAATTCGTGGTCTGTTCCGGACACTTACCTGATTTTGAGACAAGTGCAGGGCCTGCGGATGTTCCGCAGGCCCTGCAATCGAGTTGTTTCAGGTCATTCGATCACCCGGCAGGACCGGAGATCTCAAGCTGGGCGGGAACGTAGTTCTCCGCCGACACCGAAAGCAGTATCGGCGTGTTGGGCAGGGCGGGATTCAGCAATCCTATCAGCGCCTGGGGCTGGTCGCCCGGCTGAACGATGCCGCGTCCAAGCACCACTGTTCCGCCATTTGCATCATGCTGGGTTGCCGTAATTTCTGCGCCCACCAGGCCGTAGTGCACGGTAAGCAGGGCTGCCAGCGCGCTCCCCGAAATGACGGTGATAAGCCCATGAGGATTGCCCGTCCAGAGCTCCAGGGTCGGGTCGCCAATGCAATGCCACAGGTGCAGTTCTTCCGTGGATTCGTCGCTGCTGGGAGCGCCGCCGCCTGACGGGAGGCCGACCTGGGTCATGAGGTACAGTTTTCCGTGGTTCAGGATGTCGCCAAGGCGTCTCTTGGAGGCGCTGCCGCCAAAACTGGGGATGGCGGTCGGCCAAACGGCGTCTATGTAGCCGCGCAACAGGGCGTTGTTGGCCCATGTGGGGCTGTTGCGGCTGTCGCCCAGCACGCCCACGGCGCCACCGGGAGACTTCTTGAGCATCCGTTCCGCAAACAGCGTGCTTGATGCGCTGGTGCCCATCACGCCCGGCACCTGCTCGTTGTCGAACAGGCCGCTGGCGCAGTTGACGCTGAACACGACCGGCTGAAGGTCCCCGTTGCTGATGGCGTCAACGTTCGACAGGTCGAAATAGGGGCTCACCCATTGGTCCCATCCGCCGTGGTCGCGGTGAATGAACAGGAAGCGGCCCGCGTTGAACGCACTGGCAATGTTTGCGCCCGTTCCATTCCAGGGGAACCCGCTGCCGGAACCGATTTCGCTTGGCAGAAGCGTGCCGTCATAATACCGTGCCGGCGTCGGGGAAGCGGGTGCGATGTAGATGCGGTCAACGGTCTTGCCATTCGCCATGAGCGCGTTCCGGGCAAACTCGGAGGTCTGGATGAAGCCGCGCTGGTCCGTGCCGGGCTGTGAGACATCCGAGCGGCAGCACTGGAAATAGGAGGCGATGGCGGCGTGGCTGTAAAATCCGGCGTTGATCGGGGGCGTATGCTCATAGGCGACAATCTTGCTCACCACGATGTTCGCCTCATCCAGCGTCTTTGCCGGGATGCGGCCGACGGCAAAATCGGGCGCATAGGTCGTGTCGGCGGCGCTGGACGCCGCGAGAATGGCATAGGGCCAGTCGCTGCCCACGGTAGACGCGCCACAATCGGTGTGTGGCGTCATCTCGTAGGCGGGGATGAAATTGCTGTCGCCGAGCAGAAGGATGTAGGACGGACGGATCAGGTCGTTATTGTAATGCGACTTGATCATGGACTTTATCCGGTCCGGCGTGGGAACATCCGTGCCTGCACCCACTTCAACCACCAGCGTGGAGATGCCCTTGGTCTGTTTCCATGCGGCAAGTGTGTCCGCTGCGGCACGGAAATCGTGCGGAGTCAGGATCAGCAGTTCCGCGCCCCGTGGAAACCTGATAACTGTCCCCGGATTGAATACAGTCTGCGCGCTGGCCCGGTTCAGAACATTCGACACCGCAAAGACAGAGGCTTTGTCGAAGCCATCCTGCGCGTCCTGGCCCAGGAAACCCTGCCCACCGGGAAAATGAACGCCGACATTCACGTTCTTGAACAGTTTCATTTCGCCCGTTGCCGGGTTGTACTGGCCTGCGGCAATCTCAAGCACGTACATGGGGACGTCGCGCACCATGCCCAGGGGTATCAGGGAGCAGACGTTCTGCGGGTAGAAAGCGTTCGTGGCGTAAAGTTCGCTGCTCTGGGCAAACGGTGGGTCCTGGAAAGCGTCCGGAGGCAACTGTGCGTCGACCGCGGACGGTTGGGCCGGATACAGGTTCATCTTGATGGTTTCGGCCACGTCAAACGATGAATCAAAGGTGGGGGCCACCGGATTCCCCTTGCCGTCCCGGGAACCGGCGACGAGGCGCCTGAACACGGGTACGGCGGGAGCGCCGGTGTCACTGCTAAAGGCGTCCGCACCCGGCACCATGAGCTGCGTAAAGACGGGCATGCCTTCGATAATGATCGAGTGGACCGTAGGCTCGCCCAGAGAGGCGACGGATAGGAGCTGGGTCGCGTCTTCCGCGGACACTGCGGCATCCGCCACAAGTCCCACCCGTTCCGCGCCGGGGCACAGGTCCTTGAGCGGAAGGCCCGCCAGCATGTCATAGCGCAGCATTCGGCCTTGGTTGTAGAAGTCTTCGGCCTCGCCCACGGCCAACCCCTGGCGATCCTGCTGGGCAAATCCAAGAAAATCTACCAGGTGTCCCGCGGCACCGCAGGTGTCGCCCGCGCGATAGGCCGTCTCCGCAGCATCCAATGCTGTCACAAGTTCCCCCTGCTGGGCTATGGTCAACGCGGAAGGCGTGGTGACCGCAGTCACCAGGCTGTCGACGGTCTGGAGAATGTCCTCACGGGCGGTGGCGACGGTGGGCGTTGCGCTGGCCTGCTCACCGGGGGCGTAGACGGGGGCCTTGTTGTGGGCGTAAACGCCATAATAGTACTTCGTACCGTTGCTCAGCCCGGTGTCAAGGAAAGTCTGGGCCAAACCGTCAAAGACGGTTGTGCCATCTGTCGCAGAAGCCGGGTAGCTATCGGTTTTCCGCAAGATCTTAATCCCGGACAGGTTGCCGCTCGTCGGATTGGTCCAGTTTAATTCGACCTGCTCCGGGTGCGCCGCCGCGGTCAATCCGGTGACGTTGCCTGGGGGAGTCATGTCGGCGCATCCCGCGGCCAGAAGCAGGATCAAGACAGTTGCCGCGGCCGACAGCGCCTGGCAGACTCGTCTTGCCGACAGCCACACACTTTCATCAGTCATCCGTTCGGATGGTTTCATCGTGTTTCTCCTTTGTTGATGTCATCAACGCTGCCCCCTGTCGCAAAACAGAGTGCGGGCGCTGTGAAGGTCTATTCATGAAAGGCAACGGTGTCGCGAGGCCCCTGTGGGTGGCATCTCATGCCATGCAACCGTTTCTGTCTTCCAACGCTCTTTGCAGGCGGGGTGTGCGCGCATTGACAGGGATTTCCAAATAGCGTGAGCCATCTTCCTCTCACGGCCGGCTGGCGATGTGGGTGATCGCTTGGCAGAAGATGCCGGTTGGCCAACTTCCATAGAGGCACTTGGCATAAAGTCACCCGTTCTCTTGGTTGCTGAATGCCATCCAAGATTGACTCATAAACTTTGAACACCTAAAGACAAACACCCGTATCTCCCATACTATTTCGACGGGCCTTGGCCGTCTCCCTGCTTCCCAGCAACCGTCCCAACCGGAGGAGTTGACCAATTCACATCCGGTCGATGCCGAAGTGCGCTTCCAGCCCTTTTTTCAGTTGCGCCGCGCCGGAGTCAGGCGAGCCTTGGAATCACTCGTCCACTTCGACGGGATTGAAGCGTAAAAGACAAGGGTTATTGCCAAACTAGAAGGCCAGGTTTGAGGCCGATTTGCCACACACCCTGGACGCTATTTCCTTTGCCCTCATTTTCCCACCGCTGACGACGCTTCCTTCCGCATTCAACAATGAAATGAGAAATTCCTCCCCCACGCGCGAAGGGAAGTATAATCCGGAAAGTCGTTTCGTTGTGCCCCGAAGAACAATTTCCGGGAAGAGCATATGCATTCTTGCAGACGGGTTTCGGTTCTTTCTTTTATGGGTTTGACATGCGTTCTGGTTCAGATCATGTTCGCCAATGTTGCCTGCGCAAAGACCATTGCCTTTGCCGGACAGGAATGGACCGTGCGGTCCGGGAGCGGGGGGCCTGGGCCCAACCAATGGTCTGACAGCGCGGAAAGCGTCTGGGTGGACAAGCGCGGGCTGCATTTGAAAGTGCGGAAGATCGCGGGCGTATGGCATTGCGCCGAGGTGACCAGCGTTCTTCCGGCAAAACACGGCATGCACCGGTTTTACGTGGACAGCCGCATCGACCATCTCGACAAGAACGTCGTGGCTTCACCTTTCCTGTACCAGGATGACAGCCATGAGGTGGACATCGAATTCTCACGATGGCAGCGAAGTTCTGGAAACAACACCCAATACGTGGTGCAGCCCTATGCCGCGCAGGGGAACATTCACCGGTTTGAGGCGAAGCGTCCGGGAAGGCAAACAACCCACTATTTCGACTGGAAGTCCGACTCGATCCACTTTAAGAGTTTTCGGGGTCACGACGCCGAGCCCCGAAAAGAGCGGTGTGTCATTCAGGAATGGACCTATACCGGTCGCGATACTCCCCCAGAGAGTGAGGCAATGCGGATTCACATCAATGTGTGGCTCGTCAAAGGACAGGCGCCCTCCGACGGGAAGGAGGTCGAGTTCATCGTGAAGAAGGCAGATTTGCCGGAGGCCAGAACAGCGCCGAGTGCTTCGGACAAAAGCGGGAAGACCAACCCCTGATAGAGATGCCCGTCTGGCGGAATTGGAGGCAAATGCTGAGGTTTCATCTATGCGTCGCTCTATGGCATTCGGGCAGAACTGACCGCAGCGCCCCACAGCGGGATGCTGCGTTTCACCTACCCGCAGGACGAACACGCCCGCATACAGTTCGACCTGGCCCGGCGCGTGGCCGGAACCTCGGTGATGCAGGCGGTCAGGCACCCGTTTCCGATACGCGACAGTGTTGCGGTCCCTTGGCCTTGGGCGGAAACGGGAGCCAGGTCCCCCGGCGGCTTACTGCCGCGAATCGTTGTCGTGGGCGCTCTGAGGCTCGCATGCGTGGCGTGAACTGGTGAGATGTCCGGGCTGGAGACGGCGACCATTGTTATGCCCGACTTCCGCCGGGGGATTCGCGCCATGGACGCAGTTGATTACCTCCGCGTTTACCCTGGCCAGTCTGCATCCGGTCAATGCCGAGGCACTCCCCCAATCCCCTTTGACACTGCGCCGCATCGGAAGAAAAACCGAATCACCTCCGGGGCAGTCTAAGTCGGATACGTGACAAACACCCCAAAAGGACTGCAACGGAAAGGTGAATGATTGTGATGCGCAGTATTCGGTATGTGGCAGCCGCGGTGGCCATTCTATTGCTGGCGCCGGTGGCCGGGGCCGCGCCTTTTGTCTCCGTGCGCGGCCAGCAGTTTATCGACCCCGAAGGCCGCCAGGTCATGATGCACGGGGCTTCCCTCATCAACAAATCCCGCGCCGACAATTATCAGCCCAAGGTGACCGACGTGGATTTCGCGCAGATGCGTGGGTGGGGCTGGAATTGCATCCGGCTGGGCATCCTCTGGGACGGACTGGAGCCGCAAATCGGCGCGTTTGACGAGGAATACCTCAAAAAGCTGGACGGGCTGATTGCCCGGGCCAAGGCGCATGACCTCTATGTATTTCTCGACATGCACCAGGACCTGTACAGTTACAAATATTCCGACGGCGCCCCGGAATGGGCGACGCTGATTGATGACCAGGTGCATCCTGCCGTGACCGGCGCGGTCTGGGATGATGCGTATTTGACCAGCCCCGCCATCCAGCGGGCCTTTGACAATTTCTGGGCCAACAAGGCCTGTTCGGACGGCGTCGGTGTGCAGGACCACTTTGCGGCCGCGTGGAAAAAGGTTGCGGAACGCTACAAAGACGAGCCTGCGGTGATCGGCTATGACTTGTTTAACGAACCCAATGTCGGCAACGGCAACCTGCAGGCCATGGCGGCGATACTGGAGGCCGCCGCCCAGGCCATCTCCGAGAAAGACGCCCCGGCCGCCGCGCTCACGCCGGTCGATGTGCTGACCCAGTGGATGACCGAGGAGGGGCGTGCCAAACTCATGCGGCGCCTGGGGGAAATGGACATCTACAACAAGATACTCGACGCAGGCGGGCCGGCCTACTCGGCTTTTGAGCGGACACAACTGGTGCCCATGTTTCAGCGCGTGCGCGACGCCATTCGGACGGTCGACACCCACCACAGCATTTTTCTGGAGACAAGCATGTCGGCGAACATGGGCATACCCTCCGGCGTCGCGCCGGTGGTGGATGCCGCGGGCAGGCCCGATGCGCTCCAGGTCTTTGCGCCCCATGCCTATGACATCGTGGTCGACACCAAGGACCTGGCCCTGGCCAGTGACGAACGCCTGGAACTGATTTACCGGCGGCACGCGGAAATGGGAAAGAAGATGAACATGCCCGTGCTGATTGGCGAATGGGGCGCCTTTGGCGGCGGAAACCCGGACATTCTTCCCACCGCGCGGTTCAATATCTCGATGGTCGAAAAGTACCTGCTCAATGAGACGTATTGGGATTATGGCGGCAACATGGAGCACTCGGCCTGCTTTGAGGTGTTCCAGCGCCCGATTCCCATTCGCATAAACGGTTTGCTGCTGAACTACAAGACAGATTTTGCCAAGGGAAAATTTACCTGCACCTGGAAAGAGGACCCTGAAGTGAAAGCGCCCACAAAGATTTACCTGCCGAAGCGCCTGTTTGCCAGTCCGGATGCGGTGCAGATCAGCCCGCCCGGCGGGGGATTTACCGTGGAATCCGTTCCAGGCGATGCGGGCAATGTGTATGCGGTGGTTGCCGCCGCCGGTCAGGCGGTGGCACGCACGCTCACGGTCAATTAGATTGTGCAGCAGCCAATGCACTCCATTCCCCAAAGACATGGTCAAGTGTGCAACGCCTCCGATGACCAACAGTGCCGGGCCGGCGCAATGAAAAATGCACGGCAGCTCGGTGTTTCGAGTGCACGCACCATCCGGGTCCACGCCGGTATGGAGACAAGCCCAACCATAGGGCGCTCTGAAATTCCTTATCTGGAACTGGTCTTCTTGGTCTTGATGTCGACGGCGGGAAAATGCAAGATATGACAATGTCGTATCAGCAGGACAGCCATAACATGAGGAGCCAGTCCAATGAGTGAAAGCACTACCCGCCGGACCCCGTCGGGAGAGGCGCCCCAGATGTATCAGTTGAAGGTCACGCTTCCCCACCTTTCCGTTTGGCGCAGACTTCTGGTGCGGGGGGATGCGAGTTTGGCGCTGCTGCACGCCGCAATCCAGGTGGCCATGGGCTGGACGAACAGCCATCTCCATCAGTTCATCATTGGAAAGAACACCTATTCGGACGCCAGGATGGATGAGGACATGGGTTTTGGCGGACCACCCGTGCTCAATGAAGGGAAATTCACCCTGATGCAGGTCGCGCCGAAGGAGAAGGCCAAGTTCATCTATGAATACGATTTTGGCGATTCGTGGGAGCATGTCATCACCGTGGAGAAGATACACGGGCCTGATGCGGCAAACAAGGGCGTTGCTCTGTGTGTCGATGGAGCCTGTGCCTGTCCTCCGGAGGACTGTGGCGGCATAGGCGGCTATTTGGATCTGCTTGATATCATCCGGGACCCCAAGCATGAGCAGTACGAGTACATGCTGGAGTGGCTCGGCGAAGGGTTTGACCCTGAGTCATTCGACATGGGCAGGGTCAACACGTACTTGCGGAAACTCAAATGGCCCCGCACCACGGAGAACAGCCTGGCCAAAGTGCTGATGGAACGAGACGATTACTTGGGATAGGAGGGGCTTGGCAGGGATGTTTCCGGGAGAGGCATTGCAGGGACTGTCGGACCAGGCGGATTTCCGTCCTTTGCATTCGTGCGCAATGCGCGTCCAATCACTTATAGTACAAACTCGCCACTCGCTTGTTTGTGTTTTTTACGACATAGGGCATGCTACTTTTTGTCAGTATGTTGACTATCCAGCCGAAACCCGTTGGGATATGGCCCGGGTCTGTGTAGACGTTGTATCGGGCGAGCACCCAGCCGGGTTTTTCAGGGAAGGGCTTCAGGAGCCAGAAGCCGGTCGTTTCAACGATGGTTTCAGCATCCTTCAACTCAGGCCATGGAACCTTGCTCCAACTGATGTACGCCTCGGCATCCTCTTTGGCGGCGCTCAAACTGAGTTTGTAGCGTTTAACCTGTCCCATGGGAAGCCCCAGTTTATATTCCACCACGGCAGTGCTGCCTTCGGAACTCTCTATCCGTGTCGACTCCACGTTTGGCATGAACTTCGGATAGTTTGCATAATCGGCCAAAACGCCAAAGACCTGCTCCATGGTGCCCTTTATGAGCCCAAGCGCCTCGTAGGTCTTTCCTTTCTCATGCCCGGCTGGGTTCGGGACCTCTTTGATCACAATTTCACCGCGCATAAACTTCACTTTTTCCGCGTCCGAATAGGAAATGCCGTCGGGCTTCACCTGCGCCTGGTCTGTCTTCACGGGTGCCGGCGCTTCCGGGCTGGCAAAGAGGGTGCTGACCGCGGCTGCACAAAGAAACAGAGTTGCTGGATTCATAGGGGCCTCCATTCAACTATACCGTTGGGACCCGGTTGTCGTTTCAGACCGGGATTGCTTTCCTGTGGCAGGGAAACTGCACCTGTGCGGTTCCTTTGGGGAAACCCGGGTTCAGCCATCGCGTTGATGCTATCGGGCAGATTATCCCGCAACCCTCTTGTTGCCGCGCCCCGGCGTGTGCTAATGGCATACTTATCCATATCGCCAGTCTAGCACAGCGGGCGAAAGCACGACAGACCTACCCGGTGCGCAGCCGCGCATCAAGACGCCTAATCCGACTTTTTCCTGTTTCCGTAGAGGCGTTCCGCGGTGCGCCAGCACACGTTTTCTCTTGCCTGTTCGCTCAACTCGTCGAGGAAAGCGTCATAGCGCTGGAGTTCGGGCCCGAGCCGCTCAAACTTCCCCACCAGATCCGAACCAAGCAGAATCTGCCTGCTGTATTTCTCGGTGAGTGCGAGCCATTCGGGGGAGGGGATGCCGTTCGGGCAAATGGCCGCGTCAAAGATCACCCAGGAGTAATCGACGTGCAGGAGCGGATAGCGCTCCAGCAACCGCTCGATCATTTTGTGGTACAGGGGCAGGTTCACGCGGCGCGACATGCCGCAGTGCGCCAGGGTGAAGCGCGCCCGCGGGAAGGACCGCAGGGCCTCCTCGAGTTCGTAAAGGTAGACCGGGTGGTCGCTCTTCCAGACAGAAGTGATGTTCTGGTGCAGGAGCACGGGCAGGTCTTTGTCTTCGGCAAACTCGAATATGCGCCAGAGCGCCCGATGATTCGCCCGCGCCGGTTCGCCATACGTCAGCGCCGTCAGGTCGTCGTGCCGCAACAGGATTTCGCCTATCCCGCACCACACATTTGGGAAGCGCTCGTAGATGCGCTCCACGTCGCGGATGGCAAACCCGTCCGTGGGATTGAATCCGCACAGCAGGGGGTAAAATCGCTGCTGCTGTTCGGGGGGAAGCGAAAGGTACAGGTCGGCCACCAGAAAATCCGTGAGCGGGTAGTAGTAACACTGGGCATCATTGGCCAGATAATAATCGGGCGGCTCGCGGTCGTATTCGGCCCACAACTTTGCCACCGGCATGCCAAAGATAACTGCCTTTTTCACGTTGGCGCGGTCCATGCCCCGAATCAGTTTGTGCGCCGACGGTGTTTCCTGCCCAAAATTGACGATGTGCAGATGACTGTCGATCATGGGGTATTTGCTGCCGCGCAACCGCGCCAGAGAACTCGCCGCTTCCGGGTCGCGTGTCAGCGTGGGGATGCATTCATTTGGCATGGCCGTTTCCTAACAGTGCATTGACTGCGTCCGTTTCCGCCTCGTTCAGGAACGCGTACAGTTCGCCCAGCCTTTGTTCACCCCCCACCGCGGCCCGCAGCATTTCCGGTGTGAACGCACCGATTAACCGAAGACCCAGTTCCGGGGTCATGGTGCGCAGCAGGAGCCCGAGCACGCGCGCGTCGTAGGCCAGGGAAACCACGAAGGGCCAGCCCAGTTTCTCGACAAGTATTGACTGGCTGGTCTCCGACATCGACGGCAGCACAAGGCTAATCTTGTGCCCCGTTTGCAGCAACTGGCGAAGGAAGTGTGCGTCCAGGACCGAAATGACAAATTCATCGCAACGGTCATAGACCCACTCCAAAATACCCGCGAGATCTTCCGGTTGCCGGATCAGCCTCTTTAAGCCGTCACTGTCCAGCAGTTCCAACACCCGTTTTTCCACCTCGGGTTCGGTCAGGCCGGCCAAAATGTACCGCAACACATCCGCCCGCTGAATCACGTCAATCAGCCCGGAATCCAGTTGGTTGAGCAGATACATCTGGGACGCGGGGGACAGCGCCTTCAGCACCGCGCAGAGGCCGCGGGGCTCGCGGAGGATCTCGGTTAAGTTGGGACCCAACTGGTCAAGCACATCCTGGTAGTGGTCACCGTGCAGAACCTCCAGCAAAACGGCCAGTTCCTCCGCTGTCTCCACGGATGCGGCCTCCCCTTCAATTATGACGGTGAAATCGGGCATGCAATAATGCCTTCCTGTCCACGCTGAGGTTAAGAGTCTGGGTTGAACATTTGTTTTTCGGAGTATTGTCGGCGGGGAGGGTGGAAATGTCAACTTTTACCGCTCACGACAGCGGCGAGATCCGTGGGCGCGGGTGCCCATGTGGTCGTTCACGGGTTGCCTTGCTTATGGCTCGCACCCCTGGCCGTTTTGGTGGGATTCTTTCGTGCAGATCAGTGCCACCAGCGTGACCAGTGCCCCGGCGGTCAGGTAAAAGCCGACATAGGCCAGACCGTAATTCTTTGCCAGCGAGAGGGCGAGGTAGGGCGCGAGCGATGCGCCGAGGATGCCGGCAAGGTTAAAGGTCAGGGATGCCCCGGTAAAGCGCACCTCCGTGGGGAAGAGTTCTGACAGCATGGTGCCGAGCGGACCGTAGGTCATGCCCATCAGGCCCAGGCCCAGGCACAAGAAGCAGGTGATCAGCAGGGGACTGCCCGAGCCGAACATGGGCGACAGAAGAAAGCCAAAAAGCGCAATGGCAATGGTCACCCCGATGAGCGTGCGGCGCCGTCCGAGGCGGTCCGCCAGAAGGGCGGAAATGGGGATGGTGGCGCCAAAGAAAAGCACGGCCAGCAACTGCATGCGCAGGAACTGCGGGCGCGTGTAGCCGAGCGTCATGGTGGCCCAAGTCTGCGTGAAGACGGTCATGAGGTAGAAGAGCAGGAAAGTTGTCATCGCGATCAGCACACCGAGGAAAAGCACGCGGGTGTGCTGTGCCGCCACGGTCACCGTGGGAATCTTGACCCGGCGGTTGTGCTTCAGCACCTCTTCAAAGGCGGGCGTTTCGGTGATCCTCAGCCGCACGTAAAGACCGAACAGGATGAGCACCGTGCTGGCCAGGAAGGGGATGCGCCAGCCGAAATTGAAAAACTGCACATCGGTGAGCGACTCGCTCAGCACGAGGAAGAAACCGCTCGCCAGGATAAAGCCGATGGGCGAGCCCAACTGGGGGAACATGCCGAACCAGGCCCGCTTTCCCGGAGGCGCATTTTCCGTGGCCAGCAGCACGGCCCCGCCCCATTCTCCGCCCAAGCCCAACCCCTGCCCCAGGCGGCAGAGCGCCAACAACAGCGGTGCGGCGGTGCCTATGGCGGCATAGGTGGGCAGCAGGCCGATGGCGACGGTCGAGAGCCCCATGGTCAGCAGCGCGGCCACTAGGGTGGCCTTGCGTCCTATGCGGTCGCCAAAATGGCCGAAGAGGGCCGACCCGATCGGGCGCGCGAAGAAGGCGATGGAAAAAGTCGCCAGCGATTCCAGCGTTGCGGCCGTGGCATCGGCGCGGGGGAAGAACAGTTTGGGAAACACCAGGACCGCCGCATTGGCGTAGATGTAGAAATCGAAGAACTCTATGGTTGTCCCGATGAGGCTGGCAAGCAGAACAAGCGCAACGGGGTTTCGTGATTTTTCTCCGCCGGCCGATTCGTGCATTGCGTCTCCTTTGGACATCCCCATGCAGCCAGCAAGGGCGATCCGTTTGCGTCTTTCATTCCGTCAGGATTGCCAGAAGGGTGGCGGGGGAGCGGAAGTCACGGCCCCCTTCGCGCATCCTAGCAAAGAATGGCGGGATTCTGCCAACTGGCAAACCCCAAGAATGGCCAACCCCGCAGCGCCCGGCTCACGCGCTGTCCAGTGTTTCCCGGACCTTGGCGGCCAGATCGCCCACGGAGAAAGGCTTTTGGATGAAATGGGTGCCATCATCCACCACACCATTGTGGGCGATAATGTCGGAGGTGTAACCGGACATAAACAGGCGCTTTATCCGCGGATAGCGGGTCAGCAGTTTGATGGCCAGATCGCGGCCGTTCATTTCCGGCATGACCACATCGGTCATTAGAAGGTCCACCGCCCCGCCGCGCGCCTCCGCCAGGAGCAGCGCCTCGCCGGGCGTCGTGGCGGCCAGCACGGTGTACCCCTGGCGTTCGAGCATCGTCATTGCCATTTTTAGGAAAGTTGGCTCATCCTCCACCAGAAGGATGGTTTCGTGCCCGGTCATCTTCGGCGGCGTGGGGTTCTCCGGCGCGGCCGTTGCGGCGCTGCCGGCATGGCGGGGCAGGTAGATGTTGAAAAGCGTCCCGCGCCCCCGTTCGCTTTGGACGTCTATAAATCCGCCGTTTTGCTCGACCGCGCCATACACGGTGGCCAGGCCGAGCCCCGTCCCCTCGCCGACGCCCTTGGTGGTGAAGAAAGGTTCGAAGATACTGGTCAGCGTCTCCTCATCCATGCCGCGCCCGTCGTCCTCCACGGTGAGGAGCACATAGTCTCCGGGCGACACCCCCACATGTCCCGCGCAAAAGGAACCGTCAAGGCTCCTGTTTTCCGTCTCAATCGTCACCTTGCCGGTGCCCGCGATGGCATCCCTGGCATTGACACAGAGGTTCGCCAGTATTTGGTCCATCTGCGACGGGTCAACAAGCACGGGCCACAGGTCCGGGCCCGGGCGCCAGTCTAGCTCGATGTTCTCGCCAATGAGCCGGTGCAGTATCTTGAGCATGCCCGTCACCGCCGCGTTCAGGTCCAGCACTTTCGGGGTGACGGTCTGCCTGCGGGCAAAGGCCAGCAGTTGGCGGGTGAGGTCGGCCGAGCGGTTGGCCGCCGCGCAGATTTCCCGCAGGTCGCCGTAGATGGGTTGGGCGCGGTCCACGCGGGTCATCGCCATGTCGGCGAAGCCGAGAATGACGCCCAGCATGTTGTTGAAATCATGGGCCACGCCGCCCGCCAGCCGACCCACCGATTCCATCTTCCGGGCCTGATAGAGCTGGCTTTCGAGGTGAACCCTTTCCTCCTCGGCGCGTTTGCGCGCGGTGATGTCGCTTCCTACCGACAGAATCTCGACCAACTCGCCCGACGCATTGGCAAGGGGTTTGTTGGTCCAGTCGACCCACACCCTTGTTCCGTCGCGAAGCATGTTTTCATTCTGGTTCACGTCGTAACGTTCCGGATGAAGGCAGATGTCCTCTATCATGGCGCGCAGGTTTCGTCCGGCCGAATCGGTCTCCGGAACAATCGTTCCCACCACGTTGCGGCCGATGATCTCCTCGTGGCTGTAGCCGAAAAAGCGCAGGGCGAAGTCGTTGAAGAAGGTCAGCCTGCCCTCCTTGTCCATGCGAAGAATGATGCTGTTGGCATTTTCCACCAGTTCACGGTATTTTTCCTCGCTCTGCCGCAGCTTCTCCTCCGCCTGCCTGCGCTCGGCAATTTCCAGGGACATCAGTTGCCGTTCTGTATACAGCACTTCCTGGGTGGTTGCCATGCGCGTGATTGAAAAATACATGGAGATGATGAACAGGCAGAATCCCAAGCCCAGCAACAGCGGCCGCAGGTCAAGAAAGGTTTGTCCAAGCATGCCCGGGTAGGCGTTGTTGATGAGCTGCACGATTTCGTGAAGGGAGAGCAGGAAGGCGCCCATGGTCACGGTCAGTTTGATGGCCGGGCCGCTTCTGGAGCGGAGCGCCGCATACATCGGGGGTATGCTGAAAAGCAGGATGGCCGTGAGGTTCAGGGAATGCTCGGTAAAGGCGGAAATCCGGTTGTTGGAGGCAAGGACGTTCGCCACCGCCACCAGGCCCATCGCCAGACCTGTGGAGATGATGCCGGTGTATGCGCCGCGCGCGCGAAAACGCAAACCGGACGGGCGTTTTCCCTTGGTGTCTTCCATGAACAGCCCTCTCCTTGGTGCCGGCATTCAGCGTGTCAGAGCTCCGGACAGGTGTGCTACGCCCATATTATGTCCGCGTTCCAAAGGTAAAGCAACCGTTGGGACCCTGTTGCGTATGTTCACGGGGGCTGCAGGAATATGCCACAGGGGCCGCTGGGCGGCCCGGTCCCGGTGAATCGCCTTATTCCCGCCCTTGACAGCGCCGCACCGACGGTATATTCTCTGCCTGCTGCCGGCAGGCAGAGGGCGCCTGTTTGGTGCCATAGCATGTTCAGGCCTGGCAGGTGATATCTGGCAGAAGTACTGTGCGCGTCCATAACAACAAAACGGGGAAACGGCATGCGGATTTTGAAGAAGGTTGCCAGGGGAATGCTTGCTTTGGCGTTAGCCGCGGTTCTGGCGGGCGCTGTTTGGGTGGGCTGGCTGGCAAAAACGCGCCATCCTCATCTGGACGGCATCGTTTCCCATCCTTCGTTGAAGGCATCCGTGCGCGTTGTGCGCGACGACTGGGGCGTGCCCCATTTGACCGGGGAAAACGAGCGGGATGTGCATTTTGCCCTCGGCTACGTCATGGCCCAGGACCGCCTGTTTCAAATGGAGATCATGCGCAGGCTGTCGCAGGGCACGCTGGCCGAGGTGGCGGGGCCGCTGGCGGCCCCCATTGACGCGGTGATCCGCACGCTGCGGCTTCGTCCTCTCGCCGAGGAGTATTACAGGGACGAGAAGAGCTTTCCCCCTGAGATGCGCCAACTGGCCGAGGCCTTTGTCGCCGGCATTAACCACTGCGTGGACACCGAGCCCCTGCCGATGGAGCTGGCCCTGCTCGGCATTCATCCGCGGCCCTTCACGCCGGTGGATTCGCTGACCGTGGCCGCCCTCCTGCCCATCAGCTTTGCCGAGGGACTGCGCGGCGACGCCATCGCCTCCATCCTTCAGGAGAAACTGCCCAACACGGACATCTCCACGCTCTTCGCCGGATACGGTCTGGAAACGCCCATCACGATCATGGAATCGCTGGCCGAGGCAAAGGCCTATATGGAAGCGCACAAGGAGGCAAGCGCCAAGAATCGGTGTGACGAGAGCGGCAATTCAGGGACAGACCACTCAATTCGGGTGGGCGCGACGGGTAGAATTCAGACTAAAGGGGAATTGAGCGGTCAGTCCCTGAATTGCCTGGGGGCCTGTATCGCGCGCCTGCAGCCGCTTGTGGGCCTGTTTGGTTCTCATCTCGGCAGCAACTCCTGGGTGCTGGGGCCGGGGCGCAGCAAATCGGGCAAGCCCATTCTGGCCAACGACCCGCACATCGCGTTCACCAATCCCAGCATTTGGTATGAGGCCCATCTCAAGTACGGCGACTACGAACTGTACAGCCACTATGTGCCGCTCCTTCCCGTGCCCCTGCTGGGGCACAACCGCGATTTTGCCTGGGCGCTCACCATGTTCGAAAACGACGACCTCGACGTCTACCGGGAAAAGTTCCAGCCCGGCAATCCGTCCAAAGTCATGTACAAGGGCGAATGGGTGGACGCCAAGACGGAGACAGAAGCCATCCACGTGCGTTTCGGCAGCGACCGCACCTGCACCATCCGTTCCACGCCGCACGGTCCGGTCATCACCGACCTGCTCCGCGCGCTCGACGGGTACCAGGGCGCCGACATTGCCCTGTCCTGGGTCTGGCAGCACGAACCCTATGAGGACATGCTGGGCTTTTACCGCATGTCCCACGCCCGCGACATGGAGAGTTTCGCCCAAGGGGCCGCGCTCATCACCTCGCCGGGGCTGAACATCTCCTACGCCGACAAGGCGGGCAACATCGCCTGGTGGGCCGCGGGGAAACAGCCCATCCGGCCCAAACACGTCAATCCCAAGCGCCTGCTCGACGGCGCTTCCGGCAACGATGAGATTCTCGGCTACCTGCCCTTCGGGCAGAACCCCCACCTGGTCAATCCCGAATCGGGCTGCATCGTCACCGCCAACAACATGTCCACCGTCAAACCGCTCGGCCCCATCGGGCAGGTTGAGGGATACTGGCAGCCCAGCGACCGCGCCGCACGCATCAAACAGATCCTTGACGCGAAGCCGCTGTGGGGCAGCGACGACCTACGCGCGGTCCAGTTCGACGACCGTTCCCCCACCGCCGCCGACACGCTGAAACCGCTCCTGGAAATCCTCCATCAGGATGACGCCGCGCTCACCGAACTGGAGCGGCAGGCCCTGGAGCTTCTCAGCCGCTGGGACTGCCGCCACGACACCGGTTCGGCAGGCGCGGCCGTCTACCAGATGTACACCCACGCACTGCTGCGCGGCATCCTGCTCGATGAGATGGGGGAGAAGCTCTTTTCCGGCTACAGCACGCTCGCCGACGCGTGGAACTTCTTCAAATACGCGGTCCACACACCCGACTCACCCTTCTGGGACAACGTGAACACGCCCCAGCGCGAAACCCGCGAGGACATCGTCCGAAGCAGTTTCCGGGAGGCCGTCGCCGAACTGAAAAAGCGTAGCGGACCCGATGCGGCCCGCTGGACCTGGGGCTCGCTGCACACCATGGAATTCAAACACCCCTTCGGCTACCTGCCCCTGCTCGGCCGCATCTTTAACATTGGCCCCTTCCCGTCCTCCGGCGCGTCGGAAGTGATCAACAACATGCTGTACAAAAACAGCAACGGCAAATTTGACGTGCTTGCGGGTCCCTCCACCCGGCGTATCATCGATTTCGCCGACCCGGAGCACTCGCTGACCATCCTGCCGACAGGCAATTCGGGCGACTTCATGAGCCCCCACTACGCCGATCAGGCCGCGATGTTTATGAAAGGCGAGTACCGCGAACCCCGGCTGACCCCGGAGCAAATCGAATCGCACAGGCAGCACGAAATCACCTTCGCGCCCGCAGCAAAATGAAGAGATCTGCGTGAAGAGCATACTGCCGCTTCCGTACCGCAGGCGTCCCGCCTGCCTTGGTCTTTGGGTTAGGTCCGTGTGTTGCCCCCTGTTGTGGCATGGTCTCCGGACCATGCCACTCTTCCGACCGAAGGTCTCCTCTTCTCCGGATTATCTGCGTGATATTAACGCTGTCTCCAGAAGCGCGCTGTGCGGACAGCAATGGGATGAGCGGTATCCTTCCGTCTTCTTTCGCCCTTCGCACTTCAGCCTTCGTCCTTCTTTTGCCCTTCGCACTTCGCCCTTTGCCCTTCAAAGAGGAGACCTCCGGTCAGAAGAGCGTGGCGTCGTCTGGAAACCACACCACAGCAGGGTTACGCGTAATCACCTGCTGATGCGCCCCTGTAGAGAGCCTCCGCGCTCGTTGCCTGCCTAACCGCTTGGCGAACATCGGCGCGCGTCAAATCCAGCACGCGCAGCTTGCCACCCGTTTCTGCAACAGCTTCGATACGCCGGTAAATCTGCGAATGGGTTTCGGCGTAGTATGCTAAGCCCTGCAATTTAGGCAAAGCTTCGGCGAGGTGGAAGCCATGCGGGTCAATGATGTCCGCAACAACTTCGTCCCCCTGCTCCGCGAAGAAAATGAAATCCGGCCTGACGATCTTCGTGTCGTCGCCCTCGGCATAGGCAATGCCCAGCGAATCCTGGCTGGGGCGGTCTGGATTGCGATACCAGAACTTGAAGCCGGCCCGTTCCATTTCAGCCTTCAAAACCGCCTTCTCCCACGAAGTCTTCAACTCTGTGGGATAAAGGCTCTGTTCGTCGCACAGCAGATGCCGTTTATAAACCGGGATATCCGTCTCCGACCCATTCTCCTCGCGCACCTTCGTAGGTTCGAAGCGCGACACGGGCGGCACCAGATCCATATCCTGCGGTTCCGTGCTGAGCGCCACTATTTGCCGGTAAGCATCCTGCCGGTCGTCCGGCAGTTCCTTGATGCGGTCTCGGTATTCGGAAAACCAAGCATCCGACAGTTTCTTGGCTTGGGCATCGAACAGGATTTGCAGGTTTTCCAGCAGGTGCAGCGCAGCCACATCCTCGCGGGCATCCATCAGCGCGTCGTCGAAATCCTCGGCCGCTTCCGGATTACGTTTTGCCCGTTCCATGGTGTACGTGCGCGCAATGTCCGGGCTGATAATTCGTGCCGTGCGGCGGTAGGCATCGCCGACCACGGCATTATCCGCGTCAGCTTGGAACTGACCGTCCTTCGTCTCGCCGGTCTTGAGGTCGGCAACGATGGTGCGGCCCTCGACGGTCATCACTGATGCGCGTTTTTCAGCGAACTCCCCCGCCCGTTCTGCGATAAGAACATCCAGCACATTGTGCATCGCCGCATGCGCCCTGCCGCCCGCGCCAGGCAGCAGACCGTCTGATGCTAGTTCATGCGCCAGTGCGGTCAGGCGGATGGCCGGTTTCGCGCCGCGCTGCGGTCGGGTTTGTGAGGGCAGCGAGACGAATTTCTCCCACACAATGTCGGGCACATCCGGGTTGGGTTTCATCTCCTTTGGGTTGATCAGAATACGGCCTGTCGGCGGCGTCTCGCCGCCGCCTTCGCGCAGCGCCTTGACGACCCTTTCCACCGTCTCCCTGTCGAACTTCGGCAGCAGGCAATCCACGGCGTTGAGCTTGTCGCTGCCGGGGATGCGCCGGGCCAGCGGCGTGCGCACCATGCGGCCCAGCAACTGCGCGATGTAGGTCTGGTCGTTCGCCGGGCGGAACGACACCATCACCTCGGCGCGCGGGCAGTCCCACCCTGTGCTAATGGCATCCTTGGCAATCAGGACACGCACCCAGGTCTCGTCCTGCTGCACGCGTTGCGGCTGGACGTAGGGAACGTCATAATTGCCGAAGGTCTGCGTCGTGTGTTCGCCGAACACATGCGCCACGGACGTTTCCGGCAATTCCGGCCACTGCTGAAAAATCACGTCCAGCGTGCGACCGATATCGTTGGGGTTCGGCGTGTTCGGCACCTGCAACACCATCAGCGGCAGCACGGTTTCGCTGTTTTCCTGTTGCGCGGCATAGGCCGCCCATTCCGCGGTGGACTCGCGCAGCTTGTCGGCGGCGCGGCGCACCAGCACGGTGTCGAAAGTGCCCGCCTCGTCGGGAATGTCCAGAACAATGGTGTCCTTCAACAACCCGGAATCCTGCACGCGGCCGGCGTCCACGGTCACATGCGGCAGCGTACTGCGCCCTTGCGCCCCTTCCATTGCCCTGTTGAAACGCTCCACCGTGGCCGAGATGCCCCATACCACTGGGATGCCTGGTACACCCTTCTCGCCGTTGATGAGCCGTTTGACGATGGTGGACTTCTCGCGGTTCTGGTTCTCGTTCCCCATGCCGCGGTGCGCCTCATCCAGCACCAGATACAGCGTCAACGCCGGGTCGTCAATGGTGTTACGGACCGTGTCCCAGATCGTTTGGCTTTGCATGTCAGGCCGCATTTCGGGAAAGGTGCCGTCCTCCCCGTCGTCATCGAAACCGCGCACCAGCAGGCTCTTCTTGCCCAGCTTCTGCGTGTTGAGGAAGTAGATCTTTCCCGACTCGAATTTGGCGCGGCTGAAGGGATGTTCCACCACCACCAGGTCCGTGTGCTGCAGCCGGTCGGACGACTCCATCAGCCGAAAGCGCGTCTGCTCGTTCAGCGATGGGTCGTCGCTGAACCACAGCACCACCGCGCCGGGGTCGCGGTCGAAGTCGTACCCATCGTCGCCGTGAAAGAGCGCCTCAAACACCGCCGCCGCCATTACCGTCTTGCCCGCGCCGGTCGCGGCAGTCAGCGAAAAAGCGTTCTTGCGTTGATGTTTGCCATGCCAGTCCTCATGCGCCATTCGAAGGTTCTTCAGCACATCGAGTACGGCTTCATTCTGGTAATCTTTCAGCGTGAACTTCATGCCTCGTCTCCGTTGGCGAATGCGAAGTTGGTCAAGTAGGACTCATACAGCCGGATAGCCTCCACGCCCTCGGGCAGGCGGCGCGCCAGCGCCTGAAAGCGCCGCTGATCGTCGGTAACAATGTAGGCGATCCGCAGACCCGCGGACCTGCGCGCGGCCTTAAGGAAATCGCTGGCTTTATCCAACTCCACCAGCAGGCCATAGCTATCGACGACCTCCCAGCCCGTGGCGGGGACCTTCTCAATCCGGCGGCCCACGCTACCCGCACGCAGCCACAGCAGCGGCGCGATGCGCGCGAAGGCGGTCTGGTAGCTGACGGCAACCGGAGTTTCGTAGGTCAGCGTGAAGAACTCGGCGTTTTCCTCAAAGCCTTCGGCCAGCGGAAATTTGTCGGTGAACTTGTAGTCGCCCTCGATGGGCTGCCCGTCCGGTGTCTTCCCAGTAATGGCGGCCTCAATGCGGGGCTTCGTGATGTAGTCGCATATGCCCCTCTGCTCCCATTCGTCGTCGCCGGGCCGCAAGCCTCGTTTACGCAACGTGTTCTCTTCGTCTGCGCTGACTTCGTTGTTGGTGACGCTGATGCACTGGCGCTGGCCGCCGTCCTGCTTGTTAAGCCGCATCACGGCGTGGGCGGTCGTGCCTGAACCAGAGAAGAAATCCAAAATCAGTGCTTCAGATTTTTCCTTCACGAAAAATCGAAGTGCATCTTCGACGGCGTAAAGCGATTTTGGATAGGGGAACTTTCTCCTTGGGATAAACAACGAAAGCAGTGCTGAACCATTCTCAGAAGCGTTGTGAGCAGCTATTTTCCATTGCGTTGGAGCGATACGAGAAGAATCACCACCGTCTGCAATCGCAATCAATGAACCGTCATCCGCGTAACCTTCTACCACGAATTTCTCCGACATAACCTCTGCATAGGCGCCATCAGGTAAATAATTGACGACGAACCCGTATGTGGTAGGGCGGCCAAGGCGAATACGGCCTTGTTTCATTCGTACATGGAGCTCATCAATGCCAATTTGCCATCGTCCCTCCGAACCGTCTTTTCTTATCGGAAGAATTGTAACCAGCCCATCCCGCGCAGGTGCTTCACTTTCACCTTCTGGAATAGCCCCGCCAACATCAACGATTCGCTTGCATTTCGGGTCGGCGTAAATCGGATAAAACATCGACATACGATCAATCCGGCGTGCCTCTGTCCCACGTCGCATCATTGATGTCCAATCAGGTGAAATCTGTTCTCCCTCTGGAATTTCCGATTCTCCATCATCATCCTGGGTAGCGGTTGACCACTCGCTAGACAAGGGCATACGAACTGGCCGCGAAGCCCCGAACATCGCGAAAAAAAGATATTCGTCTGATCTTCTAAAACTACCGTTCCGCGAAACGCCCTTGCGATTAACCAGCGAAGAAACCATCTGAATGGTTGCCTCTGGTAACAGCTGCTCCAGCAGCAACCCGAGTCGTAAATACTCCTTTTCGTCGATTGTGACGATCAGCACCGAATCCGCCGGATTCAACAACTCTTTCGCGAGCAGCAAGCGCCTCTCCATCATCGCCAGCCACTTGCTGTGGCGATAAAGGTCTTCGCCCTCGACATAATCGTTATTGTATTTCCAGTTCTTCGCGCCCGTGTTATAAGGCGGGTCGATGTAGATGGCGTCCACCTTGCCCCGGTGCGTCCAGGTCAGGGCTTTCAGCACATGGAAGTTCTCGCCATTGATGACCGTGTGCCACGGCTTGTCGCCGCCGCGCGAGACTTTTCCCGTGGACACGAGGCCCGGATAGATGGTGTCGCGGAATGCCGCGACGACAATCAGGTCGTCTATTGGTGCGGTGCTCTGCTCGGCGGATGCATCCAGAAGTTCCAGTTGGACCTGTTTCTTCTCACCGTCCTTGAAGATCTTCTTCACCAGCCACAGCCGCTGATCGCCCTTGGCGGTAGTGCCGCGCGGCGGCAGCACGCGCACCTTGTCGCCCCGGCGCACCGGGCGCTGGGGCAGTTCCACGGCTTCGGGCCTGTGCCGCTCAAAATTCAAGCCAAAGGACAGCCGCGAAGACAGCGCGCGGAACTCGCGCTCCAAGTCGGCGCCGAGCTGCGGGTCTTTGCCCTTGGCCTTTGCAATCAGATCAGTCAATCGGGACACAGGCTCTCCTTTACCCCATGGCGCGGCGCGGGTTGATGCCGAGACTTTTCAGTTCTCCCTGTTCCCTTACGCTATGCCTCTAATCAACCTTGGTGGAAATGCGCGAGGGCGTGCCTACCGTGGAACCTGTCCAGCATAGCACTGTGCGTGGAATGGTTGCCATTCATTCCCACGGCGAAGAAAAGCGGCGGTATGACCGCCGCACTCAAAAAACCCCTGTTGTGGCATGGTCGGGAAACCACGCCACAACGCAACCCCCGGCGCGCGCGCGGTGTGCCGTAGGTCCGAAATGATTTCGGACGTACGGAAGCGAAGAACCCCGGCCCGCGCGAAGCGAACCGGGGCTGTGTGAACGCGGACGGTGCCGGGGTGCTTTACAGCACCGCCATGACGGTATTGCTGGGTGGGCTTTCGCCGGTCTTGTTCACGGCAATCACCCGATACTCCCACTCCTTTCCGCGCTCCTGGCCGGAGAGCATGGCCTCTTTATTGAGCGTCATTTCGGCCGGGGTCCAGGGGCCGTCGGGGCGCAGACGGCGCTGCAGGTTGTAGACGGCCACGGGGCGGCTGTCGTCGGGCCGGCTCCAGCGGAGCAGTATCCAGTCGCGGCCCTGGCGGACCGCCCGGAGCTTGCGGGGCGGCCCGGGCAGGGCCGTTCCCCGCGGGGTATGGCCAGGCCGGCCCCAGCCGATCTTCTTGAGATCGGCCTCGTCTTTGGCGGTGTACTCGGCGTAGCGGAGGTCATCCTTGATGTGGCCCTTCAACACGCCAAAGGCGTCGTCCTTGGCGGCAGTGGCCGCCACGGCCGCGGCCTGGGCCTTCAAGGCCTTCTTGCTGGCGGCGACGTAGCAGGCCATGGCCCGGACAAGCTCCGCGTGGGGGGCCGGCGGCCTGGGATAGCTCGCCGGGTCGCTTTCAAGTCCCGCCAGCAGCCGCTCGCCGAGCGCCACGATATCCGTTTCCCTCGTTGGAAATGTCGCCATTTTCGTTTCTACCTTTCTTGGTCGAGTCAAAGTTCTTCGTGCGGCCAGGAACGCGGCAGGATGCCGAAGGCCACGCAGACGCGGCATCCTGCCGCTTTCTTTCAGAGACTTGGGTCCACGCAGAACGCGGCAAGATGCCGCGTCTACGATCTACAGCACGGCCATGACGGTGTTGCTCGCTTCACCCTCGCCCGCCTTGTTCACCGCGCTCACGCGGTACTCCCACTCCCTGGCGCGTTCCTGTCCGGTGAGCGTGGTTTCGCTTTCGATGGCGAGACCGGCGTCGGACCAGGAACCGTTCGGGCGCAGGCGGCGCTGGATGCGGTAGGCGGCGACGGCGCCGCCGTCGCCGGGGGCCTTCCAGTCCAGGAAGATCCAGCCCTCGCCCTGCCGTGGCGCCTCCAGGCTGCGGACCTGTCCGGGCGGGGCGAGCGCGGTGGGCGCGGCCCGTCCGCCCCAGCCGAGCAGCTTGAGCTTGTCGTCGTCGAAGTGGACCGCGTTCTCCGCATAACGCAGGACGGCCTTCATGTCATCGACCAGCACATTGAGGGCGGCGTCCTTGGCGGCGACGGCCTGCAATGCCGCCGCCTGCGCGGGCGTGGCCTGGTCTTTTGCGATGACGAAGGTGACCAACGTGACCGCCAGATCATCCTGCGACACCGGCGGGTCGGGGTAGAGCGTCGGATTGTCCTGCAGCCCGGACTGCAATTTCAGGGCGAGCATGACAATCTCCGCCTCAGTCGTTGGAAACTCGGCCATATCAGAAAACTCCGTTTTCTTGAAGTGCGAAGTACGAAGGGCAAAGGGCGAAAGAAGGACCGAGGACGAAGGGCGAAGTATTACCTTCACCCGTCACCCTCTGAACTTCGTCCTTTGTACTTCGCCCTTCATCCTTCAGCCCTCGTCCTTCGCACTTCGCCCTTCAGCCTTTGCCCTTTTACAGCACCGCCATCACGGTGTTGCTGGGCGCGCCCTCGCCGGCCTTGTTGACGGCGCTGACACGGTACTCCCATTCCTTGCTGCGCTCCTGCGCCGTGAGCGTGGTTTCGCTGTCGATGGCCAGGCCGACGTCGGTCCAGGCGCCGTCGGGGCGCAGGCGGCGCTGAATCTTGTAGGTGGCGACGGCCCCGCCGTCGGTCGGCTCCTTCCAGTCGAGGAAGATCCAGCCTTCGCCCTGCCGGGTCGCTTCCAGGAGCCGGACCTGTCCGGGCGGCGCGGACTTGGCCGCGGTGCGGCCGCCCCAGCCGAGCAGTTTCAGCTTGACGTCGTCAAAGTCGACCGCGGTCTCGGCGTAGCGCAGGTCGGCCTTCATGTCGTCGACC
>CAITNO010000016.1 GCA_903893795.1 Candidatus Hydrogenedentota bacterium | reverse complement strand
GGCCCCAAAACGGCACCCCGGCGGCAGCGTTGACGCCCCACGCGGAACCTGCTACAGTGAAGGCAAGGCGGGCGCAGGCCCGCCCCTTAGCACCATCTTAAATTGCCCCGGTACCTGTCGAAGGATGGGGGGAAGCTCAGAGGTCGCCAAGGGGCGGCCTGTTTGTTCAGGTGCCGGGTTCCATTTTCGGTGTCGCGGAATTCCGGCGCGGCCAATGCAGTTTCGTGGTACGCATTTTGCACCAACAACAACAAGGGACCGCAACCCGAGTCCGGCAATACGGCCCCAAACGAGGACGGCATTATGAAATTACGCAAGAAAGGTTTTACGCTCATTGAACTGCTGGTGGTGATCGCCATCATCGGCATCCTGGCGGCGATTCTGCTGCCCGCGCTCGCCCGCGCCCGCGAATCTGCCCGGCGGTCGAGCTGCCAGAACAACTGCAAGCAGATGGGCATCATCCTCAAGATGTACTCCAACGAGGCCAACGGCGCCTACCCGACCATGGGCGTATGGTCCTGTGACCCCACGCAAACGCACCCGTCCATGGTGGTAAACGCGGTCTCGCTTTACCCCGAATACCTGACCGACCCCAAAATCCTCCTGTGCCCCTCGGCCCCCGCGGGAACTGATGTGGCCACCGTGTTCAAGGATGCGGACAACCGTGCCGTCGTTTGGAGCGGCACTGCCGCCGTGGCGACTTCCGGCGTTCCCAACAAGAACTTCTACCCCTGCGAGGTGGACAATCACAGCTCCAGCTACTTCTACACAGGCTGGGCCGTGGAAGTGCCCGGCATCACCGATGACCCGCACAAGTTCAACTCCACCGACGCGGTTTCACTGATGGCCGAGGCGGTCAGCTACTTCCAAGGCAAGGGAATTTCACAGACCTTCATCACCGCTTTTCAGAACATGCTGCTGACACTGCAAACCGTGATGACGCAGCAGACCATCGGAACTCCGGCCGAGCAATCCCAGTTGGAAACGCTGGACAAAGACATGGCCGCCACCACCGGCTACACGATCTACCGGCTGAAAGAGGGCATTGAGCGCTTCTTCATCACCGACATCAACAATCCCGGGTCGGGCAGCACGGCGCAGAGTTCACTGGCCGTCACGTCGGACTGGGTGGACACCAAGCTCGGCGGAACCTCCATGAGCTTCAACCACGTGCCCGGCGGCAGCAACGTGCTCTACATGGACGGTCACGTTGAATTCCTCAAGTACCCGGGCATCTGGCCCGTGAGCCCGCTCGCGGCCGCCGCCATTGGCTCGATTTACTAGGTCTCAAGGATTAAAGACAATCGGTGTTTTTGCGCCGCGCTCCATCTTGGAGCGCGGCGCCTTTCTTTGTGAAACCCTCCGGACAGACAGTCAGGGTTCAGGCGATGCGGGGCGGTGGAGCCTGACGCAAAGGCAAGGCGCCGGAGGCTTTAGCCGCACCGATAAGTCTTTGTTTGACAATTGGTTACTCCAATGGCTATTGGCAACCGTATGATGCTATGCTTGAATCCGGCTTCATCAATACCCTTTGGTGACACATACATTTTTCAGCTTCGTTGGCAAAACAAATCGGAACAAGCGAAAGGCACTACATCATGATTCCTGCAAACAGACGCGGTTTCACCCTGATCGAACTGCTCGTGGTCATCGCGATCATCGGCATCCTGGCGGCCATCCTGCTGCCTGCCCTGGCCCGTGCCCGCGAGGCGGCGCGCCGTTCCTCCTGCCAGAACAATCTGAAGCAGTGGGGCCTGGTGTTCAAAATGTACGCCAACGAGGCGCGGGGCAGCTTCCCCCCCATGCAGATCGGCACCTATCCGGACCAACTGGCCAAACTGCAATTCTGCATTGATTCCGGCCCCAACGCGTTCACGGTGTACCCCGAGTACCTTACCGACCCGGCCATCGCCTTTTGTCCGTCAAAGGCGGGCTTGGCCGAAACGATTGCCAATGCGCACGGCACCAACGGACAGTGGTGCCTGGGCTACAGCGCCAGCAACGGCGGCAAATGCGCGCGTGCCATTGACGAGAGCTATGCCTATTTCGGCTGGATGATTGACAACGGCAAAACGACCGCCTCCATAACCTCCTTCACTTTCTGGGGCTTGATCACCATGCTGGGCGGCGATGTCAGCGGCGTTGACACCACCGTCCCGGCGCTCTCCCAGTTGGGGGCCACCATTGACAGCATCGCCGGAGACCCGACGCTGATGGCCATCGCGGGAAAGCAGGCGTCGGGCGCGCTGCCCTATGCGGACAAGGACGCCGACCTGTCGCAGACGCATCCGGGGCTGGGCAACGGCGGCGGCAACACGGTCTACCGGCTCAAAGAGGGCGTGGAGCGCTTCATGATCACTGACATCAACAACGCAGGCTCGGCAAATGTGTCGCAAAGCCAGACCCTCGTCATGTTCGACCAAATAGCCACCAATGTTTCCGCGTTCAACCACATTCCCGGCGGCGCCAATGTGCTGTACATGGACGGTCACGTGGAATTCCAGAAGTATCAGATTAACGGCGATCTGCCCGCCAACGGCGCCATGGCGCAGGTGATCGGCGCCGTGACCAAGCTCTGATTTTCGCTTTCAGACAGGTAAACGGCAGTTATGCCGGTTGCGCGACCGCCGGGATGGAGTGACGCTTCGTCCCGGCGGTCCTTTTTTTCGCCCAGGGCAAAAGTGGAAATGTTACGCTTGGGACGGTGGCTGTGCTACAGTAAGCGGGGTTACTGGGAGTCTATATTTCATGCAGACTGTGAGAATGGTGGTTCGCCTTGTGCTGATTGTCCTGATGAGCATCGTGCTCGTCACGCTGCGCTTCCTGGTCTGGCCGACCTGCTTCGTTTCTGAGCGCGCCGACCGGCACCTGCGCCGCATCCTGCTGCAGACCTGGAACCGCTGTTTTGCCCGCATTGCAGGCATTCGCGTGGTGGCCGAGGGCCCCGTGCCCAAACCGCCGTTCTTTATGGTGGCGAACCACCTCAGCTACCTCGACATGCTCGTGCTGACACACCTGACGGGCTGCATCTACGTGGCCCGCGGCGACGTGGAACACTGGCCGGTCATCGGCCCCCTCTCCAAGTCGATGTATGTCATTTTCATTGACCGCCAGAGCCGCCGGGACACGGTCCGCGTGAACAAACTCATCAGCCACGCGATTGAGATGGGTGATGCGGTGGGGGTGTTTGCCGAAAGCCGCATCTCCCCCGGACTGGATGTGGAGCCCTTCAAGTCGGCCCTGATCGAGCCGGCCGTGGCTGCCAAACTGCCGGTCTACTACGCCACTCTGGGCTATGAGACGCTCCCCGGATGCCCGCCTGCCAGCGAAATAGTGTCCTGGTGGCGGCCCGAAAGTTTTCCCTACCACCTCAAGCGGCTGCTGCGCCACCGGGGCGTGATTGCCCGGGCACGCTTTGGCGACGAACCCCTCCTCGGGGATGACCGCAAAGAACTGGCCCCGCGGCTCCACGCGGCGGTCCGGGCGAATTTCATCCCGTTGAAATAGCCTTTCCGGCCCGCCTGTCACTCCTGAGAGAGCCTCTTCGGGGGGGGGGGCAGCCACGCAACCCCGTGGGACGGTTGGCCGTGTGAACGAACCAGGCGGAGTCAGACCCATGCGCATTGACGACAGGGCATCCATCGCGAAAACAGGCGCCTCCGAAAAGCCCCCATCCCCTCCCGCCAGCGCGCCGCAAGACTTGCCACCACTTCGCTTTACAACCGTGAAGATGACGCGCATCGTCACCGTGGCCATCTTCAGCGCGTTGACCCTGGAATTCGCCGGTCATTTCATCAACGAGATGTGGCACCCGCCCTTCCTGTACAACGTGTTCACCCTGACGGCCATCCTCGCATTGAACGTGCCGGCGGTGCTGCTCGTGATTTGGGTGCCGCAGCGGCCCGTGGTGCGGAGCATTCTGCTGCTGGCCGGCATTGGGCTGGTGCTTACGGTCTTGCTGGACATGACGAAGGACATAGCCGCCCTGGACGAGTGGATGATTGTGGGCAACCATTCAGTGGTGCGCGGCAACCTGCGTTGGCTTACCTTGGTGGGCAGCATTTTTTCGCTCTTCGGCGGCATCTACTACGCCGTCGGCGATTTGGTGGACTCACGGGCAAGCCTGCAGGCCAAGCACCAGGGCATGGTTGCCGAGATGCGGCAGCGGAAGCTGGCCGAGGAGGCGGCACAGGCCGCGCGCGACTATGCCGAAAACCTCATTCGCACGGCAAATGTCATCGTAATCGGCCTGGACAACGACCGAAAACTCAAGGTTTTCAATGAAACCGCCGAGCGCATCACCGGTTACAGGCGGGAGGAGCTGGCTGAACTGGGCTGGTTCGACACGCTCATGCCGCCCGACCACTTTCCCAGTCTGAAGGAACGGCTTCTCGGCAGTATGGAAAAGGGCATCCCAAGACAACTGGAGGGGCCCATACGCACCAAGTCCGGGGAGGACCGCCAGATTGCCTGGAGCAACAGCGAGGTGGTGGAGGGCGGCCAAGTTACGGGAACCATCTCCTTTGGTCTTGACATTACCGACCGCATTCTGGCCGAAGCGGAACTGCTCCGCTCCAGCAAACTGGCCACGCTGGGCGTGGTGGCCGCCGGGCTTGCGCACGAAATAGGCAATCCGCTGGCCTCCCTGTCCACCCGGCTCAATCTCATGCAGGAGAAGGACGACCCCGCATTTTGGCGCGAGAGCATCGATGTGCTGCAGCGCCAGATTTCCCGCATTTCCCGCATCGTCTACGGTGTGTCCCGGTTCTCGCGGCCAGTCCACATGGAGCCAACCGAGTGCGACCTGAACACGGCCGTGGCCGACGCCCTGGATGTGGTTCGCTTCCACGAATGCGCCAAGCGCTGCCAGATTGGAATGGAACTTGCTAAATCTTCTCTCAGAGTCACCGCGGTGCCCGACCAGTTGACGCAGGTTTTTCTGAACCTGGGGCTGAATGCGCTGGAAGCCATGGCCCAGGGCGGAACGCTGACCGTGACCACGCGTCTGGCCGGGCCGATGGCTGAAATTGTGTTCAACGACACGGGCACGGGCCTGACGGAAGAGGCGAAACGCAAGATGTTTGAGGCTTTCTACACATCAAAGGAGAATGGAATGGGGCTCGGCCTCAACATAGCCCATTCGATCATCGCCAACCACAAGGGCCGGATTGATTTTGAAAACAACCCGGAAGGCGGGGCCTGTTTCAGAGTCTCCCTGCCAATGACGGGCGGGCGGACGGAGGCGGCGGAAGACGCGGCTGGAGAGTTAGCTTGACCACCAGGGTGCTGTTAATAGATGACGAGGACCTTTTTCGCGAAGACTTGGCGGGCCTGTTGCGCTGCCGGGAAATGGAGTGCCGCACCGCCGCCTGCGGCGAGGAAGGCCTCGCCGTGCTGGAGGAGTGGGAGGCGGACATCGTCCTGTGCGACATGATGATGCCGGGCATGAGCGGAATCGAGGCGCTGGACGGCATCATGCGCCTCCGTCCCGAGGCGCGGGTGATTATGCTGACGGCCTATGCGGACCTGCAAACGGCCATCACCGCATTCAGAAAAGGCGTCTGCGATTATGTCATGAAGCCCATTGTCTTTGAGGATGTGGTGGGCAAGATTCGGCGCCTCGCCGAACTCAAGGCCTTGACGCGAGAGGTGCAGATGCTTCGGCGGCAGCTCTCGCAGGGTATGGACGCGTCGGCCATCATCGGCCAGAGTGAACCCATAAAGACCGTCATGCGCAACATAGAGAAAGTCGCCGCCACCCGCAGCACGGTCCTCATCACCGGCGAATCGGGCACGGGAAAGGAACTGGCGGCGCGGGCAATCCACAGTCACGACGGCAGGAAGAACAACCCCTTCGTCGCCATAAACTGCGCAGGCATACCCGAGGCGCTGCTGGAAAGCGAACTGTTCGGCCATGTGCGCGGCGCCTTCACAGGGGCCTCTTCAGACCGTTCGGGCTACTTTGAACTGGCCGGGGACGGCACCATTCTACTCGATGAAATCGGCGAAATGCCGATGATGCTTCAGGCCAAACTGTTGCGGGTGCTTGAACAAAAGGAGTTTGTCCCCATCGGCGGCGCGAAGATGAAGCCCCTGGGGGCGCGCATTATCGCCGCCACCAACAAGGACCTGCGCAAACTGGCCGATGCCGGACAGTTTCGCCTGGACCTGTACTTTCGCATCGCCGTTTTTGAGATTCCCATCCCCCCCCTGCGCGAACACCGTTCCGACATCCCCCTGCTCGTTGAGCATCTCGTGGACAAGCTGAACGGCGAATTGAAACACCAGTGTTTGGGCCTTTCCCAGGAGGCCATGCGCTGCCTCATGGCCTATTCATGGCCCGGCAACGTGCGCGAACTGCGCAATGTCATTGAACGGGCCATGATTCTAAGCCGGGGCGAATACATCACGCCGGCCGAGCTGCCGGAAATGATGACCGCCGGTTTTGACACGGCCACCGCCACCGCACCGGACGACCTGCGGGGCGCCGTGCGCTCTTTTGAGCGTGACTTTCTATCGCGTGTAATCGCCGAAAGCGGCGGCAACAAGGAAGAGGCCGCCCGCCGCATGAACATCAACCCCTCCACACTCTATCGAAAACTGGCCGATTTGGACGGAACTGTTCGCCAAGATGAGGCCGCAACCGCCTGAAATCGCAAGCCGCATCTCTTGCAAGAATGCAAGAGTCCTGCCTGAATATCTTGCAGTAGTGCGACAGCACAGACTCTTTCTCGTAGGAATTCGCCTCTCTAGCGTGGAAGGCTTCCATGACCACCGGAAGTTTTGGCCATCTTGGTCTCTCCAAAAGCAATAAACCATGCTTTTCCAGGCCTTACCCCCCCCACGTCGGCACTTCTAAAGACAGACCTTCCGCACGGGACAGAAACGCATGGCATGGCACAAGTCTTGCTCATTTTTCGTATCGTTGAATTTGGTCCTACATACCCATACCAAAAGGAGACTGCACATGAGGCATAAAGGCTTCACCCTGATTGAACTGCTGGTCGTCATCGCCATCATCGGCATTCTGGCCGCCATACTCCTGCCCGCATTGGCGCGCGCACGGGAAGCCGCGCGGCGGTCCTCCTGCCAGAACAACCTGAAGCAAATCGGCCTGGTATTCAAAATGTACGCGAACGAGTCGTCGGGCGGAAAGCTTCCGCCCATGCACTACCGTCAGGGCGAACTGTGCGACCAGGGGATCGGCAGTTCCTCCTACCCGGTGGACACCTTCTTCCAGGCGAGCACGGTCTACCCGGAATATCTCACCGACGTCAAGATTCTCGTCTGCCCCTCCGACTCCACCCAGGATATCAGCGGCTGGTATGTGGGCAACAAACCGCAGAGCGGAAGAATAGCCTCCTGCAATATAGGCGCGCTGTCCTACAACTATTGGGGCTGGGCGCTCAGTGACGAGATGATTTTCGCCAACCCCACCGTGGGCAAGAATCTCACCACCGTAACGCTCGGCGACATGAACACCTCCGATTCGGACGTCCTTCAGTTTCTCATGTGGGCGCAGTCCACTCCGAAGCCCGACATCAACGCCTTTGACAAGGATTACGGCAAGATCAAACGCTTGGGAGAGGGCATAGAACGTTTCTTCATCACCGACATCAACAATCCCGGCGCATCGTCCAAGGCACAAAGCGCCATCTGGATCACGTGGGACGACGTCCAGTCGAGGAATCCCGACATGATGAACCACATTCCCGGCGGCTGCAACGTGCTTTATATGGACGGCCATGTGGAGTTCGTCAAGTACGGCACCGACAGCCCCGTTTCCAAGGGAATGGTGCAGGTGCTGAGCGGCAATATTCAATAGCCGACAACAGGCGAAAAGACATGGGCGGCGGTTCAATTTCGAGCCGTCGCCCTTTCTGTTTCTTGTGGAGAACCCCTGCAAGAATGCAAGAGTGAATCCATGGCATGTCTTGCATATTTGCAAGCCTGTCAGGGCCATCCAGCGGATTCGGTCACCCCGGCACCGGCTGTCTCACCAAAGCATCCCAATGTTTAAGCCATCGGCGGCCCTCTGCATTCACCTCTTTGCACATTGGCACAAGCCTTGCTTTGAAAAGGTGTTTCGGAATTTTCACGATGCGCAATCAAACGGAAAGGAACTCATCATGAAACACAAAGGCTTTACCCTAATCGAGCTGCTGGTCGTCATTGCCATCATTGGCATTCTGGCGGCCATACTGTTGCCGGCCCTTGCACGCGCCCGCGAGGCGGCCCGGCGCGCGTCCTGCCAGAACAACCTGAAGCAGTGGGCGCTGGTGCTGAAGATGTATTCAAACGAAGCAAACGGAGCTTTTCCGCCGCTTCAGGTGGGCGTGTATCAAAAAGGCCCGTGGGACGGAAGCACCTACCGTTTTTGCATTGATGCCGGCCCCAACGCCTTCACCATCTATCCGGAATATTTGACCGACCCCATGATCGCCTTCTGCCCGTCCAAGGCGGGGCTTTCCGAGGCAATCGCAAAGGGAAAGCATAACGGCACCTGGTGCTTTGGTTATGCCGCCAATGAGGGCGGCACCTGCGCCCGGGGCATCGACGAGAGTTATGGCTATCTTGGCTGGATGCTGGACAACGGCAAGGCGACCCAGGGGGTCAGCAGCTTCGGTTTCTGGCCGCTCATGTCCCAACTGGGCGCGGACACCTCGAAGATCGACCAGTCCGCCCCGGCGCTGACGCAGTTCGGCCTGGTAATGGATCATCTCGTGCTGAGTGACATGAACACCACGCTGGCCTATGCGGGAACCCAGAAGACGGGCATGTTCCCACCGGCAGACCAGGATGTGGACCTCACCTCTCTGGACGGCGGCACCTATGCGACCCAGGGCTTGGGCAACGGCGGCGGCACCAAGATTTACCGCCTGAAAGAAGGCATCGAGCGGTTTATGATCACGGATATTAACAATCCGGGCTCGGCGAACGTCGCCCAGAGTTCCACGCTGCTCATGTTCGACCAGATTGCCACAAAGGTGGAGAGCTACAACCACATTCCGGGAGGTTCCAATGTGCTGTACATGGACGGCCACGCGGAATTCAAGAAGTACGACCGGAACGGCGACCTGCCGACCAACGCGGCCATGGCCCAGATGATCGGCATTGTGACGTCTCTCTAAACGCCCTTTAGTGCCCGCAGGTGCCACTGTCGGCGCCTGCGGGTTTTGGTTCCCCTTAGGTTGTCGCCGGGATGGATTGACTCCCCATCCCGACGGCCTCTTTTTTGGCGAGCCTCAGACCGCCCACAGCGGCGGTTCTCGGCAGAAAGCCGCCGGGTGCCTGTTGCCCGAGTCACCACCGCCCGGGTTCTTCGCGAGCACTGGTACAGCCACCATTTCCAACACGGCGGCCTGTTTGAATAGGCCGAGCCATTGGTTGGAAATAGTGGCAGTCCCCCTGCGGCCCATGCACTTTCCTGGCAGGAGACGTTGACGGCGGGGACAAAAGGGAAAGGTTATACGCGACCATCGGCGCGATTGGGTGATTTGAGATCTCAGAGCCTGCGGGCTGTGGTCAGACCCGCACGTCGGAGGCGACTCCGCCCAATTGTCCACGGTGCCGCTCGATGACAGGATCGACTTCCGTTTCGACGAACTCAACAACCTGTTCCGGTGCCCGCCCGACAAACTCGCGCAGGTCGAGCACCGCATCGATCTCGGTGCGGGTCATGCCGATTTCAGGGTCATCGGCAAGCCGGTCCAGCAGGTCGTTGTCGCGCCCCTCCTCCTTCACCTGCGCGGCGGCGGCGTGGGAATGGGTGCGGATGGCCTCGTGCAGCGCCTGGCGGTCGCCGCCGCGGCGCACCCCGGCCATGATGATGTTCTCCGTGGCCATGAAGGGCAGTTCCGCCCACAAGTGCTTTTCGATGACTTTGGGATAAACCTTGGGGCCTTCCATCACGTTCAACCAGAGGTTGAGCACGCCGTCCGCCGCGAGAAAGGCCTCGGGCAGACTGAGACGTCGAATGGCCGAATCGTCGAGCGTGCGCTCGAACCACTGTGTGGCGGTGGTGAACTCGCCGTGCAGCGGCGACACCATGAGGAAGCGGGACAGCGCGCAGATGCGCTCGCAGCGCATGGGGTTGCGTTTGTAGGCCATGGCCGAACTGCCCACCTGGGTGGACTCGAAAGGCTCCTCGACCTCTTTCATGTTGGCCAGCAGGCGCATGTCGGTGCCGAACTTGTGGGCCGACTCGCCCAGTCCGGCCAGGGTGCGCAGCACCTGTGTGTCCACCTTGCGCGTGTAGGTCTGGCCCGTGATGGTGAAGGATGAGGCAAAGCCGAGCTTTTCGGCGACCATCTGGTCCAGCTTGCGGACCTTGTCGTGGTCGTTGTCGAAGAGGGCCATAAACGACGCCTGGGTACCCGTGGTGCCTTTCACGCCCCGGCAGCGCAGCCGCCCGAGCAGCGACTCGATGTCGAGGATATCCATCAGCAGGTCCTGCGCCCAGAGGCAGGCGCGCTTGCCCACCGTGACCACCTGCGCGGGCTGATAGTGCGTGTAGCCCAGCGTGGGCATATCCTTGTATTGCAAGGCGAAGGCGCGCAGTTTGTCGAGCACGGCCACGGCCCGGGTGAGCAGCATGCCGAGTCCGTCGCGGATGAGAATTAAGTCCGTGTTGTCACCCACGTAGCAGCTTGTCGCGCCCAGGTGAATGATGGGCCGGGCCTTGGGCGCCACGTCGCCGAAGGCGTGGATGTGGGCCATCACGTCATGGCGGGTCTTGCGCTCATAGTCGCGGGCCTTCTCGTAGTCGATGTCGTCCAGGTGGGCGCGCATCTCCTCGAGCTGCTCCTCCGTGATGGGGAGGCCCAACTCTTTTTCCGCCTCGGCCAGCGCCAGCCAGCAGCGCCGCCAGGTGGAGAATTTGCGGTCGGCGCTCCACAGACGGGTCATCTCTTTGGTGGCCACCCGCTCCACGAGCGGGGAAACATATTCTGAGGTCATCGTGTGGTCACTCCTTTGACATGTCCCTCGACCCAAACATCCCCCGGCCCTTCGGGCCACCCCCTTCAAAGGGGGACCTAAAGGCATCGCGCCGTCACTCCTTAGTCACAAGGTCACTCGGCCGGAGCATCCTTGGCGAACAGCTCAAATCCGGTTTCGGTGGCCATGGCCGCCACGGCGGTAACGGGGTTCAGACGCGCGGCAAACACACCTTCGCCAAGAATGTAGTCGCAGGCGCCCTCAACCGAGTCCGCGGGGAATTCGTCGCCGTGCGCCGGGAGCACACGGTTCTCTTCGTAGGTGGCCACATAGCACAGCCGGCCCGGGGTGAGCGGCACGCACTCCACCTGAATCCCGTCATGGCGGACAATGCCCAGCCAGCCCGATCCGTCACGCTTGTCCACCACTGCGCTGACGCGGGGGGTGTTGTAACTGTCCTTCTCATAATCCAGAATGAGTGAGGAGAGCGTGACGGCGTCGCGCGGGGACATGCCCCGGTCAATCTTCTCGGCAATCGAATCGGTCTGGCTGCCGTTGGTGACCACCGCCACCGCACCGCCGCAAACAACCCGCACGCAGTTGTAGGCAATGTAGGGGTTCTTCTGCACGTCCAGTTCATGGCCCGGCTTGGGCACTATGCTCACTTTGTCCACGCCAATCACCGCGGTCCTGTTGGGAAAGGAGCGGCTGGAAACGCGGTATATGGCGCACATGCGGCCGTCATGAGTTTGGGCGACGCTGACAATCCTTCCGATATACATGGCTTCAGATCCTTCTGATTGGTTGAAAGTCCGGATGCCGCACATTATAGCCCAAGAAAGTGGCCCCCCGCGACAGCGCCGAATTTGTTGTCCCGTAAACAGACAAAGAGCGACCCGGCCTGCACGGGGCAGGCCGGGTCGGAAGACTTGTCTATATTGAGAAGGCCGGGCGGCTAGAACTCTATGCTGGTGCCGGCGTAGAAAACGTCGTACTGGTCGTTCCGATTGCCGTTCCACGCCTGCAGGCCGTTGCCAATGACATAGCTGCCCTCCAGGCCGCGGTCGCCGAAGAGATGGCCGTACATGGCGAAGAAAGCAAGCTCCTCGCTGTACTGGTAGTTGGCGAGGAGGTCCACTTCCCAGCCAAGGTTGCGGGAGGCCTGCCGCTTCCACCACAGGCAGCCCGTGTCGGGGCCCGGTTCGTCCGCTTCAAGCTTGCCGACCGTAAGTTTCAGCTTGACCGACTCGGTGGGCGTCACTTCAACGCCCGCGGCGTAGTAGCGGAGGTTGGACATGTCGGTGAACGCGAAAATCTTGGTGTACTCGATGTCCGAGAAGAGCCGGTTGAAGGGCAGGGTGCGGTCATTGGACCAAATACTGCGGTCGGGGTCGCCGCCGCCCAGGTAGGCGGCCCACAGGTAGGGCCGGGGAGACCATGGGGCGTCAAAGGTGTAGCCGACCTGCACATCGGCGCCAAAGGCATCGTACTTGGTGTCGGCCTCGCCAAAACCGGAGGGGCAGGCCGAGGGCAGGTTTTCTATGCCGCCGAACTGGTAGGCACCCTCGGCGCGGTAGTCAAAAGCGCCCACCTTGCCCGCGGCGCGCAGGCCGACGGTGTGCAGGTCGGTCACGAATCCGTTGAGCGCGCCATCGTCGCGCAGGTAGATCCAGTAGGCGTCAAAAGTCTGGTCTTCGACGGCGGTGCAACTGCCGTAGGCGATGAAGAGGTCCGTGTCGCCCTTTCCGAAATTCATGAAACGTTCCGCCAGTTTCGCGGCCGCAAGGTCGAAGGTGAAGGTGTCGGCGGTGTAGGTCATGCGCAGCGTGTCGAAGGAAAGCCCGTACACGGGGGTGCAGTCGCTGTTGTTGCCGATGAGCCATTCGGTGCCGAACATCAGTTCCTGACGGCCCACCTTGAGCGTCAGCGGGGCGCCCCACAGATTGCGAACCTCGATGTAGGCCTGGTAGAGGCCCACGTCCGCCTTGCCGCGGCCGTCGATGCTGGTGAGATAGTTAGAGCGGAAGCTGTCGCCCCAGGGGGCGTAACTGTCGAACTCGACGAACGCGGACACGTCGTTGGTGAAGTCAGCCTTCACATGCAGCCGGGTCCACTGGTCGGCGTAGGCGACGCTTGGCAGTGAGTCGTAGCCGTAGTAATAGCCTATGACCTGGGTGTACCCCCCTACTTCGGTTTTTTGCAGTTCGGCGGGGGCGGCCGTCGCGCACAGGACGGCGGCAAGGAACAGTAGAACGAGACCCCGTTTTCTCATGACCTTTTCTCCTCTCATGACCGTGTGCCCAATTGGCGGGGTAATAATAGCGAAGCGGAGGGCGGTCGCGCATCCTTGCGGGGCCTCAGACCACCCACAGCAGAGATTCTCAGCAGAAAGCCGCCGGGGGACTGGCTCCCGTTTCCGTCCAGGACCAAGGAACGGCAGCATTTGCGTGTATCTGAAACGGGTGCCTGTAGCCGTGTCACCACCGCCCGGGCTTTCGCGGCACGGTGCAAAAAAAAGAAGCCGGAGCCCCGCGGTGGTCAGCAACCGCGAAGCCCCGGCGATGGGAGGGGAGAAATTAGAAGGTAATTTCCGTTTCCAGGAAGGCGTAGTCGTACTGGTCTTTCTCTTCGCCGCCCCAGGGAATCAGGCCATTGCCGGAAATGACGGCATCTTCGAGGCCTTTTTCGCCGAAGAAGTGAATGTAACCAACGCGGAACGCGAGGTCAGCAGTGTACTGGTAGAAGCCATAGATGCCGGCTTCCCAACCCAGGGGGGAGTGGTGGGTGATGGGGCCGGACTTCTCGGCAGAGAAGTAGGCGCCCAGCAGCGTGAACTTGAGGCATTCCGTGGGCAGGATGTCGACGCCGAGCGAGTAGTAGAACACGTTCGACAGGTCGGTGGAATCGAGGAACTCGGAATACTCCACGTTCGAGAAGAGGCGGTTGAAGGGCAGCGTACGGTCATTGGACCAGAGGCTGCGGTCGGGCTTGCCGCCACCCAAGTAGGAGAAGGACGCCCAGGGGCGGGGGGTCCACATGGCGTCGAAGGTGTAACCGACCGTGGCGGTTGCGGCGAAGGCGTCGTACTTGGTCTTGGCCTCGCCAAAGCCCGCCGGGCAGGCCGACGGAAGGTCATCCACCGCACCGAACTGATAGGCCGCTTCAGCCTTGTAGTCAAACGAACCAATTTTTCCTGCTCCGCGGAGGCCGACGGTGTGGATGTCGACGCTGTTGCCGGTGGCCAGCAGCGCGCCGTCATCACGGACGTACATCCAGTATGCGTCGAAGGTCTGGCCTTCAAGGGCGGTGCAACTGGCATACACGGCATAGAAATCGGTGTCGCCCTTGCCGAAGTTCTTGAAGTTTTCGGCAAGCTTGGACGCAATGGCATCAACCGAGAACTGGTCCGTCTTGTAGGTCAGGCGGATCGCGTCGAAGGAAAGGCCGCGGTAGTAGCTGGAAGCGTCATTGACGCCGACCAGGAACTGGTCGCCCAGTTTTATTTCCTGACGGCCGACCTTGAGGGTGAGCGGGGCGCCCCAAAGGTTGCGCACTTCAATGTAGCTCTGGTACAGGCTGAGATCGGCGGCGCCGCGGGCGTCGATGCCGGTCAGGTAATTGGAGCGGAAATTGCTGCCCCAGGGGTTCCAACTGTCGAACTCGATGAACGCCGTGACGTCATTGGTGAAGTCGGCCTTGACACCCAGGCGGGTGCGCTGCTCAACAAAGGACTGGTTGGGAAGTGAATCGTAGTTGTAGAAACTGCCGCGGATGCGCAGATTGCCGCTCACTTCCACGTTCTGCAGTTCGGCCATTGCCGCGCTGCCCGCAAGGACCGCGAGCAGGCAGAGAAATACCGTTTTCTTGAAACGCATTATGCGTAACCTCCATGTAGATAATCTTATGCACAGTATTCGGCGGGGCGCTTCAAAGCGTCCGCCCTCGTGTATGGCATTCAAGCGATGTGTGCGATCCCGGCGCGGTGTCCGTGGCCGTCATCCCTCCTTTCGGTGCCTAGAGTGAATCGCAACCGCAATGATTAGACTATTCAGTTGACTCGCTCAAGCAAGAACTGCTTGAATTGAGTATAACATTAGCAATGTCCGTGCCACACTCTTCCAGAAAGAATTATTCCCCTCTTTAACTTGGAGATCTTCCGGGGAAATATGGGGCAAAGGCGCAGATTTAGGCGTAAAATGGGCGCATTATGCGCTGAACAGGGTGAGGGATGGGGCGGGGAGAGACTTTTTCGGCGCGGTTGCGGAGAGGTCCCGGGGCGTTTCGCAGGCTACCACAATGTAGTTTCCGGCTCCGGGCGCACCGAATTGTAAGACGGCGGTGGATTAAGTGACCGCAAAGAAGAACCCCCCGCGGTTGCCCGCGGGGGGTTGAAATTCAGGCTGCTGGTGCAGAATTAGAAGGAAATTTCCGTCTGGGCGTAGACGTAGTCGAAGTCAAGCTTGTTGACCTTCGGGTCGCAGAAGCTGCTGTCTTTGTCCCGGTCGGAGCCGAAGAAGTGGGAATAGCCAGCCGAGAAGGCCAGGTCTTCGCTGTAGTGGTAGGTGCCGGCGCCGCCGACTTCCCAGCCATAGCTGCCCTGCTCGTGGTTGGTGACGTCCATGTCAAGGAAGGCACCAGTCAGCTTCAGGGAAACGCACTCGGTCGGCATGACCTGAACGCCAACGCCGTAGTAGAACAGGTTGCTCAGGTTCTTGTTGGTGTCAAGGAACGGGCTGTAGGACATGTCCGAGAACAGGCGGTTGAAGGGCAGGGTGCGGTCATTGGACCACTTGCAACGGTCGGGGTCGCCGCCACCGAAGTAGGCGAACTTGCCGAACACGCGGGGCTGCCACGCCATGTCGAACGTGTAGCCAACTTCAGCATTCGCACCAAAGGTGCCGTACTTGACATCGGCTTCGCCGAAGCCAAGCGGGCAGGCGGACGGCTGTCCGTCTACGCTGCCGAGCTGATAGGCCACTTCGGCGTCAAAGTCAATACCACTAATCGTGCCAGCTCCGCGGAGGCCAAAGGTGTGGATGTCGATGTACTTGTCGACAACGGTGCTGTCCTGGATATAGAGCCAGTAAGCGTCGAGCGTGACATCTTCGATGCCGATGTAGCTGCCGTACACGCCGTACAGGTCAACATCGCCCTTGCCGAAGTTCTGGAAGGACTCGTTGAGCTTGGCGGCGAAGGCGTCAGCCTTGAACATGTCATTGGCGAAGGTCAGGCGGATGCCGTCGAAGGACAGGCCGCGGGCCAGCGGCAGGGTCGTGTTGTTGCCAAGAAGGAACTTGCTTCCGAACACGAGTTCCTGACGACCAACGCGAAGGCTCAGCGGGGTGCCCCAAAGGTTCTTCACGTTGATATAGGCCTGGTACAGGTTGACATCGGCGGCGCCGCGGCCGTCAATGCCCGTAAGGTAATTGGAGCGGAAGTTCTGGCCCCAGTCGCCGTAGCTGTCCAGCTCGATGAACGTGCTGACATCATTCGTGAAGTCGGCTTTGACGTTCAGCAGGGTGCGCTGTTCGACGAAGGAGCTGTTGCCCAGTTTGTCCATGCGCCAATAATCGCCACGGACGACCAGTTTGCCGCCGACTTCAACGTTCTGAAGTTCGGCAACCGCCACGCCGGCCACACTGAGGACCAGCGCTGCAATAACCAAAGTTGTAAGCGTACGCATTGTACGTAATCTCCCATTCTTAAGACTTGTAGACCACATTTTCGCGCCCTTTCGGACGCGCGACCTGCCGCGCACGCGGCGACCGCTTTATTGGCACATCACTTTAGGAGTCGACCGAAATACCGAGGTAAGACCTTTGGGCCGTATGTTTTCATACCTCCTTTCGCCTCGAGATTATATGTCGGTCGTGATGCTGTTCCCGTTGCTGGCGAGAAGACCCGAATCCCCGTGAAACCATAATACCGGGGCGGTGCTTCTTCTCGCTTAACTCTTGGTTCGCTTCGACGCACTTACAGGCAAGAACACAACTGACCTGGAAGAAAATCCTTGCCTGTCGCTTAACGAAAGAGATTGTAGCACTCTGCTCGCGTGTTGTCAAGCGTTTAATAGTGCTTTCTCTGACAGCCGGAGCCGTTCAACCACCATATATTGGGGTGTTACCGCTCGGAAACCTGTACCGCCACCTTGCCAAGCAGACCTTGGTTCATACGTGCAAAACCTTCCTGCACATCCTCAAATCTGACCGTGCATCCCAAGGCGGGCCGTTGGTGCACACGATCCAAGTTGGTGACAATCTCCAACCATGCGGCTTGGGCCTCTTCCGCGCTGAAGGCGCTTACGCTTAACCCTTCTATTCTCAAGTTCTTATGGATGAGCAGCCCCACCGTCACCTCGGCGGACAGCCCGGCCAGCAGCCCAATCACCATGATCCGCCCAAAGGGCGCGGCAAAGCGGGCGGACAAGTCAATCCATGATCCGCCCAAGTTTTCCACCACCAGCGCCGGGCGTTCCGCACCCAGCGCGGCCTTTATCGCCTTGTCCACATCCTCGGCCCCCGCATCCACCACCAGCGCCGCGCCGCGCTCCAAAAGCACCGCCCTGCGGTCGGCATCGCGGGAAAGTGCCACCACCCGGGCACCTAGGGCGGCCGCCAGGGAGACGGCGGCCGAACCGACGCCGCCGGACGCGCCGGTCACCAGCACGGTTTCGCCGGACTTCAAATGTCCGCACACCACCAGTGCTCGCCATGCGGTCAGATAGGTTAGGGGACCGGCGGCGGCCTCTTCGAGCGTCCAGCCGTCGGGCACGGGGGCGAGCCATTCCTCGGGCACGGCGCTGTACTCTGCCAGCGTGCCCTGCCTGGAAATGCCCGTGAGCCCGCCCAGCACGCACACGGTGTCGCCCTCTTTGAAGCGGCCGCCCGGCACCGCTTTCGCCACCACGCCCGCGCCGTCGCGGCCCGGGGTGAAGGGCGGGGTGCCTGCACGGGGATATTGCCCCTGCACCAGGAAGCGGTCGGCCGGGTTGAGCGCGGCGCACAGCACGCGCACCAGCACCTCGCCGGGGCCGGGTTCCGGGATGGGGGCCTCTTCCAGAATCAGATTGGCAATGTTTCCAGGTTGGTGAAAACGCCATGCGCGCATGCCCGTTGCCTCCTCGTGTAGTACAATGCCCCAAGGCCTTCACGAATTCGCCGTGGGGCCGGGGCGCCTGATGAAAAATTCACACGACAGACTGCTAAACACCGTTCGCGCCGCCATTATGCGCGATGCGCTGCTCCAACCCAAACAGCGCGTGATCGTCGCCGTGTCCGGAGGGGCCGACTCCACGGCACTGCTGCACATCCTTCACAGGCTCGAATACCGCGTCGAGGCGGCCCATTTTGACCATCACACGCGTCAGGGCGAAAGCGCGCGCGATGCCGAATTCGTCCGTGACATGGCGGCGGCCTTGGGCGTGCCGTTCCACACGGACGACGCCGAAGTGGCCGCCGAAGCGCGTGTTGCGGGCTGTTCCTTTGAGGAGCACGCCCGAGCGGTACGCTATGCCTTTCTGTGCGGGGTGGCTGATGAAACGGGTTGCGGCACGGTGGCCCTGGCGCATCACGGCGACGACCAGGCCGAGACAGTGCTGATGCGCGTGCTGCGCGGCACGGCGGGCCGCGGACTGGCCGGTATGCTGCCCTTGCGCACGGAGGGTGCCGTGCGCATCATCCGCCCGCTGCTCGAATGTCACCACCATGAGCTCTGCCATTGGCTCGCAAAGCACGGCATCGCCTGGCGCGAGGACGCCACCAATGCCGACCCGGAGCATGGGCGGCGCAACCAGGTGCGCAATAAACTGATGCCCGAACTGCAGCGCGACTACAACCCCGTCGTCCGCGATGCGCTCGCAAGTCTTGCCCGCGCGCAACGGCTTGACAATGCGCTCCTGGAGGACCTGCTGGACAGGGAGTGCGCCCGCCTCGGCCTTGGACCGAAAACGTCGGAACAGATCCCCGTCGCCGCGCTGGCGCAACTGCATCCCGCACTGCGCCGCCGCTGGTGGGTCAGACAGTTTGAACGGATCGGCAACTGGGCCGACTGGGCACACATTGATGCTGCGGACTGCTTTCTCGCCGGGGGCAAAGTGGGTGACTATTGGGACTTGGGCCGTTCGGTCTTTCTCTATCGCGGTCGGGGCTTCCTCTCCTTCACAGAACGAAAGGCCGAAACGCCGAAAGAAGACACTGTGCTGAAGGTGCCCGGGGAGACGGTCGCGCTGGGATGCGTCTTCCGCGTGACACTCAAACCGGGCGGCGCGCTGCCGCCGGGTGGGCCGAAGGCATGGTGCAATCCGACGCGGCAGGTTTTTGATGCGGCGCGGATTTCCGGCCCGCTGCGCGTGCGAACGCGCCGTGTGGGGGACCGTTTTCATCCCTTGGGTCTAAAGGGCACCAAGAAGGTCCAGGACTACTTCGTGGACCGGGGTGTGCCTGCACCATCGCGGGACTGTGTCCCGCTGCTCACGGCAAACGACACCATCCTGTGGGTGGTGGGTCATGCGCCGTCCGCCGAGGCGGCCGTCACCGATGCAACAAAGGACTTGATTGAAGTGGAGGTGCACCGTGCGGGTGAGTGATCAGGCCCTGATAAGCGCCGCGGACATTGCCGCGCGCGTGGCCGAATTGGGCCGCGCATTGACCGCCGAATACGACGGCAGGCGCCCGCTGCTCTTGGGTGTGCTCAAGGGCGCGTCCCTGTTCTTCGCCGACCTTGTGCGGACCCTGCCCATCGAATTGGAAATCGATTTTGTCCAGGCCCGCAGCTACGCGGGCACCCGCAGCACCGGAAGCGTGGCGCTCTCCCGCGCAGAAGACCTCGAGGTGTCAGGACGCCACGTCATCGTCATCGAGGACATCGTGGACACGGGCCACACCGCCACCGTGCTGCTGGAACGGTTGCGCGGCCTCGGTCCCGCGTCGCTTGCCCTGTGCACACTGCTCGACAAGCCTTCCCGGCGCGAGGTGGAGATTCACCCGGACTACCTGGGATTCACCATCGAAAATCATTTTGTGGTCGGCTACGGCCTGGACCACGAGGGGCTCTATCGCAATTTGCCTGCCGTGCATGTGATGGAAGAATAGAATGCCATGGGAAGCATGTGAGACATGAGAATTATGGGATCGGGGAACTGCCTTTCACAGGCCTGCCCCTGAATAATACCGAGAGCACCGTGGAGATCGCCTCGCTCTTTTGCTTCATCCTGTCCATCCTGTCCGTCCATGTTAATATGCTTCCTGCCTTGTTCCGTGTAATTCCGTGCCCTTCCGTGGTTACAATGCTTACTATGTTTGCCGTTCCGTGTCAGCATTGAACAAACACCCTGCCCTGCCCCGGCCCGACCGTCCCAATCAAGAGACATGGGGAACCTTCGGCATTCGGTCGGGGTCAAAGAGGGTAAAGTGCCATGCACAGAGAAAGGTTGGTTTCCTTGAAACACGTTGCGCTATTCATCGTGCCGTGCGTGATGCTGGCTGCGTCCTCTTTTGGCGTCTCAGACCAGGCATCCACGCTGCCGTCGGTCCATCTATCGCACACGGCGATGACGGCCGAATTCGACTTCCTGCTCTTTGGCGACGAGGGCACGGACCCGGAGTACATGCGTGAAAGCGCGCAGGAGGCCTTTGACGCGATTGACGCCATGGAGAACAGCATCAGCAACTGGATTGACGGCAGCCCCACGGCCAACATGAACCGCGATGCCGGCGACAAGGCCGTGGTCGTTCCGCCCGAGCTGTTCTCGCTGATGGTCGCCTCCAAGAAATACTGGGAGGAGACCGGCGGGGTCTTCGATGTGACCGTGGGACCGTTGCTCAAGCTCTGGGGCTTCTACGGCAAGAAGGGCGGGCTGCCTTCGCGCGAGGAAATCAAACAGTCCATGGAACTGGTCGGCATGAACCGCGTCGAGCTCAACAAGGCGGACCGCACGGTGAAGTTCGCGCGGCCCGGCATGCGCGTCGATTTCGGCGGCATTGGCAAGGGCCTGGCCGTGGACCGGGCCGCAGACATTCTCAAAGGCAAGGGCATCCGCAGCGGCCGCATCAGCGGCGGCACCAGCAGCATCATTGTGTGGGGCCCCCCGCCCCAGGACGGCGACTGGAAAATCGAAATTCGCGATCCCTACGTGAGCGGCGAGGTCGCGCGTCCGCCGCTCGCCAGCGTCACCATCAAGGACGAGTCGCTGTCCACCTCGTCCAACAGCGAGAAGTTCATCGAGATGAACGGCAAGAAATACGGGCACATCTTCGACCCGCGCACCGGCATGCCCGCCGAGACAAAGATCGTCAGCGCCACCTCCATCGCGCCCACGGGCATCCAAAGCGACGCCATCACCAAGGCCTACTTCATTCTCGGCGTCGAGGGCGCAAAGGAGTACTGCAAGAAGCACCCCGAATGCCGCGCATTGCTGATCGTGGATCACGAAGGCACCCCGGAAGTGGTGAAGGTCAATTTCCCAGAAAAGTAGGCCCGGCGCTTTTCTTCGCGGTACGGGCATCTTGCCCGTGGTCGGGAGAACATGGGCGGGACGCCCATGCCACAAAAGCGGCATTCTTCCCTCAATCATTCTCTCATCCTGTCCATCCTGTTAATCCATGTGCAATTCTTCTGAAACCATTTTCCATCCGCGCAGTCCATTAAGTAGCGATGGCTGGCGGGCCGCACGAAGGGACCCGCCGGCGGAAACAAGGGACGCGACGGCCCATTGGGCCGTGTGCGCATCGGCGGAAGAGCACAGCAGTAACTGTCGCAGGTGAGCCATGTCTGCGCATGGCGCACCGGAGGATTGCGCGATGGACAATACGCTGGAACGACGGAGCCTCCTGAAGGCGGCGGGAACTGCGGCGGGGTTTATGATCGCCGGAAGCCATTCCGCATTTTCCTACGCCCAGAACAGCAAGGTGCGCATCGGCTGCATCGGTGTCGGGGCGCAGGGCATCCACAATATCCGCGAAGGACTCACCCATACGCCGGAGGCCCTCATCATCGCCATTGCCGAGGTCTACCAGCCCCATCAGGATGCCGCTGCCATCGTGTCGCGCCTGTCGAATGCAAAGCAGTATGTGCCGGAAGGCCAGTCTCCCGGCGCGGAGCAAATGGCCGCCATTGATGCGACACCGGCGCCCTCCCTCTCTTACGATTACCGCGAAGTGCTGGCCAATCCGAATGTGGACGCCGTAATCATTGCAACGCCGCCGCGCACACAGTTCCAGATCGTGATCGATGCGCTCAATGCGGGCAAGTATGTGTTTTGCGAAACGCCGCTGGTGCGTTCCGTGGAACAGGGCCGCTATCTGGTCGAGAAGTGTCACGAACTGGGCCGATGGGTGAAGGTGGGCTATCAGCACCGGTACAACCCCAAGTACAACCTCGCACAGTCGCTCGTGTACGAGAGGGGGATGGTGGGCCGCATCACCCACCTCTCCGCGCAGTCGCATGATAACAGCTCCGAACGCAGGCCGCTGCCCGAAGGCTATGTCCTCAACGAGGAGGAACGCAAGCACATCGCGGACCTGGACCGGCACCTGAACTGGAGGCTCTACAACGACCAGTCCCGCGGCCTCTACAACGGCGCGGCCCTGCATCACCTCGACACGGCCAACTGGTTCCTGCGCTCCGTGCCGTCGCGCGTGTTCGCCGCAGGCGGGCAGGACTACTGGGAAGAGGGGCGCACCAACGATGACAACATGGTGGTCGTCTGCGAATACGACCTCAGGCCCAGCGCACCGGGTCACATAAAGATAAAGTCACGAACAAGCTTGATGAGTGAGGCAACGGCAAACCAAACCTATACGGTGCGCTTCGTGCACTCGAGCCTGCTCAACGGCGGCACGCGCGGAGTTTGCCAAATCGTCCACGGCGATCGCGGCAGCCTTGCACTGGGTGGCACAAGGTGCCTTTATAAGCAGGAACCCTGGGCCATGGCAGAAGAATACGATCTGCCGCCTCGCGAGGCTTACGCCTCGGGCGAAATTCGCCACACAGCCCAGACAAAACCTGAGCCTGTGAACAGGTTTTTGTCAGGGTGTACAAATTGCCCGCCTCGCCGTATACCTTATACATCCACTCCTCTTCTCGGCGCCTGTGATGACCTTGATCCCGAAAAGACTCCCTCGGCAAACGCGACGGCATTTCAATTCCGCGCGCTTGCCGACTGCATTCGTGAAGGAGCGCGCCCCCGAAACAACGAGATGGTGGCCTTTACGTCGGCCGTTTCAATGCTGGCCGCACTGGAATCACGCCGAAGAGGGGAAGCCGTCCAGGTGGACACGGCGTGGTTTGCGTTCGATTTTGAGCCGCCATCCATCCATGACTATGACTCTTCGTGGGCGGAAAAGGAATGCGAGCCGCCCAAGTGCGAATGCTGCGGCCAGCCCATGAAAGTCCCCGCGAAACCCCTATGCCCAAAATGCCGGGCTGAGCTTCCCCCGAAGCGGCCTGTCTCCTGTCCCTGTTAGGAGCAACGAACCGCCCCAGTGGTTCCAGGGTCAAAACAGTTGAATCCGTAATTTGGACTGCGGCGGCAATGATGCCGCTTTGGCTATATCGCATTATCTGGCCGATGATGTGGAATAAATGCGCGGTCTGGCCCAAAATCCCGCAATTCCGGGAAGTCACTTAAAGCTGTCCCCGGCATTTCGACGGTAAAACAGCGAAACCAAACCGCGTTTGGCGGGTCCAAAGAAAGGATACGGACCTGAAAGAGGTCGGTGTAACCCGCTGTTGAGCATCGACTTGGATGATTGGAGAGTGGTCAACCCTGCGAAAAGGCCTTATACGTAGGTCTGGCAGAATGAAGGGGTTGGACTGAGAAACGGTGCAGACCGTATAATGCTACGCTTGTATTTCCATGGCCGGATGGCGTGAGTTATGCGCAGGGTCTGCCGGAATGGAACGGAAAACCGGGATTGATGCGTGTCAAATTCCCGAAAACCTCGGAATAAAAGGACGAACGTGAACATGAGCAACGAGATCAACCGACGGGACTTTATGAAGGTCGCGAGTGCCACCGCCACTACGGCGGGCTTCACGATCGCATCGGGCTACTCGCCCTTCAGCTATGCGCAGAACAGCAAGGTGCGCGTGGGCTGTATTGGCGTGGGCGGCCAGGGCACCTTCCACATTCGCGAGGGGTTGACGCACAACCCGGACATCCAGATTGTCGCCCTCGCCGACGTGTACAAGCCGAATCAGGACGCCGCGGTCAATCTGATTCGCCTTTCCAACGCGAAACAGTACCTGCCCGTGGGCGCCAAGCCGACACAGGAGCAGATCGAGGCGGCGATGGCAACGGAAGCGCCGCAGGTGACCTATGACTACAAGGAACTGCTGGCCAACCCGAACGTGGACGCCGTGGTGATTGCCAGCCCGCTGGGCACGCACTTCCAGATCGCCATGGACGCGCTGGATGCGGGCAAGTTTGTGTTCTGCGAGAAGACGCTGGTCAAGTCGGTGGAAAACGGCCGCGCGCTGGTCACCAAGTGCCACGAACTCAACAAGTGGGTGCAGGTTGGCCATCAGCGCCGCTACAACCCCAAGTACAACCTGGCCCAGTGGATGACCTACGACCGGGGCATGCTCGGCCGCATCACGCACATCACCTCCCAGTGGCACCGCGACGTGCAGTGGCGCCGCCCGGTGCCCAAGGACTACGTGCTGAACGACGAGGAGAAGAAGTACATCACCGACCTGGAGAAGCACCTCAACTGGCGCCTCTATGACGAGATCTCCGGCGGCCTCTACACCGAGCTGGCCACGCACCAGACCGACATCTCGAACTGGTTCCTGCGCGCCGTGCCGTCCCGCGTCTACTCCGTGGGCGGGCTGGACTACTGGCGCGACGGCCGCACGGCCGACGACAACATCGTGATGGTGTACGAATACGAACTCAAGCGCACCTCGCCGGGATTCATCGCGGTGAAGCCGCGCACCACGCTGATGGACGAGACCTCGGCAAACAAGAAATACACGGTCCGCTTCCTCTACAGCAGCATGCTGAGCTGCGAAAAGCGCGGCTGCTGCGAGCTGATTCAGGGCGACCAGGGCTCGCTGGAACTGACCGAGGACGTGTGCAAGTTCTACCCCGAGCCGTGGGTGCTGGCCGAAAAGGCCGCCAAGGCCGCGGCCGAAGCGGAAAAGAAGGCCGCCGAAGCGGCGGCAGCAGCCGGACTTCCCCCGCCCCCGCCGATGACCGAGGCCGAGAAGCTGGCCAAGGAAACCTCCAGCGGCGGCAGCATGGCTAAATTCAAGGGCGCGGCCACCTCGGGCATGCCGCTCTTCGGCACCTGCGACGACCTGGACTACAGCAAGAACCCCTCGATGATCCCGGACGCCTTCCAGTTCCGCGCATTCACCGACTGCATCCGCAACGGCGGCGTGCCGCTTAACAACCAGATGGTCGGCTTCACCACCGCCATCACGGCCCTGGCCGCGATGGAGTCGCGCAAGTCGGGCAAGCCGGTCGAGATCGACCCGGCGAGCTACGCCTTCGACTTCGAGGTGCCCTCCTTCTACGGCTACGACGCCAAGTGGGGCGACAAGAAGTGCGAGCAGCCCAAGTGCGAGTGCTGCGGCAACACCCTGCCCAAGCCCGAAGCCAATCCGCCCGAGAAGTGCACGGTGTGCGGCCAGCCCCTTCCGGCCGGCGTGAAGGCCACTCCCTGCCCGACCACACTGGCGCCGCCCCCTGCGGCACCGGCCGCGCCGGCCGCCCCGGCAGCTCCGGCGCCCGCAGCGGCTCCGGCCGCACCGGCCGCCCCCCCTGCCTGAGCATTTAATCGTTTCTAGTCGTGGCTGCGGGACGGACGCCGTCCCGCAGCTATTTTGAAAGCCCGCCGCCAGGCGGACCGGGCAACAACGCAAGGAGATGCAAACATGAAATTCCTCAAGACGCTGATACTGATTTTGGTGTGTCTGGGTTTGGGCGCCCTCGGCGGCGGCTACTTTGGATACACCACGGGTTTTGAATACGGCTGGAGCAGCCTCCAGTCCAAGATCGACCATGAAAACGTCAAGATCGCCAAGCCGGTGGAACTGGCCCCGGCCGCACCGGCCGTGAAGACGCCCGCCCCCGCGCCTCCGGCGGCCACCCCGGCCCCGACGCCGGCTCCGGCACCCGTTGCCGCGCCCGCAGCCCCCGCACCGGCAGCGACCCCGGCCGCACCGGCCCCCGCCGCGGGCAACTGGAACACCGTGGGCACGAAGACTATGTCGCAGCAGGCCGTGATTGACATTCCCGCGGACGAGAAGCCCGCTGCTGCCGCAGCCCCCGCAGCACCGGCACCGGCACCTGCACCAGCCGCCACGCCCGCCCCTGCGGCCGTGGCGGCCACGCCCGCCACCGGCGGTGCGGTGTACACCGTCAACAACGACGACTCCACCCTTGCCTTCGTGGGCTACAAGGAAATCGGCGGCGAGAAAATCGGCATGAGCGGCTTTTTCGGCGGCTTCAGCGGCACCGTGACCGCCCCCGACGACAATCCCGAGCACGCCTCCTTTGAAGTGACCGTCAAGACCGCGACGCTCAACACCGAAAACGCGATCCTGACCGGCGTGCTCAAGAGCAGCATGTTCTTCGACGCGACCACCTACCCCGAAGCCAAGCTGGTCAGCCAGAAGATCGTCAAGCAGGACGACAAGTACGTCGCCACCGTGGCCTGGACCATGCGCGACAAGACCATCGGCTACGAGCTCCCGCTGACGCTCACCAAGTCCGGCAACAGCGTCACGGCCACCTGCGAAGTGTTCATCGACCGCAACCTCTGGGGCGTCGGCCCGGCGGTGTACGAGAACAAGGAAATCGGCATCAGCATGCCGATCATGCCCGAGGTCAAGGTGAAGTTTGAGATGATCGCCGAAAAGAAGTAGTTCCCTCGGGGCGCGGGGCTTTTGACAGTCCCGCGCCCATTCTGTTACGATAAACAAAGACCTCCGTGGGCGATTAGCTCAGTTTGGTTAGAGCGCCACGTTGACATCGTGGAGGTCGTTGGTTCGAGCCCAATATCGCCCACCATTTTAACCATTGGACACGCCTAGACTTAGGCGATACCCATAGCAAATGCTGTGGTGCCAAATCAGTCCCGAACCGGGGTAATTACCCCAAACAGGGAGACTTGGCACCATGAAAAAGGCATCCGCACCCGCCCCGAAGCTGCGCACCTCGCGCATGTCTTTCCACAAGCCCAGCGGGCAATTCCGCGTCCGGCTGTCCGGCAAGGATACCTACTTGGGCAGTGACCGAACCGAGGCCCAAGCCCGCCACAAGATCGCCGTCGCGGAATGGCTGGGCCGGTCCTGTCAGGCACCCCCGCCGCCGCCGGATGATCTCCGTGTTCTGGAACTGGCCACCCGGTACAAGGCGCATTGCGTGGAGTACTACGCCGCCGCGCCGTTGAACGTGGAGCGGATCAAGGGCTTCATTCAGCCGCTGCTCGACCTGTGCGGTACCATGCCCGCCATGCAATTCACGCCGCAACTGCTAAAGGCGGTGCGCACCACCATGATTGACGGGCGGCCGGCCGACCCCGAAACCGGCAAGGCCGGCCGCCGCGGCTGGACCCGCAAGTTTACCAATGAGGCGGTACGGGCCATTGTGCGCATGTTCCGGTGGTCTGCATCCGAGGGGCTCTTGCCAATCGAGACATACCAACGCCTTGCCACCCTTGAGGGACTGCGCAAGGGCTTCACCCTGGCGCGGGAAAGCACCACGCGGCAGGCCATCACGCAAGAGGAACTGGACGCGGTGAGGGAGTACCTGCCGTCGCCGGTCATGGCCGCGCTGGAAATCATGTTCCTCTCCGGTGCCCGTCCAAGCGAGATCCTGAACTTGCGCCCGTGCGACCTTGACCGCTCCGGCCCCGTGTGGCGCGTCGTGTTGACAGAACACAAGACCGCCCATCTTGGCAAAGACCGCGTGTTGCACTTCGGGCCGAAAGCGCAGCGGATTCTAAGGCCGTTCCTGCTCCGGGCCGATGACGCCTATCTGTTTTCCCCGGCAGAGTCCTATCAAGAAACTCTGGACCGCCGCCATGAGGCCCGCGTTACTCCGCTGTCATGCGGAAACGTTCAGGGTTCCAACCGTGCCGCCAAGCCCAAGACCGTGCCCGGTGACCACTACCACCACGCGGAATTCAGGAGGGCCGTTTCCCGCGCCGTTGACCGCGTGAACCGCGACCGCAAGGCGGACAACGTGGAGCGCAAGGCGGCAGGGATGACAGAGGTGCCCATGCTCCGCGCATTCTGCCCATATGAGGGCCGCCATGCTTGCGCCGTCCGCATCCGCGACGCCGCGAGTCTGGATTGTGCCGCCGCCGTCTTGGGGCACAGCCGCATTTCAATGAGTGAACACTACGCAAGGATCAACAGCGAACTCGCCAGCGCGATCATGGCGAAATTGGGATGACCACTGGCACCACGTCTGCCGGACAGACAGGGAACTATGTGCTTACTTGAAATGGGATGCAACGGCTTCTATAGTGATTGAAGTAGATCATCCCCACATTCCTGCAATGCGGCCGAGAGGGTGAGTGCCAACAAGTCGGGTGAGAAACAATGAGGAGAGACGAAATGAAACGCGTTACTGTCCTGTGTTGCCTGTGCCTTCTCTGCGGTTGTATTTCAACTATGTCAAAAGCGCCGGCTAGCCACACAAACGTTGACCGGCCACAAGCGGCAGCCGTGATCAAAGCACCAGTTCGCCTCACAAATGTTGACCGGCCACAAGCGGCAGTAGAGAAATTTGGTCAAGCCAAAATAACTGAGGACGGCGACTCGTATGAGGATGGTCTGCTGACGGCGACATGGTCATTTTCCTTGAATGGATTCGTCATTCGAATCTCAAATAAGACCACACAACCGATTCGTATTGAGTGGGACAATTCCTCCTTTGTTGATGCGGCTGGCAATGCCCATCGTCTGGTTCGCGGCGATGTTGTGCTAATGAATACTTCTTTGGCGCAAGCTCCCATTTCCATTCCGGCAGGTGCGTCTTTATCGCAAACCCTGTGTTGCCCGGACGGTATCATACGGGTAGGTAGCAGCACACTGGTTTTCCTGCCGTACAATGACCGAAAGTCAGCGATCAATAACATATCGGTCATGATTCCATTCGAGATAGAGGGGCAGAAGGAAGTCTACACGTTTGCCTTCCATATCCTCGACACAAAAGAGATACAAGACATATCGGCGCAACAGAAGAAGTGACGATGTGCCGTTACGCCGGAACAAGCCCTATCACGGGGGGTTGCAAATATCGGAAACTTCTGCTATATTTCCGGTGAAAAGGAACCGATAAATGGATAAGATATCCAAGTATAGTAACGAGGCGATAAATCAAGCGCGGCAGGGAATGGAAAAGGCCCTCCGGGAACTGGGTTTCTGGAAAGGAAATCCCTTGGCGGGAACGTCACTCTTCGTCCCGGACTTTCAATCAGACCTTTTCATCCTCGCGTTCGAGGATTCTTTTCTTAGGGAGTCGGCGGACAAAGGAAGCCCTCAACAGCGCCTGAGTAGACACCTCACCTACGCTTCCGGAGTCGGACGGTCTGAGCCCGACCTTATAAAGGCCCTTCTGAAGAGCAATAGGGCCGTAGAGGCTAGCTTGCGCCTGTCTACTCCCGACATTAAGAAGTACGTTGCGCTCTACAAGACGGGGCGGTTTGTACTGAGGAAACATGACGGGGAAAAGGTGACGCGCAATCGTAGCATGGTTCACAACATGCGCACCAAGGACGACGTATACGGCGTCATCCGGGACGATAATACGAACCCCGGGTGGTACAGGTGCAAACGGAAGCCAGTCGTGCTCAAATCGACGGAAACGCCACAAGGACATAGCTCGCGCACTGAATGAGAAGGCGCGAGCCTGACATAATCTAATCTGCAAAAAGACGCCTCGTCTCCATCCTGTTTTGGGTCAAGCGTCGCATCGGCAGGCTTAATCGCTTGTCGGCGCGACGCTTTTTGCTTTTGGTCCCGATACCAAAAGGCAAACCCCATGAACGAACTGGCCGACCTGATTGAACTGACCGACGTTCCCGCCCTGTTGCCGCACCACCCGTCCTATCCTACCGTGTTTCGTTGGGCTCTGCATGGGATTGGCGGTGTCCGCCTCGAAGCTGTCCGCCTGGGCCGGCGCTGGTTCACAAACCGCGCGGCCTTGGATGCCTTCAGCCGCGCCCTGGCCGCCCAGACCATCGAGCGGTTGAACCCGCCCACGACACCCGCCGCGCCCACCTCCAAGACCAAACCCAAGCGCACCGCGGCGCAACTGGCCCGCGACCTCGATCGCGCCGAACGTGAATTCAAGAGGCCCGCACGATGACGGGCGGTAGGACTGCGCACAAGGGCTGTGAATGCGCGAGCGGCACCGAGGGGGGGCGTTCCTGCCCCGGCGGATGTGCGCGCCTCAGAGGCGATTCTACGGCCGCTTTGGGTATTTACCCCGCTCGCGCCGTCACTGAAAGTGCAACGCCCCCGCGCAAATCGCGCCGCTTCAAGCCCTTGGGGCGGCACCCCAAACCGTTGACCTCCACGCCCCCGACGCGGGGCTAAAAAAATGCTCCCCGCAGCCTGGCAGGCGTCCACGGGGAGCTTGAGGAAAAATCACATGGACATTCTAGCACAAATGCGGGGGTCGCTGACATGGGCATGAAGACATCCCGCCTGATAACGCTGGTGAAGGAAAGCCTGGCCGATGACCCGATTGAGTTTGTGGACGCCAGCACAGATTGGCAAAGCCCGTTTCGCTTGGCACGAAGGTGCAAGGGCGTGGCGCTGCAACACTCTGTCGCACTTGACGCCCTGGACCCGATGCTGTTCGAGGGTCTGGTAATGGAACTCGCCGAAGATTATGTGCCCGGCCCGGAAGTTGCCTTGGAGGCTTTCTTTGAAGCATGGCATATTTGCACCCCCGAAGGCAGTGATCCCCTGGCCGAGGCCGCCAGCATTTCCCGAATAACGATGTTGCCGGGCAGGTGGCCGACGCCGGAATACCACAAGGACGCGAGCAGAATCTACACCATCGGAGCGCGTCTGTACGAGCAGCTACAGGGCGATTTCTTTCTCCCGTGTCACAAGGTTGCCAAGCTCTTGGGGATGTCTCCCAAACGGGTGTCCCGCCTGCTGACCGTCCTGACGGCGAAAGGCTATTTCGCCAAGTCGGGAAAGTATACGACAACCCTGGCACAACGGTACGTCTTGGGAGACGTTCAAGTGTCACAGAGATTAGAGGGTGATTCATGAAACCCGATTCACTGAGAAACCCGGTCTCCAAGTGTCACAGAGATACTGATTCACTGATGTTACTGAGACGCATAGTAACGGATGTCACTCACGTGTCCGCCCGTTGGCCGGACATGCATGTAGGGGGGTGCTGACATGAAACATTCCTCCCGATGGAAAGACCTTGAACGGACCGTGGCCGCAACCTTGGGCGGCAGGCGCATCGTGCGACAGGACCTCTTTGAATCCGCGCCGGATGTCATCGTGACGGACGCCGGCCTGATTGCGGAGTGCAAGGCATATCGGAAGTTCCGTCACCATTCGCTGCTCGAAAAGGCCCAAAAGAAATACGGCCGCAACGGCCAGACCGTGATCCTCGTAACCAAGGCCGAACGGCAGACCGGCGCTTACGCGACGGTGCCGCTCGACTATCTCGCCGATCTGTTGAATCAGGTACGGTGGCACCATCAAACGCCGCGGCACGTGGCAGACAGGAGAAGAGACCATGGACAACAAGAAAACGGATGACGCTCGCGGGAGTAGCAAACCGAAGATCAAGCGGGAATGGCCGGTCAGCATGGAAGTGCGCGCCGCCCTGGCGGCAAAGGGGCGCGCCATTCGGGCCGCCGGACACGCCGCGCGCATGCGCCGAATCAACGCCGTGGCAAAGAAGAAGGGCAAGGCATGACAAAACCACGCAACAATGAATCCGCAAAAAGGCGCAAGGCCAACACGACGCGGGGCGATTCCATCTCCGCCAGAATGAGGGCTTCCCGCGCCCTTGCTTTGCGCATCGAAGGAAACAATTTCCGGGAGATCGGCGCCGCGCTGAAATGCGACACGGCAACCGCCTGGCGCGACGTTGACCGCTGCATTCAGGAATTGTGCGAGAGCAACCGGGAAACTGCCGAAGTCATGCGCCAACTCGAAAGCGAACGGCTGGACACGATGTTTTCCGCGCTGTGGCCGAAGGCCCTGGCTGGAGAACTGCCGGCGGTGGACCGTGTGCTTTCCATCATGGCCCGGCGTGCCCGGCTGTTCGGGTTGGACACGCCCGCAAAGTTTGCCATGGACGCGGGAGACGAACCGCGCGTCGTGCGCTTCACGCTCGACCTGGGTGGTCCGACGCTTCGCGAAGAAGACACCGACGGCCCGGACAACGGGTAGCCAAACATCTGGCCTGCCTGAAAACTGAGAATTCAAACCCGGCCCCATGCCCCCGGTTGGCCCCGTGCTGGCCGGGGCTTCTGTTTCTAACCGTCTGTGCGCCCCTGAGAGGCGCGACCGGCACCGCGACCTTGTGGCTGATGCGCCTGTCCGGGAACCGGCGACACGGGGCCATTGTGGCATGCCTGGCCGGAAGGGCTGAAAAGGACCGCCTGTGTTGTCCTATAGGGCACGTTCACTGAGTGGGCAGGGTGATCGTGCGGGGTAATTACCCTTTTTGGTTTGCAATCCGCCGTGATTGGGTGTAACATGCTTCCAGAGGTTGACAGTTGAATGAGAACGGTTTCATCCCCTGAAAATGCGGGTGAAACGCGGTTTTGGTCAGTTGAAACGCGGACGGTTTTGGCACCTCGAAAAGGGGTCCGGGCCGGTTGACATCGTGGAGGTCGATGGTTCGAGCCCATTATCGCCCACCATTAAAGATTTGATGCCGCCCTCTTTGCGGAACTCATCGCAGAGAGGGCGGTTTTGTTTTGAACCCCTTGAATCATCTTCCCAAAACGGTGCCATCCTCATAACTCGTCCTATACTGCCGACAATCCTGTAAAGTTTTGGCACCGTATGCAGCTCTTCGGCAGCACCTGCCCCAACGCAGAGCCGCCCTTGCAACCGGCTTGGCTCCGGTTGCCGTCATGCAGGGCTTTGCTATATAACAACTTCCGAAACAGGACAGACCCTTTTTCGCTCATCTGGACAAACGGAAGGCACACACGAATGACCAAACGGCGTGGAGCAAAACACGGCGAGGGAGACGCCGCAAAGGGAATGCCGTCGCCCGGCCCGTTCTCTTCTCACCTTCTCCTCTATCAGACAGAGGATGGTCATACCCGCATCGAAACGCGGATGGTTGACGAGACCGTCTGGCTGTCCCTTTCCCAAATGGCGGACCTGTTTCAACGCGACAAGTCCGTTGTTTCCAGGCACATCCGTAATATATTTGCGGAGGGCGAGTTGGAGCGTCGTTCAGTTGTTGCAGTTTTTGCAACAACTGCCGCCGATGGCAAGCTTTACCAGGTGGAATACTTTAGCCTCGATGTCATCATCTCCGTTGGGTATCGCGTCAAGTCCCACCGCGGTGTCCAGTTCCGCATATGGGCGACCCAGCGCCTACATGAATATCTTGTGAAAGGTTTTACGCTGGATGATGACCGTCTCAAGCAGATGGGTGACGGCAACTACTTCGATGAACTTCTGTCCCGCATCCGGGACATCCGGTCCTCCGAAAAGGTGTTCTGGAGGAAGGTGCTCGACATTTACGCCACCAGCATAGACTACGATCCCGGAAACGACCAGTCCCATGTCTTCTTTGCCTCGGTGCAAAACAAAATGCACTGGGCCGCCCATGGCCACACCGCCGCCGAGGTTCTTGTCCAACGCGCCGATGCAGCCCTGCCCAACATGGGTCTGACTTCTTGGGCGGGGGACAGGCCCAGGAGGTCGGACGTGGAAATCGCGAAGAACTATCTGAAGGAGGATGAGTTGGAGGCGCTCAACCGGATTGTCGCTGCTTATCTCGAGTTTGCCGAGTTGCAGGCGCTCCACCGGCGGCCCATGTACATGCGGGACTGGATTGCCAAACTGGATGACTTCCTGAAACTCAGCGACCGGGAAACCCTGACCCATGCGGGAGCTGTCAGTCATGACGAAGCCCTTCAAAAAGCACGCGCTGAATTCGACGTTTATCATACCGCCCATCTGGACGAGCCATCTCCCGTTGAAAGCCATTTTATCGAAGCCGTCAATGAGACGAAAAGCCTCCAAGAATCCTCGGGCAAGAGGAGTCGCGGCAAGCATGCGTGAGCATTTCCCGTACAGCTTCAAGTGAGCCGATCGCGCCGTTTTGGCCGGAGTGGTATAATGGCAGACAGGAGATAACACCATGAAACGACTGACCATGGCCCTGCTGGGGATCTTTGCGCTGTCGGGGTGCGGTGTCGAACTGCTGACCACCACGGCAACACAGGCGACGCTTGAGGCGCAGCAGGCGAAGGCGATGCAGGGCCAGGTGGCGCGGGTGTCCGAGCAGGCGGGGCGCACAAGTCTGGAACGGGCGCTGCAGGTGTACAAAGCGGAAAAGGGCGTCGCCCCCGCCACGCTGGACGAACTGGTGCCCAATTATGTGCCCGCCATGCCCAAACATGCCGACGGCTCTTCCTATGGCTACGACGCGGCCACAGGCACGCTGCTGGACACTCCGGCGGTCCCCGCCGTGGCGGCAACGGGGGGGGCGGTCACCGCGCAGGACCAGCAAACCATGCAGGCAATTCGCGAGGCGATCAATCGGTACGGCACCAAGGTGGGATTCTATCCGGGCACCCTGGACGCGCTCTATCCGGAGTATTTGGGAAAACCGCCGCGCACGTCGTCGGGTGAACCTTTCTTGTACAACAACCAGAACGGCGCGGTAACCCATCCGCGTCAGGCCGCTTCCGCCGCTCCGGCACCAAGCGCCGCCCGACCCACGGCGGGCGTGGGCGGGGCCGGTCCCCTGGGCGAGGTGACGACGAGTATGGGCGCCCAGCAGCAACTGGACAGCATGAACAACAGCGGGGCCGCATCGGCGCAGGGCTACATGAACCGGTCGCTGCAGCAGTCGGCAGGCGGCCAGACGGACCGGCAGAACAAGACCATGGACCAACTGGGGTTGTAGTCAGGCACCGAAAGACGGAAACCATGCGGATGGGGGGCAACACGAACGGTGCGTTACGTGCCGCTTTGCGGCACTTCACGCACCCTACTGTGCTACAGCAAGACCTCTTCTTACTGGGAGCGCCGACATTCCTGCCGGCGGTCTTGTTTTCTTCCGGAAGAAGCCGGCAGGGATGCCGGCGCTCCCAGTGGGCTCAGATTAGGGCCAGTCCCTTGAGGATGGTGTCGATCTCGGGCTGTTTGGATTCCGTCATCGGAACGAGCGGCAGACGCAGCACGTTTTGGATGATGCCCATGCGCGCAAGGGCGGCCTTGACCGGCATCGGGTTGGTTTCGATGAAGAGGCCCCCGAACAGGGGAAGCAGCTTGTAGTGCATTTTGCGGGCGCCGTCGTAATCGCCCGCATTGGCCAGACGGCAAAGGTCTGCGGTTTCGGCCGGAGCCACGTTTGCCGCCACGGACACCACACCCTTGGCGCCCACAACCATCATGGGCAGGGTGAGGCTGTCGTCACCGGAGAGCACGGTGATGTCGCACTTGCTGATGATCTGGCTCACCTGGTCCACACTGCCGCAGGCCTCTTTGATTGCCACGATGTTGGGTGTCTTGCTCAGCGTGGCAATGGTGGACGGCTCCATCTTGGTGCAGGTGCGGCCGGGCACGTTGTAGAGCATGATGGGAATGTCCACCGCGTTGGCAACGGCGTTGTAATGGGCTATCTGGCCGGCCGCAGTGGGCTTGTTGTAGTAGGGCGTGATCAGCAGCGCGCCGTCGGCGCCCGCTTCCTTTGCGAAGCGGGTGAGCCCGATGGCCTCGAGGGTGTTGTTTGATCCGGTGCCCGCAAGCACGGGCACGCGTCCGGCCACCCGCTCGATGACGAAGCGGATGCACTGTTTCTGCTCTTCGTGCGACAGCGTGGCCGCCTCGCCGGTGCAGCCGCAGGGCAGCAGGCCGTCGGTGCCGTTTTCCAACTGGTAGTCCACCAGTCGGCCGTAGGCTTCAAAGTCGATTTCCATCGACGGCGTAAACGGGGTCACCAGTGCCACATATGAACCTTTGAACAACATTGCCCGGACTCCTGCTGGTTGATTGGCGAAGGCACGCCTGAAAGGCGTGCCGGTATTTTATACTATCGGGGACCTGTTTTGCTTCGTGCCGCCCTGATGGGCTGCATCCTGCTTTTTATTGATTCGTAAAACTGGGTAAAGCTGTCCCCGCATGGGGGCTTTTGCGTGGGTTCAGTCGAAAGGAACTTCGTCCTCGTGGTACCCGCCGCCCTCGAGGTCGGTGGGGCCGGGGTCGAAGCCGGGCGGCGGCCCGCCGGGCGCGCCGTGGTCATCGACCGAGTTGAAGCGCTGCATGTTCTTCCTGAACAGCAGCTCAACGCGGCCCGTGGGCCCGTTGCGCTGCTTGGCGATATCGAGATAAATGACGTCTTTCTTCTCTTCGCGCTCCTTGGACGGGGGCCGGGAGAGCATCATGACCACATCGGCGTCCTGCTCGATCGATCCCGATTCGCGCAGGTGGGACAACTGGGGCGAGTCCTGGTCGTTCTTTTCCGCCTCGCGGCTGAGCTGCGACAGGGCAATGACGGGCACGTGCAGTTCGCGGGCAAGCCCCTTGATCGCGCGGGAGATCTCGGCGATTTCGACCTGGCGGTTTTCCGTCCGGCCGGAGGTGTGCATGAGCTGCATGTAGTCGATGATGACCAGGCCAAGATCGGGGTGCTGGGCTGCGTGGCGCCGTGCGCGCGAGCGCAGTTCGAGGGGGGTCAGCCCCACCGATTCGTCCATGTAAATGCCCGCCTGCATGAGCTGGCCTGCGGCGCGCTGCGCCTTGGGCAGCTCGGCCTCGGCCACAAACCCGTCGCGCAGGCGGTTCATGTCCACCCCGCCCACCATGCAGATGAGCCGGTACATGAACTGTTCCTTGGACATTTCCAGGGTGAAGAGGAGCACGCCCTTCTTCTCCTGGATGGCGACGTGCTGGGCAACATTGAGCGCAAAGGCCGTCTTGCCGACCGAGGGTCGGGCGGCCAGCACGATCATGTCGGAAGGTTGGAGCCCGGACAGCATGGTGTCGAGCCGGTGAAATCCGGTGGGCAGTCCGGTGATGGAAATCTTGTTGCGGATGCGCTTTTCGAGCTGCTCCATGCTCTCTTTGACGAGGTCCGCCGCGGCGTAGATGGGATTGGTGTGGCGAAACTCGCTGAGCTGGAAGACCTGCTTCTCGGCGTCCTCGAGCAGGTCCTCGACCTCCATGCCGCCGTCGTAGGCCTGCGAGGTGACCACGGCGCACAGGGCGATGAGCCGCCGGGTCAGCGCCGTGTTGAGGACGATCTTGGCGTAGTGTTCGATGTTGGCCGAGGTGGGCGCGGCGCCGGTGAGGTCGGCCACGGCGGTAACGCCGCCGACCGCCTCGAGTTGCCCGCGCTGGGAAAGCTCCTGGGTGACGGTCACCAGATCGGCGGGCGTGTTGCGGCGGAAAAGCCCCACGGCTGCGTCAAAGATATGCTGGTGCGCCGGGATGTAGAAGGTGTCGGTGCCGCCCTCGCCAAGAATCTCAACCGCCGGACCCACCGCCTGGGGATTGATCAAAATGGCCCCCAAAACAGACCGCTCCGCCTCCACATTGTGGGGCGGCTCGCGGTCAAACAGGCGCGCCGGCGCGGGGGAAGCCGCGCCGTCGTAACCTTTCTTGCGTGGGGGGGTGGCCATGGCCGCCTTACCTGGAAGCCATCGTCCTCGGGTTCCGGTCGTCGTCGTCATCGTCGTCAACGAAGTCCATTTCAGGATCGATGACGGTGGTGACTTCGGCCTCAAGTCCGGTTACCCAGACCTTGATCTCGGCCTCGATGCCCGCGGCAAAGCGCACCGGCACCGCGAAGATGCCAAGCGTCTTGATCTGCTCTTCCACGTGGATGGCCTTGCGGCTCACGGTGTAGCCGGCCTCGGCGAGCTTCTCGGCGATCATCTGCGTGGTCACGGAACCAAACAGCTTGTCGCCCTCACCGGCGCGCATCTGGAACTCGACCGTGATGCCGCTCATCTTGGCGGCGACCGCGGTCAGTTCGGCGCGCTTGCGCTCTTCACGCTTGCGGATGATCTTGAGTTCATGCTCGATCCGCTTGGCAGAGGCCGTTTCCACCGGCACCGCGAGCTTGCGCGGAATCAGGTAGTTGCGCGCGTAGCCGTCGGCCACGCTCACACGGTTGCCCATTGTGCCGAGATTCTCGATGTCGTCGCAAAGGATCACATTCATGGGTCACGACTCCCTTTTTTCGTGCGATTAAACCCGGCCGTTGCCGGAGTCGCATTGGTCGCTAAACTTTCAAAAAAGCGCATTCATGCGCCGGTCCGGGGGCATACACCCCCCGGCCCTTCAGGCCGCCCCCCTCAAGGGGGGAACTGCTCGCCCGGCATGCCGTAATACTAGGCCTCCGGGTCTTTCGGGCCGTCCTTGTTCCGATCGCGCCAGGCCGCGGCAAGCCGCAGGGCGCCCAGGCGCTGGTCGAACCAGGTGTCAAACATGCCGATGACAGCCAGGCCGTTGTGCAGGCCGAACAGCATCAGCAGGCCCATCAGGCCCCAGGCGGCGCCGGCACGCATGCCAAACGCCTCCATCGCGCACAGCGCGATGCCGACACCGTTCAGCCAGTAGACCGCCGCGAGGCCCACGCCCGTGTTCCACGACACGAAGCGCAGCACATCGTTGGGCCACTGGTAATCCGCCAGACCCAGCAGTGCGGCGGCGATGGCCAGCCACACCAGCGTCTCCGGCGGACGCATCATCTTAAACTTTCCAACCGGCGGCGGACTCTCCGCCGCTTCCGCGCCTTTGCGGAGCCAGCGGAACACCCCGGCCACCTGCAGCACCGCCACCACCAGCACGCCCGAGAACAGCACGCCGAACACGAGGTACGGCAACTGCACATCGAACCACCGCATCAGGTCGCCGTAGGGGGTGACCCCACCGGCACCCTGCTCCATCTGCGCGATGCGCTGGTTAATCGCCACGGTCCACGCCTTGCGCGATTCATCCCAGAGCAGCGCGGTCTCGAGGACCGCCAGACCGAACAGGGCCACCGTCATCAGCGACACACACTGTCCAAAAGACCGGCCCCGGCGAATCATCTCGCCCAGCGGCGCGCCCAGCCCGGCCACGGCAAGCGTTGCCGCGGCAAGTATAAACGCACCCGCGCCGAGCATGGCGCTCGTTCCCGCGTCAGCGGCCGCAATGGCAAGAACCAGTTGGCCGGTCAACACCGAAAAAGCGCCGCACAGGGCGGCCGCAACGGCGGCACCATGCCGGCCGCGAACCCAAAGGACCGCGACCGGCACGGGGAAAAGCGCCATTGCCAATGGCGCGGCGTCCATCCCCGAAAGGAGCACGCCCGCCAAAAAAAGGCCGATCCAGAACACGTGACGCGGCCTCCGCGCGGGGGCGCGGATTAGTCCGCGCAGAACGGCAGCAGCGCGACTTCACGGGCCAGCTTGATGGCCTCCGTGAGCATGCGCTGGTGCTTTGCGGTTGCGCCGGTGATGCGGCGCGGGATGATTTTCCCGCGCTCGGTCACATAATGTTTGAGCAGATTGATGTCTTTGTAGTCGATGAACACGACCCGATCCACCGTCAGACGGCAGACCTTGGCCCTGGACACCTTCTTTTTCTTCTTCCGCTTCATCTTCTTGTCGCGAATTTTTGTCTTCGCTTTCGCGGATATTTTAGCCATGGTCCTGTGAGTTCCTTGTGTTTCCGGGATCAGAACGGAATGTCGTCTTCGGGCACCGGCTCTTCCATGGGTGGGGGCGTCGGCTCATACTCGGCCCGCGCGGGCCGCGGGGCCGGAGCGCCGCCGCCTGCACCGCCTGCACGGTCATCGTCCCACTCGAGCGGACTCACGCGCTGCGCGTTCAGCTCAAGCTTCGACCGCTTCTGGCCAGTCTGCTTGTCTTCCCACTCACTGGTCTGCAACCGGGCTTCCACCAGCACGGCACGCCCCTTGCGCAGGCGCTGGCCGACAAATTCGGCGCTTTGACCCCAAACGGTCACATCGACAAAAGTGGTTGTCTCCTGACGCTGGCCGCTCTTGTCCTTGAAATAGCGCGAATTGGCCACGCCGAGCTTGCAGTAGGCAAGTCCGCCGCTGGTGTATTTCAGTTCCGGGTCGCGTGTCAAGCGCCCGGCTATGAGAACCTGATTAAGGTCCGGTACCCGTAAGTCGCCCATGCGTTCACCCCTCTGGTTCAGTCATCCTCGTCTTTCCGGGGCCGACGCCGTCCGCGTCCGCCACCGCCGAAATCGTCCTCATCGTCCTCATCGTCGTCGTCGTCGTCGCCTTCACCGCGCACACGGGTGGCGGCGATGCGCGCCTCCTCTTCGCGGCGTCGCTGCTGCTCGTCTTCGAGCCGCAGCGTGCGCTCGTCAAGGTGGAGGACCATGGACCGGATGACCGTCTCAGTAAGCTTGAAGTAATTGTCCAGTTTCTTCACGAACTCAGGACCGGCAGTAAATCTCAGGAGCACGTAAAAGCCTTCACTGTGCTTCTTGATCTCGTAGGCCAGCTTGCGCCGACCCCACGCTTCTGAGCGCACGATAGTCCCGCCGTTGGATGTGATGAGATTCTCCACACCCGTGACTACCGCCTGGATGGCATCGTCGTCCAAGTTCGGGGCGATGATGTACAGCGCTTCGTAGGTTCGCAATTTTATTCACCTCCTTTTCAGAAAAATAGTGACACGCGCGCAGTATGCGCACGCACAGTTAAGCACGGAATCATAGCATAAAACGCCGCAGTGCTCAAGTTTTTGTTCCACGCGGGGTTAGGGAGGGTATGCTGTGGGTTAATTTGCCAAAACTGTCGGCGGGTTGGCAGAGGACAGCAGGACCATGCTCTCGCCGAGAGGAAGCGTCACGGTTCCCGAATCCGCTGCGGCGGTCAGTTCGTCCTGTTCGCCCATGAGCGTGGTGCGGGTGACTTTTTCGTCCTTCCCATATTTCAGGGTGACTGCGCCGCCGTGCGCGGCATCGACGCTCCACAGCGCGGTGGTGAAGCCTTCGGGGGGCTTGAAGACGATGCCGTACTGGTCGGGACCCAGCACCAGCGCATTTTCATAGCGGGCGCGGCCCAGCGCCCTCGCGAGGGTGTGGTAGGCCACGAAGGCCGGGCGGGGCGACAGGTCGGGCCGCAGCAGCCCGGCGGGGTTGTAGAGTGGGGGCGTGGTCGGGTCGGGCCAGGAATAGCCGGGGAACCAGAACATCTTCTTCAACCCCAGCGAAAAGCCCAGCACATGGGCGCGGGCAAGCCATTGCGCCTGTTTCGTCTCGCCCACGCCAATCCATTCCTTCCCCCAGTCGTCGGCCATGCAGGCAAACTCGGTGTCCCAGACCTCCGCGCCGGGCTTGTGGACGTTGCGCCAGTCCATCACATCGCGGTAGACCTTGAGATAGTTGGTCCGCTCCGGGAAGTCTTTGCTGTTGAGCCAGTAGTTGTGGACGGCGAGGACGTCCCAATAGGGCGTCGCGCCCGCCGCGTCCACCTCGTTGAAGAAGGGAATGACGTCCAGCCAGGTGTTGGCCGCCGCCTCGATGATGATTTTGAGGTCGGGCTTCACCCGTTTCGCGGCCTGGGAGGCCCGAATCACCAACTGGGCATAGTCGGCCCGGGCGCCCTGCCAATAACCGCAGTTGGGCTCGTTCCAGATGCGCAGATAGCTCAGCCAGTCCTGGTGGCGCTTCACAAAGGCCTCCACGAAGCCCTCCCACAGGGCCCAGTCGCGCGGCGGATAGGCCCAATAGTTCTCCTTGTCCGGCTGGGACGAGGCCCATTTGGGCACGCCGAAAAGGTGCGGAATCGGCACCAGCCCCGCATCGAGCGCCTTCCGGAACCATTGTCCGTAGCAATCCCAGTCGTAGTTGCCCGGGGCAGGTTCGATGCGCGACCACCAGGTGTCCACCGTGCCCCAGCGCGCACCCATTTTGACCATGTCGCCATAGAAACCCTTGGGCACGATGTTGGCCAGCATGACGGTGTTGCCGATGGTGTAGGTGCCGAAAGGCGAGTCCCCCGGCACGTCGGCAGGCCGCGCCAGCACGGCCACCGACCAAACCCGGGCCCTGTCGAACACCACGACATCGCCGTTCTTCACCGTGACATCAACGCTGAAATAGCCCACCCTGGGCACCGTGGGAAAGAGCGTCACCAGCCGGTCGTCGCCCGGCGGCACCGAGACGGGCTTGGCCGCCACAGCGGCTGTATGGCCCTCGAAATCGGTCAGTTTGACGGACAACTCGCCGTCCAGGGGCGTCGAAACCGCATTGTACAGACGCAGTTGAAGTTCTATCGGGTCGCCCGGTTTCAGGATGCGCGAGCTGGCGTCGAGCGCCGTGACCGTCACCTCGGCGTGAACAGAATGGGCAAAGAGAAAAAGGGCGAGTGTCATGGAGAAAAAAGCATCACGAAATTTCATGCGATCGGAACTCCTTTAATTCGATTCATTCTATTCCCCCTCGCCGCGCAGTTGCACTGTATAATGTCTGTGCGTCCCGGTGCGGGGCCGTGCCGTTTCAAATCGGCCTTTGCCATCACGCACATCCCATTCGTATTACTATCGGCCATTAAATTCCGCGCTTGCAGCGCTCCGAAGCGTGACAGGGCCTGTCCAACGGCCGTGCCCAACTGCTTTTTTGCGTTATTCTGGCCTCTGAATTCTGGATTCTAGATTCTTTGGTTGCTGCCAATGCCGCACCGAGCTTTTATGGAATTTATTGGGGTGACCGGGCGTTTATGCCCTACAATACGCAAAATGAACCGGCCGACAGGAACGCGGCCACCGGAGAAAGGGAGCAACCATGGACACCTTTGCAGCCATTGAAGGCCGACGTGCCGTCAAACATTATGACGCAGACCACAAACTGACCGCCGAAGAGGAGCAGAAACTTTTCTCGCTGGCTGTGCTCGCACCAACCGCTTTCAACATTCAGAACTGGCGCTTTGTGGTCGTGCGCGACCCGGCATTGCGACAGGAGATACGCAATGTGGCCTGGGGACAGGCGCAGGTGACAGACGCATCGCTGCTTATCGTGATGTGCGCCGACCTGAAAGCGTGGGAAAAGACACCGGGCCGCTACTGGCGCAATGCCCCGGCGGAGGTGCAGTCGTTCATGGTGCCCGCCATTGACCAGTACTATCGCGGCCGCGATCAGGTGGCCCGCGACGAGGCCATGCGCTCCTGCGGCATCGCCGCCCAGACCATCATGCTGGCCGCCAAGGCCATGGGCTACGACTCCTGCCCCATGGACGGATTCGACTTCGACGCCGTGGGCAAACTCGTCAACCTGCCGGAAGACCATGCCGTGGCCATGTTCGTCGCGGTGGGCAAGCCCGTGGAGGCGGCCCGCGAGCGCGGCGGCCAACTCTCGCTGGAAGAGGTGGTCATAGAGAACCGCTTCTCATGAGAGAAGCCGCCATTTTCGGCGGGCAGCGTCCTTGAGATTGGCGGTGGTTTTCTGGGATGCTGGCCCTTAGGCGTTGGTTCCTGCGGCGAGCGCCCTGGCGTGAAGGACCAATTTTGCGGAGGAGCGGAAGCACACCATGCGGGACAAGCTATTTCTTGAAAGCCTCAGTTTGCCGGAAGAGTTGTCGGCTGTTCTTGATGCCTGCCCGTCGGTGCAGGTTTTTGAGACCGTCGAGGAGTTGATGGAATGCAGTTTCGGTGCGCCCGGTGCGGACTATTTCGAGGTCCAGTACGGGCTGCCCGGCGGCGGACAAGTCACCGAAATGACGGTTGCCCGTGTCAGAAACGGAATTGCCGCGAATTATCCGGAGCCGTACATGCGGCGCCGCGACCCGGACTGCATGGTGATTGCCGACAATTCCCCGACAGACAAGCCGCGCTTTCTGGACCGCTTCGGGCATGAGTTCGAGAGCCTGAGACAAGAGACATTCGCGTGGCTGGCTCAGCAGAATCTTGGCGTTTTCCTGTTTCGGACCGGGCAGCCGGGAATGGGGCAGGACGCGCTGGCAATTGTTCCCGCCAACGCGGCGGTGTTCGCTTTCGGGCTCGCGCTGTTGCAGGGCATCCTGACCGCCGAGGAGGTGTCAGCCTCGTTTTTTCCGAGCGTGACCATCTACGTGGCGCCGCCCTTCCGCCACACTCACTTTGAGGGCAGGCAGGTCGTCGTCCACAACAGGAAACCGGACAGCCATGAGGTGTTCTCGTACAACCTGTATCCCGGCCCAAGCGCCAAGAAGGGCATCTACGGCGCGCTGATCCGCCAAGGCGAGGGGGAAGGGTGGGTCACCGCGCACTGCTCGGCGGTCCAGGTGGTCACCCCGTATGACAATGTAGTCACCATCATGCACGAGGGGGCCAGCGGCAGCGGCAAGAGCGAAATGCTCGAACAGCCACACCGCCTGCCCGACGGGCGCCTACTCAAGGGCAGAAACCTGGTGACCGGCGAGGAGCGGTACCTAGAAATACCCCGAACCTGCGACCTGCATCCCGCGTGCGACGACATGGCGCTGTGCCATCCCCAGATTCAGCGGGGCGACGGCCACCTTTGGATTGTGGACGCGGAAGACGCATGGTTTGTCCGGGTGGACCACATTACTGAATACGGCGCGGACCATGACCTGGAAAAACTGACCGCAATGGCTGAAACACCCCTGCTTTTCCTTAATATTGATGCCGCGCCCCGAAGCCGCGCCCTCATTTGGGAGCATGTCATGGATGCCCCAGGAAAGCCCTGCCCCAACCCCCGCGTCATCCTGCCGCGCAGAATCGTGCCCCATGTCGTGCATCACGAGGTTGCCGTAGACATTCGCAGCATAGGGCTGCGCACACCCCCGTGCACACGGGAGAATCCCTCCTACGGCATTGCCGGATTTTTTCATGTTCTGCCGCCCGCCCTGGCCTGGCTCTGGCGGCTGGTCGCCCCCCGCGGACACGCCAATCCAAGCATTCTTTCTGGCGACGGGATGGAAAGCGAGGGGGTCGGCAGCTACTGGCCCTTCGCCACCGGCAGGCGTGTGGAACAGGCCAACCTGCTGCTCCGCCAATTCGTGGAAACCCCGCGGGTCCGCCATATCCTCACGCCCAACCAGCACGTCGGCGCCTGGTACACCGGCTTCATGCCGCAATGGCTGACACGAGACTATCTGGCCCGCAAGGGGGCGGCCCGCTTTGCCCGGGACCAAATTGTTCCCGCCCGCTGCCCCCTCCTCGGCTACGCGCCCAGATCCATGCGGATAGAGGGCATTTCAATTGCCCCCTGGTTCCTGCAGGTGGACACGCAGCCGGAGGTGGGCGCCGACGGATATGACGCGGGTGCGGAAATCCTGCGCGGTTTCTTCGCCGAGAATCTTCGCACCTATATGAAATCCGATTTGGATGCCGTCGGGCGAAGCATTATCGAATGCTGCATGGACGGCGGGTCTGTGGAGGACTATGAACGCTTCATGCCCGAACACAGGATGCACGTCATGGATGAGGCACCCGCCATGCGGTGCAGTATCCGACGCCTGTAACCTTTTGGCTTTGACAGCCACTATAATTGTCGGGTACTGATTGCCAATGACATAAGGATTCTATCCATGCGCATTCTTGTGCTGACGGGTGTCTTGCTGTCCTGCGCCCTTCCCGCCCCGGCGCTCAACCGGCCGGCCGACCCGGTGGTAATGACCGGGGCAAACGTGCTGAATCTGCAGGGCATTGCCCCAGGCGACCTGGTCGCATTCCAGTACAACGGCGGATGGCAGCAGGTCCCCGTGCAGGTGGATGAGCGGGCGGTCATCAATTTCACGCAGGTGTACAACGGCAGCACCACCTACGGTAGCTTTTCCCGCCTCGACTACACCGATGCGGGCACCTTCACCGGCGCGGACCCGGATGCCACGCTGGACGCGGATGATGAGATCGTCTTCATGGCCAAGGATGCGGGGCAGGCCAGCCCGCCTCATGCGGCCCCTCCTGCGGGCGTGCTGGGGAACACCGCCGTTCAGGTGGCCGTCACCGACCCGGTCGATGGGTCCGTGGGGTATGTGTACCTGTTTGAGCAGGACGGAACACTGGACCCCGCTGCGGGCAAACGCTATGTGGACTACAGTTTCAGCCTGACCGCAGGCGACTATAAGACCAAGTACAAGGTCAGCGCCGGGCCCAATCCCGAAAACAGCACCATTGAAACGGACTATTACCTGCGCCATTTCTCCGACCGGTGGAAATCGGACGGGTTGAGCATTTTCGCAGGCTCTTCCACGGGCGTGGACATCCTGGACAGGCACAAGAACCTCTTTGCCCCGGGCGTCTGCGACCGCAGCGAGAACACCTTCAGCGCCGCCGAAGGCGCGTTCATCGTGAACAAAAACGGCCCCGTGCGGGCGCTGCGGAGCTATGTGGGCGCCAACAGCGGCCCGCGCACCCAGCGGCAGCACGCCTTTTACGCGCAGCGCGAGGACATCAGCACCTTTCTGCGGGTCCATTCCATTCCGGCCATCATGGACCTCTACGACTACAGCCCGGAAGCGGCCGGCATGACCTACATCAACAACAACATGCCGTCGGAGGTCACCATCGACGGCGTGGCCGACACGGTCCCCACGGACGCCCTGCAATGGGAACTGGTGCGGGGGGCGCAGGGGGCGCTGGCGATGCTCCACACCATGTCCACCAACGTGACGGGCATGTCCATCGGGTCCTACTATCTGGACGAGATCAACACGGTGACAACCCAGTGCACCGGCGACGCCCATGCCTACGGCCAAAGCGGCCATCTTATCGTGGGCGCGCCCACCTCCTCCCTTCCGGCCATCCCCAACACCGACCCAAAAACCAGCCCCTTCAGCCTGCTTTCCCTTTCCAGAACCGTGTACTACCTCGCTCCCGGCACCACCGTGGAGGACGTGCAGACGCTGCAGGACCGTGCCGCCCATCCGATGACGGCGGCCTTCCAGGCCTATCCCTTTAACGACAACGCCACCGTTCCCAATGCCGTGGGCCAGACGCAGGCCGCCGCGACGTCCGCCCTGACCGTGGCGGGACTGGTGGTCGGCACCGTCACCGAACAGTTCAGCGCCACCGCCGCGGCAGGCACCGTGCTGGCCCAGTCGCCCCTGGCGGGCGCGTCGGCCGCCTACGGTTCCGCCGTGAATCTCACCGTGGCCCGGACGATCTCGGGAAGCATCCTCATCAACGGCAACCGCTCGGCCACGAACAACCCACTGGTGTCGCTGGGCCTGACCTGGTCCTCCGGCGTGGTGCGCATGCGCTTCAGCGATGACGGCGCGCACTGGACCGCATGGGAATCGCTGACCGCCACCCGCGCTTACACCCTGCCCGCGGGCGACGGCCACAAGACCGTCCGGGTGCAGTTCCGCGACGGCTCGGGCAATATTTCCGTGGCCTTGAATGACTACATCCGCCTGGACACCGTGCCGCCGACAGGCGCCATTGTCATCAACAACGGCGCGCTGACCACGGCCAGCCCGTCGGTCTCACTGGGCCTGACCTGGGCGGACGGCGCAGGTTCGGGCGTCGTGCGCATGCGCTTCAGCAATGACGGCGCGCACTGGTCCGCCTGGGAGCCGCAGCTCACGCCGCGCGCCTACACCCTGCCCGGGCCGAACGGCTACAACACCGTGCGCGTGCAGTTCCGCGACGGCGCCGACAACATTTCGCCCGCGTACAACGATTACATCAAGTTGCTGGCGCCGTAATTGGCAGACCCGCAGCGGAACGCCACTGGGAGCGCCGGCATCCCTGCCGGCCTCTTGGGGAATGGTGCGCTCCGCTTCGCTGCGGGCACCCTACACTTGGGTCGTGCTGATGTGCGTTTTGCATTGCTTCGCGCATGTCACCGGCGCTATTCTGCGGCTGCATAAACTAATACCCATGGGTGGCCGCAATGAAACCTTCCCTTCGCCTGCTCACCGTGCTCAGCGCCGCGTTCGCGGCATGGATTCCAACCGCACTCGCCGCGGAAAAGTCCACGGTCGAGAACGTCATCATTGTCTACAAGACCCATTTCGACATCGGCTACACGGCCATGGCCCGCGATGTGGTCCATGAGTACCGCACCGAAATGGCGGACCGAGTGCTCGACGCGATTGCGCTCAACAGCAAGCAGCCGAAGGAACAGCAGTTTGTGTGGACCTTGTCGGGCTGGCCGATGCAGCAAATCCTGTGGGAGGGGCAGACGCCGGAACGGCGGGAGAAGCTGGAACAGGCGCTGCGCGACGGCAACCTGGCGGTGCATGCCTTTCCGTTCACCCTGCAAACCGAAACCTCCGAGTTGGAGGACCTGGTGCGCGGGCTGGGCATCTCGTCGGCGCTGGACCGGCAGTTTGACCTCCCGCTGTCCACCGGCGCGAAAATGTCCGATGTGCCGGGCCAGTCCTGGGTCTTCCCGACGCTGTTCACCCATGCGGGCATCAAGTTCTATCACATGGGCGGGCCGCTGGTGAACATGAGCTTCAACCTGCCGCTCATGTTCTGGTGGGAGGGCCCGGACGGGTCGCGGCTGCTCACGCTCTACAACAACGGCTACGGCAGCGACCCGCTGCCGCCGGACAACTGGCCCTACAAGTCATGGATACAAATCAGCATGACGGGAGACAACCAGGGCCCGCCGGACCCCGAAACGGTCAAGAAGGACATTGCGTTTTACGCGAAACGGGGCATCCACGCGAAGGTGGGCAAACTGGACGACTTCGCCGAACTCATCCTGAAGGAGGACTTGAGCGGCCTGCCGGTGGTGCGCACCGACATCCCCGACCCGTGGATTTACGGCCTGACCAGCATGCCCGAAGCCTGCAAGACCGCCCACAACATGCGGCCTGAAATCGGCGCGCTGGACCAGTTGACCGCGCTCGAAAAATGCTGGGGCATCTTCCGCGCGCCCCTGGGCGGCACCATCGCCGAGGCATACACGCAGAGCCTGCTCTTCAGCGAGCACACCTTCGGCCTGGCCAACCAGCACTACATAACGACCCCCTACGGCGTGGCATGGGAGAATATGTGGAAGGAGGGGCTGCCGCCGCAGTTCAAGCTCATGGAGGAGTCGTGGCGTGAAAAAGCGGGCCGGGTGAAGGAAGCCGAGCGGCTCGTGGCCGAGCCCTACCAGGACGCGCTCCGCACGCTGGCGGACAACGTCGGCGTGGACGGCCCGCGCATCGTGGTCTACAACCCGCTGGCCTGGACGCGCGACGGCGAGGTCACGCTGAATGTGTTCCACCTGCCCGAGGGCGTTTCACTCAAGCCGGTGGACGGCGGACCGCTCCTTCCCATGGCGCACGAGGGCCCGGGCATGGAAACGCCCTACCGCGTGATCCGTTTTGTCGCCAAGGACCTGCCGCCGATGGGCTACCGCACCTATGAAGTGAGCAAGGAGAAAGCCGAACCCCTCGCGCTTTCCGGCGATGCCGCAGACGGGATCATTGAAAGTCCCTTCTTCAAGGCCACGCTCGACGCCACCCGCGGCGGCATCACCAGCCTCATCGACAAGCGAAGCGGGCGCGAACTGGTGGACTCCGACGCGCCGCAGGGCTTTGGCCAGTACCTTTACGAGCGCTTCGGCAGGAAAGACCTGATCGAGTGGACCGAGAAGTCGCTGTACCCGCAGTACGAGGCGCACAAGCAGATGTTTTCCGCCTACAACATGCCCGAAGACAGCGCCTACGTCAGCGCCCTGCCTGAGCACATCTCCCTCAGCGTGAAGACCTCTCCCATCGACGTGACCGCCACTATCACCGGCGAGATTCCCGGTCCCGGTCAGCCGCAGCAAATCTTCATGCGCCTGACCCTGTCCGGCGCGATGCCCGTCGCCGACCTGGAAGTGGGCTGGCAGAAGCAGCCCGACTCCTGGCCCGAGGCGGGCTGGATTTGCCTGCCTTTCAAAATCGACCACCCCAAATTCCGGCTGGGCCGACTGGGCGCCGACCTCGATCCCGTTGCGGACATGACGCTCGACTACGCCAACTACCACTTCTCGTGGATCAACACCGGCGTGGCCGTCTATGACGGCGAGACCGGCGCGGGCGTGGCGGTGTGCCCGCAGGATTCGCCCATGGTGAGCCTGGGCGAACCGGGCGAGTACAAGTTCGACAGGCACTACACGCCCGAACAGTCCCGCATCTACGTCAACCTCTACAACAACCACTGGCGCACCAACTATGCGGCATGGGTGGGAGACGGCCGCCGCATGAGTTCGCGAGTCCGCATATGGGCCTTTGACAGGTTCAATTCCGAATCGGCGCTCTATTCACCCGCCATGGAGGCCCGCGTGCCGCTGGCCGCCGCCCGCACCACCGCGCGCCCCGGCACCTTGCCCCCCGCGCAGGCGGGCATCACGCTCTCCCGCAAAGGCGTGGCAGTCACGGCATTCGGCCCCAATCCCGACGGCGCGGGCACGGTCCTGCGCCTGTGGGAGCAGGCCGGCGTGACCGGCGACCTGACCGTGACGCTTCCGGCGGGCATGTCGGCAACACGGGCGCGCCCTGTCACGCTGCGCGGAGAGTCCTTTCCCGGCCAAGCGCCGCGCGCCGTCACCGACGGCAAATTCAGCGTCCCGCTTCACGCCTATGCTCCCGCGAGTCTTGTGCTCGAGTAGCCCCCAGGCGCCAACCGGAAAAGCGCTTCCCGTCTGTGTTATAATCCGCAAACCCCACTTTAGCCAGAAGGGACGAAAAACGCCGTGAAAAAAGCGATTCTTGCCATAGCAGACGGGAGCGTGTTTGAGGGACGGGCGGTCGGCGCCGACGGCGAATCGACCGGCGAACTGGTGTTTAACACGAGCATGACCGGTTATCAGGAGATCCTGACAGACCCGTCGTATGCCGGCCAGATCGTCACCATGACCTATCCGCACATCGGAAACTACGGCTGCAACGAGGCCGACACGGAGTCGAAACACCCCTACGTGTGGGGCTTCGTGATGCGCGAATGCTGCTTCGAGCCGAGCAACTGGCGAGCCACGTCAACGCTGCCCGAATACCTGCAAAAACACAATGTCGTGGCCATCGACGGGGTGGACACGCGCCAGATCACGCGGCTGCTGCGGACCAAGGGCGCCCAGAAGGCCGTCATCAGCACCGTCGATTTCGACCACGCTTCGCTGTTGAACAAGGCGCGCAACAGCGCCGACATGGCGGGCAGCGACTTTGTGAAGGAAGTGGCCGTCAAGGAGGCCTACGAATGGCCCGCGCCCGCGGAGGTGAAATACCGCGTCGTCGCCATGGACTACGGCATCAAGCACAACATCCTGCGCCTGCTGTCCGCGCACGGCTGCTCCGTCCGGGTGCTCCCGGCCACGGCCGGCCCAGAAGAGGTGCTGGCGGAAAAGCCCGACGGCGTGTTCCTGTCCAACGGCCCCGGCGACCCGGCCGCGCTGCCCTATGTCTACCCCACGGTGCGCGCGCTGATTGACCGCAAAATCCCCATCTTCGGCATTTGCCTGGGCCACCAGATTCTGGGCCATGCGCTCGGCGGCAACACCTACAAGCTCAAATTCGGCCACCGCGGCGGCAACCAGCCCGTGCTCGACCAGAACACGGGACGGGTCGAGATCACCGCGCAGAACCACGGCTTCGCCGTGGACACGGCAACGCTCAACGCGGACGAGATTGATTTCTCGCACGTGCACCTGAACGACCGGACCTGCTCGGGCATGACCCACAAGACCCTGCCCATCTTCAGCGTCCAGTACCATCCCGAAGCCTCGCCGGGCCCGCACGACAGCCGCTACCTCTTCGAGCGATTCACCAAGCTGATGGACGAGTACAAGGCCGCCCAGAGCGCCTGAGTCGCCTCGTCATTGCAAGGAGGCCAACGGCCGACGAAGCAATCTCTTGAAAAGATTGGCTTCGCAACTGAGGGTCTTGGCGGGCAAGAGATTGCTTCGCTTCGCTCGCAATGACGGCGCAGCTTTGGGATTCGCCCGGCAATACTAAGCATCCCAGACAAGCAGCAGGAGTCATCATGTCCGCGCTAATCATCTTCGACATTGACGGCACACTGCTCGAGACCGAGCGCGTGACCGTGCCCGCCGTGCAGCGCACCTTTGCCGCCCACAGCCTTGCCGTGCCGGACCACGGCACCATTTGCGGGTTCTTCGGCAAACCGGTGGAGGCCTATGAGGCCTGGCTGGCGAAACAGTGCCCTCCGGGCATGGCGCCTCAGATCGTCGCGGAAACCAACGCGCTGGAACTGCACCTCATCGGCAGCGAGGGGCGGCTCTATGAGGGCGCGCGCGGCGTGCTGGAGGAACTGCACGGCCGGCACGTGCTGGCCGTCTGCTCCAACGGCCCCGACGACTATGTGAACACCTTTCTCGACGCGCACGACGTGCGCAAGTATCTGGCCGCGGTGCGCGCACGCGGCACCCGGTACAGCGGCAAGACCGAGATGGTCGCCGAACTCATCGCGCTGAACCTGGGCAGTCCGGTCATCGTTGTGGGCGACCGCCACGACGACATCGAGGCGGCCCACGCCAACGGCGCGCTGGCCGTGGGCGCGTCCTACGGCTTCGGGGGCGATGCCGAGACGGCCGGGGCCGATGCGCAAATAACCGCATTGACCAGCCTGACCGCCGTCATTGGGCAACTGCTCGCCTGAGCGGATGCCTGGGTGGGGTTTACCCTTGAAAAAGGGGGCCAGGCCGCCCGCCGCACCCAACGCTGAAACCTTCCCGCCCTTTTCCCTGTCTGTGAAAGGGTGCTCCCCCCGGTGCCGTCGCGGCGCTGGACAGGCCGCACCGGACCATATATCATGGTTGGATTCCACGCTTACGCAGACACGCTGCGCCGCGGGCAAACGCCCCGGCGCGGACAACCAACGGCAGGAGGCCAAGGCATGCAGAAAAAAGGGTCGGCTTTGACACGGCGCCAGTTCCTGGCGCGGACGGCCGGGGCGGCGGCGGGCGCCGCGGCGTTTCCATACATTATCCCCGGGTCAGCCCTGGGGCTGAACGGCTCGGTGGCGCCCAGCAACCGCATCACGATGGCCTCCATCGGTGTGGGCGGCATGGGCACGGGCAACCTCGAGGCCTTCCTGGACGAGAAGGACGCGCAGGTGCTGGCCGTGTGCGACGTGGACACGGGCCACCGCGAGAATGCGGCCAAAATGGTGAACGGGAAGTACGGCAACACGGACTGCAAACTGTACAACGATTTCCGCGAAGTGCTGGCCCGCACGGACATTGACGCCGTGGCGCTGGCCCTGCCCGACCATTGGCACGGCCTTATCGGCGTTTCCGCGGCCAGGGCCGGCAAGGACATCTACGGCGAGAAACCGCTGGCCTACAACATTTCCGAGGGTCGCGCCGTGGTCGATGCGGTGCACCGCTATGGGCGGGTCTGGCAGACCGGCTCGTGGCAGCGCTCGGTTGAGAATTTCCGCCAGGCCTGCGAACTGGTCCGCAACGGGCGCATCGGCAAGGTGCACACCGTGAAGGTGGGCCTGCCCGACAAGAACGGCATCCACCGCGGCAGCACGGCCCCCTCGGACCCGCCGCCGGGTTTCGATTATGACATGTGGCTCGGCCCCGCGCCCTGGGCGCCCTACTGCGAGGCGCGCTGCCACTGGAACTTCCGCTGGATCAGCGACTATGCGGGCGGCCAGCTCACCGACTGGGCCGGACACCATATTGACATCGCCCACTGGGGCATGGACACCGAGATGAGCGCCCCGGTGGAAGTCGAGGGGCGCGCCAAGTGGCCCGTGGACAAGGACGGTCTCTTCGACACGCCGGAAGACTACACCTTCACCTGCAAGTACCGCGAGGGTTTCACCATGATCGTCAGCGGCCTGCTGCCGGGCGGCACGCGCTTTGAGGGTGGGGACGGCAAGTGGATACACGTGAACCGCGGCTCCCTCGACGCCAACCCCAAATCGCTGCTCCAGGAGCAGATCGGACCGGACGAGATTCACCTCATCAAGAGCGACAACCACCACGGCAATTTCCTCGAGGCCGTGCGGACCCGGGCAAAAACAATCACGCCGGCCGAGGCGGCACACCATTCGGTCATGGTCGCCCACGTGGGCATGGCCGCGATGAAACTGGAGCGCAAACTGAAATTCGATCCCGTCAAGGAGCGCTTTGTCGATGACGACGACGCAAACCGCATGCTGAGCCGGGCCATGCGCTCACCCTGGCACCTGTAGGCCTACCGGGAAAAGGAGACATCATCATGAAAACACATCCCACAGCAACCCGGTTCCTCGCTATCCTTCTGGCGGCCCTGTGCCTCGCCCCCTGGGCCATGGCCGCGCCGGCGCTCAAGGCGCTGATCGTGACCGGGCAGAACAACCACAACTGGCCCGTCAGTTCCCCCGCGATCAAGACCATGCTGGAGGACACGGGCCTCTTCACCGTGGACACCGCCAAATCGCCGGAGCAGGGCAAAGACATGTCGGGCTTCGCGCCCGCATTTGCCGACTATGGCGTGGTCGTGCTCGACTACAACGGCGACAACTGGTCCGAGCCGACCAAGAAAGCCTTTGTGGACTATGTGGCCAACGGCGGCGGCGTGGTGGTCATCCACGCGGCGGACAACGCATTCCCCGACTGGCCCGAATACAACGAGATCATTGGCCTGGGCGGCTGGGGCAACCGCGACGAGAAGAGCGGCCCCTACCTGCGCTGGGTCGGTGACAAGGCGATTCAGGTGACCGAGCCGGGCCCCGGCGGCGGCCACGGCAAGAACCACCCCTACCAGGTCATCAACCGCGCCCCGGAACATCCCATCACCAAGGGTCTGCCCGAGAAATGGATGCACGGCAGCGACGAGTTGTACCACCTGCTGCGCGGCCCGGGAAAGAACCTGACCGTGCTGGCCACGGCGCTTTCCGAGAAGGACCAGAACGGCACGGGCAACAATGAACCGATCCTGTTCACCATCGACTACGGCAAGGGCCGGGTATTCCACACCGTCCTCGGCCATGCAGGCGATGCACCGGACAATTCGCCCGCCCTGCAGTGCGCCGGTTTCATCACCACGCTCCAGCGCGGCGCCGAATGGGCCGCCACCGGCCAGGTGACGCAGGCCGCGCCGGACGATTTTCCCGCACCGGATGCCGTAAGCCTGCGCGCGAACTACCGCCGCCCGACCCTCGACGCTCTCGCCGCGCTGCTTCCCAAGATCAAGGCCTACAAGTACGGCGACAGCCTCGAACCGCTCGTGGCGTTTGAAAACCTCTGCCGCGCCACCACGAAGACCGGCGCTTCGGTCGCACCGGTGGAGGATGCCCTGCTGGAAGTGCTGGCCGCCGACGCCTCGCCGGGCGCGAAACGCTGGGCCTGCAAGGTGCTCAGCCTCTACGCTTCTGACAAGAGCCTGCCCGCACTCGCCAAGATGTTTGGCGACCGCGAATCCGCCGATGGTGCCCGGCTCGTGCTGCAGCGCATTCCCGGCAAGGCGGCGGACGCCGTCCTAATCGACGCGCTCAAAACCGCGCAGGGCCCGGTTGCCGAAGGCATTGCCCAGACCCTGGGCGCGCGCAAAGCGGCCGACGCGGCACAACCGCTCGCGGCGCTGCTGGCCAATGCGGACGCCACGGTGGCGGCGGCCGCCGCAGAGGCGCTGGCCGACCTGACTGCGACCGAGGCGCTGCTCAACGCACTGCCCGGCGCGGGCGCCGAAACGAAGCCCGCCATCGAGGATGCCCTGCTGCGCTGCGCGCGCAAACTGGCCAACGGCGGCAAAGAGGCGGAGGCCAAGTTTGTCTTTTCGGCGCTCAACAAGCCCGAGGAAAGCGACGCGGTGCGCGGCGCGGCGCTGGAGGGCCTGATTGCCGCCTCGGGCGCCGACATGGCACAGGCCGTGGGCGACGCGCTGAAGGGTGACACCCGCTCCAAGCAGATTGCCCTGCGCGCGGTGCGCCTTGTGAAGGATGCGAAAGTGCTGGCCGCCGTCGCGGCCACGGAGGGGCTCGACGGGCCGACCGAGGCGCTGCTGGTGGCCGCGCTGGCCGGCACCGGGGAAAAGAAGCTGGTCCCCGTGCTCGTGGAAACCATGAACAGCACCGACACCGAAGTGCGTCTTGCCGCCATTGCGGCCCTCGGCAAACTGGGCGGCTCCCTGGCCCTCATGCCCGTTGCGTCCCTGGCCGGATTCGGCGAGGAACCGGCGGTGTCCGCCGCTCGGGCGGCGCTGCGGGTCATGCCCGGCGTTTCCGGGGAAATCCCCGCCTGGATCGACGCGTCCCCCGAACCGGTGCAGTTGGAACTGGTCCGCGCCGCGGGCGCGCGCCGCGATGCCGAGGCGGCGCCCGCCCTGATTCGTCTTGCGAAAAACGGCGTCGGCGCGGTGCGTGCCGAGGCGCTCAAGTCGCTGGGTCAGGCCGCGCTGTCCTCCGCGCTGCCGGACATGCTAGCCCTGCTCACCGCCGCCGGAGATGACGACGAACGCACCGCGGCCGTGAAGGCGGTGGCCGCCGTGGCGGCCAAGGCCGAACCCGGCGAGGCCCGCACAGGCGTGCTGGTTGCCGCGCTCGGCAAGAGTGCCGACGACAAGGAGAAAGCGGCGCTCTGCCAGGCGCTGGGCGCCATAGCCGACGACAGCGCGCTCGGCGTGCTCGGCGAAGCCGCAAGCGCAGGCGACGGCCCGGCGGCCAAGGCCGCCATTGACGCGCTGGCCGCATGGCCCACCCCCGCGCCGCTGGAACAGATTCGCGCGCTGGCCAAGTCCGCCTCCGGCGATACGGCCACGGCGGCACTGCGCGGAGTGATGCGCCTGCTGGGCCTGAAATCGGACCGGCCGAAGGAGGAAACGGTCAAGATGTACGCCGAGGCGCTGGCGCTGGCAAAGACGCCGGATGACCGGGCCGCGGTGATGGAAGGACTGGGCGAGACCGGCGACGCTGCCGCGCTGCCCATGGTCTACGACGGGCTCGCCGATGCGCAGGACGTGGTGGCCGAGGCGGCCGTGAAGGCACTGGGCGCTTGGCCCGACGCCGCACCGACCGAGAAGCTCGCGCCCCTCGCCAAGGACAAGAACTCGCCCAGGCAAATCAGCGCGCTGCGCGGCTATGTCCGCCTGATCGGACTCGACGCGGCACGCCCGACCGACGACACCGTCGCGCTGTACCGCGAGGCCATGGCGCTCGCGGCCAACGCCGACGAGCAGAAGCGCGTCATGTCCGCCCTCGCCACCACGCAGAACGTGGGCGGGCTGCTGCTCGCCTCCGAGTATCTCAACGACGCCAACCTGAGCGACGAGGCGGCCGTGGCCGTGGTCAAGATCGCCAAGTCGCTGGCCGGCGTCAACCCGGACGAGGTAAAGATGATCATGCGGGTCCTGGCCGCCCAGACCAAGAATGAAAACATCAAGAAACAGTCCAGCGAACTGGTGGAGCAGACCGAAAAGTACGAGGACTACCTGACCGCCTGGCAGATTTCCGGGCCGTACACGGCGGAAGGCAAGAAGTGCGATGCACTGTTTGATGTGCCCTTCGCGCCCGAGCAGGAGGGTGCCCGCGCCGAATGGAAGGCCGCGCCGGTGGGCACGAACGCCGCCATGCCCTTCATGGTCGAGATCGACAAAGCCATCGAGACCGGAAACGACCGCGTCGCCTATCTGCGCACTTTTGTCCACGCGGACCAGGACACGGAAGCGCTGCTCGAACTGGGCAGCGACGACGGCGCCCGGGTGTGGGTCAACGGCCAACAAGTGCTGGCAAGCAACGTCATTCGCCCCCTGAAGCCCGCCTCAGACAGCGTAAAGGTTCCCCTTAAGGCCGGGTGGAACACGCTCCTGCTCAAGATAACCCAAGGCGGCGGACAGTGGAGCGCCTGCGCGCGTCTGCGCACGGCCGACGGTGCCGGTCCCCTGGCGGGACTGAAATTCGCGTCCTCACCGCAGAAGTAGCCCAGACTTGGATTGCACGCCCGCCGTTCCAACAGGAGCGGCGGGCGAAACTGTGTCAGCCCGGTGCAACGGCACGAGCCCGTGCCGCCTGCCGGACGCAAAGGAGCCCCTCATGCGCATGTTTGCCTGCCTGATAGCCGTCGTGGCCTCTGCCTGGCCCGTGTTCGCCGCCGACGCTGCGCCCGACACAACCAAGAGCCCGCCATCAAAGCTTCCCGCGCTGGCTGAAGGAAAGACGTGGCAGCTCAAGTGGAGCGACGAATTCGACGGGAAGGAAATTGACGCGTCGAGGTGGGAGGTCATCGGCGATGCTCCCCGGCGGGACGGCTTCTGGACGAAGAGCGCCGCGGCGCTCGACGGAAAAGGCAATCTGATGCTGTCCACCGCAAAGGAGGGGGACCGCTATGTCAGCGGCGCCGTGCGCACGCTGCACAAGTTTGAGCATGCCTTTGGCTATTGGGAGGCCCGGTGCAAGATGCCCACGCAGGTCGGCCACTGGCCCGCTTTCTGGCTCATGCCGCCGGGCGGCCTTCCCGATGGCGAGGGCAAAGGCCGCGAGGGCACCGAAATCGACATCATGGAAAAGGCGTCGCTTAAGAACATGGTGCAGCACACGCTGCACTGGGACGGCTACGGCGCGCACCACAAGTCGGAAGGCAAGGAGATCAACCGGGAAGGCCTGAACGAGGGCTTCCACACCTACGCGGTCTGGTGGACGCCCGAAAGCTACGTCTTCTACATCGACGGCGAGGAAACCTGGCGCAGCACCGCGGGCGGGGTGTGCCAGGGGCCGGTCTACACAAAGCTCACCGAGGAAATCGGCCCCTGGGCCGGAAAGATCAGCGAGGCCAAACTGCCCGATCAGTTTGTGGTGGACTATGTACGGGTGTACGAGGTGGTCGATGCGGGGAAGCACTGAACCGGGCAAGACATATGGGACAGGCGCTCCCGCCTGTCTGTTTTACCGCTCGGCACCCTGAATCACATCGCCCAATAAGTCCGGACATTGCCAAAACCCTCCCCTTCCGTCATTCCCGCGCAGGCGGGAATCCAGAGAGTAGTGCGCACGTCCCGGGCATTGGCAAGCCTGGATTCCCGCCTGCGCGGGAATGACGGATAAGGCATCTTCTGCGCGTAGTTTTGGACTGTGGCCCGTGCTTCCCGCCCACGGCTGCGCACTTCACCCTTTGCCGCAGATGCTCCTTGTCCCGACCCACAGCTCCCGGCTATGCTGTGACCCATGGACTGGTGCATTGAGACAGACGGTTTAATCAAGGACTACGACGGCGTGCGCGCCGTCGACGGCATTGCCCTGCGCGTGGAGCGGGGCAGTTTCTACGGCTTTCTCGGGCCCAACGGCGCGGGCAAATCGACCACCATCAAAATGCTCACCGGCATTGCCGCGCCGAGCGCGGGCAGCGCCCGCGTCCTCGGCATGGACCTCCGCCGCAGCCCCCTGGCCATCAAGCGCCGCATCGGCGTGGTGCCCGAAGACCTGGGCCTCTTCGAGAATCTGACCGGGCTGGAATACCTCACCTTTGTGGGGCGCATGCACGGCATGCCCCGGCAGGTCATCCTGGACCGCTCCCTCGAACTGCTTTCCCTCATGGGACTTGCCGACAGCGGCAAAACGCTCACCTTTGAGTATTCCCACGGCATGCGCAAGAAACTCGCCATGTCGGCGGCCATCATCCACGACCCCGAGCTGCTCTTTCTCGACGAGCCTTTCGAGGGCGTGGACGCCATCGCCTCGCGCACCATGCGCAAGGTGCTGGAGCGCATGGTCGAGCGCGGCGCGACCATTTTCCTCACCTCGCACATTCTGGACATCGTGGAGCGGCTGTGCAGCCACGTGGGCATCATCGTGCAGGGCCGCATCGCCGCCCAGGGACGGCTGGAGGACGTGGCCGCGGGCGGACGGCTGGAGGACGCCTTCGTGGCGGCCGCGGGCGCGCCCGCCGAGTCCGACGCGGGCCTTTCGTGGCTGGAGTCCCGTTGATGCTTCGGCAGCTGTGGGCGCTCATCGCGCTCAAGTGGACGCTCCTGCGGCACACCTGGCACGCGGGGAAGTGGGTGTCGCTCGCGCTCGCCATCGGAATGAGCGCCGGGGCCATGCTGCTTTCGCTGGCCGCCGCGGTCGGCTTCTATTTCCTCGGCGCGGCCGTGGCGAAATCCGACTCGCCCGCATTCCGCATGCTGCTGCTCGACCTCCCGGCGGCGGTCTATCTCTTCTTCTGGCTTTGGGGTCTGCTGATGGAGGTGCAGCGCAACGACATCATCGACCTGCGCAAGCTGTTGCACCTGCCCGTGTCGCTGCCCATGATTTTCCTCTTCAATTTCGTGGCCTCCCTTGCAGGCCCCCTGCTGCTGCTGTCGCTGCCCGGCGCCGTGGCGCTGCTCGCCGGGCTCAACCGGCCCACGACAACCGTGGAGGAACTGCTCGCCCCCTGGCAGCCGTGGTTCGCACCCCGGCCGGTGGTCTGGGGCGGCGCGCTGCTCTTCACCGCCTTTGCCCTGATGCTTTCGGCCTGGGCCTATTACCTGCGGGGCATGCTGGCCATCCTCATGGAGAACAAACGGCGGCGGCGGCTCGTGCTGACGCTTATCCCCGTCTTATTCATCGTGCTGGGCCAAATGCCGGGATTGCTGTCCCAGGTGCTCCAGATTCACCCGAAGGGCGCCGCCCCGGCCGTGAATGACCAGACCCTGCTGCACGGCCTCGTCTGGGGTCATCTATTCTTTCCCCCGGCCTGGCTGCCCATGGGGCTGTGGGCCCTGGGAAAACATGCCGTGGCACAGGCCATGGTGCTTTGCGGCGGCCTGCTGGCCATGATGCTGCTCGGCCTCGCCCTCGGATACCGCGCCACGCTGCGCCATTACACCGGCTCGGGCCTTTCCCCAAAAGCCGTCCGGGTGCGGCAAAGCCTGGCCGCCGCAGACGGCGCCGCGCCGAAGCGGGAAAAGCCCGTCACGCTGCGGCGGCTGCCCTTTGTTGCGGACGACACGGCGGGGCTGTTCTGGAGTTTCTTCACCGCCTACCGGCGCCATCCCAACATCCGCCTGCAGATGATCATGCCGCTCGTATTCGGGCTCTTCCTCATGTTCATGTACCGCGCCGGGGCCTACGGCGGCCGCATGGCCAGCGACCGCGACTGGCTGCCCGTTGCCGCGCTGATCTGGCCCTACCTCAATTTCGGTGTATTCCTGTTCAACGCCTTCGGCGCCGACGGTCCCGCCTTTCGCGGGCTGGTGCTGCTGCCCACCCCCCGCAGGCGCTTTCTCGTGGCCAAGCACCTGGCGCTCTTCCCCTTTGTGGGCGGGCTGGCCGTGCTGTTTGTCGGGCTGGGCGCGGTGGTGGCCGGCACGCGGCCCTACATTGCCGCCCTGTCACTGGTCCACGTGGTCTGCCTCTACCTGCTCTTCTGCGCCGTCGGCGCGTGGATGTCCGTGCTGGCCCCCTACCGCATCGGCCGCGACGCCATGCGCGGTCGCGGGGACCGCTCCACCATGATGATGCTCAGCCTTGCCTCCATGCTGATCGTGGGCCTCCTGTCCCTGCCCACTGTGCTCTGCCTCAATCTAGACCTGCTGGCCGCGGTGATGTGGAAGTGGCACGGCTTTCCCCCAAGCCTGCCCGCGACACTGCTGCTGCTGGCAACGGCAATCCTGATCTACCGTGTCAGCCTGACCCACGCGGGCGACCTGCTCATGGAGCGCGAGACAAAGGTGCTCGCCGCCATCCTGCGCGACCGGGGCGAGTGAATGTGGACGTGGCATCCTGCCGCGTTCGTTGCTCCTGTGTGTGCAACTGAAGAAAGAGGCTGGAAGCCTCTTCTACTTTGCGCGCGACCGACGTAGACGCGGCATCCTGCCGCGTTCTTTTCTTCACCAGTGTGGAACAGGCGTTCCCCTACTCCGCCTCAACCGGCTTCCGCGTGGTCTGCACCAGCCACACGATCGTCTCGCCGAGATCGCGCATGTTGTCCATCCCTTCCTTGTCGTTGGACACATCGCCGATGTCGCGGCCGACGCCAAAATTCCAATAGGTCGAGCCGGGCACAATCATGCGCGACATGAGGAAGATGTGGTTGATCGAGTCCAGCACGTTTACCGCGCCGCCGCGCCGCTGCGCCACCACGGCCGCGCCGATTTTGCGTGAAAAGAGATTGTCGTTCTGGCGGGCGACGAAAGCCATCCGGTCCACAAAGGCCTTCAGATCCGCCGTCATGTCGGCGAAATAGGTGGGCGAGCCGAGAAGGATCGCATCGGCGCCCAAGATCTTTTCAATCCACTCGTTGACCTGGTCATTGCCGTTGACACAGCGCCGCACCTTGTTCTTGGCGCACCAGTAGCAGGCGCGGCAGTGTTTCACATCGGTCCCGCCAACCTGGATGAGTTCGGTCTCCATGCCCGCCTCTTCCGCAGGCGCAAGCGCCGCGCGCAGCAGAAGTTCCGTATTGCCGCCCTTGCGCGGGCTGCCGTTGAACGCCAGTACTTTCATGATGACTCTCCTTGTGAAGCACTTCCTCCATGCACAATTATGATGCGCTGCAGAGTCCGGAATCAATGCGGCACCACAGAGGTCACAGAAGGACACAGAGGCACCAAGCAGCTTCACTCCCTTGTTCTATCCTGTCCATCCTGTTCATCCATGTGAAATTCTTTTGTGCTTTATCCGTACTACTATGTCTCTAAATCATCGCAAGGCGCGGCGATTCTGTGCAATGTGGGGCGGACATTCCTGTCTGCCTTTCTAGATTCTGCACTCGACATGCCATGGGCACTCGGACGTTCTTGGTCCCCCCTGGAGGGGGGTGGCCCGTAGGGCCGGGGGGTGTATGCCCACGCACAGCGTTGGAACGTCCCTGCTCCGAGGTTTGGGGCTGCGATGAGGCCATACACCCCCCGCCACTGCGTGGCTTCCCCCCTCGGAGGGGGGACTTAACACTGCGCGATTCCACGCTCTTGGGTGCGGCCATGCTGCTCCAGGAAATTCCGTGAATTCCGTGGTCCAGCCCTTTCCTGTTTTTGGTATAGTTTCACCTGCAAGACGGGCAGAAACGCAAAGGAGCGCCGACATGGCATCGATTCCACAGCCGGCCCCCGTGGCCGGAGACATGGGCTGGTTTACCCACGACCGTTTTGGCATGTTCATCCATTGGGGGCTCTACGCCGCCGCCGCGCGCCATGAATGGGTGCACCACGGCGAGGAAATCCCCAACGAGGCTTACGAGAAATACTTCCGCGTCTTCGACCCCGACCTCTACGACCCCCGCGCCTGGGCGCGCGCCGCCAGGGCGGCGGGCATGAAGTACTTCGTGATGACGGCGAAGCATCACGAGGGTTTCTGCCTGTGGGACACGGACGAGACAGACTACAAGGCAGCGAACACGCCCGCCGGGCGCGACCTCATCCGCGAGGCCGTCGATGCCTTCCGCGCCGAAGGGCTCAAGGTCGGCTTCTACTACTCCCTCATCGACTGGCACCACCCCGACTTCCCCATCGACCCGCTCCACCCCCTGCGCAACCATCCCGACGCGCTGAAGATGAACGAAACGCGCGACGTGGCGCGCTACCACGACTACATGCACCGGCAGGTGCGCGAACTGCTCACGCGCTACGGCAAGATTGACGTGATGTGGTTCGACTTCTCCTACCCGGAAAAGGAGGAAAAAGGACTGAAGGGCAAGGGGCACGAGGACTGGGGCAGTGAGGCGCTGCTGAAGATGGTGCGCGAACTCCAGCCCGGCATCATCGTCGACAACCGGCTCGACCTGCCGCCCGAGATGGCCGATATCCACACCCCCGAACAGTACCAGCCCACCGAATGGCCGCAGATCAACGGCAAGCCGGTCTATTGGGAGGCCTGCCAGACCTTCAGCGGTTCCTGGGGCTACCACCGCGACGAAGCCACCTGGAAGAGCCCCGAACAGCTCGTGCAGATGCTCGTCAACAGCGTGGCCCTCGGCGGCAACCTGCTCATGAACGTCGGCCCCACGGCCCGCGGTCTCTTCGACGACCGCGCCACCCGCGCGCTGGAGGTCTATGCCCGGTGGATCGCCCTGCACGGCCGCGCCATCTACGGCTGCACCCAGAGCGAATTCACCGCCCCATCCGGCTGCCGCTACACGCAAAAAAGCAACCGGCTCTATCTGCACATCTACGAGTGGCCCTTCCTGCACCTCCATCTCGAAGGCCTGGCCGACCGCGTCGAGTACGCCCAACTGCTCAACGACGCCTCCGAAATACGCCTGAGCGCCCCCGCATATCAGGAATGTGTCGGCTTCACCCGCCCCCCAGGCACACTCACCCTCGAACTGCCCGTCCAGAAACCCGACGTGACCGTGCCTGTCGTGGAGCTGTTCTTGAAGTGACTGGGAGCGCCGGCATCCCTGCCGGTTGCAGGGAACCCGGACCCCTCCCCCCGCAATTTGTGCCCTGTTTTCCGCCTGGTTTCCAGGATCGGCTCCATTGTTTTGCCCCGCCGCGCCGCAACATGGGATAATATTGCCCTTCACACAATAAAGGAGAGTGCACAGCCATGAGTGAGCGCCATGAATTCAAGACTGAGGCCCGGCAACTGCTGGACCTGATGATCCATTCTGTCTATTCGAACCGGGACATCTTTCTGCGCGAACTGGTCTCGAACAGTTCCGACGCCATCGACAAGCGACGGTTTGAGTCGGTGAAACAGCCCGACCTGCTCCCCGCCGGTCTGGAACCGGCCATCCGCATCGATGTGGACAGCGCGGCCCGCACGCTCAGCGTGTCCGATGACGGCATCGGCATGTCCCGCGAGGAGGTGGGCGACCTCATCGGCACCATCGCCAAGTCGGGCACGCAGGAGTTTCTCAAGAAGGTGCGCGAATCCAAGGACGCCGCCGCGCCGGGCGAACTGATCGGCCAGTTTGGCGTGGGTTTCTATTCGTCGTTCATGGTCGCCGACAGCGTCACGCTGCTCACGCGCCGGGCCGGTGAAACGGCCGCAACCCGCTGGGAATCGGCCGGGGACGGTTATTACACGCTCGACGAGGCCGAGCGCGACACGCCGGGCACCACGGTCACGCTGCACCTCAAGCCCGCAGACCAGGAAGACGGCATGAAGGATTACGCCGACGACAGCGTGGTGCGCCACATTGTCCGCCAGTATTCCGATTTCGTCGCCTACCCGATCCAGATGGAGATCGAGGAGACCGAGGAGGTGGAGGGCAAGGAGACCAAGGTCCGCCGCACCGAGACGCTCAACTCGATGAAGGCCATCTGGCTGCGCGAAAAGAGCGAGGTGACCGAGGAGGAGTACAACGAGTTCTACCGCCATGTTTCGCATGACTGGACCGAGCCCATGCTGCGCGTGCAGGCCCGCATCGAGGGCACGCTTGAATACCGGCTGCTCCTCTACGTGCCGGCCAAGGCGCCCTGGGACCTCTTCATGCGCCATCCCGAGACGCACCGCGGCGTGCGCCTCTACGTTAAACGCATCTTCATCATGGACGACTGCGACGAACTGCTGCCCGAATACCTGCGCTTTATCCGCGGCGTTGTGGACTCGGAAGACCTGCCGCTCAACATTTCCCGCGAAATCCTCCAGCAGAACCGGCAGGTGCAGCGCATGTCGCGCGGCATCGTCGGCAAGGTGCTCGCCGGGTTCAAGGATCTGGCCGCGAAGGACGCCGACAAGTACAAGACCTTCTGGGCCGAGTTCGGCCGGGTGCTGAAAGAGGGGCTCTTCCAGGACACGGACAACCGCGAGGACCTGCTGTCGCTGCTGCGTGTGGTCACCACCGCCTCCGCGGGCGAGAGCGTGTCGCTCAGTGACTACATCGGCCGCATGAAACCAGGCCAGGATCAGATTTACTTCCTCTGCGGCGAGTCGCGCGCGCGGCTAGAACGCTCCCCCCACCTGGAGGCCTTCCGGGGCAAGGGATACGAGGTGCTGCTGCTCGACGACCCCGTCGATGAGGTGTGGACCTCGGCCGTGTTTGAATGCCAGGGCCACAAGCTCCAGTCCGCCGCAAGGGGTCTGGTCGACCTGCCCGACGACGAGGAGCACAAGGAAGCCGAGACGGAGCGCAAGGAGCAGGAAAAGGCCCATGCGTCGCTGCTGGGCAAGCTCGGCGAGCATCTGAGCGGGGCCGTGAAGGAAGTGCGCTTTTCGAGCCGGCTCACCGAGTCGCCCGCCTGCCTCGTCACCGACGCCAACGACGTGTCGCCGCAGTTGGAAAAGATGCTGCGCGCCATGGGCCAGGAAATGCCCGAATCAAAACGCATCCTCGAACTGAACCCCGCCCATCCGCTGCTCGATGCGCTTCAGCGCGTTTATGACGCCGACCCCGAGGCATCCGCATTGGGCGACTATGCCAAACTGCTTCATGGCCAGGCGCTGCTCGCCGAAGGCGGACAACTGCCCGACCCGGCTGAATTTGCCCGGCTCGTCGCCGACCTCATGGTAAAGGCTGCCGGCTGACCCGGCCAGGAAAGGCATCCATGCTCGATCTCTCTGACCCACAGACAGCCCTGCTCCTGTCGGTGCTGCGCAATGCGGCGGCGCTGAGCCGCGCCGTGCGCGCCGAAACCAAGCCCGCCGGACTCACCAAGGGGGACCTCTCCCCCGTGACGGTGGGTGATTTTGCCATCCAGGCCATGGTCGCGCGCCGCTTGCACGATGCGTTTCCCGCCATTCCGCTGGTGGGCGAGGAGGACAGCGTCGACCTGCGCACCGACAACGGCGCCGCAGTGCTCGAAGCCGTCACCTGGCATGTGTCGCGCTTCGAAGCGGACGCCACCCCCGAGGCCGTCTGCCGCTGGATCGAAATGGGCGGGTCCGATACGGGCGACCGTTTCTGGACCCTTGATCCCATCGACGGCACCAAGGGATTCCTGCGCGGCGGGCAATACGTCGTCGCGCTGGCGCTCGTGGAAAACGGTGTGGCGGTCTTGGGCGGCCTGGCCTGTCCCGGACTCGACCCGGACGGCACGCCCGGTGCGGGTGCTGTGGTCCTGGCCCGGCGCGGTGAGGGCGCGTGGAGCGCGCCCTTGGACAACCCCGGCGCAGCGTGGCAACGGCTGGGTGTGTCCGCCTGCACCAACCCCGCGCAGGCGCGGATGATGCGCTCCTTTGAGGCGGGCCACACCAACCCGGGGCAGATCGATGATATCGCCCGGGCGATGGGCATTACCGCCGAGCCCGTCCCCATGGACAGCCAGGCAAAATACGCCGCCCTTGCTGCGGGCTGCGCCGAGATTCAGCTCCGCCTGCTGTCTCCGACCCGCCTGGACTACAAAGAAAAGATCTGGGACCATGCCGCAGGCGCCCTCGTGCTGGAGGAGGCCGGGGGCCGCGTCACCGACCTGTACGGTGCGCCCCTCGATTTCACCCGCGGCCGCATGCTGACGGCAAACACGGGGCTGCTCGCCACCAACGGCGCCGTCCATGACGCCGCGCTCGCCGCCGTGCGCCAAGTGCTGGAAAAAGTCTAACCGCAAGCGAATCCCGTTTGCCGTATCCGCCGGAATTGCGGTACCATCCATGCAGCACCGCATCGAACCATGGCACAGGAAAGTAATCATGCCCGAGGAACAGCAGCAGGACACGCAAACCGTACGGAAGATGCTTGAACAGCAGGCCGAAGGGGAAAAGCTCAGCTTCCAGTCATTGCTGCAAGAGTACGGTGATTTCACCGCCACGACACCCCCGCCCACCGATGACTTTGCCAACATGGACACTCTCATCACCACGCCCGAGCGTTTCGCGGACAATGACTCCGTGGCCGACGGCTCACTGCTGGACCGGGATTCGCTGATGATGGGCGGAACCATCATGGGCGACGTGCTGCCCGAGGCGCGGCGCAAGAAGTTCGAGCAGGACATGCGCGTGCTCGGCGCAAGCGGCGGCAAAAAGACCCCCATCTGGCTTCAGGCCTTCTTTCTCGGCGGATTGTCGCTGTTGCTGCTCCTGCCCATCGTGGGCGGCTCCGGGTTCGTCATGTTCCAGCCCTGGTATTCCTATGTGGTCATCTTCCTGGCCGGTGGAACCGTCTTTTGGGCGGTTTACGGAATAGTGCACGAGGAGGAACCCAAGGACCGGGGCCTGTGCGTCATCGGGCTGGCCATGGCCCTGGCCGCCATTGCGGTTGCGTGGCTGATGCGCGCGCCGCCTCAATTCTAAGGAAATGCCCAACATGAGCGATGTCATTGCCTTCGTTATTCTGCACAAATGGCTGTTGGCGGCGCTTGCCCCCTTCATTATCGCCTTCATCGTGGTCAAAATTCGGGGATAGACCGGTCAACCGCAGCCCCGCGCCCACCGTTTCCCTCTCGCGGCAAGGCTCGAAATAAATCATCCCGTGGGGTGTTTTGTTCTTCGGGCACACGGGACAAGTCAAATCGTTTGACTTGAAACAATTTGATTCCCGCCGCAGGCGCATGCCATAATGGCGCATCAACCACGGGCCTTCGTCCCCAAGGCGGGGAAACGAACCCGTGCAAAGCAAGGAACCAAGTAAAATGGAAGATACAGACAAGGTCGCGCAGCGCATCCGCGAAATCATCGCCGAACGGCTCAACCGCAAGGCGGAAGACTTGACGGACGGCATACGCATCGAAGAGGACCTCGGCGCCGACTCCCTCGACAAGGGGGAAATCATCATGACGCTTGAGGAAGAGTTCGGCATGGACATCGACGACGAGGCCAATGAAATCAAGACCGTCGGCGACGCCATCAAGTACATCAACTCCCGCCGCTAACGCCAATCTGTGCCGGGCAGGGTCCCATTTTTTTCCGCCGTCGGCGGTGGGGCATTTTGACCTGACGGCGTGGTCCGTTTATACTGACCGCGCAACGAGGGCCCCCCAGGAAAGCGGGACGGCGAACACGGAGACCTTTTCACATGGCAAATGACGACGATCTGGCACGGCGTATCAAGGAGATTATCGCCGACCGGCTCAACCGAAATATGGAAGAACTGGGCGAAGACGCCCGGATCATGGAAGATTTGGGCGCCGATTCTCTCGACACCACCGAGATTATCATGGCGCTCGAAGAAGAGTTCAACCTCGAAATAGACGACGAGGCCAACAATATTCAGACCGTCGGCGACGCCGTCAGTTATATCAAGTCAAAGGTCTGAGGGCGGCGGCGGACTTGCCTCTCTCATGGGGCATGGGCATCCTGCCCATGGCCTCGAATCACGGGCGGAACGCCCGTGCCACACGATACTCACAGGCGTCATGGACAACAACCCAAGTCCAATTCTCGACGAGCCGGACGAACGGCGGGAGGATTCCCTCAAGGGCCTCGCCGCAAGGCTGGGTGTGGACATACACAACGCCCTCCTGTATGACCGCGCCCTCACGCACGCCTCGCGCGTGGCCGAAGAGGGCGAAACCGTCGGCGATTATGAGTCCCTGGAATTCCTGGGCGACGCCGTGCTGGGGCTGGCCGTGGCCCACTACCTGTTCACCACCGTGCCCGACCGCACCCCCGGCGAGTACAGCCGCATGCGGGCCTCCATGGTAAACCGCCAGAGCGTGGCCCACGTGGCCAACACGCTCGATATCGCCCCCCTGATCCGTCTGGGCCGGGGGGAAGAGGCCTCCGGCGGACGGCGGCGCACCGCCCTCGTGTCCGACTGCCTGGAGGCGCTCATCGGCGCCATTTACCTCGATTCCGGGTGGAACACGGCGGAAGAGTTCGTAGCCCGCGTCTTCCACGACGAGTTCCTCAAGGCCCGGCAGACCGACACCGTGTGGGATTACAAGTCGCGCCTGCAAAACCACTGCCAGGGGGAGCACATGGGCCTGCCCCGCTTCGAGGTTATCCGCTCCGAAGGCCCCGACCACCTCAAGGAATTCGAGGTCGAGGTGTTTCTCCGGGGCCAATCCGCCGGGCGGGGCAAAGGCCGTTCCAAGAAAGAAGCCGAGCAAAACGCCGCCCGTGTGGCCCTCGAACGCGAAGGGGTGGTGCTGCGGTAGACGCGCACGACGTTTCCCTCAGTTCCAAATCCCGCAACCGGATAATCTTGCCCCGTTTCCCAAGAGTGCTGCGCTTGTTGAGTGCCGGTCGATGGAGCAACCAAAGCGCCGTAGCCTGACCGATCGCCCACCGCATGCGTTATTTCCGAACCAGGACGTGCTCCCTTTCTTTCTTCCTTCGTGCGCCGCAAGAAAGCGCAAGACCGGCTGCCCTTTCGTGGTTACCGTGCCCGACGGGAAGCCAAAAGCCCCCTGTGGTGTTGCCATAGGTGTCCAAACGAAGGAGACAAGCAAATGAAACAGATGGTGGTGACACGTTTCGGCGGGCCGGAAGTGGTTGAACTGCATGAGGTTGCCGTGCCGGAACCGGGTGCGGGCGAGGTGCGCATCAAAGTCGCGGCGGCAGGGATGAATTATGCCGACATCATGCAGCGCGACGGACTCTATCCCAACGGACCGCAGCCGCCCTATGGCGCCGGTTTCGAGGTGGCGGGCCTGATAGACCAGGTGGGACCGAATGTGACCGGCTGGAATACGGGCGATACCGTGATGGCCTTTTGCCAGAACGGCTACAGTGAATATGTCATCGCCCCCGCCGCCTTTCTCCTGCCCAAGCCGGTGGAACTGACCTTTGAACAGGCCTCGGCCATTCCCTGCCAGTACCTGACGGCCTATCACGCCCTGCTCACCCTGGGTCGCCTGAAGGCGGGCCAGACGGTGCTGGTGCAAGCCGCGGCAGGAGGGCTGGGCACGATGCTGGTACAAATCGCCAGCAATGTCGGCGCGACGGTCATCGGCACCTGCAGCACTGCGGAGAAGTGCACATTGATCCGTGATTTGGGCTGCCATTTTCCCGTGAATTACGCCGAGGAGGATCTCGGCACGCGGGTACGCGAGATTACGGCGGGAAAGGGCTGCGACCTGATTATCGAATCTGTCGGCGGCGACACCTTTGACCAGAGCCTGCGCTGTCTCAAATCACGGGGTGTGCTGGTGACACTGGGCGTGGCCAGCAAGAACGTGCCCACGGTGAACCCGGTGGAACTGCTCGCCAACAATTGGACCGTGGCGGGATTCCATCTCATGGGCTACACCACGGATGCGGAGGCCATGAGCGATGCACTGGCCGACCTTCAAAGCTGGCTGGCCGACGGCAAACTGGCGGTCATCGTGCGGCACGTCTTTCCCCTTGAGTTGGCAGCCGAGGCGATGCGCCAAATCTCCGACCGCAAGACCGTCGGCAAGGTGGTGCTGACAACGGTGTAGGGCGCTGATACCGGTGTCAGGGCGCACAAAGAACCCGTCGTCATTGCGAACGAAGTGAAGCAATCTCTTGTAACCATGGCCTTGGCGAGCAAGTGATTGCTTCACTTAGTTCGCAATGACCATCCGGGAAAGACGGTTTACCGTTTCGGTCCAGGCAGAACACCTGCGTTCTTGAGGCGCACCTTGAAAATGGAAGGCCCCGCTGTCACATAAAGCGCCTTCGCGTCCTCGCCGCCAAAGGCGCAGTTGGACGCCTCGGCAATGTCGATGCGTTCGATTAGCTTTCCGTCCGTGCCAATAACATGAATGCCATCCTTGGCGGAACACCAGATCCTTCCCGCTGGGTCAACCTTCATGCCGTCCGGGACGGGTAGCGTGTAGATCTCGCGGCTGTTGGAAAGCGTTCCGTCCGCAACCACGTCGAATGCACGGATGTGCTTGCGCTCCGTGTCGCTGACATACAGAATCTTCTCATCGGGAGAGAAGGCGAGGCCGTTGGGCGTTTCTAAATCCTTGACCAGCGCCCGGACCGCCTCGCCGGGTTTGACGGCAAAGACGCCGCAAAAGTCCAGTTCCGCCGACGGGTCCTGCAGCCGCTTGGGAAGTCCGTAAGGGGGATCGGTAAAGAAGATCGTGCCGTCCGAGCGGACAACCACGTCATTCGGGCCGTTGAGTTTGTGTCCCTCGAAGCTGTCGGCGATGACCGTGATGGCCTCATCCTTCTCGGTGCGTGTAATGCGGCGCGTGGTGGTCTCGCAGGCGATCAGCCGTCCCTCCCGGTCCAGCGTGAGTCCGTTCGACCAGTGGCTCGGCTTGCGGAATGCGGACTTGTCCAGCCGGAACATGGTGTCGGCGGGGATATCGCTGAAGATGAGCCCCTCCTTCCCCAGCCACAGCGGCCCCTCGGTGAAGGTGAACCCCGTGGCGACCTGTTCCGGCGGACCCGCCGTCACCGCGCTTTCCCCCGGCGCTGCGCCCAGCGCCAGCAGTGCCGTCATCAACCATGCAGTCATGTCTGTTACTCCTGAATGCCTGTTCTGCTCATCATATCAGCCGGGCACCCCGCCGTTCCCGTTTGATTTTTGCAGGACGGATACGCATCATGCTGGCACTATGTGGCACGACAAGAAAGTATCCGTCATCTTCCCCACCTACAATGAGAAGGACTCGATCCGCCAGGCCATCATCGATTTCTTCGCGAACGGGTACGTGGATGAAATCGTGGTGGTGAACAACAACGCCGCCCCCGGCACGGACGAGGAGGTGGCGGGCACGGGCGCGCGACTGGTGCATGAATCCGCGCAGGGATACGGACACGCCATCTGGCGCGGCCTCGCCGAGGCCACCGGCGACCTGCTGATCATCGCCGAGCCCGACGGCACCTTCTACGGCAAGGACATCATCAAGTTGCTGGCCTTCTGCGACGACGTGCCGGTGGTGTTTGGCACGCGCACCGCGCGCGAGTTTGTCTGGGAGGGCGCCAACATGGGCGTCTTTCTCAAATGGGGCAATTACGCTGTGGGCAAGCTGCTGGAATTCCTTTTCAACACGACTTTCCTCAGCGACGTGGGCTGCTCCATGAAGCTCATCCCCCGGCCGGTATACGAGCAAATTCGGCCCCATTTCACCATCGGCGGCTCCGCCTTCGGTCCGCAGCTCATGCTGCTCGTCATCCTGCACAAGTTCCCCTTCGTCGAGATCCCCGTGAACTACGGAAGGCGTGTCGGCGAGTCCTCCGTGACCGGCAGCAAGATAAAGGCCTTCTTCCTGGGCATGGAGATGATCGGCATCATCCTGCGCTACCGTGTCCGGTCCTGGATGGGACTCTTTCCGCCGCGCGCATAGCGCCTTCTTCGAAGGACAACATAAAAGGACACACCCTGAGATGCACCATCCCGGGGTGTGCGCGAAAAACTACTTGTTTACCGTATGGGCCAAATCGGCCCCTGCCTTGAACTTGGCGGTTTTCTTCATGCCGCCCGAGGGCAGGTCCGTCCCGGGGTCCGTGGTGCTGAGAATCTTTTCGCCCAGCACATAGAACACGCCAAAGCCTTCAAGGTTCACGGCATACCCTGCCGCCACGGTGTCCATGATGGTTTCTTCAGCAACCTGCAGGGCCGTCAGCGCGGACTCGAAAGAAAGTCCCGATGCCTTTGCCGCCTCAGCGGCGATCTGCTCCGCAAGGACATGGACAAAACAGGGGCTTAGCGGCGGCCCCGGGTCTTCAGGGGCGGGGCTCTTCACGAGAACCATGCCGCGCCGAATGTCTTTCTTATCAATCCCCCGCAACAGCAGGGATGCCATCTGGCCCGCCGATGCCTCCGAGACTCTGACGGCCCCGACAACGATTCCCGCGACCACGCCCCCGGTTATCCCGCCGATTTGGCCGACCCCGTCAATCGGCTGCAGCACATCACCCACACTCAGCGAACCCTGCTGCACCACTCCCGTTACGACAAGCCCATCGGGGCTGTCCGACACGTTCTGCACACGGAAACGCATCCCCTTGTCCATCGCAATGGGGTTGATCAGTTTGGCAAAGGCGTTTGCCGGCTCGAATTCCACCTGCCCGACCTGCACGCAGCTGTCGCTGTCGGCGGGCACGCCCACCGATACGGAAAAGGACCCAAAACCCACCAGGCTTATCCGGTCGCCCTTCTTTTTCGCCGTTGTGGCCAGGACGCCGGTGATCGCATCGAGTGTTGCGTCCAGCGCGCGGCCCGCATCCGCCTTGGTCAGTTTTGCCCCGCTGGCAACAGCATCGACAAGGCCGGCCTTGTCCATGCTAAGGGCGGACGTTGTAAAGGACATGACAAGCAGGGCTGCGACGACTGTTGCGCCCCCCACTTTGAGATGCAAGATTCGCATACTGCCTCCATCATGGGTGATGTTGTCGCCAACTTTCCCCGGTTGTTTCATTTTGCTGTCACAGCGTCAAACATAACTTCCCCCAACGCGGGGCGATCTGCGTTGATTCCCGGTTCTCTCAACTTTCTACGCCCGCCCTGGAATGTCACTCCGATGTCCGGTGTTGCGTCGCGATAAGAATAAGGGTAGCATTAGACGAGGAGGCAACGTTTATGAATAGTCACAGGGCAACTCTGGCGGTATGGGTTCTTCTTCTCACGGGCGGGGCATGGGCGCACAACTACGTCGCCGATGACGGCTCGCACACCAGCGCGGGCACTGCACTCTATCTGCGCGATGTGACGCTTTCGCAGGTGCTGTACCATGATGTGACGCCCGGCACGGCACAAGTGTGGATTGCCTTTGACGGCAAGGCGGGCGACCTCGTCTATTTCCAGTTGGGTGTGCCCTATCTCACCCGCCTGGAAAACTACCGGCCCGTGCTGGCACTGGTCGGACCGGGACTGGGCGATGTGAAACCGCCCATCGCGATTCCCGTGGGCCTGGGAGCCCAGACCTACACGTCGGACGCCATCACGCCCACCTTCTTCGATGAACCCTTCACCGGCACCCAGTCCTGGGTCATGTTCGAGAAGGAAATACCGCTGCCGCAGGACGGACGCTACTACCTGGCCGCCTGGGACCCGGCGGGACAGCCGGGCAAGCTGTGGGTGGCCATCGGCAAGCGTGAGGCCTTCACATTCAAAGACATCATCACCCTCTACCAGGTGCAGCACAAGGTGCGCGTGTTCCACGAAGTGGAGGACAAGCCTATGCCGCTCTTCACCTTCACCATCTCCACCCTCTCGCTGCTGCTGCGCATCCTGTTCTTCTTCGCGTAGCCCTCGATCTGGCTTCCGTCATGCCCGCGCAGGCGGGCATCCACGTCCGCCCAAAAGGCGGACGCTACTTAACGTTGTTCAGTTCCGCGATACCGATCCCGTTCTCTCCGGCCACGCTGTAAAGCAGCCAGGTGCGCCCGTCTTCCTTGAAGATCGCAGGATCACGAAGGGCATTCTCGCGGCCCTTGGCGCTGCCGCCGCTGGACCGGGCCAGCGCGACCTCGGTGCCCTCGTAATCCTTCTCCGGCTTCAGCACCAGTTCGGGCGGACCGGCCTTCCACTCCTTCCAGTCCGGACCCAGGGCAATGGTGCTGCGCTGAATGCACTCGGGCATGTCGCCGATATTGGAGTAATAGACCGTCAGCATGTCACCGGACAGGTCCACCGCCACGTGGCGTATGCCGGGCCCGTTCTCCTCGCCGTCATGCCTCGCGACCAGGGGAAACGGATTGGGCCCCTCTTCAAAACCCGTCACGCCATCCTTGGACCGGCACAGCCAGCCGCGCTTGCTCATGGCATACCAGTAATCGCCATAGTGGAACACGCGAAAATAGAAGGGGCCGAGCCGTTCAGGGCGGACGGTAAAATGAAGGCCGTCGGCGGATGCCGCCAGGTAGCTGGTCTGTTTGCCCGTGGTTTTCGACGGGCTGTGGAAGTACATGCGCAGTTCTTTGCGCGCATCATCGATTATGACGTCGGGCGAGGCCACATGCGATTTGCCGTCAGGCACCTGCTTGAGACGCAGCGTGCCCGGCTTGTAAACCATCCACGGCCCTTCCAAATGGTCCGCATAGGCCAGCCGGATGTAGTCGCCGTGGTGGTCGGCAAAATAGAGGTAATACTTTCCCAGCGGCTTGGGCAGCCATTCGGGCACGCGAATCAAAGACGGCCCGTTGATGTTCTCTCCGTCCCGGCCGGACAGCATGTCCGGATGGATGATGGGATTGGCATCGAAGCGCGTGACCTGAAGGTCCTTTGCAGGCGGCGGCAGCGCCCCACCAGCAGATTCCTGCGCCGCCACTGCCGCACACCAGAGAAGGAAAAGACAAACGGCAGTCTTCAATCCCCCTTTGAAGGGGGTGGCGCGAAGCGCCGGGGGATGTGGATTCTTCGCAGGGGCCCCAATTAACGACGTGGAATTCATCGCCATCGCCTGACTACTCCACGCGCAGCACGGCGCACTTGAGGTAGGTGGTTTCTGGCATGGCCAGCAGCACGGGATGGTCTGGCGCGGCGCCGCGCAGCTCCAGCAGGGAAACGCGCCTGCCCGTGGCCGTGGCGGCGTACTTCACCGTTTCCAGGAAGGTGGGCGCATCCACAAAATGCGAGCAGGACGAGGTGATCAGAAAACCGCCCTCGGGCGCGATGCGCCCCAGTGCCAGTTCATTGATGGCCTGATAGCGCGGCAGCGCCTTGCGCACCAGCGTGCGGTTCTTCGCCAGTGCGGGCGGGTCCAGCACGATGACATCGAAGAAATTCGTCGCCTCGCCCAGCACCTTTTCCACGTCGCTCTTCACAAACACGCACTGGTCGGCGACGCCGTTGAGCGCCGCGTTGCGCGTGGCCTGTTCGATAGCCTTTTCGGAAGTGTCCACGCCAAGCACGGACCGCGCGCCCGCAAGCGCCGCGTTGCAGGACCAGAACCCGTGGTAGCAGTGCCCGTCAAACACGCGGGCGCCTGCGGCAAAGGTGCGGATGCTCTGCCAGTTGCGGCGCTGGTCCAGGAACAGCCCCGTTTTCTGAGCCTCGGCAAGATTCAAATCGGCGCGCACGCCGTCCACGTCGATCGGCACGATTTCCGGCACGTTGCCAAAGGTCTTCGTCGTGTTTCCCCAGGCGAACACCACGCCGCTCGTCCCGCCCTCGGCCATGCAGGCCTCGGCAATCATTTCGGCGCAGCCGTTGTAAAAGACGGACGCGGCCCGCGCCACGGCCACCGTGCCGTAGCGGTCCACCACCAGCCCCGGCAGTCCGTCACTCTCGCCATAGATCCAGCGGTACACGGAGGATCCGGGAAAGAGGCGCTCGCGGAGCGTCCGCGCCGAGGCAAAACGGGCAAGGAAGAATTCCGCGTCCAGTTCCTCCTGGTGCCGCGTGACGATGCGCACGGCAATGCCGCCCTGCGACTGGTAGAAACCGCGCCCCACAAAGCGGCGGCCGTCGGAAAACACATCCACCGCCTCGCCGTCGGCCATTTCCTCGGGCAGATGTTTGAATTCGTTGCGGTAGGCCCACAGATGACCGCGCACCAGACGGCGGTCCTCCTTGGGATTGAGCGTGAGGGACTTGAGCAAAGATTTCACAAAAAGGCTCCGGTTGCAGAATGGGTTCAAATCGGCGAACGGGTATTCTACCTGTCAGACCCCTTCCTGCGCACGTTGCGACTCCTTTTTGCGGATAGGACCGTTCGGGCGAGGCGTGACTTTCCGGAGAGGAGGCCCGCACTGGAGAAAAGTGCTACAGGAAAGAACTGTTCCCGGCAAGAACCTTGAAGCCGATGGCGATGAGGACCAGCCCGCCGATGACCTCCATGATCTTGCCGAATCGCTGCCCCAGCCAGGCACCGAAAATCATGCCGACCATGGTGATGACCGCCGTGATGCAACCGATGACGGTGGCGGGATACCACACGACAATGCCGAGCATGGCGAAGGTGAGTCCCACGGCGAGCGCGTCGATGCTGGTGGCCACGGACAGCAGCACCATGTTCAGGCCGCGGGTCGGGTCGCTGCGCCTGGCCCGTTCCTCCTCACCGTCGAACAGCGCCTCATACACCGCCTTGATGCCGACAAACAGGAGCAGGAGGAAGGCAATCCAATTGCCGTAGGTGCCGATATGCCCCGCGGCCAGACTGCCCAGCGTCCATCCGAGAATGGGCATGAGCGCCTGGAACAGGCCAAAATGGAAGGACAGCCGAAAGACCTGGCGCGGCGTCACGCCGCGCAGGCCCACACTCGCGCCGATGGCCACCGCCAGCGCGTCCATGGACAGGCCGACGGCGATGCCTGTCAGGGTCAGAAAGTCCATGCAGGGGAACCGCTCCAGGGTCGGGGAAGGACGCATTGTAGAACGCCGCGCATGGACCGGGCAAACGCAGGGGGCTCCTGCCTGTCCGGCGGTCCCACAGAAAGCACTGCGGCGGACCGGGCGCTGGCCCGATCCGCCGCAGAAAGTTTACCGCGTGGAGTTTAGTCGCAGAGTTCGAACACGCCGGCGCCGCCCATGCCGCCGCCGATGCACATCGTCTCCAGGCCCCACTTCACGCCGCGCCGCCGCATCTCGTTGATGAGCTGCGTGGCCAGCTTGGCGCCGGTGCAGCCGAGCGGGTGGCCCAGCGCGATGGCGCCGCCGTTGACGTTGACGATTTCCTCGTCGAGACCGAGCGTCTTGACCACGTAGATCGTCTGCGCGGCAAAAGCCTCGTTGCACTCGACCAGACCGATGTCCTTCACCGTGATGCCGGCCATGGCGCAGGCCTTCTCAATCGCAGGCACCTGCGGCGGGCCGAGGTAGCCGGGGTCGCCTGCGCACACGGCATAGCCGCGCAGCTTCGCCAGCGGCTTGAGGCCCAGTTCCTTCACCAGCGCCGCGCTGGCAAGAACCGTGGCGGCCGCGCCGCAGCTCGTCTGGCTGGAATTTCCGGCGGTGCTCACGCCGAGCTTGGGCGACGCAGCAAAGGCGGGCCGCAGCGAGGCGAGGCTCTCGAGGGTCGTGTCGGCGCGCGGACCCTCGTCGGTGTCGAACACATAGGTCTTGCCACCGGGGCCGGCAACGGTCAGGGGCACGATTTCGTCCTTGAACTTGCCCGCCTCAATGGCGGCCACGGCGCGCTGGTTGCTGCGCAGCGCCCACGCGTCGCATTCCTCGCGGGTGATGTTGAAGTCCCGGGCCACATTGTCGGAGCACAGGCCCATGCCGCTGTAGGCGCGCGGATGGGTCTTGGTGAGCGTCGGATTGGGCACGAGCTTGTTGCCGCCCATCGGAATGATGCTCATCGACTCCAGCCCGCCGGCAATGGCGCAACTGATCATGCCCGCCTCGATCTTCGCGGCGGCCGTCGCCATCGTCTCAAGACCGGATGAGCAGAAACGGTTGATGGTTTCGCCGGGGATCGTGTCGGGCAGGCCCGCCACCTGGAGGGCGACACGGCCCACGTTCATGCCGGACTCGGCCTCGGGGAACGCGCATCCCATGATGCAGTCGTCGATCCGGTCCGCCGGCACGCCGGAGCGTTTCACCGCCTCGGCAATGGCCGCCGCGCCCAGATCGTCGGGGCGCACGTGCGCAATCGCGCTGCCCGCCTTGGAACGGCCCACCGCGGTGCGCACCGCGGAAACGATATATACGTTGTCCATTTTGATTCTCCCTTAGTTGCGCAGCGGCTTGCCGGTGGCAAGCATGTTCTGGATGCGGGCCTGGGTCTTTTCAGTACCGCAGAGGCTCAAGAACGCCTCACACTCAAGATCCAATGCGTCCTGCTCGGTCATCGGCGTGCCCTGGATGCGGTCGCCGCCGCACAGAATGTTCGCGACGTGGCCGGCGATCAGCATGTCGTGCTCGCTGGCGAAACCGGCCTGGTTCATGCCCCACACACCCGCGCGGAACATGGCCTTGCCCGACTCGCCAATCGCGACAAGGCGCGGCGGGCGCGGCGCCGTGTAACCGGCCTTGGCCAGGCCCAGGCACACATCCTTGGCGCGCTGAATCTGGTGGTCGAAGTTCGGCAGGACGATGTCCGTCGCCCGGAAGTAGCCCAGCTCGATGACCTCGGCGGCGCTCGTGCCCACCTTGGCCGTGGCGATGTTTTCAAAGGCGCGGCGGATGAACGGAAGCGGATCGGCCGCCACATTCGACGGGATATTCTCCAGCGCGCGGACCAGCAGCTCCTTGGTGCCGCCGCCGGCCGGAATCACGCCCACACCCACCTCGACGAGGCCGGCGTAGGTCTCGCCCGCAAGGACGACCTTGTCGCAATGCATGTTCACCTCGACGCCGCCGCCGAAGGTGTAGTGGTGCGGCGCGCCGACAATCGGCTTGCCGCAGTACTTCATGCGCGTGCCGATGCCCTGCAGCGAGCGGATCATGTGCTCGATGGAGGCCCAGTCGCTCTGCATGGCGGCGCCCAGCACGAGCATCAGGTTTGCGCCCGCGCTGAAGTGCGGACCCTGGTTGCCCACGACCATGCCCTCGAATTTGCCCTCGTCAAGCAGGTCGACACCCAGGCTGAGGACGGTCATGATGTCCGGACCGATCGCGTTCATCTTGCAGTGGAACTCGGCGCACACGACGCCGTCGCCCAGGTCGATCAGGCTGGCGTCGTCCAGCGCCTTCACGATCTTGGTGCTGTCGGTCTTGACGTTGATCAGCTTCAGTTCGCGCGGATTCACCGGCACCGGCTTGTAGGACTTCGACGCCAGGTCGAAGAACACGTCCTTACCGTTTTCCACCTTGTAGAAGGAGGTGCCGCCCGCGGCCTTGAGCGCCTCCGCCACCGGCGGCAGCGCCACACCCTCGGCGGCCATGCGCTCGCACACCGCCTCGAAGCCCAGGATGTCCCAGGTCTCGAAGATGCCCTTCTCCCAGGCAAATCCCCACTTGCAGGCATTGTCGATGTTGACGATGTCGTCGGAAATTTCAGGGATGCGGTTGCCGGCGTACTGCGCCAGATTGGCGAAGAACGAGAACAGGGCCTTCGAGCCCTTGTCGTCGCTCAGGTGCATGACGCGGATTTTGTCTTCCAGCTTCTCCACGTTGCGCACTGCGCCCGTGCAGCCAAACTTGGCCTTCATCGGTGCGCGGTAGTCGCCCGCCACCGGGTCGTAGGCAAGAATGATGTTCTTGCCTTTCTCGTCTTTTTCCTTAGTGCGCTTGTAGAAGCCCGAACCCGACTTGTCGCCGAAGAGGCCCTTTTCGACCATCTTGGTGAACCATTCGGGGCCTTCCATCAGGTCGTGCCGCTCATCGTCGGGGCAGCCGTTGAACACGTTGCCCACCACTTTGTGCAGCGTGTCGAGACCGACCAGGTCGGCCGTGCGGAAGGTGGCCGAACCGGCGTGGCCGATGGCCGTGCCCGTGAGCGCGTCCACCTCTTCCACCGTCAGTTCCGACTTGATCAACTCGTGCATCAGATACTGCATGGCGAAGGTGATGATGCGGTTTGCCACGAAATTGGGCGTGTCCTTGGCGTACACGATGCCCTTGCCGAGCACGTCCTCGCCAAACTTGGCGATGCCCGCCAGCACGTCCGGATCCGTTTCCGCGAGCGGAATCAGCTCCAGCAGCTTCAGGTAGCGCGGCGGATTGAAGAAGTGCGTCCCCAGGAAGTTGCGGCGCATTTCCTCCGGCATCTTCTCCGCGATCGCGCAGATCGGGATGCCGCTGGTGTTCGTGCTGACGATGCTGCCCGGCTTGCGGTGCTGCGCCACCTGCGCGAATACCTGGTGCTTGATGTCCAGGCGTTCCATGACAACCTCGATGATCCAGTCACAGTCCGCGATGCGGGCCATGTCGTCCTCGAAATTGCCGGTCTCAATCATGTCCGCATTGGACTTCACGTACAGCGGTGCCGGCTTGGCCTTGAGAAGCCCCGCCTTGCCCTTGTCCGCAAACCCGTTGCGCTTGCGCCGGTCCTTCCTCTCCTCCTCGGAGAGATTGGGCGGCACGATGTCCAGCATGATGCTGGGGATTCCGCAGTTCGCGAGATGGGCGGCAATCGTCGCCCCCATCACGCCGGAACCCAGTACGGCGGCACGTTTTATTTCCCTCATGGGTCCATCACTCCTAACCAAGGTTGCGTCCCACGGACCTGCCCCGTGGCAGGTCCTTTACCTAACGGTCATTAAACAAAACAAGCCAAAACTTCGACCTATTCTTCGCTATTGAATCATTCATCGAACGCCGCAAGCGGCATCTTTCCCTTGCCGTCCAAGGCAGAGCCTTCAGGGAGCTTTTCGCAGTTTACTCGCATTTTAGGCAAACGTCAAGTCTGCGATTAATGAGGAATTATTGCGCTAAAGTCCGCGCGAAGACTTCCCACAGCCGCCTTGACAACCTATTGAGACAGACACTGGATTTTACGCGTCGAGGCGTGAAAAAACATGCGTAGAAAATCCTGATACTTTTTTCAATGGCCATAAGCGCCCGCATTTCTGTCCTCTGGCCATTTCATCGCCCTGTTGCGTATGCGTGGGTATTGCCGACCACTACGGGATTGGCCCGTAACCCGGCCGGGTGCTATATTCAACCAGCAGCGCGGATGGCGAAAGGGTTTCGCGTTCCTGCGCGGCGGAGGATTGGTCTATGTTAATGGGCATGGCGGGACTGGGCTTGTGTTTGCTGACGGCTGTGGGCGGAACGCAGGGAGGCACGGCTGCGGCGGCGCCGCAGGAGCTGACGCGGCCCGCAGTAACGATGCGCCCCGAGGGGGTCATGGGGCGCTATGTGAAGAACATCGTCGCGCAATGGCTGCTGACGGCGCCGGAGGTGAACCCCGGCATGGTCGAGATGATGCGGCTGCGCGACCGCAAGCCGCCCTATGAGGACCCCATGCCCTGGGCGGGTGAATTCATTGGCAAGTACCTGACCTCGGCCGTGATGATGCGCCGCCTCGACGATGATCCCAAACTGGATGCCGTCGTCCGCGCCACCATCAAGGATTTCCTCTCCACCCAGGCCGACGACGGCTATCTGGGGCCGTTCAAGAAAGAGGAACGGCTGCTGGGCAACTGGGACCTATGGGGCCACTACCACGCCATGCTCGCGCTCTATACCTGGTATAAGGACACGGGCGACAAGGCCGCTTTGGATGCCGCGACGCGGGCGGCCGACCTCATTTGCAAGGTCTATCTCGACACGGGCAAGCGCATCTATGACGCCGGGTCGGCCGAGATGAACATGGCGGTCATCCATGCGCTGGGCCTGCTCTACCGCGAAACGGGCAAGCCCGAATACCTGCGCATGATGCGCGAGATAGAAAAGGACTGGGAAAAGCCGCCTTCAGGCGATTACCTGCGTCTGGCCAAGACGGGTGTTGAGTATTACCTGACGCCCAAGCCGCGCTGGGAAAGCCTCCACCCCATGCTGGGACTGGCCGAGTTGTACCGCATTACCGGCGAGGACCAGTACCGCGACGCGCTGGCGCACTGGTGGGGCAGCATCCGCCGCAACGATGTGCACAACACGGGCAGTTTCTCCACCAATGAGCAGGCCACAGGCAACCCCTTCATGCCCGGTTCCATCGAAACCTGCTGCACCGTGGCGTGGATCGCCTACAGCATCGAAACGCTCAAACTCACCGGCGACCCCGCCGTGGCCGACGCGCTCGAACTGGCCACCTGGAACGCCGTGCTCGGCTATGAGCATCCCAGCGGCCGCTGGTGCACCTATGACACGCCCATGTCGGGCAAACGCCTCGCTTCGGCGCATGCCATTGTCTTCCAGGCACGCCCCGGAACGCCTGAACTCAACTGCTGCTCCGTCAACGGCCCGCGCGGCCTGGCCATGCTCAGCGAATGGGCGGTGCTCGCCGGTCGGCCGCCGTCATTGCGAGCGGAGCGCGGCAATCTCTCAGCCGAAGGGCTCTACCTCAACTTCTTCGGTCCCGGCACCACGGAGGCCAAACTGGACGACGGCGCGGTCTGGCGCTTCGAACAGGCGGGAGCTTTCCCCAAAGAGGGTTCGCTACGGGTCACGGTGCATCCCGGCAGCTCCAAGAACACGTCGCTGTTCCTTCGCATCCCCGGCTGGTCTAAAGAGACGCGGGTGGTCGTGAATGGCGAGACCGTGGAAAACGTCCAACCGGGCGCCTATCTGAAAATCGGCCGTGAATGGAAAGACGGCGACATTATCGCGGTTGATTTCGACATGAGTGTGCGCGCCCTGCGCGGTGACGGGCATGTCGACTGGAAGACCTCCCTGTACCGGGGGCCCATCCTGCTCACCTACGACCAGATGTACAATGATTTCGACCCGGCCGACATCCCCGAACTCGACCTTGCCACCCTGAAGTTAGAGCCGGTTACGCCGGGCGTGGGTCCGTGGGAGCCCATCACCGCCCTGCATGCCGCGGCGCCCGACGGCAGAGCCGTCATACTGGTGGATTTCGCCACCGCGGGCGCAAACGGCACCCGCTACGAGAGCTGGCTGCCCGTGCGCAACGCGCCCGCCGCACCGTTCAATCTGGAAATGCCCGAGCCGAACGCGCGGTTGTCCCCGGAAGACCTCAGCTTCTCCTGGGGCACCCTGCCCGAAGGCACGGAATATGACCTGTCCATCGCCCTCGACAAGGACATGAAAGAGGTCGTCAACCATGTCGGCCCAGTCAAAGATGCCCATGCCGTGCTGAACAAGATGCCTCCCAGCGGAGACAAATCCTATTATTGGCAGGTGACGGCGCGCGAGGACGGCCAGGAAATCCAAAACTCCGACGGGCCGCGCGCGTTCACCATCGACCCGGCGCAGCCCAGCCGCACCAAGGGCGCCGTGCTGCGCGCCCCGTTGCACGGCATCCCGGCGCCGCAGGAGGGCAAGGTCGCCGAAGAACGCGACCTCGCTCCGACAGCGGGTCCGGACGGCAATGAGAAGAGCGCAATCGCATTCAACGGCACCAGTTCAAAGCTCGTCTACGAGACCCCCGGTTTCCCCCTGCGGGCCTACACCTTCGCCGGATGGTTTCGCGCGGAAAACGTCGATGCCGCTGACAAGCGCTGGCATGAAATCGCGTCCGCCTGGTACACGAGCATGAACGACGCGCTGCGCATTGCCGTGCAGGGCGACGAACTGGTGGCCCGCATCGAGCAGCCCGGCGGCGGATGCCAGACCCCCGGCGTGCCTGTGGCCGAAGGCAAGTGGACCCACGTGGCGCTGGTGAAAGACGGCAAATCCTTCCGCCTCTATGTCAACGGCAAAGAGACGGCCTCCGTGGCCGCGCCCGAAATGCTCGCCTCCGACCCCAAGGTCATTGGCATCGGCTGCAATCCGAAGTTCGGCGACATTGAGGGTTTTCAGGGCGCGCTCAGCGGTGTGGTCTTCCTGCGCCAGGCGGTCAGTGCGGAAGAGATCGCGAAAATGGCGGAACTGAAGTAGAGGCGAGACGGCCTTCTTTTGAGTGCGGTGGCATGGCCGCCGCACTCAAAAAGTGTCCGCGCCGATTGATTTCTGAACGCCTTACGGGATGGGCGTGAAGGCCAGCACGTCCACCCGCTCGACCCCTTCCGCACCCACCCGGGACAGGTCAATGTGTTCGACCGGGGGGAAGGTGGCCGTGTTCGACTTCCAGAAGAGCGCCAGGGCGCGCACGTCGGGCGCAAGCGGTGAATCTTCCCGCAACAGGTCGTCGGGCATGACAATCAGCCCCACTTGCCGCCCTTGGAGCCACTTTAACTGCTCCCCCCCGGGCATCTGCGCCACGACCCGCAGACCGTCCCGATTGGCATAGACCGGCACCTCGGCAAAGTAGGCGCCGTCGTCGAGCACCAGCACCCGCGCACCGGGCACCCGCGCCGCTCGCGTGTTCAGGCTGGTCCAGACTCCATAACGCGGCACACGCCGCGACAGGTAGGACTCGCGCGTCTCCCGGCCGAGCAGCACCGGAATTTGGTCGCGAAAGTGCACGACATGAAGGCCCAGTCCAAAGAGGCATCCCGCCAGCAGCGCCACCGCCACCGCGCCGCGCCACCGGGGCAAACGCACCACGGCGACACCGCAGACTGCGGTCATGAGGGCAAAACCGGGCAGCGCGGGCAGTGCGCCCCGCTGGGTAAACCACAGCACTGCCCCGCACACAATGGCTGGCAGCGCGGCCATGGCCGCGCGGCGGCCTCCATACAGGAGTCCCGGAATGCCCAGCGCCAGCAACATGCCGCCCGGCGATTTCACCCAGCCGCCGAAGCGGAGCGGCCGCATGATGACATCCCAGGGATAGCGCAAGAACTCCGCCCAGTGGAATCCGTCCCGCGCAAAGGCGGGGTCGGCCGTCATGGTGGCCACGAAGGGATGAACCTGCACCTTCGCGGGAAAAAGCGCCTGAAACCAGGGATAAACGGGATCGCCCGTGACCAGCCATGTTCTCAGCAGAAAGGGCGACGCACCCACCGCCATGGCGAGCGCGAGACCGAGCGCGCCGCGCAGGCGCGCCCCCCGTGCCGCATCCTCCAGTCCCGCGCCGACTCCAAAAAGCGCCACGACGGGCAGCAGCAGCACAAAGGGGACGCAGGCGTAACCCACGCCCACCGCCGACCCGGCCATCCATCCCGCCAAGGCAAGGCGCCCGGGTCCGCCCTCGTCCATCCAGGCCAGCAGGGCCGACAGGGCTGCCAGGACAAACAGCGCCTGCACCAAACCCGTGGAGGCTGTCGAGGCCTGGTCAAAGAACACCGGCATGCACACCAGAACAGCAGCCGCAGCCGCGCCCGCCTTTGGGCCGGCGATGCGTCGTCCCAGGACGCAGGCTGCCCCGCAGGCCAGCAGGGCCATCACCCATGCCAGCAGCACGGCGGGTCTTTCCCCGCTGCCGAAAAAGGCGGCCGCATAGAGTGCCGTCATCAATGGGGGGGCGCCCGCGCCGGGCAGGTGGGTCAGGAACTTCAGGTTGCCCGCCTGGGAATGCCCTTTGGCCAGCAGCAGGGGGCCGCCGGTCGAGGCCGGGTCGGAGGCTGGTGCCCAGGCCGCAAAGAACGCCATCGCCAGCCCCAAAGCCACGACCGCAAAACAGGCCCATTCAAAGAACCCCGGACGCGCGCCGGGCGCCTGTTCCGATTCGGGGGGGGGCACGGTTCCACGGGCGCTGTGACCCACCGGACGATCATAAGCCCAACCGGCCGCCTCGCCCGCCAAACCGGCAAGAACCATAACGAACAGCGCCGCCTGTGCCGCCAACAAGGAGTGCAAGCCCAGCGCAAGGACCAGCACGGCGCAACCGGACAGGCCGGCCGACAGCCGGAACACCCAGCCCTCGACGCCTGCGCCCATCGGCAGCACCCGTCCGGCAAGGCGGCCCAAAGCGGCCGCCGCGGCCAGCAGCAACACCAGCGACATGGGAAAAATGCACCTCCTGGGTTTCATCGCGCCACAGACCCAATGGCCCGCGGGCGCGCCTCCCCAAATGTAGCACAGGCCGCACTCCCGATGACACGCGGAGGAACCGGGATGGGCGTTCCATCAAGTGCAGGGGAATTCTGCCATGCCTTCTTCTCGTTCCTTCCATGAATCCCATGAGCCACGCAGACTGGGCAGGTCTTGCGCGCAATCAGGGGGACAAACGGTATAATCATGCAGCCACGTCCTTTGGGACGCGGAGCGGCTCAGGATAAAGGAGTGGCCGGTTGAGGAATGCACGCCATCAAGATTTGTTTGCGCCAGGTTCCATGGTGGCAGACCGCTATGAAATACGCAGCCAGCTCGGCCGGGGCGGCATGGGGTTGGTCCTCCTTGCCCACGACCATGAGCTTGGACGGGATGTCGCGCTCAAGGCCCTGAGAAGGGAATTGATGTCCAATCCCGACAGCATTGCCCGATTCGAGCGCGAAATCAAGCTGGCCCATCGTTTTAGGCATCCCGGCATTGTCAACCTTTACGAGGTGCACAACTGGAACGGCACCCTCTTCTATACCATGGAGTATGTCGACGGCAGGACGCTGCGCTGCTGGCTGACCGAAGAAAAACGCGCAGACCTGAAAACAGCGGTGGACATTTTGTGCCGGGTATGCGACGTGCTCGACTATGCCCACAAGTCAACCATTCACCGCGACCTGTCCCCCGACAATATCATGGTGCTGCCCGACGGTTCGGTGCGGGTCTTGGATTTCGGCCTGGCGAAGCTCGATGACCGGTTTGCGGGACTGACTGTGGCGGGTTCAAATCTTGGCAAACTGAGCTACATGGCACCGGAACAGGAACTAAACGCCGCCAGGGTGGACCGTCGTGCCGACTTGTATTCGCTCGGGATCATCTTTTACGAACTGCTTGCAGGACACACGCCCAAGCTGGGGGAAAAGCTGACCCGCCTGCGGTCTGACCTGCCCCGTGAAACGAAAGCGTTCATGCGCAGGGCATTGGCCCGAAAGCCCGACGAGCGCTTTTTCTCCGCCCGCGAATTTCGGGAAGCGCTAATCCACCTACAAGCGCGCCAGCAGGCGCGCAGGAAGGGCGTGTTCCCGTTCTGTGCCGACCTGTTCAAACGCGGGGGCGCGTTTCTCAAGCGGTTGATTCGACTTGGCGCGTAGGACAGGACCGGGCTGATGGAAGACACCGTCGCGGATAAAACCCGCCAGGATCACTCGGTCATGACCACCCGGAAACCCAAATCGCAGGTGGTGAATTCAGGCGCGTATTTCCGGCGGACCGAAGAGCGGCAGAAGCCCGGGTAGCAGAGCCATGAACCGCTGCGCACCGCATGGAAGCGGTCCATCTGTCCGTTAAAGGGATCCGTTTCGGGGCTGTGGGCGTAATACTCGGGGTTGTACCAGTCCTGGCACCACTCCCACACATTGCCGTGCATGTCGTGCAGTCCCCAGGCATTGCCCCGGTAACTGCCCACCTTGGTCCCGTAAAGACTGCCGTCGTTAAAGGGGAAGGAGCGCCATTGCGGGTGCTTCGAGCGGAGCTTCTCATCGGCCCCGTTAAGCCAGCCCTCACCGCCCTCCACGGTGTCGCCCCATTGAAAGGCCGTGGTGCTTCCGGCGCGGCAGGCATACTCCCATTCGGCTTCGGTGGGCAGGCGGAAGACCCTGCCTGTGGCATCCGAGAGCCAGCGGCAGAAAGCCTGAGCGTCATCCCAGCTTATGACCACCACCGGCAGATTGGGTGCCTGGTTATAGTTTGACTTGCGCCAGTTGAGATTCTTTTCCCATTCCTGCTTGAGCGTTTCGGCGATGCTCCAGGCCCCGCCGGCAAACTCCGCCGTCGTGCGGTAACCGGTCAGCCGCACAAAACGGGTGAATTGGGCCACCGTGACCTCAAAACGGCCCATCCAGAAACTCTTGCTGATGCGCACCCGGTGCTGCGGCCCCTCGTCCTCCTGGCGCATTGCCTCCCCGGCGGGACTGCCCATGAGGAACTCGCCCGCAGGCACCTGCACCATCTGAAACTTCACCCCGTCGCCCATGTCCACTTCCTGCACGGGGATGGTCGGGTCCACCATCGACTGTTTTCGCGCCTTTTCCGTCTCCTCGGTTTTCTTTTGATCCGCCTTGGCGGGGGAAGTCTCCGTCTCCGGCGGCAGCACCTTGCTGTAAACGGCGAAGGCCTGGCGGTACAGGTCCACGGCTTTCACCGGATTCTGTTCGGCCTGGGCCTGGGTGAAGAGCTGCTCGCCCAGCGCGGTTTCGGCCGGCACGGTGGCCTGAACCTTGCCGCTCGCCACGGCGGCGTTTTGCCGCCCCACCTTCTCCCGAATCACGGGCAATGCCGCCTGTGGATGAGAGGAGGCGGTCTTGTCGGTCAGAATGATCCCGGCAAAACGGTCCGCGGCGCCGGTGTACGCGGTCTGGGCATCCCCATATTTACCCTCCTCCAGTGCCTGTTCGCCGTCCGAATAGAGAGCAACGGCCGTCTTGTAGGCTTCACTGCCCTGCTTGGCGGCCCAGGCGGTGTCAAGGCTGCTTCGGGTCGTCATGGCCGCCTGCCCTGCATTCAGGGCCGCATCTTTCGCGGCATTCCCGGTCACTTTGGAGGCCACCATGCTGAGCAGCTTGCTTCCTGCATGGTAAAGCCCCTCCGCCTGCTGCGATGCTTTTTGATCCGCCGTCAGGTTCTGCTCCGCCACCGGAGACTTTTCTATCTGGCCCAGAAACAGGCGGACGCTGGTTGTCATCAGCACCATCACCAGAAACACGGCAGCCAGGGTCAATGCCACCGCAATTCTTCGGCGCCGGTCCCCGAGCAGCCCCGACATGGTGATGGCTTCATAGAGCATTTCCACGCGGCGGCCCGTGAGCACCTGCTGGAATTCCTCGGCGCTGCGGATGCGGGCGTTGTGGTCCAGTTCGAGTCCGGCCATGATGGCCTTCTCAATGCGTCCGCTGATGCGCACCTCGGGAAGCTCCGAGGGCGCAATGAGACTGGCCGGATTGGAAATCCGCGTCAGGGCGCTGGGCAGTTTCTCTGCGGTGATGCAGCGGTAAAGCGTGGCCGCCGCACCGTAAACGTCGGTCCAGGGACCCTGCTCGCCGTCGGAGGAATACTGCTCCGGCGGGGCGTAGCCCTGGGTGAGCGTCACCGTCAGGGTGCGCCGCTCGTTGCTGAGCGCCTGCCGGGCCGCCCCGAAGTCAATCAGTGTCACCGTGCCCTCTTTGGAAATATAAATGTTGGAGGGCTTTACGTCCCGGTGCAGAAAACCGTGCTTGTGAACGGCGCTTAGGCCGCTCAGCACAGCCATGATCAGTTCCCGGGCCTGGCGCTCCTCCAGCCGGTTGCGGGGCTGCATCTTGAGAAAGGTCTCAAGGGAAACGCCGTCCACATAGTCCATCACCAGATAGGCCGTGCCGTTTCCCTCAAAATAGTCGGTCACCCGGACAAGATTGGGGTGGGGATTGGGCTGATGGCACTCGACAATCTTCTGGCCTTCTTCCAGGAAGCGCTCCACGCCCCGCCGGTAACATTCCGTGGTGTCGTCGTCCTCCGTGGTGCCCTTGCGAAGACAGACCGTGGTGGCATCCCCGTCGCGTTCCGCCACATCGGAAGGAAAATACTCCTTGATGGCCACGCGACGGTTTAGTCCCTCCAGGAGGCCCAGATAGGTAATCGCAAAGCCGCCCTTCCCCAGCACTTTGCCAATGATGTAACGCCCGTGAATCTTCGAGCCCGGCCGCAAGTAGGGGTATTCCCAGGGAACGTTCCCCGCCGCCGTTCCGCAGTGCGCACAGGTGGTGCCGTTTCCAAAGGGCATAAGACAGGCAAGACATCTGACTGTTTTGGGAGTTGCCGCCTCTGTTTCCGACTGAGTCATCGTGCGTCCTCGCCCCAATGCGTCACTCGCCCAATGTCGCGGACGCGGCGTTTTCGCGCCTTCCGGTTCAGCCATTCTGTCGGCCTGCGGCCATCGCCAAACCGTTGTTTTGCGCCGCCATTATGCGGGAAAGACTCGGCAATAAAGGGTGTGCTGTGGCTGTCATTGGCACACAAAAAGCGCCTTCTCCCGGCTCCGCAAGTCATCCCATTGTTGTACCCGCAGCCAACCGTTTGAAATCGCATGTACATCCGTTTTTATAGTATCCATCTTTTTCGACAATAATGCAACAGGTTGGGAACGGGTCCAACCGAGCACCGGTCCGGCCAAAATATGCAGCCACGCCGATGAAATCAATGGCATGCGGTGCTTGTTCCTTCTATATTGCCAGGAACTGACAGCATTTTTTTCATTTTACGCATATCATCTGACAACGCAGGCCTGCAATTGACACCTGCGGGGAATATGGTAGAATTCTGTTGCAGTACTTTAGGCATCCGGTAAAGTCGTAGATGGGCCTTGGCGTGGGCGCGCTTTGGTTCCGAAGGAAGCAGTTATGTCAAGATCGAGTTATCCGGAGTCGAGAGTTCTGCGTACAACATCCACTCTCCGTGCATGGTGGCTGAAAAACATACACGGGTACCACATCGTGGACATTCGGCGTTGTCCCAGACGCGCCTGGCATGGGGGCATGCGTTTCATTTTTGTTTATAAGATGGTGCCGGGGGGGAACTATGTAAAGCTGTGAATGCCGGCACCGGTCCGCGCTGGCCTCACGGAGGTGGTTTGACCCGTGGGGAAATCAGGATTCGGGCAGGCCAAACCCAAAGTAACGGTTGGCATTGTTGTACGAGATATCGCGCACAATACGTCCAAGCCAGTCCAAATCGTTTGGAAGCAGGCCCCGGGTGACATCACTGCCCAGAACGTTGCACAGGATTCGCCGGAAATAGTCGTGCCGCGGATAACTCAGGAAACTGCGGCTGTCGGTGAGCATGCCGACAAAACGGCTGAGCAGCCCGGTCTGGGAGAGGGTCTCTATCTGTTCCAGCATGCCCGCCATCTGGTCATTGAACCACCATCCGCTGCCAAACTGTATCTTGCCCGGCGTCGGACCCTCCTGGAAATTGCCAAGCATGGTGGACAGCACCATGTTCGCCGCCGGGTTGATAGTGTAGAGCACCGTGCGCGCAAGCTGGCCGTTCCGGTCGAGCCGGTCCAGGAATTTCGTGAGCGCCTTGGCCATGGGAGCGTCGCCCACCGAATCGAAGCCGGCGTCCGGTCCGAGCGACTGATACATGCGCGCGCTGTTGTTTCGGATCGGGCCGAGGTGCAACTGCTGCGCCCAGTTCAGGGTATGGTTCATCAGGCCGAATTCGTGCATCATGGCCGAACGGAAGCGCAGTGCCTCGCCGGTCGTCGGGCCATAGCCCGAACGCGCCCGGGCGTAAATCGTGGCGATTTCAGTTTCGCTATAGTCCTCCGCGTAAGGCACTTCCAGTCCATGGTCGGAAAGACGGCAGCCCCGCTCATGGAAGAACTGCTGGCGGCGGCGCAACGCGTCGAGGAACTCGGTCCAGGCCGGGCATTCCATGCCGGACGCCACTTCAAGTTTGTCCACCCACGTGTTAAAAGCAACCGGGTCCTCGATGGCCATGGCCTTGTCGGGACGCCAGGTGGGCAGCATCTTTACGCCAAAACCGGTGTCTTCGTTGACAAGCCGGTGGGCCTCCAGGTTGTCCACAGGGTCATCGGTGGTGCAGACCAGCACCACCTTCATCTGTTTCATGATGCCGCGCGCCGAGAATTCCGGTGTTGCCAGTTTCTCGTTGCATTCGTCCCAAATGCCTTTGGCCGTGTCGGGACCGAAAAGGCGGTCCGAAATTCCGAAGGGGCGGTCCAGTTCCAGATGGGTCCAGTGATAGAGCGGATTGCGCGCAAGCCACGGAACCGTTTCGGCCCATTGTTCGAACTTTTCCCAGTCCGTGGCGTCGCCCGTGCAGAAATGCTCGGACACGCCGTTGCTGCGCATGGCTCGCCACTTGTAGTGGTCACCGGCCAGCCATATCTCCGCCATGTTCGCAAAACGCCGGTCTTCGGCCACCTGCGCGGAGGGCAAATGGCAGTGGTAGTCGATGATGGGCAGCTCTTTGGCGTGGCGGAAGTAAAGCTCCCGCGCCGCCTCGCTCTCCAGCAGAAAGTTCTCGGTGATGAGCACGCGCTTGGACATGAATTCACTCCCTGATCGTCACTGCAATGGATACCACATGGGGTCCATTCCCCAAGTGGCCACCCCCTCCACCGAGATGCTGGCGCATATCGCCTGGCACACCACGCACACGGGATTGTGAAAGCGCAGCCACGGCACAAACATCCCAAACAGAAAGAAATGATGAATGTGGACACTGTGCGTGTCGCGCCACAGCCAGGTTAGAAACGCGATCGGCAGCACCACCATCGGAATCACGCCCAGCCACGGCAAGAGTATGCCCGCGCGCCGGGCAAGCATGCCGTGGTACACCGCCAGACCGGAGATCAGCAGCACGGCGAGACTGAACAAGGTCCACGCGTAAGGCGTCATGGAGGCAAAACCCGCAGGCGTCAGAGAGAAGTCCACATTCAGGATCGTGTTTAAGTTGTGGTAGATGAAGGCCGCGAAGAAGGGCACCACCCAGCCCAGCCCGTTCCAGAGCAGCACCCGCCGCCAGGGAGCGCCGAAGGGCTCTAGGGTGTGGCGGGCGCCCAGCACCCACACGGTCAGGGCCGCAAACAGCAACTTGGGCAGTTCATAGGCATTGCCTTCCGACGAGGCAAAGGGGTTGGGCCGGTGGCACAGCACGCCGGAAACAAACAGATATCCCGCCAAGGCCATGAACAGCCAGAAGGCGAGACCCACAAGCGCCATGACGATGCCGTTTTGCCGGTCGGTGTTACTGTGTGTTTCCATTGGCGGGTCTCCCATGGTGCGCGATTATATCGGCACCGTGACCGGGGCGCAAAACAGGGGACCGATTTTCACGCGGGGGGCATGCTATCATGGTTTTTTCAAGGAGAATCAAGTCATGCCCAAGATGAATCGCCGCCACTTTCTCGCCCTCGGTGCGGCCGCATCGGCCGTCGGCACACTGCCCGCCTGCGCCACGGCCCGCGCACAGGACGGGACCGCCCGCAGCGGCGCGGCCCCTGCGGGGGCGCTGCGGGCCGATATCGTGGTGGTCGGCGGGGGGCTGGGCGGGTGCGCGGCCGCGCTGGCCGCACTGCGTGCGGGGCGCACGGTCATCCTCACTGAAGAGACGGACTGGGTTGGCGGGCAGTCCACGGCGCAGGCGGTACCGCCCGACGAGAATCAATGGGTGGAAACTTTCGGCGGCACCAGGCTGTACCAGGACTACCGCAACCGCATCCGCGACTATTACCGGCGCAATTACCCGCTCACGGAAGAGGCGCGGGCCGAGAAACACCTCAATCCCGGCAACGGCGGCGTGTCGCGCATCTGCCACGAGCCGCGCATGTCGCTGGCCGCCCTGCTGGAAATGCTCGCACCCCACGCCTCTTCGGGAAAACTCACCCTGCTGACGCGCCACCTGCCCGTCTCCGCCGACACGCAGGGCGACCATGTGCGCGGCGTGGTGCTGCGCAATCTGGAAAGCGGGAACGATGTGACGGTGGAGGGCGACTATTTCCTGGACGCGACCGAGACGGGCGCGCTGCTGCCCCTGGCCGGTGTCGAGCATGTGACCGGCGCGGAATCAAACAAAGACACGGGCGAACTGCACGCGCCGGACACGGCGCGCCCGGAGGACATGCAGGCCTTCACCTGCTGCTTCCCGATGGAATACTGCCCCGGCGAAAACCACGTGGCCGACCCACCCCGCGACTACGCCTACTGGAAGGCCTACGTGCCCAAACTCACGCCCGCCTGGAGCGGGCCGCTGCTGTCGCTGCGCACCATTCATCCCGTCACGCTGCAGGAACGCAATCAACCCTTTGACCCCGAGGATCCCAATGCGCCGGGCTGGTGGAAATACCGGCGCATTCAGGACCCGGCCAATTTCACCCCCGGCTTCACCCGCGGCGGTGTCACGCTGGTCAACTGGCCGCAGAACGATTATCTGGACGGCAACCTGATCGGCGTTTCCACCGAAGAGGCCCGCAAACACATCGACGGGGCCAAACAGTTGAGCCTGTCGCTGTTCTATTGGCTGCAAACGGAGGCCCCACGCCCCGACGGCAAGCAGGGCTGGCCGGGACTGCGGCTGCGTCCCGACATGACCGGAACGGTCGACGGTCTGGCCAAGCATCCCTATATCCGCGAGTCGCGGCGCATTCGTGCCGAGTTCACCGTGCTGGAGAAGCATGTGGGGATGGATGCCCGCACGGCGGTCCTGGGAAAATCGGACAAGGGCATCTCTGCCGAGCAGTTCCCCGACAGCGTGGGCATTGGCTATTACCGGATCGACCTGCACCCCAGCAGCGGCGGGGACAACTACATCGACATCGACTCGCTGCCGTTTCAGATTCCGCTGGGCGCACTGTTGCCGCAGCGGGTGGAAAACCTGCTGCCCGCGTGCAAGAATCTCGGGGTCACCCACCTGACCAACGGCTGCTACCGCCTCCATCCGGTGGAGTGGAACATCGGTGAATCGGCGGGGGCCTTGGCGGCCTTCTGTCTGGAACGCAAGACCCGGCCCCGGCAGGTACGCGCCGAATCGGCACTGCTCGCGGATTTCCAGTCGGGCCTGAGCGCGCAGGGCATCCCCCTCTCCTGGCCCGACGAGGCCCGTTTACGGACCTGAAGAGAAAGACGGAGAATCCATACAAGGCCCGCACCCGATGCCGTCGTACAGTTCCCTTCAGGTCAGACCTCGGGGGGCGGCTGCGTTTCCGCGGAGTCCGGCTCCTGCTGGGGCACCAACTGTATGCGGAGTGGTTCTTCGGTGTTTAGACGCACTTCGCGCTGGGCGGCGGCCATGGCAATGCCCGCCTCCTCGAAGCGGCGCCCGATAATGTGGCGCAGGTCGCTGCGCACCACGCGCGAGTCGCTCTTGGTGATTTCGAGCCAGAAAAATACCGTGAAAACCAGTGCATTCTCGCCGAACTCTTCAAACGCCACCACGGGCTCGGGGTCTTTGAGCACCTTGCCGTGCTCGACCACGGCGCGGTGCATGATGCGGGCCACGTCGCGCGTGGGCGAACCGTAGGCCACGCTCACCCGGACGTCAAAGCGCATCATGTCGTCCGTCAGCGTCCAGTTGATTACCTTGTTTTCCAGAAACTTGCTGTTGGGAACCAGCACGTCGATGCCGGAGAAGGTTTTCAGCGACGAGGCGCGCGCGCCAATGTTGATCACTTTCCCCGCGAGCCCGTCCACCTCCACGATGTCGCCCACGCGAATGGGCTGCTCGCCCATCAGGATGAGCCCGCTCAGGAAGTTGTTGATCAGGTTCTGCGCGCCAAAGCCGACGCCGATGGCGATCGCGCCGCCCAGAAAGGTGAACACCGTCAGCGGTATGCTGAGATACTGCAGGACCGCGTAGCACACCATGAAGAGCAGCAGGTACTTGGTCAGGTTCTCGGCGATGAGCGCGACGTTGGTCTTGATGCCCAGGCGGGGAAAGAGCCGGTTGCGCAGGTAGCGCAGGATCAGGCGGCTGAGCACAAAGCCGACGGCCAGGATGATGAAACCGTTGAACAGCTTGCGCGGCGTGATGGACTTGCCGTCCACCTCGGTGAGTTCGCGGTCCGCAATGCTGCCGAACAGGGACTTGGCCCAGCGACCGGCCTCGGCCGCGCGCTCGCCCGGGGAGAGGCGGTCCATGCGCGCGCTCAGTTCGTCGAGCGTGCGCTCGTAGAGCATGGCCAGTTCCGCAATGAGCCGCTGCAGCCGGTCGTTGGCCGTGCCCCGCTCATGCAGTGCGGCAAGATTCTTCTGTGCCGTGCCCCGCTGTGCGTCGCCATCGGAAAGGGCGTCGATCTGCTTTTCGAGCGCCGCGATCTGGGTGCGCAGCACCAGCCCGCGCTGTTCCGAAACCCGGCGAATGCCGTTTAGCGCGTCCAGTTTAGTCTGCATGCGCTGGGATGTGTCGGAGAGGGAAGCATCCCCCACCAGTGTGCCCCCCTGGGCAATCTTGTGCCGGGTCTCCCAGATCTCCTTTTCTTCCCCCTCGCAGCGCTGGATGTATTCCAGCGTGGAGAGCACGGACCGTATGGAACCGACCCGGTCGCGGGCCATGTCGGCTTCGGCGCGCGCCTTTTCGGCCACCTGCGGGTCCGAGGCCGTTTCGGCGCGGCGCTCCAGGTCGGCCAAGGTCGCCGTGCGGCGGGTCACCTCGCGGTGGGCGGCCTGAATTTCCTTTTCCAGCCCGGCCACGGCGCCGTCCTGCGTGGCGCACAGATCTTTGAGTTCACTTTCCTTGAAGATGAGTTGCGCGCGGGCCGCGTCGGCCTGGTGTTTGGCCAGGTCCCGGTCCGCTTCAAGACGGCGCCGCTGCGTCTGCGACCGGTCCAGGCCCAGGCTGGCGGTGACCACCTGGTTTTCCGCCGCCCGCAGGGCGATGCGCGCCGTTTCTGCGGCCCATTTTACCCGGTTCTTGCCCGCTTCGTCATCCGCGCCGCCCACGGCATCGGTGGCCTGGTTCAGCGCCGTCTTGGCCGCGGCGGCGTCCTGCTGTTCCATGTCCAAAATCTGCCGCAGGTTTTCCCCCGCGAGCTTTTCCGCGTCCAGGTCCATCTGGCAGGCGTTCACCTTGTCCAGCAGGCCGTCCACATAGGCCATGGTGTAGGGCGGTGGGTCGTCCAGCCCCTTGAAGGCGTCCCGTGCCTTTTCCGAAGCCGTGCGCTGGTCCGTGGCCGTCTTGTGGTCGCGCATCACCGACAGGCGCTGCTGCAGTGCCGTTTGCAGCGTGCGCAGCGCGGCCGTGCGCCCCTGCACCTCCTCCAGCGTGACACCCGCAGGCGGCGCGGCCGCCCCTGATTCAATGCGAAGGGTGTTGGCAAGGTTGCCTTCCACCTCTGTCAACTGCGCGGACAGTTCCGCCTCCGTGACTTCCTTGGAGGAGGCAGGCTTTTCCTCCTTGTCAGCAGGGGCACTTTCCTTGTCCGTGGCCGCCGCGGGCCCCTCTGCGTCCGACGCCGCCTCGGACGCCTTTGCAGGTGCCTCTTTTGCAGGCGCCTCTTTGGTGGGCGATGCGGCCGGCGTTTTGGCGGCGGCATCCTTCGCCGCAGGAACCGCGGGTGCGGCTTGCTGGGCCTGGCCCGCCAGTGCAAACAGCAGCAACAATACGATTGCCGCGATCCGGTGTGTGGCTGTAAAGCGTTTCATGGATATGGAAAACTCCCGCAATTCGTAAAACCGCCATGTCCTCTTTCGGGCATAAATGCCTTGAACAGTGTCCGGCATGTGAAGTTGGAGGCGGCCTCCATCGTGCATCGCCGCTGATCATCCGGCAAGCGCCGGTCCGGGATCAAACCCGTGCGCACCATCTTTTTTCAGTCAGGCATTCACTGCCAAGGGGATTGGTCCCTTTTTGGGGCACCCTCCGGTGAATCCTTCCGGGACACACGGCGGGAGAGTGGTTGGCGCGGGGTCTGCCACAGCCTCACACCCCTCTTCCCTATTCCGCCGCACAGGGTGCAAAGACCAGTTCAGGCAGAACGGTTTCCCAACGGTCGCAACGAAGCCTGCTATTGTATTCGGAAGCATCCCCTTCCTTGGACCAGACAAGAACGGCATGAACGCGCGCCTCCCGGCAGTACATGCCTTTGGGCGGAGTGAACCCTTTTGACAACCGGCCCACTCGCCTCCCGGCGGCATTGTTGAGATACCAGTTCTCCCCCTTTTTGACCAGGGTGAGTGGGTCTTCCGGCTGCAGGAGTTGTATGTCGCGATGGCAGGGTTCCCATTCCCGCATGCAACCCGCATAGCCCAGGTCCACTTCCTTCATTTCCAGCACACGGTACTGACAGTCCAGGCCGTTTGCCGGGACAGAGGAAGCCGAAGGAGCCGCCCGGGTGTGGGAAAGATGCGCCGGTACGGCGTCAAGCAGCCCGTTCCCGGCATCCAGACGGGACAGAACCAGGGTTTCGCGGGCCCGGGCCATCGCCACATAATAAAGCCTCCTGGTGGCATCCCTATCCTCATTTGCGCTCGTCCGGTTCCAACCGCCGTCCAGCACCGCCACTTGGTCGAACTCCAAACCTTTGGCCCGGTGCGCCGTGAGCAACAGTAGCCCACGCTGTCTGCGGCGCAGCTCGCAGCCCCAATCGTAGAGCCACTCTCTGAAATGGCCCGCCACCATGGCGTCTCCGCCGCACTCCTCTGCGTATTCGGACATTGCCTCACGCAGGAGTTCCCACCAGGCGTTCCTGGCCTGTGACTCCAACCAGCCAAGCAACTCCTTCATCTTGAGGGCACCGTCCTTCCGGGCATTGAGCCAATCAAGCAACGCCTGCGTCTCACGAAGAAACCAGAAGGACGACGCCGGTTCATTGGCCATTTGGACCGGAACGCCCTTGATTTCACACCAGGCGCGCACGGGGTCCAGCATGCGCCATTCGCGGGCTATAACGGCACATTTGCACCAATCCCACTTCGGGTCAAGGGAAGAGAGCCGTTGAAGCTCCTCCATGACCGCACAGGCCTGGGATTCGAAAGAATTGCCCACGGCCAGAATCTGCACGCGCCCCCGGGCAAGAGGGTCCAAGGCCTCCCATCGCCCGCCCGGCGGGAGCGTCTTGCGGTCTTCATCAACGGAGATGTCGTGCCCCAGCTTCATTCTCTCGCGGGCGGAGGCGATCACCGCGTTCGCGGCGGCAATGATGTGGCCAGAGGAACGGTAGTTTTCGATGAGATAAGAAGGCTTCGCGGCATAGTCCTCCTGAAACCGGCGTATGAACGCTATCGATGCGCCCGAAAAGGCGTAAATGTTCTGGTCGTCGTCGCCGACGGCAAACAACGACAACTTGTGTTCCGCATCGGTCAGTGTGCGGCCCGCCAGGGCCGAGATGAGTTCATACTGCTCCTCCGCCACATCCTGGTATTCGTCCACCAGAATCCAGCGAAACCCGGACAGCAGGCGGTCGCGCTGCCCGTCCGCCTCCTCCGGCAGCATTCCCTCGCCCTTTAACAGCATCACCGCGTCGCGCATTACCGAGGCAAACTGCTCGTACGAGGGCGTTGTCCTGCCCTGGAAACTGGTCCCTGTGAGGCGCATGGCCAGCCCGTGGCAGGTGAGCACGGTCACCCGTTTCGCATCGTCGCCGATAAGCGCATGCAGCCGTTGCCGAATTTGCACGGCGGCATGGCGGTTGTAGGCAAGGGCGAGTATGCCGCCGGGACTCTCGCGTCGCGCCCTCACCAAATAGGCAATTCGATGCACGAGCACCCGCGTCTTTCCCGAACCGGGTCCCGCAAGAATCAGGACATTCGTTTTTTCGCGGTTATCCGTCACAATGTGCCGCTGGGTTCTGTTGAGCGCCTCCACGATGGCCGCCCACGATTCTGTTGTCGTTTGTCGCCCCAGTTCTTCCTCCCGCCCGCGAAACCAGTGGCCTATGAAATCATCGCGGTGGCTCTGGAAGTAATCCTGAACCAAAGCGGCGGCATCACGGATTTGCTGAAGTCCAAGCCTGGCATACTCCTGCATGACGAAGATCTGAATGGCCTGCTCCCGGTAGTGGTCGGCCAGTTCTTTGTAGTCGTCCTGCGTAAACGATTCGGAACCCTTGGGCACACGTATGGTCATGGACGGCTTGAAAATGACCATGCCTTTGCCCAGATGTATGACTTCCTGCTCATGAAGCCACAGCAGGCCCCTTTCGATGAGCACCTCCGGTTTTCTGACGCCCAGCCCCTTGAGTTCCAAGTCGCCCTCAATGGCCGCATGCAGCGCGCCCAGTGTAGTCTCCACAACGAGTTCAGTACCGCACTTGCCCGGCGAAAGCCTCTCCAACAGATGCGCCAGCAGACAGGCCGAGGCGGTGCGCCGCAGCAAAGCCGTTGTTTGCAAAGCGTCCCATTCGCGCCGCAGCGTGACAAGCACGAATTCTGCATCCAGTTTGCGAAGCTGAACACTTCCTACACCTCCCTCTTCATCCCGTCCGTCAGCCGCGACACTTTGCAATATGCGGTAAATCTTGTCCGGATGCGCCCCCGCATGGCCCTCTTCCTGAAGATGCTGCGATACTTGGCGCAATGGAAGCTGATGGGTCTCCCCCTTTTCCATGTCTGGCGCCAGTTCACGCATCAGGCCAATTAGCGCCTTCTCGGTCTGCATCGCCTTTTCAAGGCACGACGTTGACGATTTCTCAACGCCTTTATACACGTGAGCTGTAAGTCGCGTGTCATCATTGATGATTCCCAACCGCTCAAGGTCGTGGAGCGCCTTTTTAATTCCCTCCGAATTCAAACCGGCGACTCCCATCAGGTCATCGGTAGTGACTGCATCCGTACTGCTGGCGCACAATATCACGCCCACAATGGCGCTGAGCTTCTCCCGATAGGGCATCTCAACGGACTGAAGCTTCCCAGCCGCCTCCGCAGCACTGGTTATGCGCAGCGATGAGGGAAATACCTGGTAATTGTTTTCCTCCCTAAATGCCAACTGGGCCTCTTCGAGCCAGGCAAGGGCGGTGCGCACTCGTGTGTTGTTCCGGTCCCGGTCCGATGACTTCTCTGACGATTCATCCGCTGACAGAATCTCGCCGGGGGTGGCTTCAAATTCGGCGTTTCCGTCAACGTCACGCCAGCTTCTGGCCATGCGCCGCAAAGTACGCAGTATCCTCTGAATCTCGTGGCGGGCAATTCTTGAGGAACTGGAAAGTCGGAACTGTTGCTCCACGTCTTCCTTGCAGTATAGGAGGACACATCGCGCGGTTTCGCCGTCACGGCCTGCCCGGCCCGCCTCCTGAACATAGTTTTCCAGGGAACCGGGAATGTCCGCATGTATGACGAGCCTGACGTCAGGCTTGTCTATGCCCATGCCAAAGGCGTTGGTGGCGACGATCACGCGCAAACTGCCTTCAATGAATTCCCGTTGCGTCGCCTTCTTGCTTTCCGACTGCAATCCCGCATGAAAGTGCGCCGCCTCCAATCCATGCTGAGAGAGAAACCGAGCCACGGATTCCGTCTGCGCCCGCGTGGCGCAATACACAATGGCTCCGCCAGTTTCCGGCAGGCCCTCAACCAGAAGGCTATGGATGTCGGTCAGTTTGTGCGCTTCGTTCGTCACCATCACCTCAAAAGAGAGATTGGAGCGATTGGCGCCGCCATTATAGACTGTCAATTCAACGTTCAGCCGACTCTTGAAGTAATCGCGTATATCCTTCACCACATCCGGCTTGGCGGTCGCCGTAAGGCACAAGACGGGCGGCGGCGGGTTGTCCCCTGCCGATTCGCGGATGAAACGGCCCACATAGCGGTAGTCCGTTCGGAAGTCCTGGCCCCATTTGGAGAGGCAGTGCGCCTCATCCAGCACCCACGCGCCGATTTCGCGCTGTTTTACGGCCTTGCGGAATCCCGGATTGCGCAGTTGCTCCGGCGAGACAATGAGCATGGCAATGTCGCCCAGTCGCACCTTTTGCAGCACCTCATGGCGCTCGGGCATGGACAAGAGGCCGTTCAGCGCGGCACAGGAAGCGATGCCGCGGGCCTCCAGCCCGGCCACCTGGTCGGCCATGAGCGCCTGCAGGGGGGAAATCACCACGGTCAGCGCGCCCGTGTTTTCATATCTGGACAGCGCAGGCACCTGATAACAGATGGATTTTCCCGTCCCGGTGGGCAGAATGCCGAGCACATGCTCCCGGCGCATGGCCGCCTCTGCAATGGCCTCCTGCATGGAGCGGCCATACTCGCAGGCAGGCTCCGGCCGGAACGAAGGATAGTGGAACCATTTCTGGAGGACGGCCTGCGGGTTGTGGTGCACCCGGCACCACGGACACGCCTCTTCCGTGCAGCGGGTGTCCCGCAGGCGGCGCACCACGTCTGCGGCGCCGGGGTACTGATGCCGCACCCAGGGCGGCATCACTGAATTTGACCCCGCCACGGACAGCCAGGCAAGCGCATAGGCCAACGGCCATGCGTGGCTGGCCTCCTCCGCAAGGCTTTCACCAATGGCGGTCGGGCAGGCCAAGTCCCGCATGGACCGCTCCATGGCTTCCAGCGCGTCTCCCCGATGCGGCCGCGGCTGCCCCCGCAGGGCGGCAAAGAAATGGTCAAAGGCGACGTCTTCACTTGTGGCCGAGCAGAGATAATGCCATGCGGCAAGCAACGCGGGGGCGCTGTCCCGCATCTTGACGAATTCGGCCTGCTCATCTCTGAGCAGTTGCAGGCAAATACGGGTGTCCAGTTCAGGGTCGTTCGTCTTGCTGCGAATCAGACCCGCGTCCTGATAGTGCTTGATGAGATGATGGTAGGGATGGCGCGGAAAAGCCAGTGGACTCAATCGCAGCGTGTCCAAGGGCGGCAACTGGAGCAGTCCGAGCTTGGGATTGGCCGCACGGAGGTGTTTCAGGTCAAATTCAATCAGGTTGTGACCGATTACAAACTCCGCACCCACGGAGAAACGGTCCAACTGCGCAAGCGCGGCATCCAATCGTCGGCCCGAAGCAACGTCCCACTTGTCGCACACATCTCCCCGAATGGCCGCGATTTTGTGAATGCGCCCGTCACCCCGCCGCACTTCAAGGTCGATGGCAACGCATCGTATGGCAAAATCGGCTTCCATGGAATACTATACTTCCACAGAGTGGTGCATTCTTGCACTTTTCTGGGGGAACAATGGCGCTGTCTCCCGCATCCATTGTTCGCCTCCTTGCGGGGACGGCACCGCGACACGCTCTTACCCCGGGTTCCCTACGGTCACCCGGGGCTACTATTGTTCGGCCCTTCCGGGGCCAGGAATCGTACAGCCCGTTCTCTGCGAGAATCGCCCCGCAAGGCGTCTGCCTTCAATTCCCGCCCCATCCTGAGCGCGAGCCAGCACCTGTTCTATCTTCGGTCTTCGCTTCACACTTCACCCTTTGGCCTTCAACCTTCCTCCTTCCCGCATTCTCCCGGTATCACGCCCAGAGGATCAGTCCCATCTCGTGTTCGTTGAACAGGTCCATGTGGTGCGGCATGATGCGGACGGTGAAGCCAAGCTGTCCGGTCTGATGGCAGGGCACGGCGCCCTCGAAACGGTAGAGTCCGTTTTCGAGATTCTTCGTGCAGTCCATCACCTCGCGGTGGCCGCTGGGAAGCTGGCCCTTGGCGTCGGACGCGCCGTAAAACACCTCGATGCGCACATCGCCCGGACGCAGTTCGCCCAATTGCACCTCGGCGGACACGTGCAGGCTGGTCCCCCACACGAGCCCCTCGGTGGGGCCGGACTCGACATGGGTGACGGACACGCCGCCCCAGGCCTGGCGCACGTGGGTTTTCCAGTCGGCCAGGCGGTAGACCGGCGCGCGCTCGTCCACAAACAGGGCTTGTCGGCGCCTGCAGCAGGGGATGTAGCACTGGGTCGCGTACTGTTCGACCATGCGGTAGGTGTTGAACACCGGGCAGATGGTGCGGATGGCTGTCTTGACGCGCCCAATCCATTCGCGGGGCAGTCCGTCGCGGCCGCGGTTGTAGAACATGGGCACCACCTCGTTTTCGAGGATCTCGTAAAGCGCGGCGCTTTCGACCATGTCCTGCTCTTCGGTCGTGTCGTACATCTCGCCCTTGCCGATGCTCCAGCCGTTCTCACCCAGCCCTTCGGCCTCGCACCACCAGCCGTCGGGAATGCTGATGTTGAGCGCGCCGTTGGCCGCGGCCTTCATGCCGCTGGTGCCGCTGGCCTCCATGGGCCTGCGCGGCGTGTTGAGCCAGCAGTCCACGCCCTGGAGCATGTAGCGGGCCACGTTGATGTCATAGTCTTCCAAAAAGATGATGTGGTTGCGCATTTCCGGGTCGCCGGCAAAATGCGCTATCTGGCGGATAAGCTCTTTGGACTGGCTGTCCTGGGGATGGGCCTTGCCGGCGATGATCAACTGCACCGGTCGCTCCGGATCAAGCAGGATCTTCTTGAGCCGGTCTATGTTTTTCAGAATCAGCGTGCCGCGCTTGTACGTGGCAAAACGCCGGGCGAACCCGATGGTCAGGGTCTCGCTGTCTAGCAGTTCGCTGGCGCGCCGCTGTTCGGACAGCGATGCGCCGCGGTTGATGAGCTGGCGCTGCATGCGGCGGCGCGCAAAGCTGACCAGGCGTTCGCGCCTGCGCTCATGGGTGCGCCACAATTCGGTGTCCGGCACGGCGTCGATGCGCTGCCAGATGGAATTGTCGTGGGGCGAATTGACCCAGTCGGGGCCGATGTAGCGGTCATACAGCGTGGCCAGGTCGCGCGATATCCATGACCGCGTGTGCACGCCGTTGGTGACGTGGGAAATGGGCACCTCGTCCTCGGGCACGCCCTTCCACACCTGCTGCCACATGTTCCGGGCCACCTGCCCGTGCAGCTCGCTGACACCGTTGGACGCGGCGGACAGCTTGAGCGCGAGCACGGTCATGCAGAAGGGCTCGCGGCCGTCGCCGGGATTCTGGCGGCCCAGGGCGAGCAGGTCGTTGAGCGGCACGTTTATCTGGTGGCAGAACTCGTTGAAGTAGGCCGCGATCAACGACGGGTCGAACATGTCGTTGCCCGCCGGCACGGGGGTGTGGGTGGTGAACAAGCTGCTAACCTTGACCACCTCGAGCGCCTGGGTAAAGGTGATGCTGTCGCGCTGCATCAGGTCTTTGATGCGCTGGAGCGTCATGAACGCGGCGTGCCCTTCGTTGATGTGGAACACGGTCGGGTGGAGACCCACGGTGCGCAAGGCCTGCACCCCGCCCATGCCGAGCATGATTTCCTGCTTGATGCGCGTTTCCCGGTCGCCGCCGTACAACTGGCTGGTAATGGTGCGGTCCGCCTGGGAATTGGCCTCATGATCGCAGTCGAGCAGATAAAGCGGCACGCGCCCCACCTGGCATTTCCACAACCAGGCCTTCACCATCCGTCCGGGGAAGGGCACTTCGATTTCGACCTGCCCGCCATCTTCGCCGCGCACCTGCTCAATGGGCATGTTGTGAAAGTCGTTGCGCGGATACAGTTCCTGCTGCCAGCCGTCGGCGTTGAGGTACTGGCGGAAATAGCCTTCCCGGTACAGCAGCCCCACGCCCACCAGCGGCAGGCCCAAATCGCTGGCGGCCTTGAGATGGTCGCCCGCAAGCAGGCCGAGGCCGCCCGAATAGATGGAAATGGACTCCTGAAGACCGAATTCGGCGGAGAAATAGGCCACCAGCAGTTCCTTGGGCGCCTGCGGATGGCGGCCGTGCCAGTCGCCGCCCCGCATGTATGCCTCCAACTGCGTCGCCACCCGGTCCAGATGGGCCATGAAACTGCCGCTCTGCTCCAGTTCGGCCAGGCGGGCCTGGCCAATCTCGCCGAGCAGTCGCCGCGGATTCTGGTCGGTAGCCACCCAAAGGTCACGGTCCATGCGGAAGAACAGGTCGATCGCTTCCGGATTCCAGGACCACCATACATTGTTTGCAATGTCCATCAGCCGCGCCAGCCGCGTCGGCAATTTGGGGACCACCGTGAATTTTGTCACGTGCGCCATAGTCTATCTCCTCGCGCGCCGCGGGGCGCGACGGCTATCAAATGCAGTTTCACAGTGGGCCGCACAGCCCACGGGCCTGATCATACCTCTCTGGGGGGTCTTCGTGAAACAAAATGGCCGGGCAGAATCATCCTTGCCCCCCTGATCACCCCAAAAACCCACCATTTGGTCGTTTTTCCCCCTGACACCCCTGCCCTGGGGAACAGAAAGACCGTTGGCGGGTATAGTGGGCAGATATGAATAGGCGCTGCCGCCCGCTCGTTAATAATGGATAGAGATGGTGCGCGCAAGCGAGAAAGTAGTGTGCAGGATGTTTGACCAAAGCCACGCATGCTTGGAAGCTGGGATACAGACCGGGAAATTGGCGGCGTTGATTCGCCTGCTGGAAGACGACTCACCGGTGGTGCGCAACGCGCTTGCCGCCGAGTTTGCCGACTATGGCACGGGGCTGGGAGAGGAATTGCGCCGCTTGGCGGTCCAGCCCGATGAGGCCGGTTGGGAAGTGCTCGGACGGCTCACCGCGCCGCAGTACCGCCGCAGGCTCCATCTCGCCTGGCCGCACTGGATGAACATCGCCGATGACCATGCCAGCCTCGAACGGGCATTGTCGCTGCTGGCCGAGTTTCAGAACGGCCCCCGCTGGCGGCCTGCACTCCGCGATTCGCTGAACCGGCTGGCCGAAGCATACCTCGCGCGGGAGGGCCTGAAATCGCCCGAGGACCTGGCCCGTTTCCTTTTCCAGGAAAAAGGCCTCCAGGGCGTCGGACAGGAACCCCACCACTCCGGCCACAGCAATCTCGCCCAGGTAATTGATACGGGACGGGGCCTGCCCGTCAGCCTGGTCTGCATCTACCTGCTCGTGGGGGCACGGACCGGCCTGGAAATTCATGCCTGCAACTGGCCCCGCCATTTCCTCGCCCGCTACCGGGACGAGGCCGGCCTCTTTATCGTCGATCCCGCCAATGAAGGGGCCGTTACCGACGCCGAAACCTTCCTGAGCATGCAGGGCACCTCGCGCGAAGCCGCCGAGGCCGTGCTTTCCTTCGAGGTGGACGCGGCCACGATTGTCGCCCGCATTCTGGGCAATCTGGTCCGGGCCTACCGCAACGAGAATGACGAGGACAACTGCCTGCTGGCCCTGGATTTGCTGCGCGACGTCGAATTGCGGATGCGCGACGGCGTGCCCTGCTGATTGCCGGAAACCCGCCCCCCGCCAAAGTGGTCCAATCTCTTGTGAGGAACACCATCCAGGGAGATGCTGAGCCATGAGGACCGTGATGTTGCGTGTGGCGGGAACCGCAGGGTTTGTGTTGCTTGTCTTGGTTGTATTGGCCCTCGGCTATGTGGGTTGGGCCGTCACCCACAACGGCTATGTCGGCGTGGGGACCAATTTCACCGAAAGCCCGCTCCGCAAGAATCCTCCCCCGCGCCTGACCGCCCCGGTCACGCTCAAAATGGTCACCTTCAACATCCAGGCCACCTGGATCGTGGGCACCAACCGCCCCGCGCGCATGCGCGCCATTGCCGAATATCTCGGACCGCTCGACCCCGACATCGTCGGTTTCCAGGAAGTATTCGTGCCCGCCGACCGGGAACTGCTCATCAGCGAGCTGAAGAAGCACACCCGCCTCCAGTACAACCAGTACTACCCCAGCGGCTACATTGGCAGTGGCGTGTTTATCAGCAGCGCCTTCCCGATCAAGGAACTGTGGTTTCACCGCTACCAGGCCATCGCCCCCGCATACAAGTTCTGGGAAGGTGACGGTTTGGCCGGCAAGGGCATCGGTCTGGCCCGCATCGAACTGCCCGGCGGTGCCGGATTCTTCGATTTCTTCGACACCCACGCCCAGGCAGGCTACGGCAATGCCGCCTACAAAGACGTACGCAAGAAGGAAATGGCCGAAGCCGCCGATTTCATCAACAGCGCCCGCTGCGGTACCATCCCGGCCTTCATGGCAGGAGATTTGAACTGCCGCCCCACCACACCGGAACACATCACCCTCGTGCAGGGGGCAGACCTGGCAAGGATGCTGACCATGGACACCTCCCTGGACCACATCTACGCCGCCCGCGACCCCCATTACCAGTTTGAAGTGCTTGAATCGCGCGAGATCCCCGCCATCATCCAGAAAGACGGCAAACCCTTCGAACTGAGCGACCACAACGGCTATTTCACCGTGGTCCGGGTCACGCCAGTAAACTGACAGAAATCCGTCGCCCGCCCGATGCCGCGCCTAAAGTAGAAGTGGCTTCCAGCCTCTTTCTGCGTCGTCCTGAACTTGGGCGCAAGAGGAACGCGGCAGGATGCCGCGTCTACGTTGGGGAAATGCACCGGTCCGGTCTGGTAGAATAACACCCGCTTTTCTGGAATTTCCGCAACGTCAACACAGGAGACTTGAGCTATGCGTTTGAAAGACAAGGTTGCCATCATCACCGGCGCGGGCATGGGCATGGGCCGCGAAGCATCGGTCATCTTTGCGCGCGAGGGCGCGAAGGTGGTGGTGTTTGACATCAACGAGGCGGCCGCCAATGAGACGGCCGCGCTGATTGCGGCGGACGGCGGCGAGGCGCTGGTCGTGGTCGGCGACGTGAGCAAGGAAGCAGACGTGAAGGGCGCGATTGATGCGGGTGTGGCCAAGTTCGGCAAGCTCGACATCCTGTACGCGAACGCGGGCGTGCTCAACAAGAAACTCGATCTGTCCGTCATCGACACGACGGAGGAAAACTGGGACCGCATGCAGGCGATCAATCTGAAGGGACCCTTCTTCCTGACCAAGCACGGCATTCCGGCGCTCAAACAGAGCGGCGGCGGCTCGATCATCCTGGTCGGCTCGATTTCGGCGCTGGTCGGCTTCACGATGGCCCAGGACTCCTACACCTGCGCCAAGGGCGCGCTCATCGCGCTGACGAAGTCGCTCGCCATCCAGTTCGGCCCGGACAACATCCGCACCAACATCATCCACCCCGGCATGATCGACACGCCGCTGCAGGCCCCCTACCTCAACGAGGAAAAGAAGACGGCCATCGCGGCGGAGATTCCGATCCGGCGCCTGGGCGTGGCCAGCGACATCGCCAACGCGGCCCTCTACTTCGCCAGCGACGAGTCCACCTTCTGCAACGGCGCGGAGCTGGTCGTGGACGGCGGCTTCTTCGCGGGCTAACCCCCCCCCACTGCGAACACGCTTACAACGGAGATATGAATACGGAGATATGAATCATGAGCACAAGCCCCGAAAAATTCGAAAACGTCACGGCGGTCTGCAAGGCCAATGTCTATTTTGACGGCCGTGTGGTGAGCCACACCATCGTCCTGGCCGACGGCGAACGCAAAACCCTCGGCCTCATCTATCCCGGCGAGTTCAAGTTCAACACCGGCGCGCCGGAGCGCATGGAAATGATCGCCGGCAACAGCCGCGTCAAGCTGCCCGGAAGCGACACGTGGGAAGCCTATCCCGGCGGCACGCTCTTCGATGTGCCCGGCAATTCGGCTTTCGAGATTGCCGTCGATGAGGGTGTGGCCGAGTACGTCTGCTCCTTCCTCTAGAATTTCAGGTCTCAGATCTCAAATTTGAGATGTGAGATTTCAAAGGTCTGTCACGCCGCCGTCTGTCGCCTGATCAAGGCAAGGACGGCGGCGTTTGCTTGTTTACGAATGGTGATATGTGCCGCAGATTTGCGGCGGAAAATGACAGCACGACCCTGCCGATAGGAAGCGAATGCTCTCAGGTCTCAAATCTGAGATCTCATATTTGAGATTTCAACCGCCCGTCAGGGCGTCGACTGACCCTTGATCAGGGCGATGGCGGAGTCGTAGGCCATTTGCGGGGTGATGCGGGCGAGATATTCCGCGCCGTCGCGCCGATCCACCGTGCGCCGGGGCGGTTCCGGTCCCAGGTACAGCACCGCGCTGGGCAGCCGCAGGGGGCTGTGCCGCTTGGGGTCGGTGCCGCCGAACAGGGAAAGCACGGGCGTGTTCATGGCCGAGGCGAGATGGGTCGGTCCCGTGTCGCCGCCGATATAGCAGTCGCACAGCGACAGCAGCCAGGCGAGATGCTTGAGCGTCGGTGTTTCGGGCGCGATCTCGGGCTTGCCCTTGGACAGGCGGCGCACTTCGGCCGCAATGTCGCGCTGGCCCGGCCCCCAGGTGAGCAGCACCTCGAAACGGCCGTCGGCCAGCAGCAGGTCGCACAATTCGGCAAAATACCGCAGCGGCCATTGCTTCTCCGGCCGCTCCACCATGGCGTGCACCGCGATGAAGCGCTTGCCGCCGTGGAACTTGTCGGCAATCCAGTCCTCAACCGTGTCCTGCACGTCTTCGGGCACGGGGATGTGCACATCGAGCGTGAGCCGTTTCGCCCCCAGCACCTTGACCAGTTCCAGGTTCTCTTCGATCCGGTTCATGCGGTCGGCGGGCAGGCGCACGCGCTGCCTGGCGAAGAGGGGGGACATTTCCTGGCCCCGGGGGCCTGCGAAACCGATGCGTTTGGGGGCGCGCGATGCGAACATGGCCATGCCGCTCTTGAGTATGCCGTGGAAATCGACGACCATGTCGTAGTGCGCGGCGCGCACCTCCCGGCAGAACTGGAGGAAGGCAACCGCCCCGGCTTCCCGGTCAAACTGGAGGACATTGTCCAAGGCCGGATGGTCTTCAAGAATGCCGGCGCTTTTGGGTTCGACGGCCCAGTCTATCTGGGCGTTGGGATAGAGATCGCGCAGGGCGTGCAGGGCCGGAATCACACGTATGACATCCCCGATGGCGCTGAATCGAATGATCAGTATCCGGGGAAGTCCGTTGTGCATCGTATGCGGGCCGTTTCCTGGCACCCGGGCGGGCCGGGCTCGTTGTCCCCAGGCCGCGCCGCCCGCCCATGACGGCGGGAGTTGCGGAAAGCGCTGTGCGCGAGGGAGTTACAAATGGCGGAGAGAGAGGGATTCGAACCCTCGGTACGCTTTTGACGTACACACGCTTTCCAAGCGTGCACCTTCAACCACTCGGACATCTCTCCGTGCAGGTTCAATTATAGGGGTTTGACGGGGAATATGTCAAAGCTTTTGCAGAAACTGTGATATACCGGGGATTTTTCAGGATAAACGGCATGCGGCGGCCGTCCTGTGGATGCGTCCGCACGCAGGGAACGGGAATAGGCCTCCCCGCGGATTTGACGCCTGTGCAATGACAGTGTATTCTGTCCAAGGAGACGGGTCAGATGTAGGTCGGCGTGGAGGCGCAGTAGTTACATGTTCTGCCCGCTCCACAAACCAGTTGAGGAATACCCATGTTTTCAGGGAAAAAGCTGCTTATCACCGGCGGCACCGGCACCTTTGGCAATGCGGTCCTGCGCCGTTTTTTGAACACCGACATCGAGGAGATTCGCATCTTCAGCCGGGACGAGAAGAAGCAGGACGACATGCGAACCGCCATGAAGGAGGCGAAGGTCAAGTTCTACATTGGTGACGTTCGCCTCTATGACAGCATCGTGCCGGCCATGCAGGGCATTGATTATGTCTTTCACGCGGCGGCCCTGAAACAGGTGCCCTCCTGCGAATTCTTTCCCATTGAGGCGGTGCGCACCAACACCCTCGGCGCCGAAAACGTCATGAACGCGGCCATGGCCTGCGGGGTGAAGAACCTCATCGTGCTCAGCACGGACAAGGCCGTTTATCCCATCAACGCCATGGGCATCTCCAAGGCCATGATGGAAAAGCTGATGGTGGCCAAGGCGCGCATGTACGGCAACACCAAAACCACCTTCTGCGGCACCCGCTACGGCAATGTCATGGCATCGCGCGGCTCGGTCATCCCCCTCTTCATCAGCCAGATGCTGGCCGGGCAGCCGGTCACCATCACCGACCCCAACATGACCCGCTTCATGATGACCATTGACGATGCGGTGGACCTGGTGCTGTATGCCTTCGAGCATGGCAATCCGGGCGATGTCTTTGTGCAAAAGGCGCCCGCGGCCACCATCGAAACCCTCGCGCTGGCGCTGCAACAACTGTTCAAAACCGACACCGAAATACGCATCATCGGCACGCGCCACGGTGAAAAGCTGTACGAAACCCTGCTCAACCGCGAGGAAATGGCCAAGGCCGAGGACATGGGCGGTTATTTCCGGGTCCCCGCCGACGTGCGCGACCTGAACTACGCCTGCTTCTTCAGCGAGGGCCAGACGGACGTGTCCGCCATCGAGGACTACAATTCGCACAACACCCGGCGGCTCGACGTGGACGGAATGGCCGAACTGCTCCTGAAACTGGACTGCGTGAGTCAGGCCCTCGCCACGAGGACGATTACGCTATGACCACCGTCCTGATCACCGGTGCCCGGGGCTTTATCGGGCGCAATCTGGCGGCGCGCCTGTCCACCCTGCTTACTGGGAGCGCCGGCGTTCCGCCGGCTCTTTCGCGACTTTCCCTCCTGGATATCGAAAACACCGACGCCGAATGGCAGGAGGCCCTGTCGCAGGCCGAGGTCATTTTCCACCTGGCGGGCATCAACCGCCCCAAGTCGGTGGAGGAATTCGAGACGGGCAATGCCGGCCTGACCGAATGGATCTGCGACACGCTGCGCACCCAGGGCAGGAAGCCCAAGATTGTCATGTCGTCGTCTATACAGGCGGCGCTGGACAACCCCTACGGGGTCAGCAAGCGTAAGGGCGAAGAGGCGCTCGTGGCCTTCGGCCGTGAAACGGGCGCGCCGGTAAGCATATACCGGTTGAAGAATGTTTTCGGCAAATGGTGCAGGCCCAATTACAATTCGGTCACGGCCACCTTCTGCCATAACATCGCCCACGACCTACCCCTGTCCATTTCAGACCCCGCCAATGGGATCGACCTCATTTACGTCGACGACATCGTCGCGGCATTCCTCGAAGAGCTTTCAAACTCTGCCACGGGCCCCGAATCCTGCTACGCGCAGGACAGCATCCCCAGCACCCAAATCACGTTGGGCGACCTCGCGGGCCGCATCCAGTCCTTTCACGAGATGCGCTCCAGCCTGCGCGTGCCCGATTTTTCCGTCCGCTTCAACCAGTGCCTCTATGCCACCTACCTCTCCTATCTGGAACCGGCACGGCAGGAATACGGCCTGGACATCAAGTCCGACCCCCGTGGCAGTCTGGCCGAGTTCATCAAATCCCAATATTTCGGCCAGGTGTTCGTGTCCCGCACCCATCCCGGCATCACCCGGGGCAACCACTACCACCACACCAAGACGGAAAAATTCTTCGTCATCGAGGGCGACGCTCTCATCCGCATGCGGCACATCGATAGCGACGAGGTGGTGGAATTCCAGGTGCGCGGCGATGCCTACCGCGTGGTGGACATCCCCCCAGGGCACACCCATTCCATAAAGAACATCGGCACCGGCGAAATGATCGCGCTCTTCTGGGCCAGCGAGATTTTCGATCCCGACCGGCCCGACACGTATTTCCTGGAAGTCTAATAAGGGTTGTCTGCTCCTGCTTATGCATCCTCCCGGATTTATGAGGATACGCTTGCCCTGTTTCAATTTGCTCCGAAATTGGGGAGCACCCCTTTATTCCCCCGGCTATGAGCTATCATTACCCGGAAACAGCGTCAGATGCTCCGCCGTCAATCCAGCGCGCAAGGCGCCCGCGGATGCGGCCAAGGCAAAGAGGACTAATTGCCCCTCCTCAGTCACGCGGAAATTCCGGGACAGACCACCCAATTCCCTTCCCTCTCGGAATCCACCGACCGTCCGCTCTGGACCTGAGTGGTCAGTCCCTCAATTTACCCAACCGATAAGCCTGCTTTAGAACTGAGGGGGGCAGTCGCCCTTTATCTGCGCTTTCTGACGGTCGCTTCGGTCGCTGCCTTCGCCAACCTTTTTGGCGTCCCACAGGAAATGGACGGACACGACGATCCGAAGTTGCCGCATTTCTTGAACAGGCTGTTCAAGAAATGAAAAGAAAGCGTCGAGAATTGCCGGCACAGGCTGCTTTCATTGAAATGGCACGGGAATTAACTGCCCGCGTTCCATGGGGCCACCACGTTGAACTGCTGAAGAAAGTGAAACTCCCCGCCGCTCGAATCTATTACCTGCGCGCCATCGCGCAATTCGGTTGGAGTCGCAACGTGCTGCTCAATCAGATTAAGGCAAGCGCCTACGAGCGGGCCGTGCAGGAAAAGAAAACGCATAACTTCCCTCTCGCCCTTCCGGAATATCTCGCTGAGCAGGCGAATGAGATGATGAAAAGCCGTTACAACCTTGAGTTCCTCGGCATCGGCCGCGCGGTGAAAGAACGCGAAGACCGCCTAATCGGACACGTGCAGCGGTTCATCCTGGAACTGGGCTACGGCTTCTGCTTCATCGGAAGACAGCATCGCCTCGTGCTCGGTCGCAAAGAGTACTTTGTTGACCTGCTTTTCTACCACCGTTTCCTCAAAACTCTGGTGGCCTTTGACCTCAAAATCGGCTCTTTCGAACCCGAACATGCGGGCAAGATGGATTTTTATCTCAATCTCCTCAACGACAAGGAACGCGGCCCGGAGGACCAGCCATCCATCGGTATCATCCTATGCGCTGAGAAGGATGACATAGAGGTGGAATTCTCCCTCAAGACAAAAGCCAATCCCATCGGTGTTGCCGAATACCAGTTGCAATCGACACTGCCCGCCGATCTCAAGGGCCGCCTGCCTTCCGCAAAACAGATCTCCAGTGCCGTTCGCGACATGTTGCTCCAAGACGGCCAATAGGGAAGCCTCTGCGATCGTGGTCGAGGGCGGTGTCCTGATACGCATGCGTCACATTGAAAGCGAGGAAGTGACCGAGTTTCGCGTTCGGGGCGATGCCTACCGCGTGGTGGCCACCCCGGACACACCCATTCCATAAAAACCATCGGCACCGGCGAAATGATCGCGCTCTTCTGGGCCGGCGAGATTTTCGACCCCGATAGGCCCGACACGTATTTCCTGGAAGTTTAGTCCGGACCCGCCATCGGTGTGCGGTGTATAAAAGGTGCCTGTCTCTATTAACTGTCCCCATTAACTAACAGAAGTGGAACCGCGGGAAATTGCGAGAATAGAGGGCACCATTCAGCAGTATTGGAAACGTTCACCTTTTGAGAATTTATGTTGACAAATCCTTTCGTTCATGATAAAAGCTGTCTTGGGTTGCTGCATTATAGTGACCGCTATAGACTATCGGGGCATTCCATTCGGCTGGCACCGATTTTGAAGTTTATGCACCGAAGAAGAGCCATGCAGATTTCGGCTTGTCTGCAAAGGGGGGCGTCCGAGTTTACGGCGCATTGCCGTTGGGAGACCTCTGGGGGAGCCGGGTGCGAAAGGCGCAGGGAAAATCTCGCGGCCACAGGGTGAATGTTCTGTGGGAAATGCCCCCCGAAGCTGAATCGGAGATGTAGTGGACTCAGTTATTCTTATCGCAGTCGGTTATCCGACGTTCAGGCTGCCTGACGTAACTCCTCCGTTGGGACTTCTGTGTTTGGCAAGCCACTTGCGGCGGGAAAAGCCCGACACCCGGTTGGCAGTGATTGACCAACGTGCCACCCGAATCTCAGCGGATGAAATCGTCCGTCAGGCGACTGCATTCAAACCCGATGTGATCGGCTTGTCTGTGCTGACGCCATCCGCATATTTGCTGCCTCCCCTTGTGGAAGAACTCAAGAAGGCTCTTCCGGACGCCCTATGTGTTGTGGGCGGTCCCCATGTGTCCTCGTTCGGTCTGGCGGCCTTGGGGGAAAGCGGGGCCGATGCGGCGGTTGCCGGGGAGGGCGAACTCGCTTTTGAGCGGGTCGTTCGGACCTGCGGGAACAGGGCTGGCCTCGCCCACATCCCTGGCCTATTCTGGCGTGATGCGGATGGGAACATACGGCAGAATGAGGGAGAAATTGCCCCGATTGAGGACTTGGACAACCTTCCATTTCCGGCCTATGACCTGATAGATCTTAAAGTATACTCAGTACAGGCACGCGTAAACCGACTTCCGGTGCGTCCATACATAAGTCTCTTCACATCGCGGGGGTGTCCGTACCGTTGCTCCTACTGTCATCACATTTTCGGAAAGAAGTTCCGTTCCCAATCGGCCGCCAAGGTGGCTGAAGACATCGAATATGCCGTGCGCCGGTTTCATGTCAAAGATATCGAAATCCTAGATGACATCTTCAACTGCAACCGCTCCCGAGTGATTGAGCTTTCTGAAACGCTAAACCATCGGGGAATCAAGGTGAGTCTGGCATTTCCGAACGGACTTCGCGCCGATATTCTGGATGCCGTTACTGTGGATGCTTTGGTGGATGCCGGCATGTACTTCGCGGCGATCGCGCTTGAATCCGCCGCGCCGCGCATCCAAAGAATGATCCACAAACTGCTGGATGCCGACAAGTTTTTCTCCGCATGCGACCTGTTGACGGGCAGGAAGGTTTTCACGAATGGATTCGGGATGCTTGGATTTCCCACCGAAACGGAAGAGGAAATGCGGCTCACCATTGATGCCATGGTCGGCTCGAGATTGCATACGGCCTCGTTTTCCACACTCTTGCCGTTTCCAAACACAGAAATTCACGATTATGCCCGATTGCACTTCCCTGAAAAGGTCCAGGGTCTGAGTTATGACGCCGTTGAATACTCTTGTCTAAAATTCAACATATCAGAAGTTCCGGATGAGCTCTTGTTTGCCCTTCAGCGCGAAGCATGGCGGCGTTTCTATTTAAAGCCTTCGCGAATGCTGCGAATTGCGCGGGATTATCCTGACCGCGCCCATTTGCCCCGTTATCTGCCGATGTTCTTGGCGCGCATTGGCAAGGGACTCATATAGCAGGCCAGCGCTTTCAGCGTAGATATGAGCCGAAGGGCCTACCCATTGCCCAGGGTAGGTGTCCGGCTCAGTTTCGCTTTGCCTCCCGCCAGCCCAAGAGCTATGCCACATAATCTCCTCCGAACATCCGAACAAACCAAATCCCCACCCCTGCTTCCAGTCCGGCCCAATCCTGTTGGCTCCCTACCCCCGTGGGGAAACCAGAACAAGTCGAGTCAGGTAATTACGTGAATTCGCGCGGGATGGCGCGGTGAAGGTAAGATTAGGCGAATTTGTTAAAACCTTTCCTAGGAAGAGTGAATATCATGAAAGTTGCAACCATTGTGGGCACACGGCCGGAGATTATCCGGCTTTCACGGGTCATGGCGGCGCTGGACCGGAATGTGGAGCATGTCATTGTCCACACCGGCCAGAATTATGACTATGAACTGAACCAGATCTTCTTTGAGGACCTGGAAATCCGCAAGCCGGACGTTTTCATGGAGGCGGCGGGCAAGACCCCCGCGGAAACGATTGGCCTGGTGATTGCCAAGTCCGACGAGGCCCTGGCCGCCATCCAGCCCGATGCGCTGCTGGTGCTTGGCGACACCAACAGTTGTCTCGCCGCCATTTCGGCCAAACGGCGCAAGATTCCCGTGTTCCACATGGAGGCGGGCAACCGCTGTTTCGACCAGCGGGTGCCGGAGGAGATCAACCGGAAGATTGTGGACCACATCAGCGACATCAACATGCCCTACAGCACCATTTCGCGGGACTATCTCCTTCGCGAGGGGTTGCCGCCTGACCGGGTCATCAAGACGGGCAGCCCGATGTTTGAGGTGCTGCACCACTACCTGCCCAAGATCGAGGGTTCCGATGTGCTGGCCCGGCTGGGCCTGAAGGACCGGGACTATTTCGTTGTCAGCTCGCACCGGGAGGAGAATATCGACTACCCGGAGCAGTTTGCCAAGCTGATCACGGTGCTGAACACCCTGGCCGCGCGCTACGGCAAGCGGGTCATCGTGTCCACCCACCCGCGCACGCGCAAGAAGGTCGACGCCATGGGCGTGACGCTGCGGCCGGAGGTGGAACTGCTCAAACCCCTCGGGCTGTGCGACTACGTCCACCTGCAGATGCACGCAGTGGCGTCGCTGTCCGACAGCGGCACCATCACCGAGGAGTCCTCCATCCTCAATTTCCCCGCGCTGAACATCCGCAATGCCCACGAGCGCCCCGAAGGCATGGAGGAGGTCTCCGTCATGATGACGGGACTCGAACTAAACCGCGTCCTCGACGGGCTCAAGATTCTGGAATCCCAGCCCCGGGGAACAACGCGCACCCTGCGGATGGTTGAAGACTACAACGTGCCCAACGTTTCTGAGAAGGTCGTGCGGATCATTCTCAGTTACACCGATTATGTCAACCGTGTCGTGTGGCACAAGAACTGATCTTGCGGAGACACTGCTTTGGCAGAGGAACTGAACAGGACGAGCATTATCGAAGGCGGCCTCCATGCGGATGCCAGAGGCACGGTAACCTTCGTGAACGACTTCGATTTCAAGGGTGTGGACCGCTTTTACACCATCCGCGCCCACCGGGCCCATGAGCCACGCGGCTGGCGCGGGCACCGCATCGAGCACAAATGGTTCACCGTGGTGCAGGGAACCCTGCTGCTGGCGGTGGTAAAGCCCGACGATTGGTCTTCCCCGTCGGGCAACCTGCCCGTGGAGCAGATTGTTCTGTCCGGACTCAAGCCCCGCATACTCAGCGTGCCGGCCGGCCACGCCACGGCAAGCATGGCTTTAACGGAAGACGCGATCATGGTAATATTCTCCTCAGGTAGGATTGAAGACGCCAAGCGGGATGATTATCTTTTCCCAGTGGAAACTTGGAACGTGGATGGATGATCGCAGTACCCGGCTTGAGGCCCGTCTTCAAGGACAGATGATGCGCATTTTATTTGCAGTACCACATTACGCCCCGTTGCGCACCTCGTCGGCAAAGATGATGTACGATCTGGGCCAGGAGTTTGTCCGGCGGGGCCACGAGGTAATTGTCGCCACCCCCGGCGAAAATCCAGGCGGAGACGTGCAGACCTCGGTTGAGGACGGTGTCACCGTGCTGCGCTTTCCGATCGGCCGGATACGGGGCATCAACATCATCCGGCGCACCATCAACGAGATGCGCATCTCGGCCGTCATGCTGGGCAAGGGCAGGCGCTTCTTCGAGGAGCACCGCTGCGACCTGGTCATCTTCTGGTCGCCCACGCTGTTTCTGGGAAAACTCGCCCGCAGCCTGAAGCGCATGTGGAACTGCCGCACCTATCTCATCGTGCGCGACATCGCGCCCCAGTGGTACGTGGATTCGGGCGTGCTCCGAAAAGGCCTTATTTACTGGTACTTCAAGCAGATGGAACTGCTCCAGTACGGTGTTTCCGACACCATCGGCTACCAGTCCCCGGCCAATCTCCAGTATTTCACCGACCAGGGCTACGAGAAACGCTATTCCTTTGAACTGCTCTACAACTGGATCGACACCAGCACCATCCCCGCCCGGCCCGCTCACATCCGGGAACGCTTCAACCTGCAGGGCAAGATCCTCTTCACCTACGGCGGAAGCATGGGCACGGCCCAGGACATGGATTCGGTCATGATGCTGGCCGACCGCCTCCAGTCGGAGGAGCAGGTGCATTTCCTGCTCGTGGGCGAAGGCAACGAGGTGGAGCGGATCAGGGCCTTTGTGAAGGAAAAGGGACTGTCCAACCTGACGCTCCTCGGCGCCGTCGCCCAGGAGGACTATCTGGGCATGCTGGGCGAAAGTGACGTGGGCCTCGTCACCCTGAACCAGCGCCTGACCACGCACAATTTTCCGGGCAAAATGCTCGGCTACATGCTCTGCTCGCTCCCACTGCTGGCCTGCGTCAATCCGCAGAACGACATGAAGCATGCCGTCGAGGAGGCCGAGGCGGGCTTTGTGACGGACAACGGGGATTACGAAGAGCTGCTCCGCAATGCTGTCAAACTCATCGGCAGCGCGGAGCTGCGAAAGAAAATGGGCGCCAATGCCCGTAAACTGCTCGAGGATCATTTCTCCGTGGTGAGGGCCGCGGACACGATGTTGTCGCATATGGGGAATCTGTAGTAACTCAATACAGGGGGCGAAGGATGTACAGCCATGTTAAGAAAAGCGTTGGCGGGCATGGACAAGGTCCTGAGCCTTATCGGCCGCGAGTCGGATCTCTTTACAGAAGACATTGGGGCCAATGAGGCCGTCCTTGAGGCGGCCGTCCGGGAAAATGCGTTCCTGGTCATCGGCGGCGGCGGGTCCATCGGGCAGGCGGTGACAAAAGAACTCTTTCGCCGCAACCCCAAAACGCTCCATGTCGTGGACATCAGCGAAAACAGCCTCGTCGAACTCGTGCGCGATCTGCGCAGTTCGCTGGGCTATATCGACGGCGATTTCCAGACCTTCACCTTGGACTGCGGCTCACTGGGCTTTGAGGCCTTCATGGAGTCGGGGGTGCATTATGACTATGTGCTGAACCTGTCCGCCCTGAAGCACGTGCGCAGCGAGCGGGAACCTTTCACGCTGATGCGCATGATCGATGTGAACGTGCTTAACACGGAAAAGACGCTCCGGCTCGGGCAGGGCGCGGGCATGGGCAAGTATTTCGCCGTGTCCACCGACAAGGCCGCAAATCCGGTGAACCTGATGGGCGCTTCCAAGAGAATCATGGAGTTCTTCCTGATGCGGGCCAGCGCCGAGGTTCCCGTATCGACCGCCCGCTTCGCAAACGTCGCCTTTTCCGACGGCAGCCTGTTGCACGGCTTTGACCAGCGCCTGGCCAAGTATCAGCCCATATCGGCGCCCCGCGACGTGAAGCGCTATTTTGTGACGGCCAGGGAGTCGGGCGAACTTTGCATGATGTCCTGCCTGCTCGGCGAAAACCGGGACATCTTCTTCCCCAAGCTCAGCGAGAAACTGCACCTGACCACCTTTTCGGACATCGCCGTCCGCTATCTCGCCCAGCGCGGATACGAACCCTACCTCTGCGAAAGCGAGGAGGAGGCCCGCTCGCGCATATTCGAACTCGAGCCAAGGGGCAAGTGGCCCTGCTACTTCTTTGATTCCGACACGACCGGCGAGAAGGATTTTGAGGAGTTCTTCACCGACCAGGAAAAGCTGGACATGGACCGCTTCCGCAGTGTCGGTGTCATCAAGAACCCGCTCATCGCCGATGATCCGAGACCGGACCGGTTCCTGGCCCAAATTGACGCGATGAAGTCACAGAGGCGGTGGACAAAAGAGGACATCGTGGGGCTGTTTGAAGAAATGCTTCCCGAACTGAAGCACAAAGAAACCCACAAGAATCTCGACCAAAGGATGTGACACATGGCAAAGCGGTGCATGGACATTATGCTCTCCGCGGCGGCGCTCCTGGCTTTCCTGCCTTTTGGCATCGTGATAGCCCTGATGCTGCGCCTGACCGGCGAGGGGGAGATATTCTACAGTCAGACGCGCCTGGGCCGGGAGAAAAAGCACTTTCAATGCCTCAAGTTCGCCACCATGCTCAAGGACAGCCCCTCCATCGGCACCGGCGTGGTAACTGTGCGTGATGACCCGCGCGTGCTGCCCCTCGGAAAATTCCTGCGCAAGTCGAAACTCAACGAGGTGCCCCAGCTCATCAACATCCTCAAAGGCGAGATGTCCATCGTCGGCCCACGTCCTGTCGCCCACACCGATTACCCCGATCTGTCCCTGGAAGACCAAAAAGTGCTCTTCAGCGTCACCCCCGGACTGACCAGCATCGGCTCGGTGGTTTTCAGGGATGAGGAAAGACTCACCTCCAACAGTCCCAAGGGGGCGCTGCGCTGCTACCACGAGGATATTGACCCGCTGAAGGCCAAGCTCGAATTGTGGTACATAAAGAACATGTCTCTGTGGCTGGACTGCCAGATCATCGCGCTGACCGCCTGGGTCATCCTCTTCCCCACCAGCACCGCCTATCGGCGCCTGCTGGGTCCGGGCTGGGATGCCGATTTTGAACCCCTCTTCGGCGAGAACCAGACAAAATAGCGCCGTGAAAGCGGCCGGGTAATTGACCCCGAGATTGTTCCTGTCATAGGATCACCAGATTGCCAACCGGTTTGAGCGCCGTAATGCTCAAGGACACGCCCATGACCCCCGAAAACCGACGCAATATTCTCAAGAACCGGCCCGCCACCCTGTGGCAGGGCGAGCCCCGTCTGGGCAGCATCTACGGCGAGGAGGAAACCGAAGCCGCCGTGGCCGCAATTCGCGATTCACAGGCGCTGACACAGGGTTTCTCCGGTCCGCAGGTGCAGGCCTTTGAGGAGGCCTACGCCAAGTACACCGGCGTGAAATATGCACGCACGCTGAACGCCGCCGGGCCGGGCCTGGATTTGGCGATGCGCTACCTCGACCTGCAGCCCGATGACGAGGTCATTGTCCCGGCCGTCAACTATGTCGCTTCGCCTCTGGCGGTCATTGGCGCAGGCGGCAAAGTGGTGTGGGGCGAGATTGACCCCAAGACGCTTCAGCTTGACCCAAACGACGTGGAAAAGCGGATTACCCCCCGGACGCGCGCCATTTTCCCGGTGCACATGAACGGCATGTCGGCGCCCATGGACGACTATCTGGAACTGGCCAAGCGCCATCCGCACGAGAAGCACGGCCCGCTCGTCGTCATCGGCGACGCGGCCCGCTCCTGCGGCGGCGACTACAAGGGCAAGAAGATCGGCGTGCACGGGCTGATGAACATATTCTCTTTCCACGCGCTGAAGAACATGGTGACGCTGGGACAGGGCGGCATGATGACCACCGACGACGAGCGGGTGTCCGATTTCTTTTACGAGACCCGGCACTACGGATTCGACAGCACGGAGAACTGGGGTTCCGGCAATGTGATGACCAAGGTGCAGGCGGCCGTGGGGTTGGTGCAGTTGGCGAAGCTGGACAGCTTCATCGCCGCGCGGCGCCATCTGGCGCAGCAGCGCAATGCGATGCTGGCCGATCTGGAGGAGCTTGCGACGCCTCTCGAACCGGCAGACTGCGTGCATTCCTATTACCTGTACACCTGTGTGGTGCGCCCCGAGTGGGCCGGTGAAAAGCGCAACAGCCTCATGAAGATGATGGACCAGCAGTATGGCGTGCGCCTGGTGGTGGCCAATCCCCCGGCCTATGAGGTGCACAAGTTCCTGCGCCGCCAGACGGAAGGACAGTCGTTGCCGCTGTCCGAGGAAATGGGCCGGCGCCTCTTCTGCGTGCCCATACACCCCGCCATGTCCGACGAGGACAACGAATACATCATGGCGGCACTGATTGAATCTGTGCTGGCGCTGCGCTGAATCCCCTATTCTGTTCGGCAAAAGAATTTCGCGACTGCCCAACGAGAGGAACGGCTGATGGATGTCAAACTGACAGCAGAACAGCGCCAGGACATTATGAATTGGGACGTGGAGAACTGGTCCAAGACCATTCCTTTTTGGATGGAGCGGACCAAGCTCGACCTGGCCAAATGCACCGCGCTGGAAATCGGCTCCTACAACGGCGGCATCACCCTCTTCCTGGCCCTGCAGGGGGCCACGGTGGTCTGTTCCGATGTGAACGGACCGGCGGAGAAGGCAAAACTTCTCCACCAGAAGCACCATGTGGACAACCTGGTTTCCTACGCAGACATCAATGCCGTGTCCCTCCCCTATCCGGACGCTTCATTCGACCTCGTCGCCTTCAAATCGGTGATGGGGCACAAGGATGTCTATCCGCAACGGGAAGAGATCTTTCGGGAAATCCACCGTGTGCTCAAGCCGGGGGGCGAATTGTGGTTCGCCGAGAATCTGCGCGGATCGGCGCTGCACATGGCGGCCAGAAACGGCCTGCTGCGCAGGGCCAATGAATGGCAGTATTTCGCCCAGGCGGAAATAGCGCGCCTTTGCGCCCCCTTCGCCACCAAGAGCTTCCGTCAGTACGGCTTTCTCTGCGCCTTCAACCACGGCGCGGTGGGCAGGATTGGCGCGGTTCAAAAGACGCTTGGCGCCCTCGACAGCGTCCTCAACGGCGTCATACCGGCGCGCTGGAAATACATCGTTTTCGGCATTGCCGGAAAGTAGACCGGTTGTCCGCAGGGCCAGTCTGAGGACGGCGCCCTGCGGCGCAGGTCAGAGCTGGCCGCAATACACGCCCTCGGGGGGGGGCTGGTCCAGCATGTCGCAGTGGATCTTTTCCTCTTCGGGCGTGTTGAAGCGCCGTTTCACGAAACGGGCGGGCACACCGGCAACGATGGTCATGGGCTCGACATCCTTGGTCACCACGGCGCCGCTGGCAATGATGGCGCCCCGCCCGATGGTCACGCCCGCGAATATCAGGCACCGGTAGCCAAGCCACACGTCATCCCCAATAATTGTTTTTACCGGCAGGCCGCCGGTGAAGATCATCGGGGTGCCGGGCCGGTCATGCTTGTGGCCCGTGTTGAGGATGGCCGTGTGGGCGGCAATCATGGTGTAATTACCGATCTCCACGCCGGGACAGATATAGCAGCCTATGCCAAAACCCGTGTAGGCGCCGGCCCGGAGGTCGCGGCTGATCTGGCTGGTGCTCCCATAGAAAAGGGCTGTCTTGTGCACATGGGGCAGACGAAAGCCCCGCCAGTAATAGGAAATCGCCCGGCGAAGGGGCGCGCGCAGTTTGGGGCTGTTGCGGACGACGTCTTTCAGTTTTTCCTTAATCCCAGTCATGATGCAGGCCTTCCCATAATGGCATCGCTGATTACCTGTTGCTGGTAGCGCGGGTTGAAATGTGATTCCATGACGGCATAGCAAGGCTGCCGGTTGGCCTCGCGGTCGGGGTGTTCCGCCAGCCACTGCCCAATTTTGTCCGCCAAATCATCCACCCGGCCCCGCTCGAAGAACAGGCCCGTTTCATTTGGCAGGACCGCCTCATACTCCGGCATCTGGTAGTCGGGGTCGTTGTGCGTGATCACGGGCGTACCGTAGACCAGCGCGTGCATGCAGGTCAGACCTATTTCGCCCGGACCGATGCACAGGTCGGACATGGCGATAAGTTGTCCAATTTCCTCTTCCGCATAGGCGGCCCCATAAAAATGGATGCGGTGCTCAAGACCGGCCCGTTTCGCCTCTTCTTCCAGGCGGGGCCGTTCCGGACCGTCTCCCACAAAAAGGGCGTTCACTTCCAGGCCCCTTCCCTGGAGTATTTCCATGGCGGAGAGAATCATGGAAAGCTGCTTGTTCGGCATGAGACGGCCGATCCATAGCAGCACAGGCCGCTTGTCGCCGGGAAACAGTCGGTTCCGAACGTCGTGGAGCAGTTCCGGGGTCAGGCGGCTGCGGCATTCCAACTGGGTGTCGTAGTCAAGACTGTTGTACACCACATACAGGTCTTTCGGGTCAAAGCCCGTCTCGGCGGCAATCCGTTTTGCATGGTTTCCATAGAGCAGCAGTGCGTGCGCCAGACCGTAAAACGAGCGCCGGACAAGGCCTTTGAGCCCCGTTTCCCGCCGCACATAGCCATGCGTCCACATCAGCACACGCTTGCCCCGCAGCCTTGCGGCCAGGGCTGAAACCCACGTGGACAGGTAGTGCGCCGACCCCAGATAGACCACCGCATCGTATTCGTTTGAAGTGGAGAGGCGGAACAGGCCGTGCTGCCAAAGCAGTTCGCCGCCCAGCCACCGGTTCCGCAGAAAACGCCACCGCAGGCCGCCCTCTTCTATGGGCAATGTCGCCAGGGCCGGGTCAATTGGTTTCAGCGGGGGGGTGCCGATGTGTTCGCCCGTAACCAGGGTGTACTCAATGTCTTTTTGCCGGCAAAGGGACCGAAATATCGGCAAACGGTAGTGCGCCGAGTACTGGTACACCACGGCTACCCGTGGAATGTGACCGTCTGGCATGCTCAACCCTCCTTGAAGCCCTGCAGCGAGCACCAACTTCATACTCCAATCCGGCTTCAGATGAAGGCACGGAAGCTGCCGGTGAGTGCTTCTGCCTTGCCGGCAAAATGCACCCGGCAACGGCATTCTTCTTCCGCCGAAAGCATTATATTATTTGAATTTGGGCGTATCAAGCGGCGGGCTGGGCCGCCACCGTCTTTATGCCCGCGCCGCCGTCGTCGGCGTTTCCTGTTTCACCGCGCTGGTGCCGGCCACAAGGCCCAATCCGCCAAACACAAATCCGAATATCTTCTGATACAGTCCTATGCTGTACATCTGAACGCAGAACATGAGGATAATGCCGCAGGCCAGAGACACCGCCAGTGGCGACCCCGATTTGCACAGTCGCCAGAGCAGCGCAAAGAGGGCAAGGTACACGTTAAGCATCAGCAGCACGCCGACAACACCGTAGTCATACTGCAAGAACAGCCAGTCATTGTGGCTTCTGAAGCCGACTTTCTCCAGCGATTTCATGAATCCGTGGCCCACTATGGCATCAAAGAAGTCGGATTTCTGGATCTTGGCAAGGGTTGCCGAATAGATTTGTTCACGGCTGGTGTCGGGAACGAGACGCCGCGTGACGGCCTCCTTGTTAACGGTGTAAAAGGTGGCCGCCGCGCCCATCCCAAGAAACCATACCACGAGCACCGCCGCAATGCCCCGGCGCCGCTCCTGGGCGGTGCACACATAAAAAAGATAGACGATGGTTGAACCCACACTGGCCAGAACCAGCGCGAGGATGACCCCCCGCTTGAGGGAATAAAAGGCGCCGTAGGAGATAAGGCCCAATGCGATAACCTTTATCGACTTCCACCGAAGCAGCAGAACAAAGGGCAGCAGCGTGACCATGTAATAGCCGATGTAATTCTGGATCTGTTCCTGTTCATCGCGCCCGGCGATGTCCATCTGGACGGACACGGACCTTCTCAGCGCCAGAACCCACACAACCAGAGACGCGGCGAGAATCATCAGAAAAACATCATGCTTGCTGGAACTGTTCACGCTGCGGGTGTAGAAGAACACAAACATGGCGTACCAGTAGAAATACATGGCGCATCCGCCCAGCATAACCTGCAGGTCCGACGCCCCAAGGAGGCCGGCCCCGGTCAGCCACACGAGAAGAAGCAGGGCCGCATTGTGGACGGGGTTTCGAAAAAGAGCCGGGCGCGGGCGGCGGTCTATGAACGCGATCCCAAGGCCAAAGGCAATCTGCGCGGCGCAAAGCAGTTTGACCGCGGCCCTGTCCCCCTCGGAACCCGGCGGCACAAAGTACTCGACCAGCGACAGGGCCAGGAACATGAGGCCCATGACCACAATGGGAATGTCCGCCTTCTCTTCTTTTGTGTCTTCTTTCGCAACTGCCGCCATGCTTGTGGCTCCCTGCCCCCTACACCCCGGGGGCGCTAGTGTTCCTGGCCGACAATGTTCCCAACATCCTGTACGTACAACTGGCGGGTCCCTTCATGGATGGAATCAAAGGCAACCTTTGTCCCGCTCCTGTCCCAGCGTGGATGCAGATCGCAGTGCAGGCCGCTCATTCTGAACGTCAACAGTTCATGGCTGACCATCCTTATCTGCTTCGGGCAGACAAGGGAAAGCGCTTCCCGGGTCAGCGTCGGGTCAACACGGTCATTCAGCATTTTGTATGTGCCAAGGTCAATTCTTCTGTTCTGGCTCACCTGGTAAAGGAACAGCGTCCGTATGCCGTCAGCGTGCGGGTAGTGATCACAGATCATCCAGTCCCGGTTGACTGGGCAAAACATGGGGTGGCCGTCCTCCATGATAACACCATCGGCCATGATGGCGTTGACCGGCGTGTCGGAGTCATGCAAAACGTGCCACTTGAAGCCGCCTGCAACGCCCTCTTTGCCCATGAACAGTTTCTTGATGACTTTCTTGGCCAGCCACAGCGCGCCGGGCGGAACGAGGGTGTACAGCTTGGAGCGCCGCATTTTTTCCATCATCGACCCTGTGCGTCCCCAGATGACAATGTGGTCGTTGTCCTGCCAGTCGAAATGGCTGAGAAAGCCCGTGGCAAGGCAGCGCAAACCTGAACCGTCCACCCCCACCGTCATCATGCGCGTCAATTCACCCTCGCCGGTGCGGTATCTGTGCAGGAATGCGATTCTTCGCTCATCGGGGCTCAGCACAAGGTGGGTAATGTAATTCTCGTACAATTCGGCCCCTTCGGGCCGCTCCACATTGACCACGTCGGCGATGGAAAGGAGCAGTTCCGGTTTGTCCTGCGCGATGTTGTTCTTGTAGATGCCGTCATCCTGCGGAATCTTTTCCGCTGCGGTGCGGTCTTTCAGCCCATTGTAGCCGTAGGCGCCCAGCCTGAACAGTCGTGCATAGTTAATCCCGAAGATGTCGCCCGTCTTGGGTGACACCACATGCGCCGTGGATCTCAGTTGCTGCACACACTTGCCGCTGTCGGTGTCGACAATGCGTGAACCCCAGTTGCCGGCCACCTCATCGTTGAATATGAGGTTGTTCGTTTCCCCCCACCACTGCTGCCGGGCCCCCTGGGGATAATTAAACCCGTTTGTGGAGGTTACGCCGACAAAGTCATAGGTGTCGGCATCAAGATAGCCCACGGCGGCCCGCTGGCCGATGAGGGGGATGTGGTCAATCCGGTCCACCTCCAGACAGGCGATCCGGGTCTCGCCGCTGTTCCAGGCGACCAAGTCATGAAAGCCGAAGAAATGATGTTTCGGTCCCCGGGAACAGCCCAGGTTGCCGCCGGTGCCACTGTTCACGCAACGTCTCCTTATGCCGGTTGAAACGACGGCGCCCGTCACCGGCCCTTTACGTGGCCTATGAATGCGCGGAGAAAACGCCGGGCTTTGGCCGCATTGCGCACGAGCACCCCGCGCGGTTTCAGATGCTTCGCCGCCAATTCCGGGAAAGTCAGCCGGTCCAAGTTGGCGAAAAAGGCCCCGCGGTCTGCCCTGGGCTTGGCGCACCTGCCGAGCATGCTGCCCTGCGCCAAGTATTCATAGGGACATTCTACCAGTTCCATGCGGTCCTGGCACGACTTGACTGCCGTGAGGCCTTTCCCCGTGACGGCAATAGCCGCAGAGGTGCCTTTGGGGTTAACCGCTTCCGGCCGGTATTTTGCCAGTTCCCAGAAATCGCCCAGCACAATGTCGCCTGTCAGTCCGCCGGCTTTGATGGGGCACTGATGACAGGAGGGCCGCAGATAAAGGTCGGCGGCGAATCCCCTGCTGTAGGCATTGTCGGTGTTCGACTCGGTGAGTGTGCGCCCATTGTCCAGTTCAATGCGGATGGTGGGGTATCTCCATCCGTTTCGCTTGTCGCGAAACTTGAAATCGCGAAGCTTCCGCCCCACACGCACTGTCAGCGCGTCAAGATACTTCCTAAAGACCTTGGGGGACGGCACGCCGTGACAAATGAGGCTGCACGTGAGCAGTCTGTCATGGTCGCCTCCGAGCGCCGCGTAGAGGCCCGCAATGAGACAGGGCGTTCCGGTGTAAAGCACGGCCCGGCCCGCGGCAAGATGCTTCCGCGCCGCCTCGTAGGAGTCGCCGGGGTCGCTCTGAACGTACTTGCTTCCGCGCAGCCTGCCCAGTTCCCCCCACGTTTCGACGGCGCTCTGCCGGACGACCATGTTTTCGTCAAAGGCTGCACCGAACACCACCCCGCCCTTTTCCAGAACCGGCCGCGCCAATTCGGAAAAGACGCCGCCTGAGGAGCTCTCCTGGAGCAGTTGGCGGTCCTTGGTCCACGCGGCAAACAGCGTTGGGTGCTGCGGCTTGGGCCCGGTGGGAAAGGGATGGGCCGGGCACACCTCAACGCAGGTGGCGCACAGGCTGCACACGCTCCCGTCTATGAAGGGATAGAGGAATCCCTCCGCGTCTTCCCGCATCTCGATGGCGCGCTCGGGACAGCGCGCCCGGCACGCGGCACAACCGGTGCAATGCTCCACCGGCACCAGTTTCTGTTCCATTCAGACGGACTCCTCGGCTTTTTTTCGGTTTAACAGAGGTATTGCCTTCAGGCTGTTCTCGAGTACGGACTTGAAGAACCCGTGCTCATGGTCATTCATGGCATACCACCACAGCAGGACGCCGTACACGGTGCCATGAAGAACGGCCCGCACCGCAAGGCCAAACCAGCCTTCGCCCACCGGCAGGAAGACGAGCCCCAAACCGACTGCCAGGGAGAACAGGATGGCCGGAAGGATTTTGCGGCAGGTTTCCCGGTAGAAAAGCGGCATGTTCAGACCGACGCCGTAGTGATAATAGAGGTTCAGGATGAGGCCGTGGCCAAGAAGAAGGGTGACCGAAGTGCCTATCGCCGGGCCGAAGAGCCCGTAGGCCCGGATGAGAAAGACCGAGATGATGGCATTCACGACGGCCGTGCCGAGGTTGATGAGGGCGCGGGTGCGGTTGAGCGCCTTTGCCTCCAGGATGAGGATGATGACATTCTGAAAAAGCGGGATGGAAACGGGCACCATGACGATGCTGGCGATGGTCCAGGCGTCGATGTAGGCCGGCCCGGCCCAAAGCGTGATGAACTGGCGGCCAAAGAGCAGGAAACCGGTCAGGGCCCCGCCCAGAATCATCAACTGGTAGCGCGAGGGCCCGATGAGGAACCGGGTCAACTCCTCTCCGGAGGAGTTGTTCACCACCATGCGCACCGTTTTGGGCAGCAGCACCTGTTTCAACGCCGAGGACATTCCGTTGTACACGGTGTTGAACTGCATGCCCACGGCATAGATGCCCACCAGGCTGGTGGCCGTCATAATGCCGAGCATCACCCGGCCAAGCTGGAAATTGATCTGCAGCACGAGCGTCGTGATGAAGAGCCAGAAGGAGTAGGCCAGCACGTCCTTGAAGAGACGCCAGTCCCAATAACGGTAGTGAAACCGCACCTTCAGCGCAAAGCGGGCATAGAGACAGTTGGCAACCAGACTTACGACGTTGATGACGGCCTCGGCCACCACCACGCCGATGGCGTTTGCGCCCCAGGCCAGAATGGCGGCGACAAGTCCTATCTTGGACAGCAGGCATACAATGGTGACCACCCGGGAGAACACGAAGCGCTCATAGCTGTCCAGAACACCGATATAGGCTTTCCCGAGCATCGTGACAAACACGCTCCAGAGCACTATCAGGAACATGGTCCGGCCCTGCGCCAGCTCGGCGGCGGTCAGCGAGCCGGAAAAGATGCGGTCGAAATTGCTGTAGATTCCGTACCCGACACAGAGGAGAATAACCCCAATGCCGCCGTACATTTTCAGGCAGAGGGAAAAGAGATTGTCCTGCTGGAGCTTGTCGCCCTGTGCCCTGTACTTGGCGCTGAATCGCGTCAGGGTGCCGCCGATGCCGAAGTCCATCAGGACCAGATAGCCGAGAAAAGCCCCGATGAGCTGATACAGGCCAAACTGCGGTTTGCTCAGGTACCGAATCAGTATCGGCGTCAGCAGCACGCCCACAAGAACAAATGCAAAGATGGTCAGCAGGGAAAGCACGGCACCCAGTCGCCGTTCGCTGCTTGCACTTAACTTCATAATGCCCGTTTCATGCCTGGGTTCCCCGGCCCCGCTGGCCGACTGCGGCGGCCTCTCTGCCGATCCGCCCGGTCTGCCGCGATTGCAGGGACACCCTGGGTTAATGCGCGTCCGAAAGCGCCTTCTTAAGGAAGTCCATGGATTCCCGGCGGGCCTCATCAAGTGCCACGCCTGCTCTCGAATAGTCTATTTCGAGTGGGTCTTTCGGAAGGGCGTCCCCGGCCCTCACCTGCCTTTTCTCCAGGCCGATCCGCTGCAGCAGGTCTTCCATGCGCGAATTTGCGGAATCGTGCGGCACGGTCCAGAAAGGACGCCTGTAAATCAGCGAAAACACCATGCCATGGAATGAATTGGTGCACACGCAGGAGGCGTTGGAGAACAGGCTCATATACTCGGGAAAGCTGACATCCTGAAAAACATGGTCGGCACCCGGTATGCGGTTCAAGGGCACCAGCGAAATGACCACCACGGGGAGCTTGGTGGCCTTCTTGACGCTGCTCACCAAATCATAGAAGTTTTGCCGCTGGCTTTGACAGTACACCAGGATGTAGGGACCCTTCACACGCGGCGGTGCTGCGAGCGTGTTCCAGTCTTCCGCCTGGAGCAGCAGCGTCGGATCCACCACGACGGGCACTTTTCGACCGGTGATCTCTTCGATGATTCTCTGCCCCGTGCTTTCTCGAACGGAGAGGTGCTTGATATCGTCCAGAAACGGCTTGATGGTCTTCTTGTAGTCCTCGTCAAGGGAGGACACCCCAAAACTCGGCGCGTAGGCGACCTTGAGGGTGGCTTCCTGGCGGACAAAGTCCATGAAGTATGCCCGGATGGAGTCAAAGTTGTGCATGCCCAAACGCCATAACTGATCGCTGCCGCACACATATCCGTCACACTTCGGGGGGGCAGCCTCAATCTGGGAGAAATTCCCGTATTCTTTTTCCGTGAGCTTTAGATGCTGGGCGCTGAATTCGGCAAATCTCGCCATCCGCCGCTTCGTGGGACCGTACTGCAGCAGGACAAGCAGATTGTAAACGCTGGCTTTCGCACCGCGCCAGTCCATCGGAAATACAGAATCTTTCCGTCTGGTCTCTGGAACGAGATTGACGATTATGGGCTCATGGCCGAGTTGTGACAATACGGTTTGCAGGGCATATGCCTGCAGCACACCACCGTAATTACGCGCGCAATGCGGGGTAAGCATTCCTAACTTCATTAAAACAACTCCACTTCCCCCGGCATTTCTATCTATAGACTCACCCCACCTCGCATAGGGCCCGGCACCATAAACCACTCAGCGGATGGTTGCAGCCGACTTGCGTTTCTCGAAACTCGCGGCATCAGCCGTTCAGAAAGAAGCTCTTGCGGTCCGTATTCACTAAAACCATTGTCCTATGCCGAAGGGGCATTGTTGCAACCATGGGCTTTAAGGATGTGCAAAAGTCCATGACCCTGTTTCGTGATGATAACATCCAGACGATTAGAAAACAATTAGCTGTAAGGGCCTTCCCAGCGCTTCAAGGAAGCGCAGGCTCCCGGAACTGTATCCCCTTGCCCCATCAGGAAAAGGGACATATTCGTGCTGTCGTCCCGTTGTGTATGTCCAGTCATGCCCGCTTCTTCTTGCGCAAGTCCGGCAGCCCTATCCATGCACAAGAGTCATTCCTGACATCCCGTCTCTCACCTTTGGTTTCCAAAAGCATCCGGCCGGACCATCTGCTTTGCGCAGCGTGTCCGGCCGGAAGGATTTGTCTGTAGTGGGTGCCGCCGCCCGGTTTGGGCGGCGGCACCGCTGAGGCTTAGTTAATCGTGAAGTAGTTGTTGCTGAAGTCGGAGATGGCTCCATTCCTCGTCACAGCGCGAACCTTGAACTTCGTCCCGGTGACATGGCCGGCCGGAATCGTGTACGACAGCGTGTTGTTGCCGTCGCGGGCGGGCTTGGCCGCCGCGGCAAGCGTCTCAGAGGCGCCGGTCGTGTAGTTCCACAACTGCACGATGAGCGTGTCGGCAATCGCGTTCGTCGTGAACGTGATCGTCTGCGTCGTGCCGCGTGTCCACGTTTCCGCACCGTTCGGCGAGGTCATCAGCACGGTTGGCGTGCCCGTGCCGATGGCGAAGTACACGTCGTTGAAGTCACCGATGGACGCCGACTGGTACACACGGATTTTGTACATGCCGCCCAGCGTCTGGCCTGCCGGGATAGCCCAGCTGTAGCCGCCGTTGCT